>NZ_JBIWIF010000004.1:0-545565 GCF_044764505.1 Kitasatospora sp. NPDC094019
CCCGGCGGGGGGGGGCCCGGCCGGCCCCCCCCCCCCGCCGCGGGGGCGGGGGGGGGGGCGGCCCCGGCCCGGGCCCCCCCCCACCGCCGCGTCTCCTCCGCTACACCTCCGCCGCGGGACCCGCGACCAGCGCGTCACCGAGCGCGGTACGGCGGTACAGCACCGCGCGGCCGGAGCGCGCCCGGGCCAGCAGACCGGACGCCCGCAGGACGGCGAGGTGGTCACCGACCGCACCCGGGGCCATGCCGAGGCTTCGGGCGAGCTGACTGGTGCTGGCGGGCGTCCCCAGCTCCGCCAGCAGTCGCGCCCGGGAACGCCCGAGGAGGGCGCCCAGCGTGGCCCGCGCGTCCGGGCCGGGGGCGGGCCGCTCCCGGAGCGCCGAGGTACCGCGCGCCGGATACACGAGCGCCTTCGGCCAGGGCTCGTCGTAGAACGCCGCCACGCCCGGCCGGACCAGTACCGAGGGAACCATCAGCAGTCCTTCCCCGGAGAGGTCGACCACCCTGTCCTCGGAGTGCAACGGCACCTGGAGGCTGAACCCGTTCCACACCAGTCCCCGGTCCAGGCCCTCGATCGCCTCCCGCCAGCCGCGCTCACCGATCACGCCGACACGGTGGACCACGTCGCGTTCGCAGATCGCCCGCAACCGCGACCAGTCGGGAGCCAGCAGCTCGTTCCAGGCGCGGTCGAGCGCGTCACCGACCAGGTCGACCACCCGGTCCGAATCCAGCAGCGCCCGCACCTGCGGGTCGCGGACCGGCGCCAGGCGTCCCAACCGGTCGATCTCGTCCCGCGCGACCGGGAGCGGGGTGGCCCGGACGGCGGCCAGGTCGTCGGCCCAGGTCTGGGCGAGACCGCGGGGCGGCGGGGCGACGAAGTTGGCTCCCGAGGAACCGGTCTGCAGGGCCAGCACGGCGTCCAGCGCCGTCTCGCGGCGGAGGCGCCGGAAACCGGGCGCGAGACGTGCGGCCCACCCGCCCGGCAGCGACGCGTTCCCGCCGTCGAGGCCGCGCAGCAGGCCGCAGAGCTCGAAGGCCGGCGACAGCGCGAAGCGGCTTCGCAACAGGTCCTCGGCGGTGGCGGTGTAGCGGAGCACGCCTCCACGGTAGACCGCGCCGGGCCGGACCTTACGTGCTGGGGCGAATCATTCGCGGCGCACCGGCCTTCGACCGGACGCTCCTCGCATGACGACAGCTCCCCCGAGTTCTGCGGCGCCGTCCGCCGAGCGTCGAACGACCTATCGCGAAGTGCTGGCCGAACCGCGCTTCCGGCTGCTCTTCCTGACCCGGGTGGTCGGCATCACGGCCGGATCGCTGCGGATCACCACCTTCTCGGTGCTGGTCTTCACCGGCACCGGCTCCGCGTTGCTCAGTGCCCTCGCCTTCGGGGCGGGCTTCCTCCCCCAGCTGTTCGGCTCGCTGCTCTTCGGCTCGCTGGCCGACCGCCTGCCGCCCCGGGCGCTGATCGTCGGCGGCTTCGTGCTGGAAGGCGCGGTGGCGGCGCTGCTCGCCCTGGGCCGGTTGCCGACAGCGGCCGGTCTGGCCCTGGTCGCCCTCGTCGCGCTGGCCGCACCGGTGTTCAACGGCGCCTCGGCGCGCCTGGTGGCCCACTGGCTGCGTGGTGACGCCTATGTGCTCGGACGTTCCCTCAACACCATGGCCTCCAGCGGAGCCCAGCTGTTCGGCCTGGCTCTGGGCGGCGTGGTCGTCGAGGCCCTGGGCCCGCGGCAGGCGCTGGCGCTCGGCGCGGCGCTGAACCTGCTGTGCGCGGCGGCCGTCCGGTGGCGGCTGCCACGTGTTCCGGTCGAGCGGGAGGACCGGGGGAACGCGAGCGTCGGCACCGTCCGGGACAGCCTGCGCGGCGGCGGCACCCTGCTGCGCGACCGCGCCGTACGCCGGCTGCTGCTCGCCCAGTGGCTGCCGAGCGCCTTCGTCACGGGCGCGGAGGGACTGATCGTCGCCTACACGGGCACCCGCGGCTTCCCCCCGGGCTCCTACGCGATCCTGCTGGCCTGCCTGCCGGTCGGCATGATCGTGGGCGATCTGCTGGTCGGCCGCCTCCTCCGGCCGCCCGCACGGGAGCGCCTGGTGGTGCCGCTGATCGCCCTGATGGGCGCGCCCCTGCTCGGCTTCGCCGCGGAGCCGAGCCGCCCGCTCGCGGCGGCGCTGCTGCTCTGCACCGGTTGCGGCTTCGCCTACGGCCTCGGCCTGCAGAGGGAGTTCCTGGCCGTCCTCCCCGAGCACGGCCAGGGCCAGGCTTTCGGCCTGCTCGGCTCCGGCCACATGACCCTGCAGGGCGTCGGCCCCGTCTGCTTCGGCGCGATCGCGGCGGCGAGCGGCACCGGCGGCGCGATGGCCCTGGCCGGCGCCGGCGCGCTGCTGACCGCCACCTGGGTCCTTTCTTGGCGGCGCGACAACCCCCCGGCGGCCGCCGACCGTCGTGCCGCGCAGCGGAAGGCGGGCGCTCAACAGGTGTCGTAGACGACGCGCGTCGCGCACCCCGCCCGAGGACGACCCACCGCGGTCTTCGGGGCCGAGGTGACCGAGGTGACCGAGGTGACCGAGGTGACCGAGGCGGCCGAGGCGGCCGGGAGCGAAGTCCCGGCGGCGAGAGGCCGAAGGCCCGGCGGATCCCGGCGGCGAGGGGCCGGCCGACCCCGGTCCGCCCGGTCCTCGCGGACGGTTCGAGCCCCCGCGGGTGTGCTCGCCGGACCAGTGGCGCGGCCCGAAGCGGACAGGAGGGACCGGCCGTGCGGGTGGCCGCCGTTCCGGTGGCTCGTACGTGGCCCCGGTCTACAGGCGGGCGTAGAGGGCGGAGGCGTCGTCGTGGGCCTTGCCCCGGGGCCAGCGTTCGCAGTCGGCGTCGGCGCGTTCGACCGCCCGGACCTGGGCGATGAGTTCGGCGGGGCCGGACTCGCCGAGCAGACGCAGGGCGTCGCCCCAGCTGCCCAGGCCGAAGCGGTCGGTGAAGCGGGCCGCGCCGTCGGAGAGGGCCGCCACCGCGCGCAGTCCGGTCAGCGGGACGAAGCCGGTCTCGGCGTGGGCGGCGGCCCTGGGGCTGGCGGCGGCGATCCACGGGCCGCTGCCGGAGTTGCGGGCGGCCCGGACGGCCAGCGCGTACTCCAGGTGCAGGGCGGCCCGTTCGGCGGAGCCGGGCACCGTCGACCAGACCTGCCGGCGCAGTTCCTCGCCGCCGGGGAAGCGCTGGTTGTCGCCGATCACCCGGGGCGGGCCCTCGGCCGGCTCCAGCACCAGCAGCGAGTCGCCGAGCACCAGGTACTCCAGCGAGGCGCCGTGCCGGCGGGCGGC
This sequence comes from Kitasatospora sp. NPDC094019, assembly GCF_044764505.1. Classification (NCBI taxonomy): domain Bacteria; kingdom Bacillati; phylum Actinomycetota; class Actinomycetes; order Kitasatosporales; family Streptomycetaceae; genus Kitasatospora; species Kitasatospora sp. NPDC094019. Next base: position 3,309 of record NZ_JBIWIF010000004.1, read on the forward strand.
GACCACCATCGCGGCGGGCGTGTTGGGGTGGGCGAGGTCGCAGCGGCCGCCGTGCAGGGCGGCCGTCTCCGCGATGGCGTCGGCCAGGCACTCGGCGATCGAGCGGTCCGGTCGGTCGGTGAGCCGGGTCAGCAGGTGCACCCCGAGTCTGCGGACGTACCAGGCGGTGCCGTGGCGGCAGCCGGACTCCAGACCGGTCGGCGAACTCGAACCGTCGAGGAGGACGAGTGCCTCGGAGGTGGCCGCCGCGAAGTCCTCGCTCTCGCGGTCCGGCCGCCGTGCTTCCCCTGCGAGCTGTACCTGCATCCCGACAGTGTGCGCGCCGGGTGCGGCGCGCGCCCAGACCCGTGCACGCGCCGCGCCGCGCGCCCCCGGTGGCAGCGCGGGTGATCCGGCCATACCGTCGGAGCACGAGTGGACATTTCGGCCGATCAGGGCCGTCCGGGTTTGGGACCACCTTCGGGGGATCCCCGCCCCCGGCGCTGACGAGGGCGAGGAGCGAGAGATGTTCTGGCAGTTCATCGTGCTGTTGGCGGCGACGATCGGCTTCCCGACCGCCGCGCTGCTGTTCCTGATCGGCGGCCCGCGCTTCCCCGACGAGCGGCGCGACGACCGCCGGGCCACCGGATCGCCGAACCGCTAGCCCGCGGAGCGGTCGGGCCGCCGGGCTAACGGACCGGGGCCCGCCAGGCCGGGTCGCGGCCGAGCAGGGCGAGCGCGCGGTCGAACGGACCGGCGCCGTCCGGCACCGCCCGGACGGCGCCGAACGCCTGCCCGGGTCCCCGGGCCGGCACCCCGGCCGGGACCGCCCCGGCCACCGCCAGCAGCGCTCCGACCAACGGCGGCTCGGCCTGCACCGCCGCCACCAGCCGGGCCGGCGAACCCAGCGCGGCCGCCACGTCCCAGGCGTGCACCAGGGTGTCCAGCAGGTGGAAGCCGATCGCCCGGTCGAGCGGGAACGGCCCGCCGTCGCCGATCTCCGGCAGGCACAGCGGGGCCGGCTCCGCCGCGGCGGCGGCGGTGGCGAACGCGGCGGTCAGCCGCGCCGCCGACCGCCGGAACGCGCCCGCCGGATCACCGTGGACCGGGACGTCGCGCCAGCGCGTCCGGTCCGCCCCGGCGCCGAGGGCGGCCGCGGCGAAGCCCCGGTGCTGCCCCACCTCGTGCTCCAGCAGCCGCCGCAGCGGCCACCCGGCGCACGGCGTCACCAGCACCAGCTGCTCCGGCTGCACGGTGTCCACCACGGCGGCGGCCAACTCCATTGCGCGGCCGTGCAGTTCGAGGACGCTCATATCGCGCCCACCGCCTTGCCCAGCCCGTCCGCCGGGCCGTCGACGGCCCGGCGGACGGGGTCGGTCCCGGCGGCCAGGAAACCGGTCACCTGGTCGAGCACGGTCGGCTCGGTGAGGATCCGGCGGTGGCCGAGGCCCCGGGTGGCCAGCAGTTCCAGCCGCTCGCCGTAGGCCGCCCGGAGCCGGCGGGCGTGCGAGAACGGGACCACGTCGTCGTCCTCGTCGTGCGCGACCAGGATCGGCGGCGCGATCTGCCCGGGGTCGCGGGCGGCGTCGAAGTGGGTACGGATGTCCGCCACCCCGGGGAACATCGCGCCGCTCGCCTCCCGGCGGCGCAACTCCCGCTCCACGGTGGCGTTCAGACCCAGCCGGTCGCAGAACGCGGTCGGCAGCCAGGAGAGTTCGGAGGCGCCGGCGAAGGCGACCAGCCGCCGCGCCCGCAGGCCCTCGCGCAGCGCCAGGAAGGCCGCGTTGGCACCCAGCGAGTGGGCGACCACCGCCTCGAACTCCCCGTACTCCTCCTGGAGCCGCAGGGCGACGGCACGGTGGTCCAGCACGGTCGCGGTGCGCCCGCCGGAGTCGCCGTGCCCGGGGGCGTCGTAGCCGACCGCGGTCAGGCCGAGCGCGCGCAGCCGGGGCACCAGCTCCGCGAAGCGGGAGGCCCGGGAGCGCCAGCCGTGCATCAGCAGGACGGGCCGGGCGCCGTCGCCCCAGCGGTGGACGACCACCCGCACCTCCCCGTGCCGGAGCGTCCCGGCGACAGCCCGGTCGTGGACCTCGCGTTCGCGGGGGCGGACCCGGCTGCGGCGGAAGGGGTGGCGGTAGAGCTCGAACGCGGCCCGGCCGGCGAGCCCGGGGGCGGCCAGCGAGACGGTGTTCAGGGTGGTGCGGATCAGTGCGACGGCCGGGTCCATGCGCAACTCCTGTGGGTGCCGGGGGATGCCGGGGTGCCGAAGGGGCGAGAGCCGAACTCGGCGAGATATTAGCACGACCGTTCGTGCTTTTTTCAGTCCGGCCGACGTCCCCCGCTACCCTGGCCACACGGACGAGCGGACGGAAGAGGCCGGGGAACGGCCCGAGGACTGGGGTGAGCGGTGGCCGGATCGACCACGGACGGACGGGTGCTGCGCGGCGAGGAGACCCGGCGGACGGTCCTGCGCCGGGCCGTCGCGATCGCCTCGGTCGAGGGGCTGGACGCGCTGTCGATCGGCCGGCTCGCCACCGACCTCGGCCTCAGCAAGAGCGGCGTCTTCGCCGGCTTCGGCTCCAAGGAGGAGCTCCAGCTCGCCACCGTGCGGGCCGCCCGGCGGATCTTCGCCGACGCGGTGCTCGGACCGGTCCGCGACGAGGCCCCCGGTCTGCGCAAGGTGCGGCTGCTCTGCGAGTCCTGGCTCGCCTACTCCCGTGCCCGGGTCTTCCCCGGCGGCTGCTTCTTCTACGAGGTCAACGCCGAGTACGACGCCCGGCCGGGCCCGCTGCGCGACGTCCTCGCGGCCAACTGGCGGGAGTGGCACGCCACCGTGCTCGGCCTGGTCACCGAGGCCGTCGGCACGGGCGACCTGCGGCCCGACTCCGAGCCGGAGGACATCGCCTTCACCCTGATCGCCCTGCTGGAGAACGCCAACCCGCAGGCCCTGCTGTTCGACGACGACACCCCGTACGACCGGGCCCACCGCGCCGTGCTGCGCCGGCTGCGCTCCGACGCCACCGACCCGGACGGGCCCGCGTTCGACTCCTGAGGGCCGGTGCCCGGAACGCCTCCGCACGCGGACCCACCGCTCGCGGCCGATGGACGCCCGGCCGCTCCGCCCACGGCTCAGGCGCCGTCCAGCACCCGCTCCAGGACGACCGCCAGCGCCAGCAGCCGCTCGTCCGCCCCGGCCTCGCCGACCACCTGGAGCCCGAGCGGCAGGCCCGCCGCCGTCACCCCGGCCGGCAGGCTGAGCGCGGGCAGACCGGCGTGGCTCCAGGGCAGGGACATCACCGCGCTGCCGGTGCCACCCAGCCCCAGTGGGGCCGGACCGGTCGCCGAGGGCGCCAGCAGCAGGTCCACCCCGGCCCGGTGCCGCTGCTCGGCCAGCCGCTCCCGGAACGCCGTCCGGGCGCGCAGCGCGGCCGCCCGGTCGGCCGGGTCGACGGTGCGCCCGTGCCGGATCGCCGCCGCCGTCTCCGGGCGGTAGAGCTCGCCGAACCGGGCGAACCAGTCCGCGTGGCTCGCGGCCGTCTCGAACCGGTTGACCGTCCGCGCCTGCCGCTCCAACTCGTCGAAGTCCGGCAGCAGATCGAGTCGGCGGACCGTCAGTCCGCGCGCGGCCAGCAGGGCCAGCTGCCGGTCGAACGCCCGCCGGGCCTCCGGTCCGGCCCGGTCCAGGTACGGGCCGACCGGGACGCCGAGCACGGGCGCCTCGTCCGCCCACGGCCCGCCCCCCGCGCCGTCCCCGGCCCCGTGGTCCCAGTCGTCGCACAGCAGCGGGGCGGCCAGCGCGACGCCCGCCAGATCGGCGGTGAACAGGCCCACGGTGTCGAAGCTGGGCGCGTTCGGGATCACGCCCGCCGTCGGGATCCGCCCGAAGGTCGGCCGGAAGCCCACCACCCCGCAGTAGGCGGCCGGGCGGACCACGGAGCCGATGGTCTGGGTGCCGATCGCCAGCGGCACCAGTCCGGCCGCGACCGCCGCCGCCGAACCGCTGCTGGAGCCGCCCGGAGTGTGCTCGGGGCGGTGCGGATTGCGGGTCCGGCCGGGCGCGCCGCCCGCGAACTCGGCGGTCACCGTCTTGCCGGCGACCAGCGCGCCCGCGGCCCGCAGCCGGTCCACCACGGTGGCCTGCGGCCCGGCCAGGACGCCCGGGGGCAGCACCGAACCCCCGTGCGTGGGCAGGCCGTCGACGTGCACGACGTCCTTGACCCCGACGGCCACGCCGTACAGGGGCGGCGCCTGCGCCGGGTCCGGACGGTCGGCGGCCAGCGCCCGTACCTCGGCCTGCAGGCGGTCGGCCCGGCCCGGTTCGGGCACGAAGGCGTGGATCAGCGGGTCCACCTGCTCGATCCGGGCGCAGAGCCGGTCGACGTGGACGGCCAGGGCGGGGACGCCCGCCCGCAGCGCGGCGGCCTCACGGACGAGCGAGCGCGGCCGGACCAGGGACTTGTCCATGGCGACCACGGTAGCCCCGGCCGGCCCGGAGCGGTCCACCGGACCGCCGGCCGGGGCCCGGCCCGTCGGCCGACCGCCCGCCGGGGCTCAGCCCGTCGGCCAACCGCCCGCCGGCTGCTCGCCGGGAGGTCCCGGCCGGTGCTCGTCCCCCAGGTAGGGGGACTCGCGCAGCACGTACGCGCCGCACGTGTGGCAACAGGTCTCGGGGGTGCGCCCCCAGTCCGTCGCCTCCCGGGCGGGTGCCGCCGCGTCGATCTCCCGGCCGCACATCGCCGCGTCCTCGCCGCCCCGGACCATGTGCCACAGCCGGACCCCGGCGGACGCGCCGCCGGCGCCGAACTCGGCCCGCATCTGGTGCATCATGCCCCCATCGTCCGGCGGGCCGCCGGACCCGGCAAACGGAGCGGGGGGCCGCCGGGCGTCCGGTGGCACCGGGCCGCCCGGCGGCCGCGGGTCAGACCAGCCCGCCGTACAGCCGCAGCCGGGCGATCCCGCCGTCCGGGAAGACGTCCAGCCGGACGTGCGTGGCCGGGCGCGGGGCGTCGACCAGCAGCCGGTGCACGCTGTCCGGCTGGAGCCGGGTGCGCGGCACCAGCTCGAACCACGCCCCGGGGTCGGCGCCCCGCTCGTCCCGGCCCCAGAGCGCCGCCCAGCCGGCCGCGTTGCCGACGTAGTAGCCGGTGTCGACCTCCACCGCCCGGACGGCGCCCCTCCCGGCCAGCCGCAGCCGGACCCAGTCGTGGCCGTCGTCCCGGCGCCGCCGGTTCTCCCAGCCGTCGCCCATCGCCGCGGACCGGCCGGGCAGGGCGAGGTTCACCGGGGAGGAGAAGAAGCGGTCCGAGGCGTCCTCGACGGCTCCGCCGTTCTCGACCGCGGCCAGGTCGAAGGTGCCGAGCGCGGCCAGCCAGGCCGGATCCGGACGCGCCTCGCCGTGCACCCGGAAGCGCGCGATGCCGCCGTCCGGGAACTGGCGGAGCCTCAGATGGGTGAAACGGCGGCGCTCGGCGACGGCGAAACCGTTGGCGGCGTGGCCGCGCACCGGCGAGCGGGGGACCAGCGGCTGCCACTCGGTCTCTGGGGCCAGCAGCTCCTCCGGCCCCGGGGTGCCCGGGAGTTCGGTGCCCTCGACGCCGATCTGCAACGGGAAGTTGCCGCGGAAGTGCGCCGTGTCGACGACCACACCGTGCACAACTCCCGGCACTCCCAGCCGGATCAGCGCCCAGTCGTGGTCCTCGACGGCCGGGTGCGGCTGCCCGGCGGCGGCGCCGCGCCGCCGCCGGGTCTCCCAACCGTCCATGATCTGGCCCTTGTTGCCGAAGGTGTGCGGGCGGAACTCGGCCGCGCCCGGCAGCAGCAGGTTCTCCCGCTCGGCGAACAGCTCGTCGTTGGCGGCGACGACCGCGCCGCCAAGCCGGCGGTCGGCCAGATCGACCAGGGCGGTGAAGGGGAACTCGGCGGCGCGGTAGTCGGCGTAGGGGTCGCCGCCCCCGTACGCCGGGGCGGCGGCGTCGGACAACTGGTCGGGACGGGGGTCAGGGGTCCGTTCGGTGGTCATGCCTCCACCCTCACGCCGGGTGACCCATCAGGTCCATCACAAAGAACTGAGCAAACCGTTCAGTCCGACTGAAGGGTCCTGGCGACGGCCGCCAGCTCCGCCAGCACCCGGCGCAGCGGGGGCGTCCGCTCCGTGCCCGCCCGGACCCCCGCCACCACCCGGCGGGTCGGCAGGTCCGCCGGCAGCGCCCGGACGACCGCCGCGCCACCCCGCCCGGCCGAGGCCAGCCGTGGGACCAGCGCCACTCCCAGCCCGGCCGCCACCATCGCGAGGATCGCGGTCCAGTCCGCGGCGGTGTGCGCCCGCTCCGGGGCGAAGCCGGCCTGGGCGCAGGCCGCCGTGGTGATCTCCCGCCAGGGCCCGGCCGCGCCGTAGATCCACGGCTCCGCCGCGAGGTCCGCCAGCCGCAGTCCCGGTGTCCCGGCCAGCGGGTGCCCCGGCGGCAGCGCGACGTCCAACGGGTCGCTGAGCAGCTCCGTCCCGACGAATCCGGGGCCCCGGCCGACCGGTCCGACGGCCAGCGACAGCGCCAGGTCGACGTCCCCCGCCGCCAGCAGCCGGACCGCCTCGTCCGCCTCGGCCTCCACCACCCGCACGGTCAGCCCCGGAGCGGCCTCGCGCAGCCGGGCCACCGCCGGGACGAGCAGCCCGGTGATCGCGGTGGCGAAGGCCCCCACCCTGACCTCGCCCGCCTCGCCGTGCAGATAGCCGGCCAGCTCGGCCTCGGCCCGCTCCAGCTGCCCGAAGACCACCGCCGCGTGACGCAGCACCAGCCGGGCCGCCGGGGTCGGCCGAACCCGGCGGCCGTAGGGCTCCAGCATCGGCGCGCCCACCTGCCGGGCCAGCGCCGAGATCTGCTGCGAGACCGCCGAGGGCGACAGACGGAGCCGCTCGGCCGCCGCCGTCACCGTCCCGCACTCGTCGACCGCCCGCAGCACCCGCAGCCGCCTCAGGTCCCACTCGCCCACCGCACCCATCGCGCCAGGGTAGGCCGTCCCGGACCGACTTCCGCCCCCTGGGCCGGACGGGCTCACCGAGCGCCACCCCGACCCCGAGCAGCACCGGCACGCCCTCGGCGAGCACCTCGCCCGGTGCCCCCCGGTACCACCGCCGCGCCGAAGCCGACCATCCTCCCGGCGCCTCCGGCGCCCACATTCACGAACCGCCACCAGGACGTTCGAAGGGTCGGTACAACCGTGCGGACCCTTCGAACGTCCCCCATGCGCAAGCGGTTTCGTCCGACCTCCACCGGAGCCCCCCTGTGCGCACTTCCCGTCTGGCGGCCACCGCCACCCTGTTCGTGCTGACCGGCGGAGCGCTGGTCGGCGGGACCACCGGCGCCGCCGCCGACAGCGGCCCGTCGCCCTCGGCGAGCGCGACGGCCGAACCGACGGCGAGCGCCACCGTCGCCACGCCGTCGGCCACCGCCGGCGAGCTCACCCCCACCACCTCCACCACCGTGACGCCGTCGGCCACCGGCACGCCCCCGGCCACCGCGACCGCGTCCTCCCCCGGCACGGCACCCGCCACTCCTTCGGCCACCTCGACGCCGACCGCCGGTTGCGAGTCCGAGCACCGGGTCACGATGCCGACCCACGCCGTGCCGAGCGCGGCGACGCTGGTCAGGAGCGGCCAGCCGCAGGACCTCGCCTTCTCCTTCTACAACGACAGCGACACTGTGCTGACGGACTTCCGGGTCACCTACCGGATCGAGGGCCCGCGGGGCGGCGCCCCGTTCAAGCCCCTGGTCAGGATCCAGGGCGGCCCCTTCACCCCGGTCGAACCGAACGACGGCACCGGGACGACGGCCGTCGGTTCCTTCCAGGTCCCGGCGCACGAGATGGTCACCGCCGAACTGAGGTTCACCGACGAGCCGGGCACGCTCTCCGGGGACTACGCCGTCACCGTCGCCGGCACCTCGGAGCCGCTGCCGTACGGGGACGCGAAGTACCAGTGCGACCGGCTGCTCGGCTCGCTCACCAGCAGGCTCACCCTCGCCGACCCGGCACCGGTCACCACCGTCCCGGGCACGGACACGGGCACGGACACCGCCGCGACCCCGGCCCCGGCCTCCACCGAGAGCGCCTCCCCCACCGTCCCGACCCCGCCCGCCCCCACGGCCGGCACCGGCCCCACCGGCGACAACCGCACCGGCACCCGACTGGCCGGCACCGGCACGGGCTCCGGCGACCTCCCGCTCGCGATCACCGGCGGCATGGCGATCGCCCTCGGCCTCGGAGCCGTGATCGTCGCCCGCCGCCGCAACCGGGCGGCCCCCACCACGACCACCCGCGACTGACCCCGGCCGGATTCGACCGGCGGATCCGAGTACCGGGTCCGACCGGCGGAGTGCCTCCGCCGGTCACGCCCACCGGGGCCGGAGTCAGGGGCGGCGGGACGGGAGGAAGGAAGCGGGGACCAGAGCCAGGGCGAGAAGGAGCGCGGCGACCGCGTACACGAGGCGGAACCCGGAGGGGGTCGTACCGCAGGAGCTCAGGAGTACGGACAGGAGGGCCGTCCCCACCGATGCCCCGACCTGGGAGTTGATGCTCAGGAGGGTGCTCGCCGCAGCCAGCCGGTCCTCCGGGAGGTCCCGGGTGGCGGTGGTCATCGTCGGCATCAGGGTCGTGCCCGCGCCGACGCCCATCAGCATCGCCGCGCCGACGACCCGCCAGGCCGGCACTCCCTCGGTGCCCGTTTGCAGGGCGGTCAGGGCCATGCCGAGGGCGCCGACGGCGATGCCGAAGCGGATCAGGTGGCGCGGCGTGACCTTGTCGATACGGCGGGACGCGATCTGCATGGTCAGGCCGACGGCCAGACCGACCGGTGCGCCGAGGAGCCCGGCCGCCGTGGCGCTGAGTCCGCGTGCCTGCTGCCAGTACATCGGGGCGAGCAGCATCGATCCGAAGTACCCGCCGGTGAAGAGGGCGAGGGTGCCGATGCCCGCGGCGAAGGTGCGGTGGCGCAGCAGCCTGAGGTCGAGCAGCGGGCTGTCGGCCGTCAGGGCGCGGCGGACGAAGGCGGCCACGAGCATCGCACCGGCGAGGGCGGGCAGGAGGGTGCCGGGGGCGGTGAAGTCGCCCTGTTCTCCGCCGCGGGCCAGGCCGTGGAGCAGGAGGGCGAGGCCCGGGGAGAGCAGCAGCAGGCCGGGGACGTCGAGCCTGGGCGGCTCGGGGGTCGCCGGGCGCGGCGGGTCGGGGCGGAGCAGCTTGGCGGCGAGGAGGAGCGCGACCGCTCCGACGGGCAGGTTGACGAGGAAGATCCAGTGCCAGGAAGCGGTGTCGAGCAGCCAGCCGCCGAGGGCGGGGCCGGCCACCGGGCCGGCCAGGACGGGCAGTCCGAGCAGGGCCATCGCCCGGCCGAGGCGGGCCCGGTCGGCGGTGCGCATCACCATCGCCATGCCGACCGGGGTGAGCAGACCGCCGCCGAGCCCCTGGACGGCCCGGAAGGCGATCAGGCTGCCGACGTCCCAGGCGCACGCGGCGAGGAGGGAGCCGAGGGTGAAGAGGGTGAGGGCGGTCAGGTAGGTGCGTCTGGCGCCGTACCGGCCCATCGCCCAGGCGGCGGTGGGGACGACGGCGGCGAGCGCGAGGGTGTAGGCGGTGGCCGTCCACTGGACGGTCGTCAGCGGTGCGTGGAGTTCTTCGGAGAGGCTGCGCAGCGCGACATTGACGATCGTCATGTCGAGCACGGACATGACCGAGCCGGTGATGACGACGGCGAGGATGCGGTTGAGCGCGGCGGAGGAGCTCGGCGGAGGAGGTTCTGCCGTTGCCCGGACGGCCCGTTCGGCGGATCGGCTGATGACGGCCATGGCCCTGTCCCTCTCAGCCCTGGTAGGGGCGGGTGGTGCGGGCGGAGCGCAGGGTCCGGCCCCACCAGGCGAGCTGGCCGAGCATGCCCTTGGCGGCGCCCTCGCTGACGGCCGCGTCGCGCGGGGCGCCGTCCTCGCCGAGACCGGACCAGGGGCCGTGCAGGCTGACCGAGTCCCGGACCGTGACGGCGTGCAACTCGGCGAACACCAGGCGCAGTTGCTCGACCGCGCGCAGGCCGCCACCGAGGCCGCCGTAGGAGACGAAGCCGACCGGCTTGGCCTGCCACTGGGTGTAGTGCCAGTCGATGAGGTTCTTCAGGGCCGCCGGGAAGCTGTGGTTGTACTCGGGGGTGACGACGACGAAGGCGTCGGCGGCATCCAGACGGGGCGTCACGTCCGCGAGGGCGGCGGCGGCCTCCGGGGCCGGGGCGCCGCCCCAGCCGGGCATGACGAGCGGCAGGGGGACGTCCGCGAGGTCGATGACGTCCAGGTCCAGGCCGGGGTCGCCGTCGGCGGTGCCGAGGAACCAGTCGGTGACGGCGCGACCCTGGCGGCCCTCGCGGACGCTGCCGACGATGACGGCCACGCGCAGCGGGGCGCCCCCGGCGTTGGCGTCGGCGGTGTCCAGGACCGTGGCGGTGGTGGCAGGCATGACGAAGTCCCCTCCTGAGGCGGTTCGGCCGCCCCGTGCGGCCTTCCTCCGGTAAACTACAACGAACGTTGCAGAAATTACAACGGTCGTTGTAGTCGATGAGGAGGCGGACATGGGGAGCGACAACCGGACCGGAACGGGCGCGGCGCCCGAAGAGGTCTCGCCGCGGAAACTGGCGAAGCAGCGGGCCATGGCGAGCGCGGCCTGCGCGGTCTTCGGACGCGAGGGCTACACCCGCGCCTCGGTCGACGCGCTGGCGGCTGCCGCCGACGTCTCGACGCGCACCCTCTACAACCACTTCCCCGGTGGAAAGGCGGAGCTCTTCCGCACCGTCGTCACGTGGACCTCCGGTGAGGTGCGGGACACCCAGATCGCCCGGATCCGCGCCCTGGTCGACCCCGCCCGGCCGCCCCGCCCGGAGGACCTCGAACGGGATCTCGGCGCCCTCGCCCGTGCCCTCGTCGGCATGATGACCGACTTCCCGAACCACTTCGCCCTCGTCCGGCACATCCACGCCGAGGCCGACCACGTACCGCCGGAGCTGCTGGCCGCGTGGCGGGACGCGGGCCCCAGGCCGGCCGGGGAGGCCCTCGCCGAGGCGATGACGGTCCTCGCCGACGCCGGGCTGATCGACGTCCACGGGGACCCGGCCACGACGGCCGGGCACTTCACGGCCCTGATCTCGCACGCGATCGTGCAGCTGTCGCACTACGGAGTCCTGCCGCTGCCGCAGGAGGAGACCGACCGCCTGATCGACACCGGTGTCGCGGCGTTCCTCCGGGCCTACCGGGCCGGGTGACGGCACGACGCCCCCGGCGCCACCGGCGTCCCCGATGGAATGCCGGTGCTACGAGGCCGCCCGCAGCAGCGCGCCGTCCTGCCACTTGAGGATCTTGTCGAAGCTGACGATCGCTCCCCGGAGCGGGTGGTTGCGGAGTCGGACGTGGTCGGTGAGGGCGTGGATGAGGAACAGGCCCCGGCCGGACTCGGCGGTGAGGTCGGGCAGCGAGTCCAGGTCCACCGGCCGGAAGGTCGGCACCGGGTCGGCGGCCGGCGGGAGGACGTGGGTGTCGTAGGGGCGGCCCTCGCGGCGTGGGCGGTGGGTGGTGAGCAGCGGGCCGGGGACGGTGGCGCGGCCGCGTCGTCCGCCCGGCCGGCGGGGCTGGGCCCGGCCCGCCGGGCGGGCCGGCGGCGCGGCCGGGAGGGCGAGGGGGGCCGGACGGTCGGGGCCGGGCAGGCCGGGGCCCGAGTCGGTCACCTCGATCCGCAGCAGGTCGCCGCTGATGGACGCGGTGACCTGGTAGCCGTCGTCGGGCCGCCCGCAGGCGCCGTGCTCGACCGCGTTGGCGCACGCCTCGCTGAGGGCGACGCCGAGATCGTGGGCGATCTGCGGATCGACGCCCGCGGTCGCCATCGCGCCCAGCAGTATGCGGCGCGCGAGCGGCACGCTGGCCGGGTCGCGCTTGAGGTGCAGAGTCCACCAGATGTCCACGGGAGGTCCCTCCTGGCTGCGGCTCCACATATAACGAGGTATCTCCGGACGGTGCGGAGGTGAACCGTGCCGGAGGCCCGCTACCGCCCGTTCGGCGGATGGACGGGGGGACGGGCATGTGCCGAGCAGCGCACACCGAGGGCCGTGCGCGGGGCCGAACGGGGCATTCGTAGGGATTTCCCACCCTGCCGATCCGGTGGGTGTGGGCGATGAGATGATGTCCCGGCCATGAATGCCCCAGCCGCCGCCCCGCACCCGGGCGCCCCCGCACCGGACGCGCCGGTGGGGGACGCCGCCTGGGACCTGCGGCTTGCCCGGGCGGTTCCGTTCGCCCTGGTGTGCACGCTGGTGGCGGCCGCCGGGCACGCGCTCGCGGCCGGTGGCGAGGTCGCCCCGCCCACGCTCGCGGCCGGGTTCGCCGCCGTCCTGGTGCTCGCCACCGCCCTCGGCGGGCGGGAGCGCTCGCTCGGCGCGATCGCCGGGGCCCTGGCGGCGGGCCAGTTCGGCCTGCACCTCCTCTTCCACACCTACGGCGGCCACGGGGCGACCGGTGCGCACCACCACGGCGACCCGCTGGGCCACGGCCCGCTGACGCTGCCGCAGGTGGCCAGCCGACTGGTCTGCAACGAGGCCCGTCCGGGCACCCTGATCGGCCTGCCCGGGAGTCCGACCGCCGAACAGGTGGTGGCGGGCGCCGGCCTGGACCCGCAGGCGTACGCGGCCGCGCCCTGGTGGCAGGGCGGCGTGCTCGGGATGACGCCGGCGATGCTGGCGGCCCACCTCGGCGCGGCGCTGCTGGCCGGCTGGTGGCTGCGGCGCGGCGAGGCGGCGCTCTGGCGGCTGGTGCGGATCACCGCCTCGGCGGCCCGGACCGGAGCGGCGGAGCCGCTGCGGACGGCGTGCGCGCTGGCCGCGGTGCTGCTGCGCGGCCTGCTCGGGCTGCCCGGCGGACCGGTCCGCCGGGCCGGTGGCCGCGACGGGGACGACCCGTTGCCGGCCGGTGCCGTGCTGCGGCACAGCGTGGTGCGGCGCGGGCCGCCCCTCGGGGCCCTCGCGTACTGACCCGCCCCCGAGTCCCCGGTGTCCCCCCACCGGTACCGGTCCGGTGGCGGTCGGGAGTACGCGGCGCCGTGCCGTACCCGCCCGGTCCCGTGCGGTGCTGCGGCCTCCCCCCACTTCTTCCCCCGCCGCGCGGCCCCACCGGGGCACGGACCCTTCCGTGCCCGGGAGCGGCCGAGCCTCCGATCGGAGACACGAACCCCATGCGTTCCCTTCCCGCCCGTCGTACCGCCGCCGTCGTCCTCGCCGCCGCCGCTTCCGTGGTCGCGCTGGCCGGCCCCGCCTTCGCCCACGTCACCGTGAACCCCGGCAGTGCCGAGCAGGGCGGCTACACCGCCGTCGACTTCCGGGTCCCGAACGAGAACGACGCCGCCGGCACCGTGAAGCTGGAGGTCAACCTCCCGCTGGACCACCCGCTGGCCTCGGTCCGCACCCAGCCGCTGCCGGGCTGGACCTCCACCGTCGAGAAGGCCAAGCTGGACAAGCCGATCAAGGTCCACGGCAACGACGTCAACGAGGCCGTCTCCAAGATCACCTGGACTGCCGACGCCGGCGTGAAGATCGCCCCCGGCCAGTTCCAGGAGTTCCGGGTCTCGCTCGGCCCGCTGCCGACCGACACCGACACGATGGTCTTCAAGGCCCTGCAGACCTACGACAACGGCGACGTCGTCCGCTGGATCGACGAGGCCAAGGCCGGCCAGCCGGAGCCGGCCAAGCCCGCCCCGGTGCTGAAGCTGACCAAGGCCGCCTCCTCCGACGGCCACGGCGCGACCGCCTCCGCCACCCCGGCGGCCACCCCCGACAACCACACCGCCGGGCACGGCGACGCCGCGAAGAACGAGACCGCCTCGGACGACAAGGCCAGCGACTCCACCGCCCGGGTGCTCGGCGTGGTCGGCATCGTGGTCGGCGTGATCGGCACCGCCGTCGGCGTCCTCGGCCTGCGCCGCCGGAACGGCGGCTCGGCCTCCTGATCCCAGCACCGGCGGGGCCGCGCCCGGCACCCGTCGCGGCCGCGCCCGCGTCCCGGGCGCGGCCCCGCCGGTGATCCACCGCACACGATCGGACCTTCCCATGCACCGCTCCGCCCGTACCCCCCGCGCCGCCCGCCTGGCCGGGGCCACCGCCGTCGCCCTGGCCGCCGCGCTCGCGCTGACGGCCTGCGGCTCCTCCGGCTCCGACACCGCCGGCCCCGCCAAGGTCGTCCAGCAGAAGAGCGACTCGCCCTACGAGGGCACCGTGCTCGGCAAGAACTTCGACAAGCCCGACCTCCAGCTGACCGACACCTCCGGCCAGCCCTACGACCTGCGGCAGAAGACCGGCGGCCGGACCACCCTGCTGTTCTTCGGCTACACCAGCTGCCCGGACGTCTGCCCGACCACCATGGGCGACATCGGCGTGGCGATGAAGAAGCTCTCCCCGGAGGAGCGGCAGAAGGTCGACGTCGTGTTCGTCTCCACCGACCCGCAGCGCGACACCCCGCAGGTGCTGCGCGCCTGGCTGGACTCGATGGGCAGCGACTTCATAGGTCTGACCGGGGACCTGGCCAAGGTGAAGGCCGCCGCCAAGGCGCTCGGCATCCTGATCGAGGACCCGGTGACCAACGCGGACGGCAGCGTCACCTCCACCCACGGCGCCCAGGTGCTGGCCTTCCTGCCCTCCGACGACAAGGCGCACGTGCTCTACCTGAGCGGCACCGAGGTGAAGACCTTCGAGCACGACCTGCCGCTGCTGGCCAAGGGGGTCGCCGCATGAAGGGCGCCCTCGGCTTCCGCCGGACGGCGCTGGCAGGGGCGGTGCTGGCGACGGCACTGGGCGGCGGCGCCTTCCTGGTCGCCTGCGGGAACGGCGGCCAGGACGGTGGCGGCGCGGCCGCCGGCGGAGGGGCGGCCCGACTCAGCGTCGCCGACTCCTACATCCCGATGCCGCCGGCCGGTGGCATGGCGGCCGGCTACCTGACGGTGCGCAACGAGGGCGGCGAGGGCGACGAACTGGTCAAGGTCTCCAGCCCGGGCGCCTCCTCGGTCACCATGCACCGTTCCACCGCCAGCACCATGGAGCAGGTCGAGAAGCTCGACGTCCCCGCGCACGGCGCGCTGCAGCTCGCCCGGGGCGGCACCCACCTGATGATCATGGGGTGGCAGAAGGCCCCGGTCCTGGGCGACGAGCTCGAACTCGACCTGACCTTCACCCGCACCGGCACCATCTCGGTCAAGGTGCCGGTCAAGGAGCTCACCTACCGGCCCGGCCAGCAGTAAGGGATCGCACGATGCTGATGGGACGGACGACGCCGGAGGCACGACCGGCGACGGCGGGAACGACCACCGCAGGGGCGGCGACGCGGACGACGGCTCGGACGGCGACGCGAACGGCAGCTCGGACGACGGCTCGGACGACGGCTCGGGCCGCGAAGCCGAGGCTGCTGGGCCGGCGGATCACCGGACTGCTCGGCGTGCTCGGCGCCGTCCTCGCACTCCTGCTCGCCGGCGCCGGACCGGCCGCCGCGCACGCCGCGCTGCAGTCCACCGACCCGGCGCAGAACGCCGTCCTGCCCACCGCGCCGCAGGCCGTCACACTGACCTTCAGCGAGGCCGTCTCGCTCTCCTCGGACTCGGTGCGGGTGCTCGACCCGGCCGGCCGGGCGGTGGACTCGGGCAGCCCCGCGCACGCCGACGGCAAGGACAACACCGCCCGGGTCGGGCTCGGCCCCGGACTCGCCAACGGCACCTACACCGTCGCCTGGCGGGCCGTGTCGGAGGACTCGCACCCGATCGGCGGGGCCTTCACCTTCTCGATCGGCGCGCCCTCGGCCACCACCGTCTCCACCACCGCCCTGCAGAGCGCCGAGGCCGACGGCCTGGTCGCCGCGCTCTACGGCACCGGCCGGACGGTCGCCTACGCGGCGTTCGCGCTGCTCGCCGGGGCGGCCGCCTTCGTCCTGCTCTGCTGGCCGGCCGGGGCGGCCCGACGCCCGGTGCAGCGCCTGCTGATGACCGGTTGGGTGGCCCTGCTGGTGTCCACCGTCGCAGTACTGATGCTGCGCGGACCGTACGAGCGGGGCTCCGGCGTCGGCAAGGCGTTCGACCTGTCGCTGGTCCGGGCCACCCTGGACGAGCGGATCGGGACGGCGCTGGCGGCCCGGCTGCTGCTGCTCGCGGCGAGCGGGGTGTTCCTCTCCCTGCTGGTCGGTCAGCTCGGGCTGCCGCAGGCCCGCACCGCCAGGACCGCCGGGCCGGGTGCTACCGGATCCGGAACCGCCGGCGCGGGGACGGCCGGCGCGGACGCCGATCCGGAGGAGGCCGAGCTGCGGGAGCTGGAGCGGCGCGCCGCCGAACGCCCGCAGCGCGAGGCCCGGCTCGGCCTCGGGGTCGCCGGACTGGTGCTGGCCGTCGCCCTCTCGGCGACCTGGGCCGGCGCGGACCACGCCTCGGTGGGCATCCAGGTCTGGCTGGCGCTGCCGCTCGGCATGCTCCACCTGGTCGCCATGGCGCTCTGGCTGGGCGGCCTGGCCGCGATGCTGGTCGGGCTGCGCGAGGGGATCGGCGCGGACGTCGCGGACCGCTTCTCCAGGATCGCGTTCGGCGCCGTCCTGGTCCTGGTCGGCACCGGCGTCTACCAGTCCTGGCGCGGCGTCGGCAGCTGGGGCGCGCTGACCGGCACCGACTACGGGCGGCTGCTGCTGGTGAAGACCGGCTGCGTGATCGCCATGCTCGGCGCCGCCTGGATGTCCCGCGGCTGGCTCGCCCGGCTGCGCGCCGCCCCCGAGGAGGCGGCCGAGGTCGCGCCGGAGCCGGTCGCGGTCACCGCGACCGCCGCGGCCGCGTCCGGTACCGACAGCGCTTCCGGCGCGGACGCGGACGCCGAGGACCCGGTCCGGCAGGCCCAGCTGGCCCGTCAGCGGACGGCCCGGGCGAACGCGGACCGGGACCGCGGACTCACCCCGACCCGGGCCGGGCTGCGCCGCTCGGTGCTGGTCGAGGCGGCGGTCGCGGTGGCCGTCCTGGTGGTCACCACCCTGCTCACCAACTCCCCGCCCGGACGGGTGGCGGGCGAGGTCGCGGCCGCCGCGGCGAACGGCGCCGCCACGACGTCCGGCGGCACCACCGGAGGCAGCACCGGCGGGGCACCCGCCCCGCAGACGGTGCCCGGCCGGACCGTCGAGCTCAAGCTCCCGTACGACACCAAGGGCCGGACCCCGAACGCCAAGGGCACCGCCACCGTCACCCTCAACCCGGCCGGCACCGGGTCGAACGAGGTCCACCTGAAGCTGGACGGCGCGGACGGCTCGCCCGTCGAGGTGCCCGAGGTCGAGCTCGCCTTCACCCTGCCGGACCGCGACCTCGGCCCGCTCACCGTCCCGCTCACCGCCGAGGGCACCGGCCGCTGGACCGGGACGGCGCAGCTGCCGCTCGCCGGGAACTGGGTGGTGTCGGTGGTGGTCAGATCCTCCGACATCGACCAGACCACGGAGATCCAGCAGCTGAAGATCGGATAGGGCGGACCATCCCCATGGAGACCAGCACCAGCGTGAACTCCGGCACCGCCGGACCCGGCCCCGACGCCGACGGGGCCCCCGCGGGCCGTGCGCCCGGCCTGACCCGGCGGACCCTGCTGGGAACCGCCGGGGCCGGCCTCGTGGTCGGCGCCGGCGCCGGGGCGGCGACGGCCCTGGCCGTGGAGCGGCGCGACCCGGGTCCGGCCCGGGCGGCGACCGGCGCGGACCCCCGGCTGGGAGCCGCCGCGGTGGGATTCCACGGCGAGCACCAGGCCGGGATCCTCGAACCCCAGCAGGCCCGGGTCCAACTGGCCGCCTTCGACCTGGCCACCGGCGTCGGCCGGGACGGCGTGCGGGCCCTGCTCCGGCGCTGGTCGCGCACCGCCGCCCGGATGGCGGTGGGAGAGCCGGCCGACGAGTTCGAGAACCAGATCGCCCTGGACGCCGGTCCCTGCTCGCTCACCGTCACCTTCGGCTTCGGCGGCTCGCTGTTCGACCGGACCGGACTGGCCGACCGGCGCCCGGCCGGGCTGGAGCCGCTGCCCGCCTTCCCGGCCGACGCGCTGGACCCGGCCCGCGGCGACGGCGACCTGTTCGTGCAGATCGGCGCCGACGACGCCCTGGTCGCGGTGCACGCGCTGCGGGTGCTCCAGCGGCAGGCGGCCGGCACGGCGGCGCTGCGCTGGCAGACGGCCGGCTTCGCCAGGACGCCCGGCGCCACCGCCGGCCCCATGACCGGGCGCAATCTGATGGGCCAGGTCGACGGCACCAACAACCCCCGGCCGGACGAGGACGGCTTCGCGGCCAAGGTGTTCGTCGCCGTCGGCGGCGAGCAGCCGGCCTGGCTGGCGGGCGGCTCGTTCCTCGTGTTCCGGCGGATCCGGATGCTGCTGGACAACTGGGAGGCGCTGCCGGTGGACCGCCAGGAGCGGGTGATCGGACGGCGCAAGTCGGACGGCGCGCCGCTCGGCGCGGCCGCCGACGCGGGCGAGCGCACGCCGGTGGACCTCGCCGCCCAGGCGGCGGACGGGTCGCTGGCCGTGCCCTCGGACGCGCACATCCGGGTCGCGGCCCCGGCCGCCAACGGCGGGGCGGCCATGCTGCGGCGCGGGTTCTCGTACCACGACGGGCTGCTGCCCGACGGGTCGCCGGACGCCGGACTGCTCTTCCTGGCCTTCCAGTCCGACCCGCGCAAGGGTTTCACCCCGGTGCAGCGCAAGCTGGCCCGGGGGGACGGGCTGTCCCGCTTCCTGCGGCACGAGGCGAGCGGGCTGTACGCCGTCCCGGCGGGCGCGGCGCCGGACGGCTACGTCGGGCAGGCCCTGTTCGACTGACCGGCCCGGCCCGACCCGGCTCGACCGACCGGACCGGGCCGACGACCTGGTGTCCACCACTCGTCCCGACTCCTCCCACGGAGCGGAACACGATCGTGGGCGGCGCCCGAAGTGGCTAAGGTTGCTTCTTTCGGCGGTCCGCCGATCCCTTGCCCGTCCTGTTCCCTGGAGGCGTCATGTCGGCCACCCGCTACACGTACCTCGGGCCGGCGGGCACCTTTACCGAGGCGGCCCTGCGCACCCTGCCGGAGGCGGCGACCCGGGAGCTGGTACCGATGTCCTCGGTGCAACTGGTGCTGGACGCGGTGCGCACCGGCGACGCCTCCGGCGCGTTCGTGCCGATCGAGAACTCGGTCGAGGGCGCCGTCACGGCCACCAACGACGAGCTGGCCTCCGGCGCCCCGCTGATGATCTACCGCGAGGTGCTGCTGCCGATCACCTTCGCGCTGCTGGTGCGGCCGGGCACCGGGATGTCGGACATCAAGACCGTCACCAGCCACCCGGTGGCGCAGGCCCAGGTCCGCCGTTGGCTCGCCGCCAACCTCCCGGACGCGCACTGGGAGTCGGCCGCCTCGAACGCCGACGGCGCCCGGCTGGTCGCCGAGGGCCGGTACGACGGGGCGTTCGCGGGCGAGTTCGCGGCCCCGATCTACGGCCTGGACCCGCTGGTCAAGGACATCGTGGACGCGCAGAGCGCGACCACCCGGTTCGTCCTGGTGGGCCGCCCGGGGCGGGTCTCCTCGCCGACCGGGGCGGACAAGACCTCGATGGTGGCCTGGCTGCCGGACGACCACCCGGGCGCGCTGCTGGAGCTGCTCCAGGAGTTCGCGGTGCGCGGGGTCAACCTGATGCGGATCGAGTCCCGCCCGACCGGTGAGGGGCTCGGCAACTACTGCTTCCTCATCGACTGCGAGGGGCACCTCAGCGACCGCCGGGTCGGCGAGGCGCTGATGGGGCTCAAGCGGATCTGCCCGCAGGTGCGGTTCCTCGGTTCCTATCCGCGCGCCGACCGGCAGGTGTCCGGGCACCAGCGGCCCGGTACCTCGGACGCGGATTTCGGCGCGGCCGCCGACTGGCTCTCCCGCTGCCTCGACGGCCGCGGCGACATCTGAGTCCGTCCGGGGACCGCGGACATCCGGGGGACATTCCCCGGCCACTTGTCCTTTTCGAACCGTTTTCTGCAGTGCCGGGCGGTCGTCCACAGGGCGGCCGCCCCGGCCCCCGGCTTGTCCACAGGGGCCTCCACTGTCCACAGGCCCGAGTTATCCACAGGCTTGGGGACGAGTCGACAAACCGGTATAGCCACTGCGCACATCGGTCGGATCATCGGTTTGCGTCGTAGAGATGACTAATCGGACCAGAGTCACCCGGGTGTCGGCAAATCACCCGTCCGAGTGCTTCAATTCCCTCACCCGGGAAGGTCAAATGAGGTTTCAAACCTGAATTCCATGGTTCGTTCCTCGGTCCACCGGCGGCACTCGACGATCCACAGCCCCGGCCCCGCGCCTGTGGATAACCGGTCCCCGGATCGTTTCCCACAAGAGTTATCCACAGGCTGTGGCGAGTTATCCCCAGGGGAAAACCGGTACCGGTGGACGGGTCCCCGCCCGGTAGGCTTGGGCGCGTGATTGACCTTCGCCTGCTCCGTGAGGACCCTGACCGAGTGCGCGCCTCGCAGCGCGTCCGTGGCGAGGACGTCGACCTGGTCGACGCCCTCCTCTCCGCCGACGAACGGCGCCGGTCCTCGGGCACGCGCTTCGACGAACTGCGTGCCGAGCAGCGGTCGCTCGGCAAGCTCGTCGCCAAGGCCCAGGGCGAGGAGAAGGCCGCCCTGCTCCAGCGCACCAAGGAGCTGGCCGCCGAGGTCAAGGCCGCCGACGCCGAACAGGGCGAGGCCAAGGACGAGGCCGAGCGCCTGCTCCGCTCGCTGGCGAACCTCATCGACCCGGCCGCCCCGGTCGGCGGCGAGGAGGACTTCGTCACCCTGGAGGAGATCGGCACCCCGCGCGACTTCGCCGCCGAGGGCTTCGAGCCCCGCGACCACGTCGAGCTGGGCCGGCTGCTCGGCGCGATCGACACCGAGCGCGGCGCCAAGGTCGCCGGTGCCCGGTCCTACTACCTGACCGGTGTCGGCGCGCTGCTGGAGCTCGCCCTGGTCAACATGGCGATCGCCCAGGCCACCGCCGCCGGCTTCGTGCCGATGATCACCCCGGCCCTGGTCCGCCCGGCCGCCATGGACGGCACCGGCTTCCTCGGCCAGGCCGCGGAGAACGTGTACTACCTGGAGGACGACGAGCGCTACCTCGTCGGCACCAGCGAGGTCCCGCTCGCGGCGTACCACATGGACGAGATCCTCGACGCCGACAAGCTGCCGCTGCGCTACGCGGGCTACTCGTCCTGCTTCCGCCGCGAGGCCGGCACCTACGGCAAGGACACCCGCGGCATCATCCGCGTCCACCAGTTCGAGAAGGTGGAGATGTTCGTCTTCACCACCCCCGAGGACGCCGAGAACGAGCACCGCCGTCTGCTCCAGTGGGAGAAGGACTTCCTCAACGCGCTCGAACTGCCCTACCGAGTCATCGACGTCGCCTCCGGCGACCTCGGCTCCTCGGCCGCGCGCAAGTTCGACATCGAGGCGTGGGTCCCCACCCAGGGCAAGTACCGCGAGGTCACCTCGACCTCCAACACCACCGAGTACCAGTCGCGCCGCCTCTCCATCCGGATGCGCGAGGACGGCAGGACCCGCCCGCTGGCCACGCTGAACGGCACCCTGGTCGCCGTTCCGCGCACCATCGTGGCGATCCTGGAGAACCACCAGCAGCCCGACGGCTCGGTCGTGGTCCCCGAGGCGCTCCGCCCGTACCTCGGCGGCCGCACCGTGCTGGAGCCGGTCAAGTAGCACCGGCCCCGCCGGTCCGCAGCGAAGAAGCAACTCCCGGGAGACGCACGGCCCATGAGCACCACCAGCACCAGCCCCGTCTCCCCCTCGGACGGTGGCGACCTGCCCTTCAAGCTGGTCGCCACCGACCTCGACGGCACGCTGCTGAGCAGCTCCGAGACCGTCACCGCGCGCACCCGCGCCGCGCTGGCCACCGCCACCGCGGCCGGGGCGCTGCACATCATCGTCACCGGCCGTTCGGCCACCTGGGCCCGCCCGGTCTTCGACGAGATCGGCTACCGGGGCATAGCGGTCTGCGGCCAGGGCGCCCAGGTCTACGACGCCGGCGCGCACAAGCTGCTCACCTCGCTCACCCTGGACCGCCGGGTGGCCGCGCTCGCGATCGAGAAGATCGAGGCCGAGGTCGGCCCGCTGGCGATCGCCGCCAACCAGGACGGCCTGGAGGGCGACGTCCTGGCCGGCCCCGGCTACCGGCTGCAGATCGGCTCCGAGCTGCCGGTCGTCGAGGTCCCGCCGTCCGAGCTGCTCGCCTCCCCCATCAGCAAGCTGTACATACAGCACCGCGAACTCGGCGACGACGCCCTCGCCGAGGCCGCCCGCAACGCGGCCGGCGACCTGGTCGGCGTGGTGATGGCCGGCGCCGGTGTGGTCGAGCTCCTGCCGCTCGGCCTCTCCAAGGCCACCGGGCTGGCCGTCGCCGCCCGCCGGCTAGGGGTGACGGCGGCCGACACCATCGCCTTCGGCGACATGCCCAACGACGTGCCGATGTTCGGCTGGGCCCGGCACGGTGTCGCGATGGCCAACGCGCACCAGGAGCTGCTCGCGGTGGCCGACGAGGTCACCCTGAGCAATGACGAGGACGGCGTCGCCGCCGTTCTGGAGCGCCTCTTCCCGGCTCTCTGAGCTCCGGCGCCCCGCGGCACCGGCCGACCCGGCCGCCACCCGCCCCGACCTCCCCGCGACCCCGGTGCCCCGCACCGGGGTCGCGGTCGTCCCGCCGCTCGCCGGGGTGAACCCGCCCGCGTCACCAGGTGGTTCAGCCGTTGGAGTGACCGTACGACGGCCCGGTCCGGCGAACGCGCGGGTCGGCGGGGGTGCGGCCCGGTTCGGCCGGGTCAGGCGGCCGGGCGGCGGCGGAAGAGTTTGTATGCTCCCAGGGTTGCCCGCTTCGATCGCCGGGAGGTGCGCGCCATGTCGGTCCCGTGGGACGGGAGCCCGCCGGATCCGGCGGGGCGGAGGCGCGCCGACGGCGGCGTCCGGACCGACGGCGGCGTCCGGACCGAGCGGCCCGAGGACGGCCCCGGCCGGCTCCCGGCGCCCCGCCCCGGCGGCCGGGCCGAGGCCCGGAGGATCGCCCAGAACCGCGCCGCCACGGTCCGCCCGGGCCGGACCGGTACCGGCGAGGGCGGCCGGGCGGCCACCCGGGCCGGACGCCGCGACACCCCCGGGGAACCCCGCGCCGATGGCCGGGCCGGGAGCGGCGGGGGCGGTCGGCGGACCTCGGCCCGGAGCCCCGAACGGGACGGCCGGAACGGCGCCCGACGGCTGATCGCCTGGTCCGTGGCCGGGGTGCTGGTGGTCCTGGCCGGCGCCGGCGGCGCGGTGTACTACAAGCTGAACGGCAATCTCCGGTCCTTCGACGCGGATGCCATCGCCCCCGACCGTCCGCCCGAATCGGCCCCCGACTCGCACGGCCACCGGCCCGTCAACCTGCTGCTGATCGGCTCCGACTCACGCGCCGGGAAGAACAGCGACCTGGGCGGCGGCGACGAGGCCGGCGCCCGCTCGGACACCACGATCCTGCTGCACGTGTACGCGGACCACCGGCACGCGGTCGGCATCTCCATCCCCCGCGACGCCCTGGTGACCGTGCCCCGGTGCAAGCTGCCGAACGGCAAGTGGACCCGGGAGCAGCCCGGACAGATGTTCAATTCGGCTTTCTCGGTGGGCAATTCCGAGACCGGGAACCCGGCCTGCACGCTGAACACGGTGGAGCGGCTCACCGGCATCCGGGTGGACCACACCATCGAGGTCAACTTCGAGGGCTTCGCCGCGATGACCGCCGCCGTCGGCGGGGTCGACGTCTGCCTGCCGAACGACATCCACGAGGGGAACATCAACCCCAACCTCGGCCGGAAGGGCAAGGTGGTGCTCGCCAAGGGCCGCCAGCGGGTCTCCGGCCAGCAGGCCCTGGACTACGTCCGGCTGCGGCACGGCATCGGCGACGACTCCGACGTCGGCCGGATGAAGCGTCAGCAGGCTTTCCTGGCATCCCTGCTGGCGAAGATCAAGAGCAAGGGCCTGAGCCCCGGCACCCTGCTGCCGCTGGCCGACGCCGCGACCCGTTCGATGACCGTCGACCCCGGCCTCGACTCGGCCGCCAAGCTGGTGGATTTCGCGCTGACGCTGAAGGGCATCGACCTGCACGAGGTCAAGTTCCTGACCACGCCCTGGCGTTACTCCGGCGCCCGGATCGATCTGGTGCACCCGGCGGTCGACAGCCTGTGGCGGACCCTCCAGGCCGACCGGACCATCGACGGCCAGGACGCCACCGGCCACCAGGAGGACCCGGGCACCCCGGCCGCCGACCCGACGCCGACCGCCACGCCCGTGCCCGCGCCGGGTGCCGAGTCCGCTCCGGCGGTCGGGGCCGACGGCGCGCCGATCCGGGTCACCGTCCACAACACCGGCAACGCCTCCGGTCTCACCGCCCGGGCCGCCGAGACCCTCCGGGCGGCCCAGGTCACCGTCGCCGGGACGTCCACCACCCGCGGCACCGCGCGGGCGACCACCACCGTCGAGTACGGCAGCGGACAGCGGGCCGCCGCCGAGAAGGTCGCCGCGCTGTTCCCGGGCGCCGCGGTGACCCCGGGGCAGGGGGCCGGGATCAGTCTGCGGCTGGGCCGGGACTACGCGGCCGGTGTCGGCGCGAGCGGCTCCCCGTCCCCGGCCGCCACCGGCCCGGCCGGCGCTCCGGCCCCGCTGCCCACCGAGGTGGTCAGCGAGGCCAGATCGGGTGACGACGACATCTGCAGCAACGTCTCCTACGGCTGACCCCGGGCCGGGGCCGCGACCGCCCGGCCCAGGGGCACGGCCTCAGAGCGCGGCGCGGATCCAGCCGTCCACCAGCGCCGTGAGGTCCTCGTCCGCCTGGCCGTGGCCGACCACATGGGTGCGGATCACGTCCCCGCCGCCGCCGAACAGGCCGCCCCGGCGGTCCGCCTCCAGCACCACCTCGACCTTGTCGGGGGTGGTCACGAAGCTGATCTCCAGCGAGTTGCAGGAGTGCGCGTACTGCGGCGCCGAGGAGTACTCGATCTCCTGGTAGAAGGGCAGGGTCTGCCCGGTGCCGCGGATGTGCCCGGCCTCCAGGTCCGCCGCGCGGAACCGGAAGCCCAGCTGGAGCAGGGTCTCCAGGATCCGGTGCTGCACCGGCAACGGCTCGACCTCCAGCGGGTCGGAGTCGCCCTTGTCGAGCGCGCCGGCGATGTCGACCTCGGTGCGCACTCCGAGCTGCATGCCGTGCAGGCGCTGCCCGGCGACGCTGGTGACCGGGGTCTCCCACGGCACCTGGACGGCGAACGGGATCGAGCGGTTCTCCCCCGGTGCCAGCTTCAGCGGCGCGGTGACCGAGAACCGCGCGAACGGGTACAGGCCGGTGCTCTCGCCGTCCTCGTGCTCGATCTCCACCCGGGCGACCAGGGTCAGCGTGATCCCCCGGATGTCCGCCTCCACCGTCCCCCCGGTGAGCTCGACCGTGCCCGCCATCGTCCCGCCGGGCCGCACGACCGGCGTGCTGAGGACGGTGTCGACACCGGGACCGCCGACGCCCAGGGCACCGAGCAGCTTCTTGAACACCATGCGGACGCTCTCCTCGCATCAGGGGGTGTGGACCGGGCCCGTCCGTCCGGATCCTTCCGGAACGGTCCGGAGCGCCGGTCGTCCGGAGGAACGCCAGGCCGCCGCGGACGGTTCCCGAGCCGTTCATCCCCAGTTGTAGGATGACCGGGCAAGCAGTTGTAGGATGACCGACGACCGAGTCCGACGTACCGAGCCCCGACGTACCGGGAGGAGCCCGCCATGAGCAGCGCGCACAGCGGCAACGACACGCTGCAGACCGCCGGCCGGCGCTCCCTGGTGGACACCGCGATCGACCAGCTGCGGGAGCAGCTGAGCGGCGGTGTCTGGCCGGTCGGCTCGCGGATTCCGACCGAGCACGAGCTCGCCGAGCGCCTCGGCATCGGACGGAACACCGTCCGCGAGGCGATCCGGGTGCTGGTGCACGCGGGGATGCTGGTCTCCCGGCAGGGCGAGGGCACCTTCGTCCGCTCCACCAGCGACCCGGCCGCCGTCCTGCGCGGGGTCCAGCGCTCCGGTGTGCGGGACGTCCTGGAGGTCCGGGCCGCGCTGGAGGCCGAGGCCGCCCGGCTGGCGGCGCTGCGGCACACCCCCGAGGACATCGTCCGGATGCGGGCCGCCCTGGCCCGCGAGGCCGAGGTGATCGCCTCGCACCCCGAGCGGGCGGGCCGCGAGGCCACCGTCGAGCACGACCTGGAGTTCCACACCGCCATCGTCGAGGCCGCGCACAATCCGGCGCTGACCGAGGTGTACCGCTACTTCGGCGCCTCGGTGCGCGAGTCGATGCGGACGGCGTTCGGCGACCACGACATGCCCGAGGTGGTCGTGGCGACCCACGCCGCGCTGGTCGACGCGATCGAGAGCGGTGACCCGGACCGCGCCGAGCGGGCCTGTCGCGAGCTGCTCGCCGAACCCACCGCGGCCGTCGAGCAGCTCCTCGCCGCCATCGCCGCCCGGAAGTGAGCGGGCCGAGGCCCCCCTTCCGTTCCGTCCGTCTGCCCGGACGCACTCCGAATCCCACGAAAGAGCAGCACCACCCATGGCCGTCACCCGTGCCCAGCAGCCGGTTGTCACCACCACCGTCGCGCTCCCCGTCCGCTCCCGGCTCGCCCACCCGGCGCTGCTGCTGACCGGCATCGTGCTGGTCGCCCTGAACATGCGCGCCTGTCTGGCGGCGGTGTCGCCGATGGTGGGCGAGATCCAGCGCAGCTTCGGGCTCTCCGCCACCGCGAGCGGACTGATCACCACCGTGCCGGTGCTCTTCCAGGGCGTCGGCGCGCCGCTCACCCCCCGACTGACCCGGCGGTTCGGCACCGAGCGGGTGGTGCTCGGCGCGGTGCTGGTGCTCGGCGCCGGCGTACTGCTCCGGGTACTGCCCTCGGTGGCGGCGCTGTACGCCGGGTGCGTGGTGATCGGGGTCGCGATCGCCGTGCTGAACGTCTCGATGCCCGGCCTGGTCAAGCGCGAGTTCCCGGACCGGGCCGCCGCGATGACCGGCGTCTACTCGACCACCATGCTGGTCGGCGCGACCATGGCGGCCGGTCTGTCGGTGCCGCTGGAGCGCGCGCTCGGCGGGGGCTGGGAGGCGTCCCTCGGCGCCTGGTCGCTGCTCGCGCTGGTCGCGGCGGTGGCCTGGCTGCCGCAGGTGCTGCGGGCCCGGGCCGCCCGGCCCGGCGCGGGTGCCGGTGCCGGTGCCGGTGTCAGTGGCCCCGCCGGTGCCGGCCCGGCCGCCGCCGTCCGGCCGATCCAGGGGATCTGGCGCTCGCCGCTGGCCTGGCAGATCAGCCTGTTCATGGGCATCTCGTCGCTGCTGGTCTACACGCTGGTCGCGTGGATGCCGACCATCCTGGCCGACCAGGGGATGGACCGCGGCGAGGCCGGCCTGGTCTTCGCCTTCTCCAACCTGGTCCAGGTGGCCGGCGCCTTCCTGGTCCCGCTGTTCGCCGGGCGGATGACCAACCAGCGGGCGCTCGCCGTCTCGATGGCCCTGCTCAACGCGGTCGGCATCGCCGTCCTGCTGATCGCCCCGGTGCCCGGCGCCTGGGTCGCGGCCGTCATCCTCGGCGTCGCCCAGGGCGGTTCGCTCGGCCTCGGCCTCGCCTTCATCGTGCTGCGGACCGACAGCGCCGCCGGCGCCGCCCAGCTGGGCGGGATGTCGCAGGCGGTCGGTTATCTGGTCGCGGCCGCCGGACCGGTCGGGGCCGGGGCGCTGCGCCAGGCGACCGGCGGCTGGACCACGCCGCTGGCGCTGATGCTGGTCCTGGTCAGCGTGGTCGCCGTCGCGGGCTGGGGCGCCGGGCGCGACCGCACCCTCTGAAACCCCGCGCGCCCCGGCCCGTCCGCCCTCCGGGGCGGGCGGGCCGGGGCGCGTGCCGCTCCTCCGGGCCGGGGGGCCGGGGCGCGTCCTACTCCTCCGAGGCCAGGGTGAGCCCGGCCAGCTTCACCGAGGCGAGCACCGTCGCCGCCACCGCGACCACCAGCAGCAGCGTGACGGCCGCGCCGAGCGAGACCACCGCGGTGATCGACCCCTCGGCGGCCACCGACTCGGCCACCGCCATCCCCCACTGCTGGATGCTCAGCTTGCGGGCGCCCTCGACGAAGTTGCCGATCACGGCCTCCCACACCAGCGCGTACGCCAGCCCGGCCACCACCGCGTGCCGGGTCACCACGCCGAGCAGCAGGAACAGCGCGCTGTACGCGGCGCCGGAGACCAGCGCGGCGACCGTGTAGGCGAGCGCCAGGCCCTCCTTGGTGCCGTACATCAGCAGCCCGGACAGCAGCATCGGCACCGCCGAGAAGGCCCAGGTGATGCCGATCGCCACCGTGAGCTTGGTGGTGATGATCTTCCAGCGCGGCAGCGGCTTGGCGAGCAGGTAGACGATCGAGCCGTCGTCGATCTCGGTGGCGATGGCGCCGGTGCCGACGACCAGGCCGAGGATCGGCAGCAGGGTCCCCAGACCGAGCTTGCCGAGGATGTCGACGACCAGGTCGTGGTGGTTCCCGCTGGACGCGGCGGCGATCGCCGAGACGAGCAGCAGCAGGACGGGGACCACCAGCAGCAGCAGGCCGCGGCGGCGGCCGAGCAGGCCGCGCAGCGTCAGCCTGGCGACGGTCGGGTTCATGGTGGGTCGGCCTTCCTGGGGTTCCTGGTCCTGGTGAGCGGTGCGGGTGCGGGGTGCCGGTCGGTGGCCCCGGGAGGGGCCGGTACCCGGACTACGCGGAGACGAGGTAGGAGAACACGCTCTCCAGCGACTCGTCCGCCGGTGCCACGGTGTACAGCCGGATCCCGGCCCGCTGGGCGACCTGCGGCAGCAGGGTGGTGAAGCCCTGGAAGTTCACCGCCTGGATCCGCAGCGCCTTCTCCTGCCAGTCCAGCTCGATACCGGCCGTCGACGGGTCCGCGATCAGCGCCGCCGCGAGCTTCCGGTCGTCGCTGGAGCGGACCAGGTAGCGGTGCGGGCGGTCGGTCATGAGCCGGCGGATCCTGCGGAAGTCGCCGGAGGCCGCGTGCCGGCCGGCCACCACCACCTCGATGTGCCGGGCCAGCTGCTCCACCTCCTCCAGGATGTGCGAGGAGAACAGCACCGTCCGGCCGTCCGAGCCGAACCGCCGCAGCAGGTCCATCAGCTGGAGCCGCTGGCGCGGGTCCATGCCGTTGAACGGCTCGTCGAGCAGCAGCACCTCCGGGTCGTGGACCAGCGCCGAGGCCATCTTGACCCGCTGCTTCATGCCCTTGGAGTAGGTGCCGGTGCGGCGCTCCTGGGCGTACTCCATCTCCACCAGGGCGATCGCCTTGCGGGCGGCGGCGCCCGGGTGGGGCAGGCCGTGCAGCTCGGCGTTGGCGAGGACGAACTCCCAGCCGGTCAGGTAGTCGTACATCGACTCCCGCTCGGGGACCAGGCCGATCTGCCGGTACACCTCCTGGTTGCGCCAGATCGGCGCGCCGTCCAGGGTGACCGTGCCGGTGGACGGAGCCAGGAAGCCGCTCATCATGTGAATGAGGGTCGACTTGCCGGCGCCGTTCGGACCGAGCAGGCCCGTGATGCCCGGGCCGATCGTCATGCTGACGTCGTTGACGGCGACCACGTTCCCGAACCAGCGGGAGACCTTGTCGATGGTGATGGTGGCCATGACGCCCTCTCAAACGTTCCGATAGCGGCGCAGCAGCAGCCGGTACGAGCCGGCCACCATCGCCACGGCGACCAGGGTGAACACCAGCAGCCCGAGCCCGCCCGGCGCGTGCATCCGCTCCGTGCCGGAGCCGAGGTCGAACAGCTCGTTGGTCAGGCTCTCCACCAGACCGCTCGGCGACAGCAGCACGGCCCACTGCGCGGAGTCCGGCACCGGCTCGCCGAAGCCGACCGTGGTACTGGCCAGCCCGACCACGACCCCGACCACCGCGGTGCTCACCGCCAGGTAGCCCATGATCGCGGCCACCCCGAAGCCACGCCGCGGCGTGGTGGCGGCGATCACCACCGCGACCGAGGTCGGCACCAGCGCGTACAGCACCGCCGCCGTCAGACCGTAGAAGAGGTGCGCGGTCTGGTCCCCGAACTTCAGCCCGACCAGCAGCGAGCCGATGTAGAGCACCAGCAGCGGCGCCAGCATCAGCAGCAGCTGGGCGCAGGCCATCGCCCCGAACTTGGCCCGGACGTAGTCGGTGCGGGTGATCGGCCGGGAGAAGTACAGCGGCACGGTGTGGTGGCGCAGGTCCCGGGAGAACAGCACCGGCGCCTGCGAGGCCAGGAAGATCGAGATCACCAGCCCGATCGCGCTCAGGTACTCGGCGTAGTCCACCGGCAGCTTGTCGACCCCGGTGACCACGGCGACCGCGACGATGACCAGGGCCGGCACGGTGGCCACGCCCAGCACCAGCATCGGCAGCACCTTGGACTTGCCGGACCGCCCGAGGCCGTACGCGGAGCGCAGGCTCTGGGTGAACAGCGAGCGCGCGGCGTAGCCGCGGCCGAGCCGGGGCCCGGTGTAGCCGCGGTAGCCGATGTCGTGGATGACGCCGGTGTCGGCCGGCCGGAGCTCAGGAGGAAGCGACATCTGCGGTACTCCCCTCGTTCTCCGTCGTGCGGGTGCTCGCGGTGCTCGCCGCGCCGTCCGTGCCCTGCGCGCCGTCGGCGGTGTCCGCGCTGTTCCGCGCGCCGCCCTCCGCGCCGTCGGCGCTCCCGGTGAACAGCTCCGCGACCCGGTGCCGCCGCTGCTCCAGCCGGACCAGGCCCAGCCCGAGCCCCGCGACCGCGTCCCGGATGGCGTCGTAGGTCTCGTCGCCCGCCAGCCGCACCAGCAGGATCCGGGTCCCCTCCGTCTCCACCGACAGGCCCGCCGCCACCAGCCGCGCGCGCACCGCGGCGCTCGCGTCCAGACCGTGGTCCTCCGGGTGGTCCGTCACCTCGACCGCCAGGGTGGCCGTCGCGCCGGTGAAGGAGGCGGTCGACGAGGAGCGCAGCAGCTTGCCGCCGTCGATGACGACCAGGTGGTCGCAGGTCCGCTCCAGCTCGCCCAGCAGGTGGGTGGTGACCAGCACCGAGATGCCGAAGTCGCTGTACACGCGGCGGATCAGCGCCAGCATGTCGTCCCGGCCGACCGGGTCCAGACCGTTGGTCGGCTCGTCGAGCAGCACCAGCTTCGGGTCGTGCACCAGCGCCTGCGCCAGCTTCACCCGCTGCTTCATACCGGTCGAGTAGCCGCCCATCGGGCGGTACCGCTCCTCGTACAGGCCGACGTGCCGCAGCGTGTCCGCCGTCCGCTCCCTGGCGGCGGCGGCCGGCAGCCCGGCCATCCGCGCCATGTGGACCACGAACTCCGTGGCCGAGACGTCCGGCGGCAGGCAGTCGTGCTCCGGCATGTAGCCGACCTGCTCGCGGATCTCCGATCCCTGGGTGGCGATGTCCAGCCCGAGCACCCGCCCGGTCCCGGAGGACGCCGGGGACAGCCCGAGCAGGATCTTGATGAGTGTGGACTTGCCCGCGCCGTTCGCTCCCACCAGGCCGACCACCCCGGGCTCGACCTCTACGGTCAGCTGATCGAGGGCAGTCACCCGGGGGAACCTCTTGGTGAGGCCGTCCGTCTTGATGACAGTGGGCACGGGCTCACGGTAGTGGGCGCGCGGCTCCGTGACCATGAGCTGCGATGACGAGCCCGCATGCTGCTCCGGTATGACGCCGCCCCGCCCGTCCCCTAAGGGATCACCGCCCGGGCGACGCCACTCGGCCCGCCCGGGCGACGTCCGTCAGCCCAGCTGGGCGAGGCCCTCGGTGGCGATCCGCTCGAAGACGTCGAGGTCGTTGGCGAAGATCGAGTCCGGCACCGGCCAGTGGACCGCCAGCTCGGTGATGCCCAGCTCCCGGTACGTCCCGGCCCAGTCCACGAAGGCGTCCAGCGACTGGAGCGGCTTCTCCGCCGTCGACCCCTGGAGCAGCACCTTCTCCAGCTCGGCGACGTCCCGGCCCCTCTCCTCGCAGGCCGCCGTCAGCTTCGCGATCTGCTGCGCGACCACCCCGGGCGCCTGCTCCACCGGCACGTCCGCCGGGCCCTTCGCGTCGCCGTACGTCACCCAGCCCTGCCCGTGCTCCGCCGCCAGCCGCAGCCCCCGCGGCCCGGTCGCGGCCACGTAGAACGGCACCCGCGGCGTCTGGACGCACCCGGGGATGTTCCGTGCCTCCACCGCCGAGTAGTACGTGCCCTCGCGGGTCGTCGCGTCGTTGGTCAGCAGCTCGTCCAGCAGCGGCACGAACTCCCCGAACCGGTCGGCCCGCTCCTTCGGCGACCACGCCTCCTGGCCCATGGCCGTCGCGTCGTACCCCGCCCCACCGGCCCCGATGCCCAGCGTCAGCCGCCCGCCCGACACGTCGTCGAGAGTGATCAGGTCCTTCGCCAGCGTCACCGGATGCCGGAAGTTCGGCGAGGTCACCAGCGTCCCCAGCCGGATCCGCTCGGTCGCGGAGGCCGCCGCGGTCAGCGTCGGCAGCGAGCCGAACCACGGCTCGTCGCGGAACGACCGCCAGGACAGGTGGTCATAGGTGTACGCGGTGTGGAAGCCGAGGTCCTCGGCCCGCCGCCAGACCTTCTGCCCCTCGCTCCACCGGTGGATGGGAAGGATCACGGTGCTCAGTCGCATGACTTCGACCCTACGACAGCCGTCGGAGGCCGGCGCTCTCCGACGTGACGGCCGTCGTCGCCGCCACGGGTTCAGCGCAGCAGCCAGCTCAGCAGCGTCGTCACCGCGAACACCGTGCCCGACGCCAGCCACACCGCGCGCGGGGTCGGCCACCCGGGGCGATCCCGGGGCCGGAGCTGCGGGGCCGGAGCCAGCAGCGCGTCCGCGAAGGCCCGGGCGGTCGGCGGCCGGTCCGCCGGCTCGACGGACATCGCGGCCCGCAGCACCACGGCGACGTTCGGCGGGAGCTCCGCTCCGGCCGGGAGCACCGGCAGCGTCGAGACGCTCTGCCGGTCGGTCATCAGGGCCGTGGCGCGCCCGCCCGGGCCGAACGGCTTCTGCCCGGTCAGCAGCTCGTAGGCCACGACGGCCAGCGCGTACACGTCGGCCCTGCCGTCGAACCCGCCGGTCTGGAACGCCTGTTCCGGCGCCATGTAGGCGGGCGTGCCCGTGGTCACCGTGAGCCCGGACGCGTCGGCCAGCTGCTTGGCGCTGCCCAGGTCCGCCACCAGCACCGCGGCGGGCTCGACGTCGGCGTCGAGCAGCAGGTTGGACGGTTTGACGTCGCGGTGCACCACGCCCGCCTCGTGCAGGACCTGGACCGCGTGGCCCGCCTCCGCGGCCAGCCGCAGCGCCTCCTGCGGGTCGCACCGCCCGACCTGGTCCGCCAGGGTGCCGCCGCGCACGTGGTCCATGACGAAGTAGGGCCGGTCCTCCTGCACCCCGACGTCGTGCACCCGGACCACCCGCGGGCTCGCGATCCGGCGCAGCAGCCTCGCCTCCGCCAGGAACCGCTCGCGCACATCCGCGTTGGCGGCCCAGTTCTCGGCCAGCACCTTCACCGCGACCTCGGTGTCGAGCTCCGGGTCGTAGGCCATCCAGACCGTCGCGAAGGAGCCGGCTCCGAGCCGCTCCAGGAGGAGGTAACGGCCGAGCTTGCGCATGTGGCAGCATTCTGCCGGAGTCGGGGGGAGCACGGAACTCCTCTTCGACGGACGGGATACCGGCGGGACGAACGGGGGGATCCGGGTGTTCGAGGAAGGCGAGCTGGAACGGCTCGTGGCGGCGGCCCAGGCGGGGGAACCGGGGTCGATGGAGTACCTGCTGGCCAGACTGCGGCCGGTGGTGCTGCGCCGCTGCTCGCGTTTCCTTCCCCACCACGCCGACGCGGAGGAGGCCGCGCAGGACGCGCTGCTCTCCATCAGCCGGCATCTGGACGCCTACCGGGGCCGCGGCTCCTTCCTGGGCTGGGTGACGGTGATCGCCTCGAACGCCGCCCGGTCCACCTACCGCTCGATGCGCCGACGCGCCGAGGACAGCCACGCCGATCTCCCCGAGTCCGTCGACCCGCGCACCACCAGCGTCATCGCCGGGACCAGGCTGGACCTGATGGAGGCGCTGGCCGCGCTGGAGCGGCAGCACCCCGCCCTGGTGGAGTCCTTCGTGCTGCGCGACCTCGGCGACCTGACCTACTCCCAGGTGGCGGCGGAACTGGACGCCCCCTTGGGCACGGTCAAGGACCGGATCCAACGGGCCCGCCTCTTCATGCGCGAGCGCCTGGCCACCGGTCTGTGAACGACGGTCCCGCGGCGGGCGGCGGCCGCGCCGTCGTCCGGACCTGGTCCGCCGTCGCCGCCCTGCTGGCCGCGCTCGCGCTCGGGGTGGCGACCGGCCGGTTCGTGCTGCCGGCCCCTCCCCGCGCCGACGCGCACCCGCGGGCCGGGTCCGTCCCGACACCCGGGCCCCCGGCCCCGGCCTCCGGCTCCGCCTCACCGACCGGTACCGCGAGTGCTGCCGGCACCGCCAGTACCGGCACCGCTGTCGGTGCGACCGGGCCGCTGACGACGGCGAACCTGCTGGGACCGGCGGCCTTCGGCCCGTACCTCGACACCGGGCGGATCCGCGTCACCGACCGCTACGGCGACGGGGCCTACGCCAACGCGGCCTGCTCCGGCGAGAAGACCCTCGCCCAGACCCTGGGCGGGCCCGGTGCCCACTTCCGCGGGCTGGTGACCGGCACCCGCACCACCCCGGACGACCCCACCCAGGCCGCCGACAACGCGGACCAGGTCGCCCGCGAGGTCGCCGCCGAGGCATCCAGCCCTTCCCGCGCGCAGAACCTCGCCGAGCGCCTGCTGCTGGAGGAGGCGTCCTGCCAGGAGGCGGCGCCGGGGCACTGGGTCTACGGAAGGACCATGACGGTGCGGCTCGGCCCGGCCGTCAGCGCGAGCTGGATGGGCACCTACCGGGGAGACCTCAACACCACCGGTACGGCACCCGAGGGCAAGGAGCCCTGCGGCGGCATCGCCGTGCTGCGCAGCGGCACCCACTACGCGGTGCTGGAGGTCGATGCCTGCCTGGGCACGGCCGCGATGGACCGCGTCGTCAGGACCGCTCTGTCACAGCTGTGAAACAGCCGCTCGGGGCCCCGACTTTCCCTTCCCGGACGGCATCTCCCCGGTTGTACGAGGACGCAGCAGGCGTCCCGACCACCAGGGGGACCAGATGACCGAGAACCGGGCCGTCCAGCCGAAGTCCGTTCGCCGCAACCGGGTCGTCGCCGCGGCCTGCTTCGCCGCCGCGCTGATCACGGCCGGCGTCGTCGGCACCCAGTCGGCCACCGCCGAGGCCCCGCGCGGCGTCGCGGACCGCACCGCCGTCGCCGCCACCCCGGCCGCGGCCGCCGTCGCCGCCGCCCAGCCGGCCGCGGCCGCCGTCCCCGCGACCGGCCTCGGCTCCGCCGGCCTCGTCCAGAGCGAGGACGCCGTCCGGCAGGGCCTGCGTCCGGTCGCCGCCACCATCGCGCTGACCGGACGCCAGGCACTGTCCGCCTGCTCCGGCGAGCAGACGATGCGCGACCTGACCAAGGGCGGAGCCACCGCGTACGCGTCCGCGGCCTGGACCCTCGACGCCGACGGCCTGCTGAACGAGGCGGCCGCGAGCGCCCCCACCGGGGCCGCGGCCGCCGCCTGGGAGCAGCGGCTCGTCGCGCTCGTCGAGGACTGCCAGGACGAGCCGGCCGGCCACTGGCGCTACGGCAAGGCCCACACCCTGACCACCGCCGGCGGCACCGCCCGCTGGTACCCGGCCTACAGCGGCGACGGCACCGCCGGCGGCGGGGTCGCCGTCCTGCGCAGCGGCACCCGGGTCGCCGTCGTCGAGCTCACCGGCGCCGCGACCTCGGTCGAGGGCATCACCACCGCGGCCCTGAAGCGCCTCGGCTCCTGAACCGCGGCCCGCTCCGCCCGCGCCGGCGGGCGGAGCCGCCTTCCTCCGCCATCCGGGACAGGCTCGCGCATACTGGCGGTATGCTCGTCTCATGGCAGCCACCACACGGATCACCGTCACCCTGCCCACCGAGCAGGTCGTCGAGCTGAAGAAGCTCACGGACAACGTCTCCGGCTACGTGGCCGAGGCAGTGGCACGGCAGATCAGACACCAACTGCTCGGTGAGGAACTCCGCCAGTACGAGGAGGAGCACGGCGCCTTCACGGAGGAGGAACTCGCTTCCGCCCACGCGAGGATCCTCGGTCCGTCCGAACCCGGCAGCGGAGCGGCCGCCGCGTGAGTGGGCGCATCGAGACCGTCGTCCTGGACTCCGAGGGGATGTCCGCCTGGATCTCGCGGGATCGTGGCGTCCTCGCGCTGATCAAGGCGTTCCACGCGATGGCGGCCGGTCTGGTGATCGGCGCCAACACCATCGTGGAGATCTCGCACGCCAAGGCGAACACCGCCCGGCTGAACTGGGTCCTCTCCCAGGTCCGGATCGAGCCGGTGACCGAGCATTCCGCCAGAGCCTCGGCAGCACTGCTCAAGCAGGCCGGTCTGCACGGCCACAAGTACGCCATCGACGCCACTGTCGCCGAGATGGCGCTCCGCCAACCGGGGCCGGTAGCAATGCTCACCTCGGACGTCGACGACATGGCCCGGCTCTGCGACGCGCGGGTCCGGCTCATCGCCGTCTGAGCCGGACCCGGCCGAACGCGGCGACGCCGACCGCACCGCCTCCCGGCCCCGGCCTCAGGGGTGCGGCCGTTGGGCGGGGAGGCGCAGGGGGTGGGCGGGGGTGGTGCGGCGGGCGAGCTCGGCGAGGGTGTCGAAGAGGATGTCGCCGATCAGCACCGGCTCGCGGGAGGGCGGCGGGGCGTCCTCGGGGGCGGTCGGGGGGCTCTCGTCTCGGACCTGGCGAGTTGGCATGGCTCTTCCTGCCGACGGGGTGGCCGTGGGAAGTCCTGCCCGGTCGGGGGCGGTGGGACACCCCGGGGGCGGGGTGATCGGCCGGAAACCGTTGCGGCCGGGGCCGAAACGTGCCGGAAGGGAGCGGGCCGGCGCCGGTCCCGGAGCCGGGCCACCCGCCCCGGTGACCTCCCGGCGGTGGTGGGCGAAGATGGAGCGGTGACCACACCGCGCACCGCTCCCCCGATCCGGCTGATCGCCACCGACCTGGACGGCACCCTGCTCTGCTCCGGCGGCACCGTCACCGGGCGCACCGCCGCCGCGCTGGCCGCCGCCGAGGCGGCCGGGATCCAGGTGGTGTTCGTGACCGGGCGCCCGCCGCGCTGGATGCAGCAGGTGAGCGCGCACATCGGCGGCCACGGGGTGGCGATCTGCTCGAACGGCGGCGCCGTGGTGGATGTGCACCGCGGCGAGCTGCTGGAGTCGTTCCCGCTCGGGGAGGCGGAGTCGCTCGCCGTGATCGCACGGCTGCGGGCCAAGCTGCCCGGGGTCGCGTTCGCCTTCGAGTACCCGGACGGGTTCGCCCGCGAGCCCGGCTACGAGGTCCGGATGTGGGGCTCGGACGAGAACCACCCGGTCGGTCCGGCGGAGGAGCTGCTCGGCGCCGACGGTCCGGTGCGCGGGCTGTTCAAGGTGCTCGCCAAGCATCCGGACCTGGACCCGGACAAGCTGCTCGGCGAGGCCAGGGAGGCCGCCGGGGACCTCGCCGAGATCACCCGCTCGGCGCCGATCCCGCTGCTGGAGATCAGCGCGCCCGGCGTCACCAAGGCCAGCACGCTGGCCCGTTGGTGTGCCGGGCTGGGGATCGGGCGGAGCGAGGTGGTGGCCTTCGGCGACATGCCGAACGACCTGGAGATGCTGGCCTGGGCGGGGACGGCGTACGCCGTCGCCAACGCCCACCCGCAGGTGCTGGCGGCGGTGGCGCGGCACACCGTGAGCAACGAGCAGGACGGCGTCGCCGCGGTGCTGGAGGAGATCCTCCGGCACCGCGGCGAGTAGGCGCGAGCGGGCGGGCACCCGGGTCCGGTTGCCCGGGTCCGGTTACCCGAAGCGGCCGTTGACGTAGTCCGAGGTCCGCTGGTCGCGCGGCTGGTGGAAGACCTGCTCGGTCGGCCCGGCCTCGACGATCCGGCCCGGGGTGTCGTGGGTGGCCAGGAAGAACGCGCAGGACTGCGAGACGCGCTGGGCCTGCTGCATGTTGTGGGTGACGATCACGATGGTGAGCTGCCCGCGCAGCTCCGCGATGGTCTCCTCGACCCGGCGGGTCGAGGTCGGGTCGAGGGCCGAGCAGGGCTCGTCCATCAGCAGGATGTCCGGCGAGACGGCCAGCGACCGCGCGATGCACAGGCGCTGCTGCTGCCCGCCGGAGAGCGAGCCGCCCGGGGCCTCCAGCCGGGCGGCCACCTCGTCCCAGAGGCCGGCCTGGCGCAGGCTGGTCTCCACCAGGTGCTCGCGCTCGTCCCGGCCGACCTTGATGCCGGCGAGCTTGAGCCCGCTGGAGACGTTGTCCTTGATCGACATCGCCGGGAACGGGTTGGGCCGCTGGAACACCATGCCGATCCGGCGGCGCACCTCGGCCGGGCGGCGGCCGGGGCGGTAGACGTCGTCGCCGTCCAGCAGGACCTCGCCCGAGAGGGCGGCGCCGCGGACCATCTCGTGCATCCGGTTGAGGATCCGCAGGTAGGTGGACTTGCCGCAGCCGGACGGCCCGATCAGGGCCGTCACCTCGCCGGCCGGCATGGCGAGCGAGACCCGCTCCAGCACCTTGCGGGCGCCGAACCAGGCGGAGACCTCACGGGTCTCCAGCCCGGCCAGCACGGGCTGCTCGGCGTAGCCCTGGTAGTGCGCGTCCTGCGGGTAGAGCAGCTGCCCGTCGTCGCCGGCGGGTCCGGCGCCCGCCGGGACGACCGGCAGGGTCATCGTGGCCTCGTCGGCCCCCGGGACGTGGTTGGGCGGTATGTCGGTCATCGGTGCGTCGGTCATCGGTACGGTCCTCCGGGCGCGCGTCAGTAGAGATTGGGCAGCAGGGCGGCGGCGTTCTCGTAGACCGCCCAGAGCAGCGCGCCGACGACCGGCGCGAGGCTGAGGTAGGCGGCCGAGCGGTGCCAGTACCGGGCCAGCACGACGACGGCGACCACCGCGCCGAGCAGTCCCAGCGACCACAGCTGCAGCGCGGCCAGCGCGCCCTTGTCGGCGGCCAGCGCCTTGTCGTACGGCACGGCGGCGGGACGCCCGCCCGGGTTGACCACCGGGTCGCCGTCCAGCCGGGCCCCGATCATCACCGTGGACTCCGGGATCCAGTCGGAGTCGCTGGTGACCAGCACCAGCCGGTTGCGGACCGGGTCGACGATCGGGTGGTCCTCGCTGCCGTACACGTTGACGGTGTAGGTGAACCTGCCCTGGCCGGTGGTGGCCTCGATCCGGTCACCGACCCGCAGCTTGTTGAGCTCGCCGAAGGGCGCCCCGAAGGTCGCCCCCCGGCCGAACAGCACCGCCACCCCGGTCTGCCCGGGCAGCGCGGTGTCCCGGCGGTGGCCGGGCCCCCGCATGAGGTCCCGGCCGGTGGTGCCCTCCACCACGACCACCTGGTGCAGCCCGATCGCCGGGATGTCCAGCAGTGCGACGGGGGAGCCGTCGGCGGCCTTGCCGGTCGGGGCGACCGCCTTGGCGAGCTGGTCCCGGAAGGACTTGTAGGCGGTGGACTGGAAGTGCTTCTGCTGGACGTGGGACAGGGTGAACAGGTAGCCGACGAACCCCATGGTGAGCGCCGCGAGCAGGCTCACCGCCCAGGCCGCCTGGAGGAACCTGACCCGCTTGGCCGTCCGGCCGGAGCCACCGCCCCCGGCCGGAGCGGTCTCCGGCGCCGGGGCGGCGGGCGGTGCCGCCTCCGCCGGGGACGGCGCGGTGCGCGCCGTCCCGGCGGGCTTCTCCAGGGCGGGCGCCGTCATGACCGGCCGCCCGTCTGCGACCGGCGGCGCAGCAGCCGGCGGCCGAGCAGCGGCGGGACGATGACGACGGCGAGCAGTTCCAGCGCGGTGAGCGTGCTCAGGGTCCAGTCCTCCGGACGGCCCGCGACCTCGACCACGTCGGCGGCCACCTCGGTGGCGGTGCCGCTGCCCCGGCCGCGCGCGACGACCTGGCCGGTCTGCGGGTCCACGACCTGCTCCGCGGTCGGGTCGTCGCCGTCGACG
The DNA here is from genome assembly GCF_044764505.1 of Kitasatospora sp. NPDC094019. Lineage (NCBI taxonomy): Bacteria > Bacillati > Actinomycetota > Actinomycetes > Kitasatosporales > Streptomycetaceae > Kitasatospora > Kitasatospora sp. NPDC094019. The sequence continues at coordinate 43,505 of NZ_JBIWIF010000004.1, forward strand.
ACCGCGTTCGGGTCGCCGGCGGCCGCGGCGTTGGGGTCGGCCGCCGCGCCTCCGGTGCCGGCGTCACCGCCGGTGCCGCCCGTGGTTCCGGCGCCGCCGGTCGCGGAGCCGGTGGAGCCGGTGGAGCCGGTCCCGGTGGCACCCGGGGTCTTGGTGGTGGTGGCCTTGCCGGTGCCGCCGGTGGTGGCCGCGCCGCCGGTGGCCGCGCCGCCCGAGCCCGAAGCGGAACCGCCGGTGGCCGCGCCACCGGTCGCGCCGCCGGTGGCCGCGCCGCCGGAGCCCGAAGCGGAACCGCCGGTGGCCGCGCCACCGGAGGTGGCGGAGCCGCCCGAGGTGGTCCCGCCGGTGACCGGCTTGCCGTTCTCCACCTTGCAGTCCAGCGGGGCGCCCTTGGCGTCGCAGGGGCTGGGCTGCGGGGCGTTCTTGAGAACGGTCAGCTCCTCGCCGGTGAAGGTCGGGTTGGGGCAGTTGGCGAGCGTGTTGGGGTCGACCGTGCTGGCGTTGCCCGGGATGTGCTGGGTCTGCAGGATGCCGCCGCGGACCAGGTTGCGGGGGATCGGCGAGTACCCCAGCTCGTCGGCCTTGCCCTGACCGGCGCAGAGCACGTACGAGATGAAACGGCTGAGCGCGTTGCCCTTGGGGTCGTCGAAGCGCGGCGGCGGCGGGAGCGCGGCGTCCTTGCGCGGGACGATCAGGTAGCTGTAGCTGGAGACCGGGTAGGACCGCGGGTCGCTGTTGACGTAGACGCCGTCGAGGTTCTGCTGCAGGAAGTTCGGGTCGCTCGCCGGGGTGCTGTCGTCGACGCCGCGGATCTTGGCGGCGGTCAGGGCGACGGCGACGTTGGAGGCGGTGGGCAGGGTGAAGTAGCCGGCCGGGTTGAGGACCTTGACGACCGGCCAGTCGCTGCCCTTGGCGAAGGCGTACTCGTCGTAGCCGATGGTGCCCGCACCGGCGGAGCCCATGATGTAGTTGGCGACGACGTCGGAGCCGTTCAGCGCCTTCGTCTGGGACGTCCTCGGGAAGAACTCCGTGTAGTCGCCGCAGGTGACGCTGTTGATGCTCCGGCAGTACTCCTCCCAGTCGGCCTGGAAGGTGTGCTGCATCCACCGGGTGAACTGGGCGGTGGCGCCCGAACCGTCCGAGCGGACGATCGGGATCATCGGGATCGAGGGCAGGGCCTTGCCGTAGTCGGCGGCGATCCTCGGGTCGTTCCAGTTGGTGATCTTGCGGGTGAAGATGTCGACGATGGTCTTGGGCGAGAGCCGCAGGTCGCGGACCTGCTTGCCGGCGACGGTCAGGTTGTACATGAACGCGGTGCCGCCCGCGGTGATCGGGACGTAGGAGTACCCGTACACCGGGTTCTCGACGTTGCCCGAACCGTTCTCGTGACCGCCCTGGCCGACGCCGGTGTCCTGCTGGGTCCGGAAGGGCACGTCGGAGGCGGTGAAGTCGTTCTGGCCGATCGCCCACTGGCTGCGGCCGGCGGCCGAGCCGGACGGACTGAAGTTGATCTTGATGCCCAACGGGTTGACGTCATTGCGCCACTGGTCGATGGCCGGACCGGCCCAGCTCGACCCGTCGGCGTTCAGCGTGGTGGCCGCGAACGCCGGGACGGCCTGTCCCAGCAGCAGTGCCGCCGCGGTCAGGCACAGGGTGAGCAGCATGGCGGCGGTACGTGCCACGGGTCGGCGAACAGCCTCCCACGACATGGGAACTCCTCTGGTTCGGTGGGTGGTTGTTACGGACATCAGCTCGCTCCTGCCGCGGCGGTTCCGGAGGTTCGGTGCGCTCCCGCCACGGCGGGTCCGGCGGCCGCGGCCGTCCGGCGCTCGTGGGAGGACCGCTCGGCGGCCCGGGCTCCCCGTTCGATCCGCCGGCGCTGGCGGCGGGTCAGCTGACCGGGACGGCGGCCGCCGAGCACACGCGCGGTGACGAAGAGGATCAGCACCATGAGCATCAGTGCCAGGGCCGCCGCGAAGGCGCGCGCGACCATGTCGGGGTACGGCTGCTTGACGTAGTTCCAGATGAAGAGCGGCAGCGACACCTGACGGTCGCTGAACGGGTTGGTGTTGAGCTGGGTGGTGAAGCCCGCGGTCAGCAGCACCGGCGAGGTCTCGCCGACACCCCGCGCCATGCCGAGCACCACCGCCGTCACCAGACCGGGCCGGGCGGTCGGCAGCACGACGTTCCACACGGTGCGCCACTGGCTGGCGCCGAGGGCGAAGGAGGCTTCCCGCAGCGTGCCCGGCACCAGCCGGATCACCACCTCGGCGGCCCGGGTGACGATCGGCATCATCATTACCGTCAGGGCCAGCGAGGCGGCGAAACCGCTCTTCTCGAAGCCCAGGGTGATGATCACGACACCGAGGACGAAGAGGCCGGCCACGATCGACGGCAGCGCCGTCATCGCCTCCACCAGGGTCCGCACCGGGCGGGCCAGCCGGCCCCCGACCTCGGACATGAAGACGGCCGCCGAGATGCCCAGCGGCACCGCGAACAGGGTGGCCAGGCCGAGCTGTTCGAGCGAACCGAGGATCGCGTGCAGCGCGCCGCCCGAGGTGATCGGCGAGAGCGCGGAGGTCGTCTCCATCGACTCGGTGAAGAAGTTGAGGTGCTGGGCCGCCTCGTAGCCGCGCATCGCGACGTAGCCGATCTGGTCGGCGATCAGCGCCACCACCGCCAGGCCCGCGCTCCAGGCGACCACCGACACCAGCCGCTCGCGCACCAGCATCGGACCCCACTGGAGCCGGCCGAGCAGGCCGTAGCCGACGATGAACAGCAGGTACCAGCAGAGCAGGAAGCCGAACGCTCCGCTGAACGGCATGACGCGCTCGTAGAGGATCCAGTCCAGCGCCAGCGAACCGGTCAGGGCGCCGAGGATCGTCAGCACGTCCTCACGGGTCACCCCGCCGATCCTGATCCGGCGCTCGGTCGGCGGCGCGGCCTCCCGCGGGGCCGGGGCCGGAGCGGTTTCGGCCGGCAGATCGAGTGTGGTCATCGGGTCGTCCCTTCACAACGGGGCGGCAACGGGCGGGGGCGGGGGATTCGGTTCACGGGTCAGTCCGCCGTGGCCGCGCCGGAGCGGGACCGGTTGATCACGAGCCCGGCCGCCATGTTGACCAGCAGGGTGAGCCCGAACAGCACCAGACCCGCCGCCATCAGCGCCGAGAGCGAGAGCGGGTCCGACTCGCCGAAGCGCAGGGCGATCAGCGCGGAGATCGAGTTGGCACCGCTCTCCAGGACGTGGCTGATCCGCTCGAAGTTGGGCGAGATGATCAGCGCGACGGCGATGGTCTCGCCCATCGCGCGCCCGAAGCCGAGCATCACGGCGCCGATCACACCGCCGCGGCCGAACGGCAGCACCACGGTCCGCACCATGCCCCAGCGGGTCGAGCCGAGCGCGTAGGCGCCCTCCCGCTCGCCCTGCGGCGCCTGGGAGAACACCTCCCGGCTGAGCGAGGTGACGATCGGGATGATCATCAGCGAGACGACGACGCCGGCGATGAAGGTCGACGAGGTGTAGGAGCTGGCGATGTCACCGGTGCGCACCTTGAGGAAGGGGATCGCGCCACCGAGGTGGTCGGACATCCAGCGGACGAAGCCGATGATCCGCGGCTGGAGGAAGAACAGACCCCAGAGGCCGTAGACGATGCTGGGGATCGCGGCCATCAGGTCGACCAGCGAGATCAGGGTCGCCCGGAGCCGGACCGGGACGTACTCGGAGATGAACACGGCCGAGGTCAGTGCCACCGGGACCGCGATCAGCAGGGCGATGACGGCGATCAGCAGGCCGTTCGGCAGCACCGCGGCGATACCGAAGATGTGCGCCTGGGGCAGCCACCTCTGCTCGGTGAAGAAGGAGAAGCCGACCGCGCGGAGCGCGTCGGCGCCGCGCAGGAGGAGGAAGAAGGCGATCAGGCCCATGATCGCGAAGACTGAGAGCCCCGACGCCCGCAGGAAACCGCGGAACACCCGGTCACCGGGCGTGGACGGGGCGGTGATGGTGCGAGGTGTGTCGTGGTCCGGCTGGCCTGGAGTCTCGGCGAACGGTGTCGCGGGCTCGGCGGCGGCTGTCATGGTCTGCTCTCCGGCGCGCTCGGTACGGGCAGGTGCGGGGGGAATGACGGGGTCGGGGAAGGGACTCGGCGGGGCCGGGACAGCGGCCCCGCCGAGTCGGAACGTGCGTCGTCAGCCGCGACGGCCCGGACGCAGACGCGTCCAGAGCCCGGACGCCCCGGTGGCGATCCGCGCGCCGGCCGGAGTACCGGCCAGGACGAGCGCCAGCGGGCCTCCCACCAGCAGGACCGCGCCGGCGATCAGCGCGATCGGCAGCAGCAGCCTGGCTCCGCCGGACCGGTCGGCGACCGGGGTTCCGGCGGCGACCGGAGCGGCGGCGAGCGGCCCGGTGGTGGCGGCCGGGGTCGGGGCCGGGGTCGGGGTCGCCTTGGCCGAGGCCGCGGGTGCGGCGGCCGCGGGAGTCGCGGCGGTGCCGGATCCGGTGCCGGTCGAACCGGTCGAACCGGTCGAACCCGAACCCGAACCCGTCGACCCCGAACCCGTAGTGCCCGAGCCGGTGGACACCTTGCTGCCGGTCGAACCCGAGGTACCGGTCGAACCCGAGGTACCGGTCGAACCGGTGGTCCCGGTCGAACCGCCCGTGCTCGTGGAACCCGTGGAGCCGCCGGTCGTACCGCCGGAGCCGCCGGTGGTCCCACCGGTGGTTCCGCCGTCGCCGCCGCCGGTCCCGCCCGTGCTCCCACCGTCGGTGCCACCGGTGGTTCCGCCGTCGGTGCCACCGGTGGTTCCGCCGTCGGTCCCGCCGGTGGTTCCGCCGTCGGTCCCACCGGTCTGGCCGCCGTTCTCACCCTCGGGCTCGGTCGGCTTGGGCGCGGTCTGGTTGCCGGGGTAGGTGCCGTCCTGCGCCGCGACGTGCGTCACGGCCGACCGCGCCTGGGCCTGCTGGGCGTCCGTCAGAGCGAGGAACCCGGGGCTCAGGAGACCGGGCTCGTTGCCGTAGCGCTGGCCCTCGGCCGGGTCGGTCACCCGGCGCAGGAAGTCCGACGCCGCCTTCGCCTTCGCCGCGGACAAACCGCCGGTCGGCGTCATCGCGTACTGCACGACGGACAGCGGGTACGCCTGCGCCGCATTCGCGAAATCGGTCCCGGCCACGCCGTACGGCAGCTTCTGGGTGCCGGTGACGGGGTCGACGGGCATGACACCGACGGCAGCCCCGAGGCTGTCCAGGGTCGGCTTCACGAACTGCCCGGCCGGGTTGCGGAGCGCCGCCTCCGGCATGCCGTACGCCTTGGCCTGGCCACTGTCCATGATCGCGAACAGCCCGCGGCGGCCGGGGTCGACCGGTGCGCACCCGGGGTGCTTGCCGTCCACGTCGAGGTACGGGGACTGGCAGGTCGGCTTGGCCATCAGGAGGTTGCGCGCGACCTGGGCCAGACCGTTGTTGAGCGGGTTCATCTCGTACATCTTCCAGTCGCCGGGACCGGAGTAGTCCTGCACCCTGATGGCGTCCACCGGGTAACCCGGGAAGGCGGGCTGCTGGTAGAAGGTGTTGACGTGCATGCCGTTCGGGTCCGGCTCGCCGCGCAGGAAGGCCGCGGCCTCCGGGTCCGCGGCGATCCACGAGGTCAGCTGGTAGATCAGGTCGGTGGTGCCACCGAGCACGATCGGCGCCGAGTCGGCCAGCCACGCCTGGTCGGTGCACTTGGGCCAGCGCTGGCCGCTCTCCGGGTCCAGCTGGTTGAGGTCGAGGAAGTCCTTGTCCTCGAAGATGCAGACCGGGTTGTTCGCGACCGAGTCGATCGTGACGCCCTTGACCATCGCGTAGGACTGGGTCAGCATCTTCGCCAGCAGCCGCGGGGTCAGGTTCAGCGTCTTGATCTGGCCGGAGTTCGCCACGTCGTCGACCACGTAGGCGACCGAGATCGCCGTGGTCGCGAGTGGCGCGTAGACGTACGGCCGGTTCGCCGGCTCGCTCTCCGGGAGGGCGGTCAGGCCGATGTCCGGCCCCGTCTGCTTGCGGAAGTTCGCCCGGGTCTGCGGCTCGCCCTGGTTCCCGATGTAGTCCACCCCGAGCGCGTTCGAGCCCTGGCACAGGCCCGCGCGCCACTGCTGCATCGCGCGGTTGGCCATGGCCAGGCCGGCGACCAGCAGGTCCTGCGAGGCGCTGGGGCAGTCGCCCGCGGTCGGCGCGAAGGAGAGCGGGACGACGACCCGGTTCGCCCAGGCGCAGCTCTCGCCCGGGTTCCAGGTGTCGTTCTCCGCGCCGCTCATGGCGAAGATCGACTCCGAGGCGGTCGCGAAGTAGCCGCTCTCGACCGGGTTGTCGAGGGTGTGGTTCGCGCAGTCGATCTGGTAGTTGTCGTTGCTCCAACCGAGCGAGTCACCGCCGTAGTTGGCCTCCACCACCAAGGAGCACGGGTGGGTGGAGTCGCAGCCGAGGCTCTGGCTCTCCTGGGAGGTCCACACCTCGATGTCCGCCTCGCCGCGGCCGTCGGGGCCGGTGACCCGGACCGCGCCGTTGAAGGGGTACTCCGGCGTGGTGGTTCCCGGCGGGGGCGCCGGCTGGAGGAAGCCCTTGGCCGGGTCCTGGTTGAACTTGGTGCTGCCGTAGCAGTCGTGCACGGTGGGGTTGGTGCCCCGGCACTGGTAGATCCGGACGGGGTAGAGCTCCTGGCCGGTGGGGCTGTTCAGCTTGACGAACTTCACCGGCACGCCCAGCGGGTCGACGGTCGGGGTGAAGCCCTCCCAGGAGACGTGGACGACCTCGTTGCCCAGGTTGCTGGTGGAGGAGACGGTGATCTTGCCCTTGGGGCCGTAGTCCTGGGTGGCGGGGCGCCAGACGGCCGGCCCGTCCACGGTCGTCGCCGTGGCCGCCGCCGCCTGCGGAACCGTTCCCGCGCCCAGTGGCAGGATCGCCGAGACCCCCACAACGGCCCAGGCCGTCCCCAGTGCCAGAAGTCCCCTCCTCCACCTCCCCACGGCTCTCGAACCCGGTGGACGGACTCTCATGACGTGCACCTCCAGGACCGCGCTTCGCGCGTAGACGGGGAACCGGCCGGACCCCGGCGCGAGTTGGCCAGATGCCGCCGATGGTCAGTCACCATTCGGCCAGCCGTACATGGCCGCCGTGGATCGCCAGGGTGTACGAGGCCACAACTCGCCTGCGAACAGCACTGTTTGATCACGACTCACGGCAGCGCTCCCCGAGCGCGGAACAGCGGGGCCCGGACATCCGGACCCCGCCGCCGTTACCTGGTGCGTGTCAGCTGCCGGCCTTGAAGGTGAGGTTCAGCGAACCCACCGACTGACCCGCGGTGAAGAAGGTGGTGTTCAGCTTGGTGTCGAGATACTTCGCACCCTCCTCGTCCACCTGGAGGTCGCTGGCGGTCAGCGTGCTGGCGGCGGCGTTGCCGGCGACCGAGGTGTCGCCGGCCGGGTCGAGCAGCGCGACCGGGGTGGTGCCGCCCTGCGGGACACCGGTGATCTGCCAGTTGCCCACGTTGAAGGACAGGTTCTTGAACACGGCGGTCTTGCCGGTGCGCAGGTTGATGAAGAGCAGCCCGCCGCCCAGCTGGACGTCACCGTAGTAGCCGGGGAGGTTGGCGGCACCGCCGGTCACCGGGAACGCGGCCGACAGGCCCGTGGCGCTGTCGTAGGAGCCCGTGGCCGTCGGGAGGGCAAAGACCATGACGCCCGCCGAGAGGGAGTTGATCAGGAAGGTGTTGCTCTCGTTCACCACGGCACTGCCGGTGGCCGGGGTGGCGGCGGAGGCCGAGGTGGCCGCGCCGGTGGTGGCGAGCACAACAGCGGTGGCAACGGCGGCGAGACGGGCGCTGGTGCGGGACATACTGCTCTCCTTGGTGTGCAACGTGGAACGGTTCGGCCATGGGGCCGTGGTGCGGTGGTGCGTTCTCAAGGTGGTGCGGTCCTGCGGTGGTGCGGTGGTGCCGCCGGCCCGCCCGGAGTCGCTCCGGACGTCCCGGCGTGGCCGGCGGCCAGGGGCGCGAGCCCCCGGCCGCCGGAAGTACGGTGTGCTGCGATCGGAAGTGCTGCGATCAGATCGCGTGGGTGGTGCTGCCGCAGGCGCCGGCCGGCAGGGTGCGGAAGCCGTAGCTCTTGATGTCGGCGGTGGCGGTGGCGTTCTTGCAGACCCAGCCGTTGGTGCCGAAGATCGCGCGGAGCGCGGTGCCCTGGGTGTCGGTGGCGTTCCAGTTGGCCTCGCGGACCACGTTGTAGACCACGCGGCCGAAGGCGGTGTTGGCGAAGGTCGCCGACAGGGCGTTGGTGCCGTCGACCGGGGCGATGCCGTCGATCGAACGGATGGTCAGGGCGCCCGCAGCGTCGCTGCCGCTGCTGTGGCCGTTGTAGACCTGGCCGATGTAGTGGGCGGCGGAGTAGGGGACGATCGCGTTCGGGTCGTTCAGGAGCGTGTCGGTGCCCTGGTTCTCCTGGACGGTCGGGTTCGCCAGGACGCAGGCGCCACCGTTGCTCAGGCCGAGGGCCTGCAGGAAGAAGGAGCGGGTGCCGGAGCCGACCTGCGGGAGGAACGCCTTGATGGTGCCGCCGGCGCCCGTGTAACCCGGGATCTGGTTCCAGTTGGTGTAGGTGCAGTTGTAGATGTTGATCAGGTCGTTCTTGGACAGGTTGGTCGGCGCGTTGCTGCCCGTGGTGGTGGTGGCGACGGAGACCGCGTCCTTGGCGAAGGCCACGAACAGGTCGGTGGTCGGGTCACCCGGGACGGTCGGGGTGCTGTTCTTCGGGCCACGCGAGGAGCGGGCGAAGTCGACCGTGGTCTTGGAGGTGGCGTCCAGCGCGGAGATGCCGGCGCTCGAACCGTTCGGACGGTTGAACGGCGTGGTGGCGCCGGTCTTGGTGACGATCGGCGAGGTGCCCGTCGCGTCCCAGCTGTACAGACGCGGGAGGGTGCTGCTGGCGCCCAGGAACGCGTTGTAGTCGGTCGAGAACTGGTTCAGGACGGCCTGGGTGGTGTCCGAGCCGACACCCACGATGTCCTGCGCGAGCGGCAGGGTCGACGGGTCGGCGACGGCGGTGCCCGAGGCGACGGTCGCGACCGAGGTGGCGATGGCGGCGATGGCGAGCAGCTTGGCAGCGGTCTTGCGCATGTTCCTCTTCCTCCGGTGGGAGAGCAGTACATCGCTGTGCCCGGGTACTGGTGGTCAGTTCCCAGGGCCGGTGGCCACGTCCGCGGTGGCCGCTCCGGCAGTGCCGATCCTGTCGGTCGGCCCGGTTCCGTCGGAAGGGCCGACCAAGGCCGCCGCCGATTGTCGATTTCTCGGTTCGGAGAGGTTTAGCGACAGGTCAGCCCGGCCGCGGAGGGTGGGAAAGTCGCAGGTGGGAGGCCGGTGACGTTCTTCTCCAGGTGGCGGCTCGGGGGGTTGCCGGATACCTGGGCTTCACCGGAAGAGGGGGAAGGCGGTTCTTGCGCCGGGCCAGCACGAACAGCCGCCCGAGGGCGGCTGCGGGACGGCGGACGGGCCGTCAGAACGGCCAGTTGTCCTCCCGGTCGGGGCGGCGCGACTCCTGGCCCAGGCGCTGGAGTCCGGCCAGGAATCCGGTCACGCCGGCCTGGCACTGGTCGCGCCGGAGATAGCCCCGGGCGCTGCGGGCCACCGGGCCGGCCGCCTCGGCGGCGCCCGGCCGGGTGGTGCGGACCGGCAGGTGCGCCGTCCACACCCAGAGCCGGGCCTCGGACTGGCCGACGGCGCACCGCAGCGCGGTCCGCTCGATGATCAGTTCCCTTACGGCGTCGGTGAGTTCGAGCTCGGTGCGATAGGTGCGCACGCCGACGCCGAGCTGTCTCCCGTTAGCCGCGCGCAGCGCCCAGGTCAGCGAACGGTCGCCGACCGGGACGGAGAGCAGGCGCGGCCCGCGTCGCTCAGCGGACATCGGACGTTCTCAACGACGGCCCCCGCTCGATCGGTTCGGGGCGTTCGAGGGCCGGCTGCTTCGCCAGCAGCACCACGAAGCGCCGGAAGGCGTTCTGACAAGTGGCGTACCGCTCGTAGGCACGGCTCGACCGCACCTCCGGGAGGTTGCGGCTGCCCGGGATCACCCAGACCCAACCGATGCCGTCCCGGACGTGCGTGATCCGGGCGGTGAGCCCGTCCGCGACGACCCGTAAGCCGTCGAAGCCGCGCTCCGCCTCCGCGGCCGTCTCGTACGCGGCCGCGGTGACCGCGACAACACGCCCGTTCGGCGCCTTCAGTTGCCAGCGGTACCGCCCGTCCGGTGCCCGTTCGGCCCGGAATCCCCCTCGACTTGCCCCTGCTGCGGTGTGACCGCGGCCAGACGCGTCCACTGCTCCCCCACGGTCCGGTTTCTCTCCGAGACGGGAGTAAAGCTATGTGTGCACACGAGAGCGCCGGAAGGCCACGAAATGCACAACTTTCTCCGTTGGCCGCGAAGTTCTCTCTCGTTAAACTTTCACCGACTGCACACCTTCCGCGCGCCAAGCACTCCCGGTGCCGCTGCGCGTCGTTCACCAACCGTTCGAAAATGTCCCGAGTCGCCCCGACCATTCCGACGAGCGCTCCGACCGCCCCGGCCGACCGACCCGCCTGCTCCGGTCCGCCCTCAGAGCCGCGCCGTCCAGAGCACCCTGGTGCCGCGGCCGTACGGCCCCGGCTCGTGCCAGGCGTCTCCGCCGAGCGCCTCGGCCCGCCGGGTCAGGTTGAGCAGGCCGCTGCGCCGCCCGCCCTCGGGGATGCCCACCCCGTCGTCGGTGACGGTCAGCAGGACGCCGGGACGCCCGCCCCGGTCGAGCGACTCCGGGTCGCCGCCGACGGGCCGGCCGTCGTCGTCCAGGTGCACGGTCGCGTCGACCTCGGCCCCGACCCGGGAGGCCCGGGCGTGCCGGGCCGTGTTGGAGAGCATCTCCCGGAGGGCCGCGAGCAGTTGACGACCCGTCTTCTCCCCGACCAGGCTCTCCACCGGACCGACGAAGGAGACCGAGGGCTTGAAGCCGAGCGCCGCCGCGGTCTGGCTGCACTCGCGCAGCACCCGGGTCCGCAGGGTGTCGGGCGCGTCGCCGTGGTCGTCGTGCTGGAGCGCGTAGATGGTGGTGCGCACCTCCTGGATGGTGGCGTCCAGTTCGTCGACGGCTTCGCCGATGCGGACCTTCACCTCGGGGACGATGGCGCGCCGGGCGGCCCCCTCCAGCATCATCCCGGTCGCGAACAGCCGCTGGATGACCAGGTCGTGCAGATCGCGGGCGATCCGGTCGCGGTCCTGGAACACCGCGAGCCGCTGCTGGTCCCGCTGGCCCTCGGCCAGCCGCAGCGCGAGCGCGGCCTGCGAGGCGAAGGTCTCGGCCAGCTCCTTCTCGCCACCGGTGAACGGCATCGCCCCGCGCGGGCGCCAGACGCACAGACCGCCGAGCACCCGCTGGGCCGCGATCATCGGCACCGCCAGCGAGGGGCCGAAACTGCGGGCGAGCCGGATCACCACGGTCGGGTCGGTGGACATGTCGTCGAGGTGCACACTCTCCCCGGCGAGCAGCCGGGAGGCGAAGCTGCCCGGCGGCAGCAGCTCGCCGCGGACGAACTCGGCGGCCTCGCCGGAGGCGTGGGCGACCCGCATCCGCACGGTGCCGGCGCCCTCGTCCGCGATCGGCAGCAGGATCATGCCGAGCGCGGCGTCCGCCAGCTCCCGCACCTGCTCGGCGGCGACGGTGAGCGCGACCTCCGCCTCGTCCGTGGACAGCAGCGCCGTGGTCACGGCGGACGCGCCGGCGATCCACCGCTCCCGGCGCAGGCCCTCCTCGTAGAGGCGGGAGTTCTCGATCGCGACACCGGCCGCGGCGGCGAGCGCGTGCACCACCTGCTCGTCCTCGGGGGTGAAGGCGCCGCCGCCCTTCTTCTCGGTCAGGTAGAGGTTGCCGAACACCTCGTCGCGGATCCGGATCGGCTCGCCGAGGAAGGTCTTCATCTCCGGGTGGTGCGGAGGGAAGCCGTACGAGCGGGGGTCCGCGCCGAGGTCGGTGAGGCGCAACGGCTCGGGGCGGTCGATCAGCGCGCCGAGGATGCCCCGGCCGACCGGCAGCTCACCGATCCGGGCCGCCACCGCGTCGTCGACCCCGACGTGGATGAAGTCGGACAGCCCGTGCCCGCCGGGGGCGATCACCCCGAGCGCCGCGTACCGGGCGTCGACGAGCTCGGCGGCCCCGGTGGCGATCCGGTGCAGGGTGGCGTGCAGGTCCAGCCCGGAGCCGACCGAGACGACGGCCTCCAGCAGCCGCTGCATCCGGTCGGTGACGGCGGCGGCGGACTGCAGCCGCTCCGAGACCTCGGTGACCAGCGTGTCCAGCCCCAGCGAGGAGATCTCCGGTACCCGGTGCGGCGCCTGGTCGGGCTCCGGCTCACCGGCGGCGGGCCCGGCGAAGGTCCCGGCCACGGCCGAGGACGCGGCGGTCCCGGTGGACGGAGCGGCTGTCCCGGACGGCGCGCCGGGCTCGGACGTCGCGGCGGGCTCGGACGTCGCGGCGGGCTCGGCGGGCTCGGGCAGGGCGGGCATGGGGTCCATGAGGACGAGCGTAGTTTGTACGGTTTTCGGCAGAAGTAACGACGCGACGGGCGGCCCCCGACTCCCCGCCCCGGGACCCGGCCGCACGGACCGGGAGACAGCCCCTACCCGACCGCCAGCGGCACGCCCCCGGCCTCCCGCTCGCGCTCGCGCATCGCCCGCAGCCGCCCGTCCGGCCGGGCCAGCAGCTCCGACCAGCCGCCCCGCTCGACCACCCGGCCGCCGTCCAGGACCAGCACCTCGTCCACCGTGCCGTCGTCCAGTCCGGCCAGCCGGTGGGTGATCAGCACGGTGCTCCGGCCGGTGGTGGCGGCGAGCAGGTCGGCGGTCAGGGCGTCGGCGGTGGGCAGGTCCAGGTGCTCGGCCGGCTCGTCCAGGACCAGCACCGGGAAGTCCGCGAGCAGCGCCCGGGCCAGTGCGAGCCGCTGCCGCTGACCACCGGAGAGCCGGGCGCCGTGCTCGCCGACCATGGTGTCCAGGCCGTCCGGCAGCGCATCGGTGAAGTCCAGCAGCCGGGCGGCGGCCAGCGCGGCCCGCAGCTCGTCCTCCCCGGCGTCGGGCCGGGCGAGGCGCAGGTTCTCCCGGAGCGAGCTGTCGAAGACATGGGCGTCCTGGGCGCAGAGCCCGATCACCCGGCGGACGTCCTCCCCCGCGAGCTCCCGGCTGTCCACGGCCCCTGGACGGCCGGCGCCGAGCACCACCGATCCCGCGCGCTGGTCCAGGAAGCGCAGCAGGGTCCGCCCGAGCGTGGTCTTGCCGGAGCCGGACGGGCCGACCACGGCGATCCGCCGGCCGGGGGCGAGGTCGAGGTCGACGCCGGTCAGCGCGTCCACGGTCCGCCCGGGGTGGCGGACGGTCAGTCCGCGGACCGCGATCGGCAGCGGGCGCGAGGGCAGGGCCCGCGCCGGGTCGGGCTCGGCGACGACGGCCGGCGCCTCCAGCACCTCGGCCAGCCGGGCCGAGGCGGCCCGGGCGCGCCGCCGGGCCTGGACGGCGGCCGGCATCCCGGTGACCGCCTCGAAGGCCGCCAGCGGGGTGAGGACGACCACGGCCAGACAGACCGGGGCGAGCGCCCCGGACGCCACCCCGCGCAGCCCCACGGCCGCCGCGGCCGCCGTGGTGAGTCCGGTGAGCAGGGTGATCAGCCCGGTGCCGAGCGCCGCGGTGGCGGCCGAACGGGCGGCCAGGCCGGTCAGCGCGGTGTCGGCGGCGCGGACGGCGGCCAGCCGCCCCGGCAGCGCGCCCGCCACGGTGAGTTCCGCGGTGCCGCTGAACGCGTCCAGGACGGCGGTGGCGAGCCGCCCCCGCGCGGGGGCCTGCCGCCGTTCGGCCCCGGCCGACCAGCGGGCGGTGAGCACCGGCACCACCAGTCCGGCGAGCAGCAGCCCGAGCCCGAGCACCAGACCGGCGGCGGGCAGGAAGGCGCCCATCGCGAGCGCCGCGGCCGTGGAGACCACCACCGCCACCGCGGCCGGGAGCCGCCAGCGCAGGTAGTGGTCCTGGACGGCGTCGACGTCGGCGACCAGCCGGGAGAGCAGGTCGCCGCGCCGGAACGCGGGCAGCCCCGCCGGGGCGAGCACCGCCAGTCGGCGGTAGACCGCCGCGCGCAGGGTGCCGAGGGTGCGCAGCACCGCGTCGTGCGAGACCAGCCGCTCGGCGTAGCGGAAGACGCTGCGGCCGATGCCGAAGGCGCGCACCGCGGTGACGGCCATCATCAGGTGGAGCACGGGCGGCAGCTCGGAGGCCCGGGAGATCAGCCAGCCGGAGGTGGCCATCAGCGCCACCGCGCAGCCGAGCGCGAGCGCGCCGAGCAGCACCGAGAGCGCCAGCCGGGGGCGGACCGCGCCCGCGGCGGGAACCGTCCCCTCCCCGTCCGTCCCGTCCTCGTCCGGCACCGGCGGCGTCGGCAGCCCCCGGTGCGCGAGCAGCGGTACGGCCGCCGGGGGGACGGGGGGAGCGGCCGGTCCGGCCAGCCGGACCAGCCGGTCGGCGGCGGCCAGCAGCGCCGGCCGGTGCGCGACCATCAGCACGGTGCGCGCCGGATCGGCGGCCAGCGCCCGGACGGCGTCCACGACGGCCGCCTCCGAGGCGCTGTCCAGGTGGGCGGTGGGCTCGTCGAGCAGGACCAGCGGACGGTCCCCGGCGAGCAGCACCCGGGCGAGCGCGAGCCGCTGGCGCTGCCCGGCGGAGAGCCCGGCGCCGTCCTCGCCGAGGCGGGTGCCGAGGCCCCGCGGCAGCCGGTCGACGAAGTCGAGGGCGTGCGCGGAGCGCAGGGCCGCGCGCTGCTGTTCCTCGGTGGCCCCGGGCCGGTGCAGGGTCAGGTTGTCGGCGACGGTCCCGGCGAACAGGTGCGGCTGCTGCGGCACCCAGGCGATCTGCCGCCGCCAGCTGTCCGGCTCCAGCTCGGCCAGGTCGTACGTCCGCCCGTCGGCGGCGGTGATCCGGACCGTCCCGGCGGTGGGCGCGGTGAGGCCCAGCAGGACGCCGAGCAGGGTGGACTTGCCGGCGCCGGACGGGCCGGTGAGGGCGACCGTCCCGCCGGGGGCGAGGGTCAGCGAGGCGCCGTCCAGGGCGGGCCCGGTCCGGCCGGGGAAGTCCACCACCAGGCCCTCGGCCTCGATCACGGCCCCGGCCAGGGCGGGCGCGGGGACGGTGCCGGTCGGCGGCAGCGGCGTCTCCAGCACCTCGAAGATCCGGTCCGCGGCGGTGAGGCCCTCGACGCTGGAGTGGTAGAGCGCGCCGACCTGGCGGATCGGGAAGTAGACCTCGGGGGCGAGGACCAGGATCAGCAGCCCGGTCTCCAGGCCGAGGGTGCCGTCGACGAGCCGGAAGCCGACGGTGACGGCGACGAGCGCGACCGAGAGGGTGGAGAGCAGTTCCAGCGCGAAGGAGGAGACGAAGGCGATCCGCAGGGTGCGCAGGGTGGCCCGGCGGTAGTCGGCGGTGATCCGGGCGATGGTGGCGGCCTGGGCCCGGGACCGGTTGAACACCTTGAGCGTCGGCAGCCCGGCGACCACGTCCAGGAAGTGGTGCGAGAGCCGGGACAGGCCCTCCCACTGACGGTCCGTCCGGGCCTGGGTGGCCATCCCGATCAGCACCATGAACAGCGGGATCAGCGGCAGGGTGCCGGCGATGATCGCGGCCGAGGTGACGTCGGCGCCGACGATCCGCAGCAGCACCGTGGCCGGGACGACCACGGCGAGTGCCAGCTGCGGCAGGTAGCGGGCGAAGTAGTCGTCGAGCGCGTCGACGCCCCGGGTGGCCAGGGTGGTGAGTTCGCCGCTGCGCCGGCCCGCCAGGTAGGCCGGGCCGAGCGCGGTGGCGTGGTCGAGCAGCCGGCGCCGCAGGGTGGACTTCACCCGGGCGACGGACCGGTGCGCGACCAGTTCGGTGAGCCAGCCGACCAGCCCGCGCCCGACCGCGGTGAGCACCAGCAGCAGCAGCGGGGTGGTGAGGTCACCGAGCCCGGCCCGCTGCTGGAAGCCGCGCACCACGAGCTCGGCGATCAGGCCCGCCTGGGCCACCACCAGGGCCGCGTTCACCGCCCCCAGCAGGACGGACCCGGCGAGGAAGACCCGGGTGGCGCGGGTGTACGCGAGGAGTCGGGGGTCGACCGGCTTCATGGCCTCAGCCCTGGTCGGGGGCGGCGGCCGGGGCGTGCCCGGGGATGTGCTGGACGCCGATCCGCTTGCGGAACACCCAGTACGTCCAGCTCTGGTAGAGCAGCACCAGCGGGGTGAACACGGCGGCCACGATCGTCATCAGCTTGAGCGTGTACGGCGAGGAGGCCGCGTTGGTCACGGTCAGGCTCCACTCCGGGTTCAGGGTGGACGGCATGACGTCGGGGAAGAGCGCGAGGAAGAGCATCGCGACGGCGGCCACGATCGTCGCCCCGGAGAGCACGAAGGCCCAGCCCTCGCGGCCCACCTGGTTGGCGGCGAGCGCGCCGACCAGGGCGAGCACCGCGACCACCAGGGCGGCCAGGCTCCGGCCGTTGCCGTGGTCGGCCTGGGTCCAGATCAGGAAGACCGCCGCCAGCGCCGCGGCCGCCAGACCGGCCTTCAGGGCCGCGGCCCGGGCCCGGTCGCGGATCTCGCCGACCGTCTTGAGCGCGGCGAACACCGCACCGTGGAAGGTGAACAGGCTGAGCGTCACCAGTCCGCCGAGCAGCGCGTACGGGTTGAGCAGGTCCCAGAAGCCGCCGACGTAGTTCTTCTGCGCGTCGATGTCGACGCCCCGGACGATGTTGGCGAAGGCGACGCCCCAGAGGAAGGCCGGGATCAGCGAGGTCCAGAAGATCGCCTCCTCCCAGTTCCGCTGCCAGCGCGGTTCGGGCCGCTTGGCCCGGTACTCGAAGGCGACGCCGCGCACGATCAGGCAGACCAGGATCAGCAGCAGCGGGATGTAGAAGCCGCTGAAGAGGGTCGCGTACCAGTCCGGGAAGGCCGCGAAGGTGGCGCCGCCGGCGGTCAGCAGCCAGACCTCGTTGCCGTCCCAGACCGGGCCGATGGTGTTGATCAGCACCCGGCGCTCGGCGGTGTTCCGGGCCAGCGGCTTGGTGAGGATGCCGATGCCGAAGTCGAAGCCCTCCAGGAAGAAGTAGCCGATCCAGAGGACGGCGATCAGGACGAACCAGACGTCGTGAAGTTCCATGGTGTGTCGGTCCTATCGATCCTGGGTGGCCTCAGTAGGCGAAGGCGAGCGGCTTGTCGGCGTCGTCGCCGGAGGCGGGACCGCGCAGGGTCGGGTCCTCGGTCGGCGGCCGCTCCTCGGTGACCGGTCCGGCCTTGGCGTACTTGACCAGCAGCCGGACCTCGACGACGGCGAGGATCGCGTACAGCGTGGTGAAGGTCGCCAGGGCGCCGATCTGGGTGCCGATGCCGACGTTGGGCGAGACGGCGCTGGCGGTGGTCATCAGTCCGAACACCGCCCAGGGCTGCCGGCCCATCTCGGTGAAGATCCAGCCGAAGCTGTTGGCGATCAGCGGGAAGCCCATGGTGAGGATGCCGATCCGCCAGCTCCACTTGGTGAGGAAGGGACCGAGCTCCCGTTTCGGCGTCAGCATCAGCCTCGGCACCTCGGTCTCCCCGGTGCGGAACTCCGGGTGGAGGAAGCGCTTCTTCCTGGTGGTCCAGAGTCCGATCACCCCGGCCACGAAGGAGGTCATCCCGAAGCCGATCATGAGGCGGAAGCCCCAGTAGGTGACGAAGATGCTCGGGATGTAGTCCTTGGGGTCGCCGCCGTACTTGGCGGCCTCGGCCTCGGCGGTGTCGTTGATGCCGGGGACGGAGGAGCTGAAGTCGCTGTTGGCGAGGAAGGACAGTATCCCGGGGATCTCCAGCTCCACCGAGTTGTGGCCCTTGCTC
The DNA here is from genome assembly GCF_044764505.1 of Kitasatospora sp. NPDC094019. Taxonomy (NCBI): domain Bacteria; kingdom Bacillati; phylum Actinomycetota; class Actinomycetes; order Kitasatosporales; family Streptomycetaceae; genus Kitasatospora; species Kitasatospora sp. NPDC094019. Next base: position 61,429 of record NZ_JBIWIF010000004.1, read on the forward strand.
ACGTCGCCGACCGCGAAGACCGAGAACGGCGCCGGCGCCTTGCTGTCCCAGAGCGCCTCGGCCGCGGCCATCTTCATCGGCTGCTGGCGGAACATGACCTTGGCCAGCGAGTCGCCGCTGAGCGCGGTGCCCAGGCCGAAGACCACCGCGAGCACCAGGCCGAGCCGCAGCGAGGTCCGCATCACGGCGACCTTCTCCGGGGCGGCGGCGGCGCTCTCCGGCTTGCGCTTGGCCTTCCAGAGGTGGAACGAGGCGATGCCGACCATGAACGCGGCGCCGGTGAGGAAGGCGGCGGTCAGAGTGTGCAGGACGACGGTGACGGTGGTGTCCTGGAACAGCACCTTGGCGATGTCGGTCAGCTGGGCCTTGCCGGTGACCGGGTCGATCGCGTAGCCCACCGGGTGCTGCATCCAGGAGTTGGCGGCCAGGATGAAGTAGGCGGAGAGCACGGTGCCGAGCGCGACCATCCACATGCAGGCGCAGTGCAGCTTCCGCGGCAGCTTGTCCCAGCCGAAGATCCACAGGCCGATGAAGGTCGATTCGAAGAAGAAGGCGATCAGCGCCTCCATCGCGAGCGGGGCGCCGAAGACGTCGCCGACGAAGCGGGAGTAGTCGGACCAGTTCATGCCGAACTGGAACTCCTGCACGATGCCGGTGACCACGCCCATCGCGATGTTGATCAGGAAGAGCTTCCCCCAGAACTTCGTGGCGTGGAAGTACTTCTCCTTGTCCGTCCGCACCCACGCGGTCTCCAGCCCCGCCACGATCGCGGCGAGGCTGATGGTGAGCGGTACGAAGAGGAAGTGGTAGACGGTGGTGATGCCGAATTGCCATCGCGCGATGGTTTCGTGAGCGATTGCCAGTTCCACGTCGCCCTCTCTCCAACCGACCCCGTTCGGGTCACATTTCGGACAAACTTCATCTATAGCCGGGGACCGCTGCCCTGGTGCGCACGCTTGCCCGCTTGTGAACGTGAACACGTTCACAAGCTCAGTATCCACCACCCTTATCCGGGAAGAACGGGCGGGGTGGGCCTCCACCGGCGGCGATGCCGTGCGCACAGTCTGCGAACCGGTCCGTCGGGCCACAACGAGCAGCCGGGACGGTGGGACGGGAAATATGGACGGTCCGTAGCATTGACAGCCATCGCCCTGACAGAAAGGCAGGCCCACCGTGGAAGCGATCATCGAAGCGATGGCCGACCGGCTGGCCGGGGTGCCCGGCGTGGTCGGCGTCGTCCTCGGCGGCAGCCGGGCCCGGGGCGAGCACACCCCCGACTCGGACTGGGACCTCGGCCTCTACTACCGGGCCGGCCGCCTCGACCTCGACGCCCTGAGCGCCCTCGCCGGCCCCGGGGTCGAGGTGGCCGGCCCGGGCGGCTGGGGCCCCTGGGTCGACGGCGGCGCCTGGCTGACCGTCGAGGGCCCCGGCCGGGTCGACTGGATCCTGCGCGACCTCGACCGGGTCGACCGGGTCCGCGCCGACTGCCTCGCCGGACGCTACGAGGTCGGCGTCCAGGCCGGCCACCCGCTCGGCTTCTGGTCGCCCTGCTACGTCGGGGAGTTGGCGCTCGGCGTCGTTCTGGCCGACCCGACCGGGGAGCTGACGGAGCGTCGGGCCGCGTACGCGCGCTACCCGGAACCGCTGCGGGCCGCGCTCGTGGGCGGTGCCTGGGAGGCCGGTTTCCTGCTCGACGGCGCGGCCAAGGGCGCGGCCCGCGGCGACACCCTGTACGTCGCGCTCTGCCTCGCCCGCGCCGTCGGAGTCCTGGTGCAGGCGCTGTACGCGGCCGACCGCCGCTGGTGCCTCAACGAGAAGGGCGCCCTCGCGGTGGCCGAGACCCTGCCGACCGCCCCGCCCGGCTTCGGCCCGCGCGCCCGCGCCCTGCTCGCCGCCCCCGGCGGCGACCCGGCGGCCCTCACCGCCACCGTCGCCGCCGCCCGCGCCCTGGCCGAGGACACCGCGGCCGCGCTCCGCCGCGCCGGGTGAACTCCCGGGCCCGGCGGAACAGTCGGGTACCGGGGGCGGAGGACTCGGGCGCGACGGTCCTACTCGGCGGGCGCCGTCAGCGTCTCCAGCTCCGCGAGGTCCGCCGCGTCCAGCCACAGCGCGGCGGCGGCGACGTTCTCCTCCAGATGCGCCGGCGAGGAGGTGCCCGGGATCGCCAGCACCGACGGCGAGAGCGCCAGCAGCCAGGCCACCATCACCTGCGCCCGGGTGGCACCGTGGCGCTCGGCGACCCGGCGCAGGGCCGGGTGCTCGGGCACCCCGGAACCGCCCAGCGGGTAGAACGGGACGAAGGCGATGCCCCGCTCGGCGCAGTCCGCCAGCAGCCGGTCCTGCTCCGGCGTGCGGTCCAGCACGCTGAACTTGTTCTGCACCGTCACCACCGGGGCGATCGCCTCGGCCTCGGCGAGCTGGGCCCCGTTCACATTGCTGACGCCCAGGTGCCGGATCAGACCCTCCGCGCGCAGCTCCGCCAGGGCGGCGAAGGGCTCGGCGATCGACGACTGACTGGGCATCCGGCGAAGGTGGACCACGTCCAGCCGGTCCACCCCCAGCTCGCGCAGGTCGCGGTGGACGGCGGCGCGCAGGGCCTCCCGGTCGGCCGGCTCCAGCCAGCGGCCCTCCGGGTCGCGGCCCGGACCGACCTTGGTGGCGATCACCAGGCCGTCCCGGTAGGGGTGCAGGGCCCGCCGGATCAGGCCGTGGGCGGAGACGTCCCGGAAGAAGTAGAACCAGGCGGTGTCGATGTGGTCGACGCCCAGCTCGACGGCCCGGCGCAGCACCCGGACGCTCTGCTCGGGGTCACAGGCGGGCCCGTGCCAGTCGCGGGAGGGCAGCTTCATCGCGCCGAAGCCCATCCGGGACACCGGCAGGTCGCCGCCGAGGAGGAAGGTGCCGGCGGCGCTCGCGGGGGTGGCGGCGTCGGTGCGGGAGGCGGGGTTCGCGGAGGGTGCGGGAGTCGTCGTCATGGCCCCAAGCCTCGGCCCGGCTCGCGGCGACCCCGACCGATCTGGCACTTTGCTGCCATGAGCACCGATCGGATCATCACCCTGCACGGCGAGCAGGAGCTCGTCCAGCGGGCCGGACACCTCTTCGTCGCCTCCCGCGAGGAGTTCCTGGTCGCCGCCACCGATCTGATGACCTTCTCCGCGGGCGTCAACGCGGCCTTCCGGGAGGGGAAGCGGCCGCACGTCGTCCCCGGCCTCACCATGCGCAAGATGTACAGCCGCCGGGCCCTCGCCGACCCCGAGTCGCTCCGGCGGCTGCGGCGGATCGCCGCCTCCGGCATCGAGATCCGGATCTCCGACGGGCCGATCACCCGGGAGGCGATCGTCATCGACCGGCGCACCGCGATCCTGGCCGGCCCACCGGTACGGGGCGTGCACGCGTACACCGTGGTGAGCGCGCCGGAGGTCGTCGACGGCGTGCGCTCGCTGTTCCGCGCCACCTGGGAGACCGCCACCGCCCTCGCCGACTGCGCCGCCCCGCCGCCCCCGCTGTCCGGCCCCGCCCGCGAGACCCTGCGCGCCCTCGCCGCCGGCCACACCGACGAGACCGGCGCCCGCCTGCTCGGCGTCTCGCTCCGCACCTACCGCCGCCGGGTCGCCGACCTGATGGCCGCCCTCGGCGCCTCCTCCCGGTTCCAGGCCGGCCTGCTCGCCCGGGACCTGCTCCGGGAGGAGGTCAGTCCCGCCGCTCCCCGGTGATCCCCGGCCCGATCGCGAACCCCTTCGCGGGCCCCTCCGGGATCACGGCGTCCTCGCCGTAGGGTGTCCGCTCCGAGCGGGCGTAGGCGCCGCGTTCGGGGTCGGGGCCGGAGAGGACGGTGACGGCGCCGCCGTCGTCGTAGTCGTCGACGATCACGTACACGGGGATGCCGGCGGTGGCGTAGGCGCGGTGCTTGAGGACACGGTCCCGTTGCCGACCTTCCTTGCCCGGAGAGACCGTCTCGACCACCAGGGCCACGCCCGACGCGAGGACGCCGAGACCCTCGGGGTGTTCGATCTCGTCGTCCTCGTCGGGCGCGACAAAAACATCGGGGATCAGCACCTTGAGACCTGCGATGACGTTCCCGTCCTGGGCGGAGCTGAACCCAGTGCCGGCCAAGTGCCGGTCCAGCGCCTTGCTCAATCGCCGATTGACGCTGAAATGACGGTGCCCCCCGGTGGGTGACATCTCAATAGCTCCCTCGATGAGCTCCGCGCGGAAGCCCTCGGGGACCTCCATCGCCCTCCACACCTGCCACAGCGCCTGGTCCAGGTCCACGACGGTCTCCTCGGCTACGAGCGCGATCATTGAGACACCCCTCATTCCCGTCCAGTGTGGTCAGCCCGTGCAAGCCCGCACAAGCTGTACGCGCACGCTCGCACGGAGCTGCCTCCGGGCCGGGGTGAACGAACGGGATTCACCCGATCGGGCGGTTTCAGCGCTGGTGGGGGAGTTCCAGGCGGAAGGTGGCGCCGGTGCCGGGGGCGGTGTGGAGGGTGAGCGCGCCGCCATGGGCGTGGGTGAGGGCGGTGGCGATCGCGAGGCCGAGGCCCGCGCCACCGCGCTGGTCGTTGCGGCTGCGGGAGGCGTCCACGCGGTAGAAGCGGTGAAAGACCAGGGCGGCCTGGTCGGCGGTGAGGCCGGGGCCGGAGTCGGCGACCTCCAGCAGGCAGAGGCCGCCCTCGTGGCCCACCCCGATCCGCACCGGGGTACCGGGCGGGGTGTGCTTGACGGCGTTGCCGACCAGGTTGGTGACCACCTGGCGGAGCCGGGCCTCGTCGCCGAGCACCGGCGCCGGGCCGGGCGGGCCGCTGCCGGCCGGGCCGGTGAGGGCGACCGGGCGGCTCGGGTCGAGGGCGGTGAGGTCGTGCAGGGCGTCCGCGGCGAGGGTGCGCAGATCCATCGGCGCGAGGTCGAGCGGGCGCTCCTCGTCCAGCCGGGCGAGCACCAGCAGGTCCTCGACCAGGGTGCCCATCCGGATCGCCTCGTTCTCGATCCGGTCCATGGTGCGGCTGACGTCGGCCTCGGCGGGCAGGGCGCCCATCCGGTACAGCTCGGCGAAGCCTCGGATGCCGGCCAGCGGGGTGCGCAGCTCGTGCGAGGCGTCCGCGACGAACCGCCGCATCCGGCCCTCGGACTCCGCCCGGGCGGCGAAGGCGGCCTCGATCTGCGCCAGCATGCCGTTGAGGGCGACGGAGAGCCGGCCGACCTCGGTGTGCGCCGGAAGCTCGGGCATCCGGTGCGAGAGCTCGCCGGCGGCGATCCGCTGGGCGCCCTCCTCGATCCGGCGCAGCGGCCGCAGTCCGGTCCGGACGGCGAAGAAGCCGAGCGCGGCGATCACCAGCAGGACGGCGCCGCCGATCGCCAGGAAGGCGGTGCGCAGCCGGCTGACGGTGGTGTCGATGTCCTCGCGGGAGACGGCGACCATCACGTAGGCGGCGCTGGGCACGGGCGCGGCGAAGACGCTGGCCGGGGCGCTCGGCCGCTGGACCGGCAGCACGATCGCCCGCCAGCTTCCCCGCCCGCGCCGGTCGGGCAGGTCGATCGGGCTGTCCGGGTCGACGGCGGCCGGGTCGAAGCCGTCCAGCTGCGGCGCCGGGTCGTTCTCGGACATCGGCTGGCGCACCACGTACTGCACCTTGCCGTCGGTGCCCAGGTACTGCACCAGGTACTGGCTGGGTAGCGAGGCCAGGTACGGGGCGGCCCGCTTGCCGCTGACCGAGGGCTGTTGCTGCTGCTTGGGCTCCGCCCAGCTGTTGCGGGTCGGCGCGCGGCGGGCCAGCGGTTCGCCGAAGCGTTCCAGTTGCTCGTCGAGCCGCTGCACCAGCTGGTGCCGGACGGTGCCGAGCACCACGGTGTCGCTGACCACCAGACCGGTGGTGACCAGGGCGAGCACCAGTACCAGCAGCCGGGCGCGCAGCGACAGCCGGCCGAGCGGACGGCCGAGGCGGTGACCCAGTGGACGGCCGAGCAGCCGGGCGAGCGGCCGGGCGAGCAGCCGGGTGGAGGGGCGCGCGGACGCGCGGCGGGGGAGCGGGAGGGGCATCGGGGCGGCGGGGTCCGGGGTCAGCTCTGCGGGGGGCGGCGCAGGGCGTAGCCGATGCCGCGCACGGTGTGGATCAGCTTCGGCCCGTGGCTGGGTCCGGAGTCGAGCTTGCGGCGCAGGTAGGAGATGTAGGACTCGACGATCGAGAGGTCGCCGCCGAAGTCGTAGGCCCAGACGTGGTCCAGGATCTGCGCCTTGGAGACGACCCGGCCCACGTTGGCCATCAGGTAGTGCAGCAGCTTGAACTCGGTCGGGGAGAGCGCGACCACGACGCCCCCGCGGGTGACCTCGTGGGCCACCGGGTCGAGGACGAGGTCGGCGACGATCAGCCGGCCGTCCTCGGCCGGTCCGCCGGAGCGGCGCAGGATGGCGCGGATCCGGGCGATCAGCTCCTCCAGGCTGAACGGCTTGGTGACGTAGTCGTCGGCGCCCGCGGCGAGGCCCTGGACCTTGTCCCCGACGCCGTCCTTGGCGGTCAGGAAGAGCACCGGCAGGTGGTCGCCGGGGTGGCCGTGGCCGGGGCCGGCGATGAGGCCGCGGCTGGTCTGCTCCCGGAGCCGCTCGACGACGGTGAAGCCGTCGAGGTCGGGGAGCATCACGTCCAGGACGACGAGGTCGGGGCGGTCGACGGCGATCAGTTCCAGCGCTTCGGCGCCGCTGGCGGCGGAGGCCACCCGGAAGCCGGAGAAGCGCAGCGAGGCGGAGAGCAGCTCGCGGATGTTCGGCTCGTCGTCGACGACGAGGAGGTAAGCCTCCCCCTGGCCGCCGTTGTTCACCGCCGGAGCTCCTGGTGTCGAGACAGTGCCTTGCACGGGGGTTCCGCCTCCCGGTCGGACGATGGCGTTCAGCTTGAGGCTAGCTCGGGGAGGCCAAGGGCCATCGATGAATGTTGGATTAACACCTTATCGGGCGGTTTTGTACGGACGGACCCCCAGGTCGGGCCTCGGTGGTGTGCGCACCGTCCCGACGGTACTCCGGCGCAGGTCGGCGGGGGAATACGCGGCCCGGCCCACCGGAGGAGGTCGGGCCGGGCCGCGCGGGCGCGCGGCGGCCGGTCAGCCGCCGGACGCCGTCCGGGAGCCGCCGCCGGCACCTCCGCCGAAGCCGCCGAAGCCGCCGCCGGCGGCGCCGCCCTCGACCAGCTGGGTCGCGGCGTAGCCGCCGTCGGACGGGGTGCCGACCACGGTGACGCTCTGGCCGGGCTGGAGGTCGCCGACCTTGCCCTCCTTGTTGAGCTGCACCTTGGTGCTGTCGCCGGTGGTCACCTTGACGGTGTTGCCGTTGGCGTCGGTCAGGTAGACGGTGGTGCCGTCCACGGCCTTGACCGTGCCCCGGGTGAAACCGCCCTGCCCGCCGCCCTGACCGCCCTGGCCGGTGCCGCCGCCCTGGGCCCCCTGGCCGCCGCCCTGGCCGTTGCGGCGGTTGCCGGCCCCACCGGCACCGGTCGCGCCCGGCCGCGGCTGCTGGGTGCCCGCGGCGGCCGCCCGGCCGGCGCCCCCGGCGGTCTTGGTGGAGCCGTGGTCCCGCTGGTACCAGGCCCCGCCGGCGAAGGCCGCCGTGGCGATCACCGCGCCGGCCAGCACCAGCGGTACCCAGGGCAGTCGGCGGCGCGGCGGGGCGGACAGCTCGGCGCTGACGTCCCGGGCGTCCGGCGCGGTGGAGAGCAGGACGACCTGCTCGGCGGGGGTGGACGGCTCGATCTCGTTGCTCATGGTGTGCGGTCCTTGGTCACTCGTGGCGGAGGGCGTCGATCGGGCGCAGCGAGGCGGCCCGGTTGGCGGGGTAGCTGCCGAAGAACAGGCCGATGGCGACGGCGATCCCGAAGGCGCCGAGCACCGATTCGGGGATCACCACCGGTTCGATGCCGACGATCCGGAAGTGCGAGCCGGCGATCCCGGCCAGCACCCCCAGCCCGGCGCCCACCACCGACAGCAGGGTGGCCTCGGTGAGGAACTGCCCGAGGATGACGCCGCGGGGGGCGCCGAGTGCCTTGCGGATGCCGATCTCCCTGGTCCGCTCGGTGACGGTGACCAGCATGATGTTGGTGATGCCGATCCCGCCGACCAGCAGCGAGATGGCGGCCACCGCGCCGAGCAGCACGGTGAAGGTCTTCGTGGTCGACTCCCGGGCGCTGAGCAGCGAGGTCTGGCTGCTGATCCGGAAGTCCGCCTTGGCCGGGTCGGCGATCGCGTGGGTGCCGAGCAGGATCCGGCTGATCTCGGACTGGGCCTGGGCGGTGCTGTCCGCCGAGGCCGCCTGCACCATGATCTGGTTGACCGAGCCGAAGCCGGTGAAGGCGTTCTGCACCGTCGGCAGCGGCGCGATCAGCACGTCGTCCGGGTCGGTGAAGCCGCTGCCGCCCTTGGCCTTGAGCACGCCGACCACGGTGAACGGGGTGCCGCCGACGACGATCGGCCGGCCCACCGGATCGGCGCCGGCGAAGAGCTGCTTCGCGGTGGTCGCCCCGAGCACCGCGACCTTGCGGGAGGCCAGCACGTCGTCCTGGGTGAAGTACTCGCCGTGGTCGACCTTCTGGTTGGCGGTCTCGAAGTACGCCGGGTAGGTGCCGACGATCGAACCAGGGCTGTAGGAGACGTCCCCGTTCAGGGCGGTGCCGGTGGTGGTCACCACCGGGGCCACCGAGCGGACGGCGTTCGGGTCCGCCTGGGTGGCCAGCGCCTTGGCGTCGTCGACGGTCAGCTTCTTGGTGGTGCCCGCGGAGCGGGAGCCGCCGAAGGAGGAACCGGAGCTGACGGTCAGCGCATTGGTGCCGAGCGAGGTGATCGACTCCTTGACCGCGACCGAGGAGCCGTTGCCGACCGCCAGCAGCAGGATCACCGAGGCGACGCCGATCAGCACCCCCAGCATGGTGAGGGCGGAGCGGACCTTGTTGGCGGCCAGGCCGCCGGCCGCGAAGCGGAGGGTCTGCCAGAGGATCACGCGGGCACCCCCACCCGGTGCAGGGCGGGCGGCGGCCCGTCGACCGGGGCCTGCCGGACGTCCGCGACGATCGCGCCGTCCACCAGCCGCAGCACCCGCTTGGCGTGCCGGGCCACCTCGTCCTCGTGGGTGATCAGCACGACCGTGCGGCCGGTGGCGTTGAGGCCGTCGATCAGGCCGAGCACCTCCTCGGTGGAGCGGCTGTCCAGGTTGCCGGTGGGTTCGTCGGCGAGCAGCATCGCGGGCGCGGTGACCAGTGCCCGGGCCACCGCGACGCGCTGCTGCTGGCCACCGGAGAGCTCGTTGGGACGGTGCCCGGAGCGCTCGGCCAGACCGACCAGGGAGAGCGCGGCGAGCGCCCGCCGACGGCGTTCGGCGGCCCGCACGCCCGCGTAGGCGAGCGGCAGCTCGACCTGCGCGAGCGCGGTGGTGCGGGGGACGAGGTTGAAGGACTGGAAGACGAAGCCGATCTTGCGGTTGCGCACCAGCGCGAGCTGCCCCTCGTCCAGGTGGCCGACGTCGATGCCGTCCAGCAGGTAGCGGCCGGCGGTCGGCACGTCGAGGCAGCCGAGGATGTTCATCAGGGTGGACTTGCCGGAGCCGGAGCTGCCCATCACGGCGACGTAGTCGCCCTGCTCGACGACCAGGTCGACGCCGAGCGGGGCGCCGGTGGCCGGGTCGTCCGGGCCGCGCAGCGCGTGCACGGTGGCGTCGCCGTGGCCGTAGGACTTGGTGAGCCGGTGGATCCGGATCACCGGCGGCGGCGTGTCCGGGTGGACCGGACCGGCCGGGCCGACCGGGTGGACCGGACCGGCGCCCGGCCGGGCGGGGAGGGCGCGGCGGGCCATCAGCGGCCACCGCCCCGTCCGCCGCCCGCGCCGGCACCCGCGCCACCGCCGCCGAGACCGGCCACACCCGCGCCGCCCGCACCGCCGCCGTTGCGGCCGCCCTGACCGCCGGCGCCGGGGAAGGAGCCGTTGGGGAAGCCGTTGGAGCCGCTGGTGGAGGCCAGTTCGACCTTGTCGCCCTCGTTCAGCCCGGTCAGCACCTGCACGGTGGTGTCGCCCTCGACCCCGACCCCGACGGTGACCCGTTCGGTGCTGCCGTCCTCGTGGACCACGGTCGCGGTGCGGCTTGAGCCGGTGCCGGACAGGGCCGCCGTGGGCAGCGAGAGCGCGTTGTCCGCCTCGCCGGTGACCACCGAGACGGTCGCGCTGAGGCCGGTCCGCAGCTTGCCGGTGTCGCCGGAGATCTGGAGCGTCGCCGAGTACTGCACGGCGGCCGCGCCACCGCCGGAGCCGCTCACCGGCAGCGGGCTGACCGAGAGCACCGAGGCGTTGAACTTGCTGTCGGACTGCGCGTTCAGGGTGACGGTGGCCGCCTCGCCCTTCTTGAGCTTGAGCGAGTCCAGCTCGGAGAAGTTCGCGGTGACCTGCATCCCGGTCGGGTTGGTCAGCACGATGAAGCCGCTGGGGGCGGTGGCGGAGCTCCCGGTCGACTTGGTGCCGCTGCCGGAGGTCCCGCCGCCGGCCGCCCCGACCGTGTCGCCGACCTTGGCCGCCACCGAGGCGACCGTGCCGTCCACCGAGGCGCTGAGCGTGGTGCCGGCCAGCGCCGTCTGGGCGTTGGAGAGGTTGGTCTGCGCGGTGGAGAGCTGCTGCTCGGCCTGGGCGACCGCAGCCTCGTCCACCTTGGTGGTGGAGATGGTGGTGGTCTGCGGCTCGGGGACGGCGGGCGGCGCCGCCGGGACGGTGGCCTGCGCGGACGGGGCGGTCTGCCCGGACGGGTCGGCCGAGGGGGCGGACGCGCTGCTCCCGCCCGCCCCACGGCCGCCCGTGCCGCCCGTGCCGTTCCCGCCGGACGACCCCGACGAGCCCGACGAGCCGTTGGCCTTGGCCGGCAGCTGCTGGACGGTCGTGGTGGTGACGCCCGCCCGGGCCTTGGTCAGGTTGGCCGCGGCGGTGTTGAGCGCCGCCTGCGCGGCGTCCACCTGCTGCTGGGCGGCCGTGGTGTCGACGGTGGCGAGCACCTGGCCCTTGGTCACCTGGTCACCGACGGCGACCTTGACGGCCGTCAGCCGCCCGCCGGTGGTGAAGTCCTGGGCGGCGTCGGTGGGCGAGGCCAGGGTGCCGGTTCCGGACACCGTGGCCAGGACCGTGCCCTTGGTCACGGACGCCGTGCGGACCGGGGCCCTGGCGGCCGTGGCACCGGTGCCGTCGTCCAGCACCGTGTACGTCAGGGCGGCGGCACCGAGCAGGGCCACGCCGAGCGCGGAGTTGACGAGGACGGCACCTCGCCGTCGCGGGAACACCTTCATGGCGCACAGCTTCCCGGGGCGCTCTTGCACCGTCCTGGGCGCCGACTGGGAGAAGGCTGACCGGCCGAACCGGGCATTTGCCGCGCTCCGCCCACCGGCGGGGCCCGCTTGGCCGGTTCCGGGCGAGCCGTTGACCGTCCTCCCAGTCGACTCCCAGGAATCCCCAGGCACTCCTGATCGACGCGCCCCGGGGAACGGCCGCGGACCGCCCGGGAAGGCGTCCGCGACGGGACGCGTCCGCGACACCCCGCGGACCGCCCCCGGAACGCGCCGCGGCGGAGCGGGGCAGCCGGTGCGAACCCGGCCGCCCCGCTCCGCCGCGGGGCCTGTCCGAACGAGCGGGCTACAGCTCCTTGCGGAACGCCTCGGCCACCGAGAGGAAGATCGAGTTGCCCTCGACCTCACCGATCGAGATCCGGACGCCCTCGGGGAACGGCCTCACGATCACACCGGCGGCGGCGCACGCGGCCGCGAAGTCCTGCGATCGCTCGCCCAGCTCCAGCCAGACGAAGTTGGCCTGCGAGTCCGGGATCTCCCAGCCCTGGGCCCGCAGCCCGGCCACCACCCGGGTCCGCTCCTCGACCAGCGCGTCGACCCGGACCATCAGCGCGGCCTCGGCCCGCAGCGAGGCGACCGCGGCGTCCTGGGCGAGCTGGACGACACCGAACGGCACCGCGGTCTTGCGCAGCGCGCTCGCGACCGGCTCGTGCGCGACCGCGAAGCCGACCCGCAGGCCGGCCAGACCGTACGCCTTGGAGAAGGTGCGCAGCACGCAGACGTTCGGCCGGTCCCGGTAGAGGTCGAGGCCGTTGGGCACCTCGGGGTCGCGGATGAACTCGATGTACGCCTCGTCGACGACGACCAGCACCTCGGCCGGGACGGCGTCCAGGAAGCGCTCCAGCTCGGCGCGGTGGATCACGTTGCCGGTGGGGTTGTTGGGGTTGCAGACGAAGATCAGCCTGGTCCGCTCGGTGATCGCGGCCAGCATCGCGTCCAGGTCGTGGTCGCCGCCCGCGGTGAGCGGCACCGGCACCGGGGTCGCGCCGGCGATCTGGGTGATGATCGGGTACGCCTCGAAGGAGCGCCAGGCGAACATCACCTCGTCGCCCGGGCCCGCCGTGGCGAGGATCAGCGACTGGGCGACGCCGACCGAACCGGTGCCGGTGGCGATGTGCTCGACCGGCACGTCGAAGTGCTTCGCCAGTTCGGCGGTCAGCTCGGTGACGGCCATGTCCGGGTAGCGGTTGAGCTTGCCGGCCGCCGCCACCGCCGCTTCCAGCACCCCCGGGAGCGGCTCGTACGGGTTCTCGTTGGAGGACAGCTTGTAGGCGTCGGGGCCTGCCGGCTTGCCGGGCTTGTAGCTGGGAATGCCGTCCAGGCTCGGCCTGAGGCGGGGGCCCTGTGCTGCGGTCACGGTCGGTCTCCTTCGGTCTTTCCGCTGCGTTCGCCCGCCACGGTCGGGGTCGCCGCCGTGCCCGGGCAGTCGGAACGCGTGCGGTTCCACCCCGGTCGGGTGCCCTGAACGATACCGACCGCACTCACCCGTAGGGGTGAGATGCCCGGTCGGGTTACAGACGCGGATCAGCCATTCTGCTGGGTTCCTTTGGCACATGTCAGAGGTAAACCAGCTGCTTCCGTCCGGGGATCGAAGGGGCGCACACGGGCTCACTCACGGAGAAACGTATCTCCACAGGCTCCCAATGCGCCGGTCACAGACCCTTGTCAGGAGCCATACGATCGGTCCGCCATGACAGCAGCAGCCAACCAGAGCGGTCGGCGACCCACCACCTCACGGCGTCTGGAGCGGGCCGGCATCCGGGATGTGGCAGCAGCCGCCGGAGTGTCGATCACCACCGTCTCCGACGCGCTGAACGGGAAGGGCCGCCTGCCCGACGAGACCAGAAGCCGGGTGCGCGAAGTCGCCGAGCGCCTCGGATACCGCCCCTCGGCGGCGGCCCGCACCCTGCGCACCGGACGGTCCGGCCTGATCGGGCTGACCGTCACCACCTACGGCGAAGAGCCGTTCACCTTCACCGAGTTCGCCTACTTCGCCGAGATGGCCCGGGCCGCCACCAGCGCCGCCCTCGGCCGCGGTTACGCGCTGGTGGTACTGCCCGCCTCCTCCCGGCACGACGTCTGGGGCAACATCGCCCTCGACGGCACCGTGGTGATCGACCCGCCCGACCAGGACCCGCTGGTCAGCGAGCTGTACCGGTCCGGCGTCCCGGTGGTCAGCGACGGCAAGCCCGGGAACTGCCCGGTCACCGCCTGGGTCGACAACGACCACGAGGCCGCCGTGCTCGGCATCCTCGACCACCTCTCCGAGGCCGGCGCCCGCCGGATCGGCCTGCTCACCGGCACCAGCACCGACACCTACACCCGGCTGTCCACCGAGGCGTACCTCGGCTGGTGCGCCAAGGTCGGCCAGGAACCGGTCTACGAGACCTACCCCGCGCACGACCCGGCGGCCGGCGCCGTCGCCGCCGACCGGCTGCTCGCCCGCCCGGACCGGCCGGACGCCGTCTACGGCCTGTTCGACCCCAACGGCACCGACCTGCTCGCCGCCGCCCGCCGCTACGGCCTGCGGGTGCCCGACGACCTGCTGCTGGTCTGCTGCAGCGAGAGCGACGTGTACGCCACCACCGAGCCGCCCATCACCACCCTGTCGCTCAAACCCCGGCGGATCGGCACCACCGTGGTGAACCTCCTGATCGACGCCATCGAGGGCGTGGACTCCGGCACCGGCGTGGACATCGCCCGGCTGTTCCCGCCGCGCTTCCGCACCGCCGGCACCGGCCCGCCGCCCGGCACCCTGATGCCGACCGAGCTCATCGTCCGCGCCTCCTCGCAACGGCGGAGCCCGCGCACCACCGTCAGCCCGCCCCGCCCGCCGGGTGAGGTGTGACCCCCGGGACCGCACCCCAGCGGGCTGTGGTCCGGACCATGCCGAGTCGGGACAAAACGGACCTGACGGACCGCCCGGCTGACGCTCCGGAGGATTGGATACCCACCAGGTGACGACGCCGGGAGAGTGGTCTTCCTATGATGGGCGAATGACACCCGAGGACCGCTTCCCCGGGCCTGAACACCCGGACTCAGGCCCACGCCACCAGCCGGACCTCGACGTGCTGCCGTACGGCACCTATTACGAACCGGACCCCAACGGCGGGTACTCCGCGACCGGCTACGAGGCCGAGACCTACAGCGGCTACGGCGGCGCCCGGTACCTCGAACAGCACTGGCCCGCCACCGGCCCCGAACAGGGCCACGCCGTGCGCTCCCAGAACGGCCCCCACGAGCAGGCCGGTTACGAGCCCACCCTGCGGGACCACGCCTCCCCCGCCCACGGCGGCCACCCCGGCGCCGGCCCCGGACCGCAGAGCGACGACCCGCCGACCATCGAGCTCGGCCCCCCGCTCGCCGAACCCGGCCAGCCCTACCACCCGTACCCGGCCCCCGGCCCCGGCGAGCCCCCCGGCCCGCTCTACGTCGTCGGCGACGTGCACGGCTACCTCGACGAGCTCCGCGCCGAGCTGCGCCACCAGGGCCTGATCGACGCCGACGGCCACTGGTCCGCCGGCCGGTCCCGGATCTGGTTCCTCGGCGACTTCACCGACCGCGGCCCGGACGGCATCGGCGTCATCGACCTGGTCATGCAGCTCGCCGCCGAGTCGGCGGCGGCCGGCGGCTACTGCCGGGCCCTGATGGGCAATCACGAACTGCTCTTCCTCGGCGCCGCCCGGTACGGCGACGAGCCGGTCCAGTCCACCGCCGGCACCGCCTCCTTCCTCGCCGCCTGGCGGCTCAACGGCGGGCAGCAGAGCGACCTGGAGCGCCTGGAGGCGCACCACATCAGCTGGCTCTCCCGGCTCCCGGCGATGGCCCTGGAGGACGGCCACCTGCTGCTGCACTCCGACACCACCGCGTACCTGGAGTACGGCGAGTCCATCCCCGAGGTCAACGACGCCGTCCACGACCTGCTCGCGGACGAGGGCGTCGACGAGTGGTGGGACTGCTTCCGCCGCTTCACCAAGCGCTTCGCCTTCCGCGGCGACTCCGGCCCGACCGCCGTCCGCGAGCTGCTGGACACCTACGGCGGCACCCGCGTCGTGCACGGCCACAGCCCGATCCCGTACCTCACCGGCGCGGTGCACGCGGACGACGGCATGCCGCCGCAGATCCCGGGGCCGTACGTCTACGCGGAGGACCTCGCCGTCGCCATGGACGGCGGAGTGACCATGGACGGCCGGCTGCTGGTCTCCCGCCTGCCGATCTGAGCCGGCGCGCCCCCGCAGGCCGGCACCGCTCCGGGCGGTGACCGCCGGCTGCTGGCCGCCGCCGGCCCCGGGCAGCGACCGCCGGGGCCGGGGATGAACGACGGCACCGGGCGGTGAACGTCACCGAGTGGTGTTTGCAGAGTCGCGGCCGGACTTTGCAAACACCTCCGGAACACCCTCCGCCCACCGCAGGTGACGCACCGTCGACCGAACGCGCGTTCCCGGCGCCCGGACGGTCGCGCACGCGCACCCCGGGGCGCGAAATTCCGGAAAGTCACTGTCGACCCGGCCGCACCCGCCCCTACCATCGGGGGCACACCACACCCGGCCGCCCGTCCGGCGGCCCGACTCCGCGCCCAGCCCCGCGCCCGCGGGGCGGAGAGCGCGGGGGTCCGCATGAACGGGGTCCCCATGAACGACGCCCCGCACCTGCTCGCCGAGGACCGCCCGGACTTCGAGCGCCTCCTCGACGACGCACTGCGCGACGACACCCTCCGCACCGTCCTGCGCGCCGACGGCGCGCCCACCCCCGACGACCTGCGCACCCACGCGCTCGCCTCGGCCGACAGCGTCGCCGCCCCGGCGGCCACCGAGTACCAGCACTACCTGCGACTGCGCGAGAACCTGCGCGCCACCCCTCCGGCCCCCGGCGAGCCCGCCGCGCCCGGGCTGCTCACCCAGCTGCGCTCGGCGAACGGCGGCGCCGGGCTGCTCCCGGTGCTCACCGTCCTGACCCCGATCCTCGCCTGGGCGGCCGCCCTGGTCCTGCTGCTGCTCGGCTACACCCTGCGGGCCGCCGACCCGGACAACGCCCTGGCCCGCTCGCTGCTCACCGCCGGGTGGCTCGCCCTCGCCGCCGGAGTGGCCGCGATGGCGGTCGGCATCGTCGGGCTGATCCTCACCGCCCTGCGGGACGGCTCGGCCCCGCCCACCGTCCCGTTCCCGCCGGGCACCGACCCGGAACTCGCGGCCGAGCTCGACGAAGCCCGCCGCGACTGGCAGCGCGCCCTGCGCGAGCGGGCGCTCGTCCCCCACCTCACCGCCGCCGCCCGGACCGGCACCGCCCCGGCCCTCACCGGCCCCGACGACGCCTGACCGGGCCGGACCGCGGCGCCGCGACCTGCGGCCCGCCATCCGGCCGCCCGGGTCGACGCCGCCGGCGCTACGGCGTCGCGGAGCGCGCCGCCGCAGCGGAGTCGCCCGCCGCCACGGAGTCGCCCGCCGCCCGGACGAACTCGCGGACCCGCTCCGTCGTGTTGCCCTCCCGCCAGACCGGACCGCGCTCGATCGGCGGAGCGTCCTCGATCGGCACATAGGCGAGGTCCGGACGCGGGTGGTACCGCAGCGAGAGTTCGCCGACCGGCAGCACGCCCCGGCCCAGCGCGACCAGCGTCAGCATCTCGGAGAAGGACCCGCCGACCGGTCCGGGCGGCACCGGCCGCCCCGACGGGGTCCGGTCGGGGGTGCGGTCCCGCTTGAACGCCGCCGAGGTCACCGCGGGGTACTGGACCACCGGATGGTCTCCCAGCACCTCCAGCGACACCGACGCGGCGCCGGCCAGCGGGTGCCCGGCCGCCACCGCGAGCACCCGGCGCTCGGTCATCAGCACCGGGCCGTTCGCCATCCCGTCGAACGGGAAGGCGGCGATCAGCACGTCCACCGAACCGTCCAGCAGGCTGGACCGGGTGTTCGCCAGCTGCGCCTCCCGGACCTCCACCCGGCAGTCCGGGTGCCGCTCGCTGAACAGCGCGACCGCCCTGAGCAGTACCGGCGCCGTGCCCTCCCCGAGGAACGCCACCGTCAGCTCGCCGCCGACGCCCCGGTGCGCCCGCGCGGCCCGGTGCACCGCCGCCGTGATGCCGTCCACCAGGGGCGCCAGCTCCTCCGCCAGCCGCCGGCCCACCGGGGTCGGCCGCACCGACCGGCTGCTGCGCTCGAACAGCGGTCCCCCGACCCGCCGTTCGAGCTGTCGCACCACCTGGCTGACCCGCCCGGTGCTGAGCCGCAGGCGTTCGGCGGTGCGGCCGAAGTGCAGCTCCTCCGCGAGTGTCAGGAAGACCTCGATCTCCACCCGTTCCAGCACCGTCCACCCCTCCATCGTTCACTCCCGCTCAATGATCGTTGACCGATGCCGTCTTGATGACACCGGCCGCCTGGCGGATCGTGGAACACGTCACCGGCAGCACCCCTCCCGACTGGAGCCACCATGACCGCCATCCGTGTGAAGGCTTTCGACCACCTCGTGCTCAACGTCCGCGACATCGAGCGTTCGCTGGCGTTCTACGGCGGCCTGCTCGGCCTGGAACCGGTCCGGGTCGAGGAGTGGCGGGCCGGCAAGGTCTCGTTCCCGTCCCTGCGGGTCACCCCCGAAACGATCATCGACCTGATGTCCCGCCCACGCGGCGAGTCCAACGTCGACCACATCTGCCTCACCGTCGACCCCCTCGACTGGCAGCAGGTGATCGACACCGGCGTCTTCAAGGTCCTGGAGGGCCCCGTCCCCCGCTACGGCGCCCGCGGCAACGCCACCTCGATCTACGTCCAGGACCCGGACGGCAACACCGTCGAACTCCGCTGGTACCCCGAGGACGCCGCCTGACCCGGCCCTGACCACCGGAACGCCGGAACGCCGGTCCCCACCGCGGCCGGGGCAGATCTCCCCTGGTGACAGGTGGAGTTCGGCCCCGGCCGCAACCGTTCGGCGACCCCGGAAATCGGTCCGATCACCAGTTACACAGTAGTGACGATTGTGTGATGGTCGGTGGGCGAATTTGCTGCGAAGATTCTCACATCGCAGCCGCGACACCGCGAGAACGGCACGGACCGAATACCGCGCGCAGCTGCCTCTGTTGATTCCTCGGGGAGACCACTCATGCCTGCGCGCCCGCTGACCCGCCGTTCCCGTCTGCTCGCCGCCGCCACGCTGATCGCCGCCACCGGGGCCACCGTGCTCGCCCCGGCGACCGCCTTCGCCGCCGCCCCGCCGGCCGCCGTCGCGCCGGCCGCCGACGTCCCCGCCACCGACGCCCCCGCTGCCGACACCCCCACCACGAAGGCGGACCAGAACGCGGCCAAGCCCCTGGCCGCCACCCTGGAGACGGCCCCGGGCCAGGCCCCGATCACCCGCGGTGGCGAGGGCGCGACCATGAGGCTGACGGTCACCAACAGCTCCGACCAGGAGCAGCAGTACCACCCGACGCTGAGCGTCGCCCCCACGGGCTCCGCCCCGTCGGGCTGGAACTGGATCGAGTTCAGCGCCAAGGAGGTCTCGGCCCCGGTCAGCTACGGCGTGTCCGGCTTCGGGAACAACGGCTTCGTCGGCTACGTCCTGCCCAACAACGCCATGTCGTTCGTGAGCTTCAAGGTCCCGGCCGGCGCCACCTACACCTGGGACGTCACCGTCAAGGTGCGGGCCTCCCTGCCCGCGGACAACACCTCCCTGAAGGTCACGCTGCAGAACGACAAGGACAACAGCACCAACAGCGCTCCGGTCGCGCTGGCGGTCTCCTCCCCCGCCCCGGCCCTGTTCCAGCGGTTCACGTCCGCCGAGAACCGCGTCTCCTTCGCCAAGCCCTTCGAGACCGACCTCCTCCTGGCCAACAACGGGGCCGGCATCACCGCTCCGATCACCCCGACGCTGCGGTTCCCGGTGAACGGCGCCGTCCTCAAGCTCGACGCGCAGCAGCCGGACGGCACCTGGGTCGCGGTTCCGGGTTCGAACAACACCTGGCAGCTGCCGGCGGTGGCCGGCGGCCTCGGCAAGGGCGAGAGCCACCACTACAAGCTGAGGCTCTCCCTCGTCGGGACGACCGGTCCCGGGACCTTCTTCTCCGAGTGGCTCTCGCTGCTGCCCGACACCGACCAGGGGCCGGTCGACATCATCGTCCGCGAACTGGTCGAGGTGAACGGCTACCGCGCCACGCCCGACCCCGAGCCGACGCCGAGCACCCCGACCACCGCTCCGGCCGACACCCCGAAGCCCACCGCGTCCGACACCCCGGCCGCCGCGGCGACCACCGCTCCGGCCCCGGCCGTGACGCAGGCCGCCGTCCCGGCCGCCGTCCCGACCACGACGCCGTCCGCGGCCACCGGCGCCAAGGTCGTCACGGCGGGATACACCTCCGGGAACCAGGCCGCCACCACGACCACCACCACGACGGCCACCGGCACCACCGGCGCGACCGGCACCACGCTGGCCTCGACCGGGGCCGGCGAGTCCGGTGCCCTGTTCGGCACCGCCGGCGCCCTGGTGCTGCTCGGCGCCGGCTCGGTCTTCTACGCCAGGCGCCGCCGCGCCCAGGACTGACGCGGCACGCGGGTGCCCCCGGACGGCCGAGGCCGTCCGGGGGCACTCTCCGTTTCCGGGCTCCGACCACGGCGGGGCCGACCCGCGGCTCCCCCCACGGGTCGCGGGGCGACCCCGCCGCTCCGGTGGACCCGCTCAGTCCGCCAGCGGCAGGTACACCCGGTTGCCCTGGGCCGCGAACTCCGCCGACTTCTCGGCCATCCCGGCCAGGGCGTCGGCGCCGTACCCGGACTCGACCGCCGTCGACCCGTCGCCGTGCTCGTCGCGGATCTTCTGGGAGATCTTCATCGAGCAGAACTTCGGGCCGCACATGGAGCAGAAGTGGGCCGTCTTCGCGGGCTCGGCGGGCAGGGTCTCGTCGTGGAACGCGCGGGCCGTCTCCGGGTCGAGGGCCAGGTTGAACTGGTCCTCCCAGCGGAACTCGAACCGGGCGTCGGAGAGCGCGTCGTCCCACGCCTGGGCGCCGGGGTGGCCCTTGGCCAGGTCGGCGGCGTGGGCGGCGATCTTGTAGGTGATGACGCCGGTCTTCACGTCGTCCCGGTTGGGCAGGCCGAGGTGCTCCTTGGGGGTGACGTAGCAGAGCATCGCGGTGCCCCACCAGGCGATCATCGCGGCGCCGATGCCCGAGGTGATGTGGTCGTAGCCGGGCGCGACGTCCGTGGTCAGCGGGCCGAGGGTGTAGAACGGCGCCTCGTCGCAGATCTCCTTCTGGAGATCCATGTTCTCCTTGATCTTGTGCATCGGGACGTGTCCCGGGCCCTCGATCATCACCTGGACGTCCCTGGCGCGGGCGATCCGGCCCAGCTCGCCCAGGGTCTGCAGCTCCGCGAACTGCGCCTCGTCGTTGGCGTCCGCGATCGAGCCGGGACGCAGGCCGTCACCGAGCGAGAAGGTGACGTCGTAGCGCGCGAGGATGTCGCAGAGTTCCTCGAAGTTGGTGTAGAGGAAGTTCTCCTGATGGTGCGCCAGGCACCAGGCGGCCATGATCGAGCCGCCCCGGGAGACGATGCCGGTCTTGCGGCGGGCGGTCAGCGGCACGTAGCGCAGCAGCACGCCCGCGTGCACGGTCATGTAGTCGACGCCCTGCTCGCACTGCTCGACGATCGTGTCCCGGTAGACCTCCCAGCTCAGGTCCTCGGCCCGGCCGTCGACCTTCTCCAGCGCCTGGTAGAGCGGCACGGTGCCGATCGGCACGGGGGAGTTGCGCAGGATCCACTCGCGGGTGGTGTGGATGTTGCGGCCGGTGGAGAGGTCCATGACGGTGTCGGCGCCCCAGCGGGTGGCCCAGGTCATCTTCTCCACCTCCTCCTCGATCGAGGAGGTGACGGCGGAGTTGCCGATGTTGGCGTTGATCTTCACCAGGAAGTTGGTGCCGATGATCGACGGCTCGACCTCGGGGTGGTTCACGTTGACCGGGATGACGGCGCGGCCGCGGGCCACCTCGTCCCGGACGTACTCGGGCGCCAGGCCCTCGCGCAGGGCGACGAACTCCATCTCGGGGGTCACGATGCCGCGCCTGGCGTAGCCGAGCTGGGTGACCGCGACGCCGTCGCGGCCGCGCAGCGGACGGCGCGGGCGGCCGGGGAACACCGCGTCCAGGTTGCGGAGGTTCCCGCCGCGCGGCGAGGTGTGCTTGATGCCGTCGTCCTCGGGGCGCGCCTCGCGGCCGTCGTACTCCTCGACGTCGCCGCGCTGGCGGATCCAGGCGTCCCGCAGCGCGGGCAGCCCGCGCCGGACGTCGGGCTCGTAGGCCGGGTCGGTGTACGGCCCGGAGGTGTCGTAGAGCGGAATGCTCTTCCCGTTGGTGAGCACGACCTCGCGGTACGGCACGCGCAGGTCGGGGCGGGACCCCTCGCGGTGGGCCTTGCGCCAGGCGGGGGTGGGGTAGCCGGTGCCGGCGCTGGTCACGGCGGTGCCGTGCGCGGACGGGGACTGGGCAGACTGCGGCTGTGCCTCAAAGGTGGTCAACGGACCTTCAACTCCCTACGCCGGCATTACCCGGTCAGGTTCCTGCGGTCGACGCAGCCTCCGGTCCGTCGTCCGACGTCCCGTTCAGCGCCCTCTCAGCCCGGTGCTCCGAGCTCCCGCGTCCGCAGGCGGTGTTGCCCGCGCATGACGTCCAACACCGTAGCGAGCCGACCGCCGGAGGTCCAGAGGGGGTCCTCGCGGGAGAACGGCGAGGTCCGGCGGGTGAACGGTGGGGCGCGGACGCCTCCCGGGGGGCAGACTGGCTTCGGAGCTGACGAGTCGAGGGAGGCCGACGTGGTCGGGAGCACGGGGCGGGTCACCGGAGCGGTGGGTGCCGGGCTGGTCGGCGAGGTGATGGTGCACGTCCCGGAGCGCCGGGGCGCCGAGGCGTTCCTCGCCTACCTCGCCGTTCCCGGGGACCGGCTGGTGGTGGGCACGCCGGTGGTGGTGATCGACTACCAGCCGCCGCGGACCGTCTACGTGGCGCCGCTCGGTCCGTGACGATCCGCGGACCTTCCCGTGACGATCTTGTGACGGTGCGTCAGGTCAGTTCCCTTTCCCCGCGGACAGCCCGGGCGGACAATCCATTTCGGCGCATCTCCTGCGCCGGAAGGGGGAGTTGAACCATGGGATACGTCATCGTCGGGGCAGTCGCCGCGGCCGTGGTGGTCGGGATCACGCTCTTCAAGCTCATGTGGCGGGTGGCCGAGCCGAACGAGGCACTCATCATCTCCGGTTCCCGCCACCGCACCGAGGGGGTCGGTGACGGGCTGGGTTTCCGGATCGTCACCGGCCGGGGGACCCTCGTCACCCCCGGTCTCCAGGGCGTCCGGCGGCTCTCGCTGGACCTCAACGAGGCCGAACTGAACGTCGAGTGCGTCACCACGCAGGGCATCCCGGTCCGGGTCAAGGGCGTGGTGATCTTCAAGGTCGGCGACGACGACGTCTCCATCGCGAACGCCGCCCGCCGCTTCCTGGACCAGCAGAAACTGATCAGCCAGCGCGTCCACAACGTCTTCGCCGGACACCTGCGGTCGATCGTCGGCGGCCTCACCGTCGAGGACATGATCCGCGACCGCGAGCGGCTCACCGGCGAGACCCGGGCCGCCTCCGGGCTGGAGATGGAGAAGCTCGGGCTGATCATCGACACCCTGCAGATCCAGGAGATCATCGACCCGACCGGCTACATCAAGAACCTCGCCATCCCGCACGCCGCCGCCGTCCAGCGGGACGCCCGGATCGCCCAGGCCCAGGCCGACCGGATGGCCACCGAGGCCGAGCAGGAGGCCGCCGCCCGCAAGGCCGAGGCGACCAGGGACAGCGAGATCCAGCAGTCCGCCTACCAGGCCGAGATGGACACCGCGACGGCCCGCGCCCGGCAGGCCGGACCGCTCGCCGAGGCCGCCTCCCGCCAGGAGGTGGTGGTTCAGGAGACCCGGGTCGCCGAACTGGAGGCCCAGCGCAAGGAGCAGCAGCTCCAGATCGACGTGCGCAAGCCCGCCGACGCCCGCGCCTACGACACCCGCACCAGCGCCGACGCGGACCGCGACGCCCGGATCTCCGCCGCCCAGGCGCAGGCCAGGGAGACCGAGCTGGCCGCGGCGGCCAAGGCCAACCGGGTCCGGATCGAGGCGGAGGCGGACGCCGACGCCACCCGGGCCCGCGGTCTGGCACAGGCCGAGGCCACCACGGCCACCGGCCGGGCCGAGGCGTCCGCGGTCGAGGCCCGCGGCCTCGCCGACGCCGCCTCCGCCCGGGCCGTCGCACTGGCCCGGGCCGAGGGCATCAAGGCCCGTGCCGCCGCCCTCGCCGAGAACCAGGAGGCGGTGGTCGCACAGGAGTTGGCCGAGCAGTGGCCGCAGATCGTGCGGGCGGCGGCCGAGTCCTTCGGCAATGTGGAACACATGGTGCTGCTCAACGGCGCCGACGGGATGGGCGAAATGTTCGCCAAGGCGCTCGCGATGGGCGGCACCGGGCTCGGACTGGCCCGGCAGCTGCTGTCCACCGTCGGCGGGGACGCGACGGCCGGGGATCCGGCCACCGGCGCTCCGGCCACCGGGACTCCGGCCACCAGCGCTCCGACGGCGGCGGCGACGGTCTCCGTCCCGGTGCCGGTGGACGCCGTACCGTCCGACTTCCTCCCCCGCGGCGGCGCCGACCGCGACCGGAAGGAGGCGCCCGAACGGGACTGACCCGGTCCGAGTAGCCCGGCGGCGCCCGCCTGAGTACCCGTACTCAGGCGGGCGCCGCCCCGTCCGCAGCACGATGGGCCCATGCACCCAGCAGCTCCCGCGCGGATCGGCATCACCGCCGTCGGATCCCAGCTCCCCGCCCGCCGACTGACCTCCCGGCAGCTCCAGGACGAGATCACCG
This sequence comes from Kitasatospora sp. NPDC094019, assembly GCF_044764505.1. Lineage (NCBI taxonomy): Bacteria > Bacillati > Actinomycetota > Actinomycetes > Kitasatosporales > Streptomycetaceae > Kitasatospora > Kitasatospora sp. NPDC094019. Next base: position 85,650 of record NZ_JBIWIF010000004.1, read on the forward strand.
CCGGCGGTCGGCTGCGCCTTCCGGAGCGGACTTTGGAGAAGGCCACCGGCATCGTCACCCGGCACTTCGCCGCCGACGGCGAGTACGCCTCCACCCTCGCCCTCGGCGCCGCCCGGCGCGCCCTGGACCGCCGCGGCCTGGACCCGGTGGACATCGACCTGCTGCTCTTCGCCTCCGCCACCCGGGACGTCGCCGAACCCGCCACCGCGCATCTGGTGCAGGACGAACTCGGCTCGCGCGCCCATGCGTTGGATGTCAGTAACGCCTGCAACAGCTTCCTCAACGGGATCGACCTGGCCCGCTCGATGATCCTGGCCGGCCGGGCCCGGCGGGCCCTGGTGGTCACCGGCGAGACACCCAGCCGGGCGATGCGGCGGGACCCGGGCGGCGCGGAGGAGTTCCGCGCGGGCTTCGCCGGCTACACCTTCGGCGACGCGGGCGCCGCCGTCGTGGTGGAGGCCGTGGAACGGGGCGGCATCCTCGACGTGGAGACCGAGACCGCCTCCGAGCACTGGGCGACCGGCGGCATTCCGGGCGGCGGCTCGCGCCACCCGCGCGGCGACGAGTACAGCTACTTCCGCGGCGGCGGCACGGAGTTGCGCGGCGTCTTCGAGAAGATCGGCCCGGACATCCTGAACCGGGTGGCCGCCCGCACCGGCCTCGGCTGGGCGGACTACGCCCGGGTGCTGGTGCACCAGGTGACCGTTCCGTACCTGGAGCGCTTCGTGGAGGCCACCGGCGTGCCGGAGGAGAAGCTGGTGGTGACCGTGCCCGAGCTCGGCAATGTCGCCAGCGCCACGATCGGTATCCAACTCGACCGAATACAGGATGAGTTGAAACCAGGGGACAAGGTACTGATGCTCGGCCTCGGCGGCGGAGCGAGCCTGATGACGATGGTCTGGGAGGCGTCGTGACCGCGCTCTGGGTGATCGTCCCCGCCTACCGGGAGGAGGCCAGGATCACCGCCGCGCTGGAGGCCCTCGCCGCCCAGCGGGACCGGGAGTTCACGCTGCTGGTCGCCGACAACGGCTCCACCGACGGCACCGTCGAGGCCGTCCGCGACTTCGCCGCCCGGGCACCCTTCCCGGTCGAGGTGCTGGTCGAGCCGGAGAAGGGGGTCGGCTCCGCGGTCGACACCGCGTTCCGGCACGCCATCGCGCGCGGTGCCACCCTGCTCGCCCGCACCGACGCCGACTGCCTGCCCGCCCCCGGCTGGACCGCCGCCGCCCGGGCCGCCCTGATCGACGGCGGCGGACTGGTCTGCGGCCGGGTCACCGCCCGCCGGGACGAGCACGGGGCGGCCGGGCGTGCCGTCTTCCTGGTCCTGGTCGCGCTCGGCGCGTTCTTCGGCCGGATCCGGCCCGCGCACCACCGCCGGCACGGCTACCTCACGCCGTACCGGATGCACGCGGGCAACAACATGGCGATCACCGCCGAGCTGTACCTCGCCGTCGGCGGCATGCCGCGCCGGCCCTCGCCCACCGACCGGCTGTTCATCAACCGCGTCCGACGGCACACCACCGCGATCACCCGCCGCCGCGACATGGTGGTGCAGAACTCCACCCGCCGGATCCGCGCCTACGGGGTGGTCGGCACCGCCCGCTGGTACCTCGACCGCGGCGCCGGCACCCGCCCCGTCGACATCCGCTGACCGCGGGGCGCGGAGCTCCGGGCACCTCGGCCCCGGCCCCGGCCCTGGCCCGGCCCACCTTGCAAAGTCACCCACCTCGACCCGAGGACACCCCGTGCTCGACCGGCTCGCCCACGACCTGCGCACCCGGCACCCCGACCGCCCCGCCGTCCTGACCCACACCCGGCTCGGCGGCACCCGCGTCCGGATCCGCCGCGGCGAACTCGCCGCCCTCGCCGACTCCTACGCCGTCGCCCTGAACGCCCGCGGCCTCGGCGCGGACACCACCCTCGGTCTCGCCCTGCGCCCCGGCCCGCGCGCGCTCGCCGTCATGCTCGCCGCGCACCGGCTCGACCTGCGGATCGCCGTCCTCGACCCCACCGCGGGCCCGGACGTCCTGGCCGCCCGGCTCGCGCTGGCCCGCCCCGACCTGGTCCTCGCCGACGCCGCCGCCCAGGCCGTGGCCGGCTGGGCCCGGCCGCTGGCCCGCCGCGCCGACCTCGCGCTGCCCCCGCTGGACCTGCTCGGCCCGGTCGCCACCCTCGGCCGCCGGCTGCCCGGCTGCGCGCCCCGGCTCCGGGTCGGCCGGTTCGGCGCCTCGGTGCCGAGCATCCCCGGCTCCGCCGCGCCCGCGCGCGACGGCGACGCCGTCATCGTCTTCACCTCCGGCACCACCGCGAGCCCGCGCGCCGTGGTGCACTCCCGGAGCGGCCTGGCCGCCGGTCTGCGCACCGTCGGCGAACTGGTCGACCCGCGCCCCGGCTCCGTAGTCCTCGGCGGCACCTTCTTCGTGCTCGTCCCCGCGCTGAGCGCCGGCGCCGCGGTCGCCCTGCCCGCCCGCGAACCGTCCGCGCTGGCCCGTCAGCTCTCCCGGCTCGCCCCGGCCCACACCTACCTCACCCCGCCGCAGCTGCGCGCCGCGCTCGGCGCCGGCGCCCGGTTCACCGGCCGGGTCTGGACCGGCTCGGCGCCCGCCGACGCGACCCTGCTCCGCCGGGTCAAGCAGGCCGGGGCGGAACGGGCCTGGGGCGTCTACGCGCTCACCGAGCTGTTCCCGGCGGCCGCCGTCGAGGAGGCCGAGAAGAGCGCCTGGACCGGACCGGGCGACCTGGTCGGCGCACCACTGCCGGACGTGCGCACCGCACTCGCACCCGACGGCGAACTGCTGCTCGGCGGCCCGGGCGCCCGGCACCGCTACCTCGGCGAGGAGCCCGACCCCTGGGTGCGCACCGGCGACCTCGCCACGCTCGACCCGGACGGCCGGATCGTGCTCGGCGGGCGGCTCAAGGACATGGTGCTGCGCCGCGCCGAGAACATCTATCCCGGCCTCTACGAACCGGCCCTGCATCTGCCGGGCGTCGAACTCGCGGTGCTGGTCGGCGTCCCGGACGGGGACGGTGACGAACGGCTGGTCGCCCTGGTCCAGCCGACGCCCGGCACCGACCCGCGACAGCTGCGCGCCGCGCTGGCCGGGCCACTGGCGCGGATGGGCTCGGCCCGCCCGGACGCGGTGCTGTTCGGCCGGGTGCCGCTGGCCGGGCGCTCCCGCAAGCCGGACCGCGCGGCGGCGTCCGCCCGGTGTGCCCGGGAGCTGGCCGGATGAGCGCGGACACACACACGGGGGAGCGGACGGACAGCCCGCCGGAGCCCGCCGCGCACCGGGCCGCCCGCCGCCGGGACCGCCGGGTCTACCTGCGCAGCCACCCACTGCTGTTCGCGCTGCTCGCCGCCACCCGCCACCGCCCGGTCGTCCGGCTCGGCCGGACCGTGCTGGTGCACGACGCCGACGCCTACCGCACCGCGCTCACCCGGATCCCGCTGGACCGCACCGCCCCCGGCACCACCGGCGGCGCCGCCGCCGAACTCACCTCCGGCGGAGTCCTGTTCGACCAGGAAGGCGCCGAACACCGTTCCGCCCGGCGCGCGTCGGCGGCCGACCTCGACGCCTCGGCCGTCGACCGGCTCCGTCCGTCCTGGCAGGCGGTGCTCACCGCGCGGATCCCGGCACTGGCGACCCGCGACCTCGAACTCGTGCCACTCGCGCGGGAATTGGCCGGAGTCACCGCCGCCGCGTTGACGGGGTCGGCAGCCTGCCCGACCGCCCTCGCCGGATCCGCCGCCGCGGCCGCCGCGGCCGCCGCCCGCGACCACCTGCCCGGTCCCCGGCCCCCCGGCACGGCCCGCACGGCCGCCGCCCGGGCCGCCGAACTCGCCGCGCTGCTGCCCGACCCCCGGGCCGCCATGGTCGCGGTCGCCGCCGTCAACACCGGCGTCGCCGCGCTCCCCCGGGCCGCCGCCTGGTGCGCGGACGCCGGGCTCTGGGCCTCGATCGACGCCGTCGGCGCACCGGCGCTGGCCGCCGAACTGCTCCGGCTCACCGCGCCCTCGCCGCTGCTCCCCCGGGTGGCCGCCGCCGATGCCGTGCTGGCCGGACGGCGGATCCGGGCCGGGGACCGGCTGGTCCTGGTCGCCCGGCACGCCGCCGGGGCGCACCGGTCCGCGCCCTCCCCCGGGCCCGCCGCCGCCCAGGCGGTGTTCGGCGCCGGCCCGCACGCCTGCCCCGGTGCCGGGATGGCCCGCGCGCTGCTCGCCGAACTGCTGCTCGCGCTCGCGCCGTACCGGCCGGTGGTCGTCCGGGCCCGGGCGGACCGGCGTGCCGCACTGCCCGGCTGGGCCGAACTCACCCTGCGCGCCACCCGCACCCCCGCCCGGACCGGACCGGACGCCGCCCGACCGCACCCGGCCCGACCGCACCCCACCGAGGAGACCCGATGCGGATAGCCGTCACCGGAGCGAGCGGTTTCTGCGGCTCCCACGTCGTCCGGGCCGCCGTCGCCGCCGGCCACGAGGTGCTCTGCCACGGCCGCCGGCCCGGACCGGCCGGCAGCCACGTCCCCTGGGACGCCACCGTCGGGGAACCCGACCTCACCGGCGCCGACGCGATCGTGCACTGCGCCGCGGCCGTCGCCGACCTGCCCCGGGGCACCGGGGCCGAGGCCGCCCAGCACGCCGTCAACGTCACCGGGACCGAGCGGCTGCTGCGGGCCGCCGGGGACCGCCCGCTGGTCTGGGTCTCCAGCGCCAGCGTCTACGACCCGAGGGCCGACCGGGGATCCGTCGACGAGGACCACCCCACCGAGGACGGCCAGCTCAACGCGTACGGGCGCAGCAAGGCCGCCGGGGAGCGGCTCGCCCTCGCGGCGGGCGCCGTGGTGCTGCGCCCGCGCGCGGTGTACGGGGCCGGTGACCCGCATCTGGTGCCCCGGCTGCTGGAGCGGGTCCGGCGGGGCCGGTTGCTGCTGCCCGGCGACGACGTCCGGCTCAGCCTCACGGCGGTGCAGAACCTGGCCGACGCCTGTCTGTCCGCGGTCGGCGCCGGACGCACCGGCGACCGCCCGTGGACGCCGGTCGCCTACAACATCGCCGACGCCCGCCCCTACCGGCGTGACGAGGCGGTCCGCGCGGTGCTGGCCGCGTACGGCGTGACCGTCCGGATCCACCATGTGCCGGCCCCGCTGGCCCGGCTGGCCGCCCGCTCCGGGCGGCTGCCCGGCCTGACCCCCTACGCGGTGGACCAGCTCTCCCGCGACGTCGTGCTGGACCTCACCCGCGCCCGCACGCAGGGCTGGCGGCCGCACCGGGACCTCGACGCGTTCCTCCGTGAGACCGCCACCGGGACCGCCCCGCCCGTGGAAGGCCCGGCACCGGTGCCCGCCCGGCACCCATGACGGCAGGACGCCGATGACCGCGAGCCGCCCGTGAACGCCCGACGCCCGCGCCCCCGGAAGGGGACGCGGGCGTCGGAGCGGGTTCAGGCACTAGTTCCTCGCGGCCTTCTTCACCAGGATCACCACGGCGGCGGCGATACCCACCACCACCAGCGCCTTGACGGCGAAGGCCAGCAGCGCGCCGACCACACCGAAGACGAACATCAGCAGGTTCCACGCCAGGATCAGCACCAGCACCGGGACCACGATGTTCCGCACCCACGAGGGCAGCGACTTCCAGAGCTCAGCCATGTCCGTTCCTTCTCTCCCCGGGGGGTCGGCTGCCGTCCGGTGCCGCATCCCGCTCGCTTTCGTAATTCGATCGTACGGCGGCCGGAGTGGCGGAACGAGGGCCAACGGCCCCGAGAGAACCCGGAGATCACCCCGAGCCCGAACCCCGGGTGAACCCGGCCCCGACCTCGGGGAACGACCCCCACGAAGCGTCGACCGGGCCCCCGCGACACCCACGCCGCACTCCCGGCGGCGGCCCGGCGGCCCGCCGTCCCCGGCCTCAGACCGGCCAGGACTCCCGGCGCCAGGCGGCGTCCCAGAACATCCACTCGTACCGGGAGGTGGTGACGAAGTGCTCGACCACCCGGCGCCGCTCGGTGGGGGAGATCTCCTCGCCGAGTCGGTCGGTGAGCGCCAGCACCCGCCGCACCACCGACTGGAACGCCTCGTCGCCGTAGGTGGCGATCCACTTCGCGTAGAGCGGGTCGGGGGAGCCCTCGGCGAGCAGTCGCTCGCCGACCCGGGCGTAGATCCAGTAGCAGGGCAGCACGGCGCCGACCGCCTCCGCGAAGGAGCCGCCGTAGACCGTGGCGAGCAGGTAGCTGGTGTAGGCGCGGGTGGTCGGCAGCACCGGTTCGGCGGCGGCCTCCTCGGCGGTGTCGCCGAAGGCGTCGAGGAACTCGGCGTGCATGCCCTGCTCGGCGGCCAGCGCGCCGATCGCGTCGTCCGCGAAGGCCCGCACCTCCTCCTCGCCGGGGGCCCTGGCCGCGCAGACGGCCAGCGCGCGGGCGTAGTCGCGCAGGTAGTGCGAGTCCTGCACGACGAAGTGGCGGAACGCCTCCCTCGGCAGGGTGCCGTCGGTGAGACCGGCGATGAAGGGGTGATCGAGGATCTCGGCGTAGACCGGCTCGATCGCCGCCCAGAGTTCTTCCGTCAGGCTCAGGCTCATGTCCCGACCCTAACCGGCCGTCCGAACAGCCCGACCCGGCCCCGCTCCGCTCCCGGTTCAGTCCTCCGGCGGGGAGAACACCACCAGTACCCGCAGTTCCTCGGTGATGTGGTGGAAGCGGTGCGGGGTGCCGGCCGGCACGTGGACGACGGTGCCCCGGCCGACGGTGGCGGTCTCGTCCCCGACCGTCAGCTCGGCCCGGCCGCTGATCACCTGGTAGATCTCGTCCTGGTCGTGCGCGGTCTGGGTGTCGGTGTCGCCGGGGGCGAGCGCGTAGAGGCCGGCCGACATCCGGGGCTCCCGCAGGAAGCGCAGGTACGCCCCGTCGTTGGCGGCACGCTCGGCGTCCAGACGGTCCAGCCGGAACAGCTTCATCGGGGAGCACCCCTTCTCGTACGGACCTCGAACCACCGGCATTCAACACCACCGCGACACCACCGCGCTGCCCGGAGCACCGTCACCCCTTGACCGACCTGGGACGCTGGCCCCATGAAGGGTTTCGTCATCAAGACACTGATCAACGCGGCGGCCATCTGGGTCGCCGCCTGGATCGTCCCCGCGATCTCGCTCACCGGGGACGACTGGAAGCACAAGACGCTCACGGTGATCGCCGTGGCACTGGTCTTCGGCGTGGTCAACTGGCTGATCAAGCCGGTGGTGCAGCTGTTCTCCCTCCCCCTGTTCATCCTGACCCTCGGCCTGTTCACCTTCGTGGTCAACGCGCTGATGCTGTGGCTCACCTCGTGGGCCTCGGACAAGCTCGACCTCGACTTCAAGGTCGACGGCTTCTGGGCCGCGCTGTTCGGCGCGCTGATCATCAGCCTGGTGTCCTGGGGACTGAGCCTCGCCCTCGACGACGACTGAGCGCGAACGCCACCGCCCCGCGTGCCGGCGCCGCCGCCCGGCACGCGCTCACCACCCCGCCCCGCCCCGCACGCCCCGCCCCGGCCCGCACGGCCCGGACGGCCGCAACCGGGGCGGGGCGCGTTTCGGCCGGTCCGGGCTGCGGGAGACTCCCGCACAACGCTCCAGCCCCGGAGGTCGCCATGCGCACCCCGCCCCGCCCCGTCGTCAAGCGCACCGCCCGGGCGATCGTGCTGGAGGTGGACCCGAACGACCCGTACGGCACGGCCTCGCTGATCCTGATCAGGCGCACCCGCCCCGGCTCCCCGCACCCGTACTGGATCACGCCCGGCGGGGGTGTCGAGCGGAGCGACCGCACCGTGGTCGAGGCCCTGCACCGCGAGGTGGACGAGGAGCTCGGCGGCAAGGTCGTCGACGTGGTCCCCGCCTTCGTGGACACCATCAGCCACACCCACCACGACGACGGCAGCCTGCTCCACCCGCACGGGGTCAAGGTGCAGCACTTCTTCGTCTGCCGGCTCGCCTCGATGGACCTCGACCGCCGGCACGGGCCCGAGGTGGACGAACCCAACGGCGCCTACGAGGTGGTGCGGGTCCCGTTCACCCGCGAGGGCGTGACCTCGGTCAATGTGGTGCCGCCCGCCCTGCGGGCCTACCTGGCCGCGAACATCGAGGGCGTCCGCGCCCTGCTGGCGCCCGATCTCGGCTGACCCCGCCCGGCGGCGCGGTTCACGGCGCGGCCAGGTCACCGACCAGGTCGTGCCGGATCCGCTCGGCCGGCAACCCGGCCCGCAGCAGCACCCCGCTCGCCCGCCGGACCATCGCGGGCGGGCCGGACAGGTAGGCCGTCCGTCCGGTCCAGGGCCCGAAGCGGGCGACGGCCTCCGGGAGTTCGCCCGCGAGCAGGCCCGCGGCGGCGGCCTCCGCCGTCCCGGCGCCGGGGCCGGACAGCACCGCGCGCACGGTCAGCCAGTGGTGCCGCTGCGCCAACTCCCGCAGCGCCGCCAGGTCGTACAGCTCGGCGGGGGTACGCGCGCCGTGGAACACCTCCACCGAGCGGCCCCCGGCGCCGCGCCCGGCGACCTCCTCGACCAGGGCCCGCAGCGGCGCGATCCCGGTGCCGCCGCCCACCAGCAGCAGGTCTCCGTGGTCGGTGTCGTCGAGGGTCATTCCACCGACCGCCGGGCCGAGCCGCAGCAGGTCCCCGGGCGCGGCCCGGTGCACCAGCGCGTTGCTCACCCAGCCCGCCTGCACCGCCTTGACGTGGAAGGTCAGCAGGCCGTCCGGCCGGGGCGCGGAGGCGAACGAGAAGTGCCGCCAGACCCGGGGCCACCAGGGCGTCTCCAGGCTGGTGTACTGCCCGGCGCGGTAGGGGTACGCCTGGTCCGGGCGGACGGTGATCACCGCGACGTCGGGCGTCCGGCGCTCGTGCGCCACCACTTCGCCCTGCCACCAGGCCGGCGAGGTGCGGGCGGCCTCCTCGGAAGCCTCGATCATGATCGACGAGACCAGCCGGTACACCCGTCGCCAGGCCAGTTCGGTCTCGGCGTTCCACCGGCTGCCCGCGTACTTGGCCAGCGCGGCCACCAGGCACTCGCCGACGGGTCCGTAGTGGCCGGTCAGTGTGCCGTAGCGGCGGTGGCCCCGGCCCAGCGCGCCCAGGTGGGCCCGCAGGCCCTCCGGGTCGCCGGCGCCGCGGGCGGCCGTCAGCAGGGCGCGGAACAGCCGGTCGCGCTGGACGTCCATGGCGGCCGGGAAGAGCGCCCTGATCTCGGGGTGGCCGAGGAAGATCAGCGCGTAGAAGTGCGCGGTGGCCCGGTCCGCGACCGGCTCGACCACGGCCAGGCTGGTCCGGATCAGCTCGATGTCCCTTGCCGTGGGCGGCAGTTCGGCGGCGGCCCGGGGATCGGGCGCCGCGGCGGGCGACAGGGCCGGACCACAGGCCCGCGACGCGGTCCCGTCCGGTGGCGCGGCCTCCGCCGGTGGCGCGGCCCCGTCGAGGGTGCGCAGCGCCCACGCGCGGGACCACTGGTCGCCGGGTCCGGCCCAGTTGAGACCGGGTGCGCTGGTGAACAGCGGCTCGATCACGGGGCCGCCGGTCGCCGCCGCGGGCGGGGCCGGGACGGCGGGCGGTTCCGCGGGCCGGGGCGGGACGACCGGCGCCGGCGGGACGACGGGGGGCGCGGCCGGCGGCTCCGGCGGCAGCGGCCGGACGGACTGCAGCGGCACCACGGGCCGGACCGGCCCGGTCGCGATCGGCTCCGGCAGTACCGGCCCGGTCACGGGCGGACCGGCGACGGGCGGACCGGCCACTACCGGCCAGGGCACCAGAGGCCCGGGCTCCACCGGCCCGAACACCGGCGGTGCGAACACCGGCGGCAGGTCCGGCGAGGCCGGCGGCGCGGGCGGTACGACGTCCGCCACCGCGTCCGCCGTCGGGCCCGCCGTCGGGCCCACCCCGGCCGCCGCCCCCTGCGCGTCCGTCCCGGCGTCCGGCACGGCGTCCGGCACGGCGTCCGCCCCGGTGTCCGGCGCGGTCTCGGACAGGCCGGGCACGGCCGAGGCCGCCACCGAGCCGTGCCCGGTACGGACCAGAAGTGTTCTGCGGGACTTCACCGCAACGTTTCGAGTACCCAAGAGAATCGTTTCGCCTCCGGCCGGCCTACGCCACCACCTGGCTTGTCTCTGTTGACGCCCAGGAAGCGTGGCATGCCCGAAGTGCTCATCCGACAAATAGCGTGAAGCCCGGACACCCGCCCCCCGGACGCGCTACTCTCCCCGCCGCGCTCGCCCTGGGTGTCGGTTCCACCACCCAGGGCGATCGGGGTCGCCGGCCGGAACGCCGGCTCAGAGCCGCCGCAGCAGTACGCCCGGCTGCTCGACACAGTCCGCGACGAACCGCAGGAACCCGCCCGCGGTACCGCCGTCGCAGACCCGGTGGTCGAAGGTGAACGACAGCTGGGTCACCTCACGGACCGCCAACTCGCCCTGGTGGACCCAGGGTTTGGCGGTGATCCGGCCCACCCCGAGCATCGCCGCCTCCGGGTGGTTGAGGATCGGGGTGGAGCCGTCCACGCCGAACACCCCGTAGTTGTTGAGGGTGAACGTGCCGCCGGTCAGCTCGGCCGGGGCGATCGCCCCGGTTCGCGCCGCCTCGGTCAACCGGCCCAGTTCCTCGCCGAGTTGCTCGGTGGTGAGGCGCTGCGCGTCCCGCACCACCGGGACGACGAGACCGCGCTCGCCCTGCGCGGCGAACCCCAGGTGCACCGCGGAGTGCCGCAGGATCCCCGAACCGTCCTCGGTCACGCTGGAGTTGAGATCCGGAAAGCGCTCCAGCCCGACCGCGCAGATCCGGGCGAGCAGCGCCAGCACGCTCACCTTCGGCCCCGGCACGGCATTCAACTGCCGCCGCAGCGCCATCAGTTCGGTGGCGTCGGCGTCCACCCAGCAGGTCGCGGCGGGGATCTCCCGGTGGCTGCGGCCGAGCTTCTCGGCCACCGCCTTGCGCAGCCCGCGCAGCGGGACGACCGTGCCGGCGCCGGAGGGCACCGCCGCCGGACCCGCCGAACCCGCCGACACGGTGGCCGGGGCGGCCGCAGTGGCGGGCGACGCGGCGACCTTGGCGGCGACCGCCCGTTCGACGTCCGCCCGCATGATCAGGCCGTCCGGGCCGCTGCCCGCGACCGCCGCCAGCTCCACGCCCTGTTCCCGCGCCAGCCGCCGCACCAGCGGCGAGATCACCGCGGGCACACCGCCCGCGACGACCGAAGCCACCGCGGCCACCGGCACCGGAGCGGCCACCGCGGCCGCAGGAGCCACCGGCACCGGAGCGGCGACCGGTGCCGGAGCCCGGGTCACCGGAGCCGGAGCCCCGCCGCCCCCGACCCGGCGCCGTCGCCCGCCCCGGTCCGGCTCGGCGACCCCGTACCCGACCAGCGGCCGTTCCACGGCCGCCGCCCGCTCCACCACCGGCACCGCCGCCAGCGGCCGCTCACCCTCGCCCGGCGACACCGCGACCGTCACCAGCGGCGCGCCGACCAGGACCTCCTCACCGACCACGCCGAACAACGCGGTGACCACCCCGCCGTAGGGACAGGGCACCTCGACCACCGCCTTGGCGGTCTCCACCTCCACCACCGGCTGGTCGATCGCGATCACCTCGCCGACCTCGACCAGCCAGCGCACGACCTCCGCCTCGGTGAGCCCCTCACCGAGGTCGGGCAGGGTGAACTCGCGCACGACGGGCATCATCCTCAGTCCTCCCACTGCAGCCGGGCGACCGCGTCCAGGATCCGGTCCACCCCGGGCAGGTGGTGGTGCTCCAGCATCGGCGGCGGGTACGGGATGTCGAAGCCGGTGACCCGCAGCACGGGCGCCGCCAGGTGGTGGAAGCAGCGCTCGGTGACCCGGGCGGCGATCTCCGCGCCGGTGCCGCCGAAGCCGGTCGCCTCGTGCACCACCACGGCCCGGCCCAGCGAGCGCACCACCCGGCAGACCGTCTCGTCGTCGAACGGCACCAGGGTGCGCAGGTCCAGCACCGCGAGGTCCCAGCCCTCGGCCCTGGCCACCTCGGCCGCCTCCAGGCAGACCGGCAGCGACGGGCCGTAGGTGATCAGCACCGCGGAGGTGCCGGTCCGGCGCAGCACGGCCGTCCCGATCGGCTCGACCGGGACGGCCGGGTCGAACCCGTCCTTCCCCCAGTACATCCGCTTGGGCTCCAGGAACACCACCGGGTCGTCCGAGGCGATCGAGGCCCGCAGCAGCCCGTACGCGTCGGCCACCGTGGCGGGCGTCACCACGTGCAGGCCGGGGGTCGAGGCGTAGTACGCCTCGGAAGCGTCGCTGTGGTGCTCGACGCCGCCGATGCCGCCGCCGTAGGGGATCCGGACGGTGATCGGCATGGGCAGCCGGCCGGCGGTGCGGTTGCGCATCTTGGCGACGTGCGAGAACAGCTGCTCCAGCGCCGGGTAGGCGAAGGCGTCGAACTGCATCTCGACCACCGGCCGCAGCCCGTACATGGCCATGCCTACGGCGGTGCCGAGGATGCCGGCCTCGGCCAGCGGGGTGTCCAGGCAGCGGTCCGGGCCGAACTCGGCGGTCAGCCCGTCGGTGATCCGGAAGACGCCGCCGAGGGCGCCGACGTCCTCGCCGAGCACGTGCACCGCCGGGTCCTCGCGCATGGCGTCGCGCAGCGCCGCGTTGAGCGCCTGCGCCATGCTGGAGGTCCGGGCCGGGGCGGCGGCGGGGGCGGCAGGGGGGACAGCGGTCGTCATCAGGGCTGCACCTCGGCCTCGGCGGCCAGTTCCTCGGCCAGCCGCGCCGCCTGCTCGCGCAGCTGCGGGGTCGGCTCGGCGTACACATGGGCGAACAGGGACATCGGGTCGAGCCCGGGCTCCGCGTGGAACTCGGCGCGCATCCGGGCCGCGAGCGCCTCGGCCTCCTCGGCCGCGTCCCGGACCAGGTCGTCGTCCAGCACCCGGAGCTCGCGCAGCGCGCGCTCCATCAGCAGGATCGGGTCGTGCTCGCTCCAGGCCGCGACCTCGTCCCCGGTCCGGTAGCGGGTGGCGTCGTCGGCGTTGGTGTGCGCCTCGACCCGGTAGGTGAGCGCCTCGACCAGGGTCGGGCCACCGCCGGTGCGGGCCCGCTCGACGGCCTCGGCCAGCACCGTGTGCACGGCGGGCGCGTCGTTGCCGTCGACCAGTCGGCCGGGCATCCCGTAGCCGACGGCCTTGTGGGCCAGGGTCGGGGCGGCGGACTGCGCGCTGAGCGGGACGGAGATCGCGTACCCGTTGTTCTGGACCAGGAAGACCACCGGGGCGCGGAGCACGGCGGCGAAGTTCAGCGCCTCGTGGAAGTCGCCCTCGCTGGTGCCGCCGTCGCCGAGCATGGCCAGCGCGACCGCCGGCTCGCCGCTCAGCCGGGCGGCGTGGGCCAGGCCGACCGCGTGCGGGCCCTGGGTGCCGAGCGGGGTGCAGAGCGGCGCGGTCCTGGTGGCCCGGGGGTCGTAGCCGGTGTGGGCGTTGCCGCGCAGCAGGGTGAGGGCCTCCAGCGGGTCCACGCCGCGGGAGACCACGGCCAGGGTGTCGCGGTAGCTGGGGAAGAGCCAGTCGCGCTCGTCGAGCACCAGCGCGGCGGCGACCTGGCACGCCTCCTGCCCGGTCGAGGCCGGGTAGACGGCGAGCCGGCCCTGCTTGGTGAGGGTGGTCGCCTGCTGGTTGTAGCGGCGGCCGACCACCAGGCGGCGGTACAGCTCGCGGAGCAGCGCGGGATCGTACTTCTCCAGCGCGGGCGTACCGAGGACGCGGACCGGAGCGGGGTCCGGGAGCAGCGGCGCCGGGTCGGTGCGGGGGGCGGTGGCCCCGGGCAGCCAACCGGGCACGGCCGTGTGGTGTCTGTGGTCGAGAACGGTCATCTCGGGGCACCTCCAGGGGTGGCGGGGGCTCCCTACCGATTGTTCGGTCGTCTGTTCATCTTGACCAGAAGCGTGCGAAGGTGGTGGACAATCGGCCCGGGTGGCGGTCGACTGGTGGCATTGCGTCCAATCGTCGGGGGTGGGGGGTCATGTCGGCTGAACAGATGTCCAGACTCGACCGGGTCGACCGGGCGATCCTGCGGCTGCTGCAGCAGGACGGCCGCGCCTCCATCCGCTCGGTGGCCGAGCGGGTGCACGTGTCCCGGGCGAACGCGTACGCCCGGATCTCCAGGATGGTCGAGGACGGCGTGATTCGCGGCTTCACCGCCCGGGTGGACCACGAACGGGCAGGTCAGGGGGCTTCCGCCTACATCACCCTGAAGATCGTGCAGAACTCCTGGCGGACGGTGCGGGAGCAACTGCTGGCCCTGCCGGGGGTCGCGCACATCGCGCTGGTCGGCGGCGACTTCGACGTGCTGCTGCTGGTGCACACGGCCGACAACCACGCCCTGCGGGAGCTCGTGCTCAACCGCATCCAGTCCATCCCGCAGGTGCTCGGCACCCGCACCATGCTGGTCTTCGAGGAGACCGACCAGGTCCCGCCGGACTGACCGCGGGAGGGGGTCGCGCAGGCCCGGATCCGCCCTACCGCGTCCGGAGCCCGGAACCCGGAACCCGGGGCGCCCGGAGGCCGTCGAAGGCCAGGTGGACCACCGCGTCCGCGACGCCGTCGGCGGCCTTGAGGCCCGGCCGGTACCACTCCACGATCGAGTTGATCATGCCGAAGAGCAGCCGGGTGGCCAGCCGGGGCTCGACGTCCGCCCGCAGCGCGCCGTCCGCGACGGCGGCCCGCAGCAGCTCCGCCACCTGGTGGTCGAAGTCCCGGCGGCGCTCCAGCGCCCACAGCTCGGTGGCCGTGTTGCCGCGCACCCGCAGCAGCAGGGTCACATAGGGCAGCTCCGCGAGCAGCACCTCGGCGGTGCGCCGCACCACGTGCTCCAGCCGCTCCACCGCCGGTCCCCCGACCGCGCCCGGCTCGGCCAGGATCCCGAACAGGCCGTCCAGCGCCCGTCCCACGGCCAGCCGGAGCAGTTCCTCCTTGCCCCGCACATGGTGGTAGATCGAGGACTTGGAGATCCCGGCCGCGCGCGACAGGTCCTCCATCGACGTGCCGTCGTACCCGCGCTCGTTGAACACGTCGACGGTCACCGCGAGCAGGGACTCCACGGTGTAGGCGGTGCGCGGGGTGTGATCGGCCATTCTCCGAGTATCCCGCCCCGCCCGGCCCCGCCCGCGCCCGGGCCCCCGGTCCGCACCGGAGTCCGACCGCGTCCGGCCCCTTGGTCCACACCAAAGCCCGACGGCACGCCCTAGACTCGGCGGACGATCCGTCCGAGGCCGAGCAGGTGGGGAAGTCGCATGAGCGCAATACCGGCAGTCGAATCCGATCTGCCCGAACAGCGCAGCGACGAGGCGACGACCGGACCCGCCCTCGACTGGCGTGAGCGCGCCCGGGGGCTCGTCCTGCGCTTCGGCCCGGCCGTGTGGTGCTACGCCGTCCTGAAGCTGGTCGGCTTCACCGTCTTCATGAAGCTGCTCTCCTTCTCCGGGGACTACCTGAAGAAGCACCCCCGTTTCGGCGGCGGCGCCAACCCCTGGGACGTGCTCGCCAGCTGGGACGGCTGGTGGTATCAGCAGGTCGCCCAGTTCGGCTACCACCCCGCGCTGGTGACCGTCCCGAACGGCGTCCCGGGCTTCACCGTCGAGCAGAACTCGGCCGCCTTCTTCCCGCTCTACCCGGGCCTGATGCGGCTGGTCTCCGAGGTGAGCCCGTTCGGCCTGTACGGCGCCGGGATGATCGTCTCGGTGATCGCCTCGCTGTTCGCCGCGGCCGGCATCTACGCCGTGGTGGACCGGATGGCCGGCCCGCGCGCGGGCGTGATCGCGGCCGGCCTGTGGGCGATCGCCCCGGGTTCGGGCGCCGAGTGGGCGCTCTACTCCGACTCGCTGTTCATCGCGCTGGCCGCCTGGTCCTGCTACTGCGTGATGAGCAAGCAGTGGCTGGCGGCCGGGGTGCTCACCCTGGTCGCGGGCCTCAACCGGCCCACCTCGGCGGCGCTGATCGGCGCGGTCGGCCTGGCCGCCCTGGTGGAGCTGTACCGGCGGGAGAGCGGGGTGGCGCGCCCGCTCACCGCGATGCTGCTGGCCCCGCTCGGGCTGCTCGGCTACGTCGGCTGGGTGGGCTGGCGGACGGGCGAGTGGGGCGGCTACTTCACCCTCCAGCACGACGCCTGGCTGCACTACTTCGACTGGGGCCAGGGCACCTGGGCCGCGATCCGCGGCGTGCTGCTGGGTCGCAACGACTACCCGTTCGCCTGGCACACGGCCGACATGCTGGCGACGCTGATCGTGCTGAGCCTGCCGGCGCTGATCGTGCTGCTGTTCCGGCTGCGCCCGCCGCTGGTGCTGACCGCGTACACCCTGGCCACCATCGTCTCGGTGCTCGGCAGCCTGGGCATCTTCGGCAACACCTCGCGCTACCTGCTGCCGGCCTTCCCGCTGCTGATCGCGCTCGCGGTGGCGATGCGGAAGCTGAGCTGGCCGGTGCTGGCGGCGGTGCTCGGCACCGGGGCGGTCGCCTCCGGCTGGTACGGCGGGTACGTGATCTTCGAGCTGGGCATCCCGTAACCCCCGCGGTTCCCGTCGCCCCGGGGGCGCGTCCGGTCCGGACGCGCCCCCGGCGTTCTTCCCCGCCCCCGTGCGCTCCGGCGGTCCGGTCCCGTCCGCCCTCTTGAGCCGACCGATCGTTCGGTTACTCTGTGACGTGTCCCGTCCTCCCCTCTGAGGAGCGCACACCATGTCCGCAGCGGTCACCCACCCCCTCGTCGCCGAACTCGTCGAACGCCACCGGGCCACCCTGGCGGCCGCGGTCGACGCCGCCGCCGAGCGCGACTACTGGTCGCCCTATCCCGAGTTCCCGAAGGCGTACGGCGAGAGCGCCGCCGCGGACGGCCGGGCCGCCTTCGAGGCCCTGCTGAACCGGCCGTTCGAGCTGCCCGGCCACCCCACCGACGGCGACCTCGTCGGCGGCGAGGTCTCCCCGTACGGCGTCGAGCTCGGCATCGGCTACCCGCACGCCGGACCGGACGCCCTGATCGCCGCGCTCTCCGCCGCCCGCCCGGCCTGGGCCGCCGCCGACCCGATCACCCGCGCCGCGGTCTGCCTGGAGATCCTGGCCCGGATCAACGCCCGCTCGCACGAGTTCGCCAACGCCGTCATGCACACCACCGGCCAGGCGTACGCGATGGCCTTCCAGGCCGGCGGCCCGCACGCCCAGGACCGCGGCCTGGAGGCCGTCGCCTACGCGTACGCCGAGCAGACCCGGCTGCCGCGGAGCGCCGGCTGGACCAAGCCGCAGGGCAAGCGCGACCCGCTGGTGATGACCAAGGAGTTCACCGTCGTCCCGCGCGGCCTGGCGCTGCTGATCGGCTGCAACACCTTCCCCACCTGGAACGGCTTCCCCGGCCTGTTCGCCTCCCTGGCCACCGGCAACCCGGTGCTGGTCAAGCCGCACCCGCGGGCCGTGCTCCCGCTGGCGCTCACCGTCCGGACCGCCCGCGAGGTGCTGGCCGAGGCCGGCTTCCCCGCCGACCTGGTCTGCCTGGCCGCCGAGCACGAGGGCGGCACCGTGGCCCGGACCCTGGCCGTCCGCCCCGAGATCAGGCTGATCGACTACACCGGCTCCACCGCCTTCGGCGACTGGCTGGAGGAGCACGCCAAGCAGGCCGAGGTCTACACCGAGAAGGCCGGTGTCAACACCGTCGTCGTCGACTCCACCGCCGACTACAAGGGCATGCTGAACAACCTGGCCTTCTCGCTCTCGCTGTACAGCGGCCAGATGTGCACCACCCCGCAGAACCTGCTGATCCCCCGCACCGGGATCGACACCGACCAGGGCGCCAAGTCCTACGACGACGTGGTCCGCGACCTCGCCGCCGCCCTGGAGGGACTGCTCTCCGACGACGCCCGCGCCGCCGCCGTCCTCGGCGCCGTGGTCAACCCCGGCGTGCTCCAGCGCTCGGCCGCCGCCGCCGGCGGCGAGTACGGCGAACTCGCGCTCGCCCCGAGGGCCGTCGAGCACCCGGAGTTCCCCGGCGCGACCGTCCGCACCCCCGCGCTGGTCAAGCTGGACGCCGACAAGCCGGACGACCGCGCGGTGTTCCGCGCCGAGTGCTTCGGCCCGGTCTCCTTCGCCGTCGCGGTCGAGAACACCGCCGCCGCCGTCGAACTGCTCCGCGACACCGTCCGCGTCCAGGGCGCGATGACCGCCTCCGCCTACACCACCTCCGCCGAGGTCGAGGCCGCCCTGGTCGGGGCCGCCCTCGACGCCGGCGTCTCGCTCTCCCTCAACCTCACCGGCGGCGTGTACGCCAACCAGACCGCCGCCTTCTCCGACCTGCACGGAACCGGCGCCAACCCGGCCGCCAACTCCGCCTACTGCGACGGCGCGTTCGTCGCCAACCGGTTCCGCACCGTGGAGATCCGCCGCCACGGCTGAGCCCCGCGACCGAGCCGTGCCGCCCTCCCGGCGGCCCCGCTCCTCCGGTCCCCGGCCACCCGCCGGGGACCGGAGATTCACAACGTCACTCCCGGGAAGCGATGATGGGGGCCGGGGAAACGCCACACACGGCGTCCAGCCGCTGAGCACCGGGAGCTGACACATGACCGACAAGCAGACCGTCACCGACGTCATCGTGGTCGGCGCCGGGCCGACCGGCCTGCTGCTGGCCGGCGACCTCGCCGCCGCCGGCCTGGGCGTCACCGTACTGGAGAAGCGCGCCACCGAGTCCGACCTCACCCGGGCCTTCGCCGTCCACGCCCGCACCCTCGAACTCCTCGACGCCCGCGGCCTCGCCGACGAGCTCATCGCCACCGGCCGCCCGGTCGAGGCCCTGAAGGCGTTCAACCGGGTCCGGATCGACCTCGGCCACCTGCCGACCCGCTTCCCGTTCGTCCTGCTGACACCGCAGTACAACACCGAACGCCTGCTCCACGACCGGGCGGTGAAGGCCGGCGCGACCCTCCTGCGCGGCGCCGAGGTGACCGGCCTGCGGCAGGACCCCGACGGCGTCACCGTCGAGACCGTGCGGGACGGCGCCACCAGCACCCTCCGGGCCCGCTACGCGGTCGGCGCCGACGGCGTCCACTCCACCGTCCGCGACCTGCTCGGGCTGCCCTTCCCCGGCGAGTCCGTGGTCGACTCGGTGCTGCTCGCCGACGTCCGCCTGGAACGCGAGCCCGAGGACGGCATCGCCGCCGGCGCCGACGACAACTGCTTCGCCCTGCTGGTGCCGTTCGGCGACGGCTGGTACCGCGTACTCGCCCACGACCGCGCCGAACACGCCCCCGACGGCACCGCGCCCGGACTCGACCTGCTCGCCGACATCACCCGCCGCGCCCTCGGCGAGGACCACGGACTGCACGACGTCCGCTGGAGCTCCACCTTCCACAGCGACGAGCGACAGGTCCCCGACTACCGCTCCGGCCGGGTGTTCCTCGCCGGCGACGCGGCCCACTGCCACTCCCCGGCCGGCGGCCTGGGCATGAACACCGGCCTCCAGGACGCCGCCAACCTCGCCTGGAAGCTCGTCTCCGTCCTGCGCGACCGGGCCGACGGCAGCCTGCTCGACAGCTACCAGACCGAACGGCACCCGGTCGGCCGGACCGCCCTGCGCGCCTCCGGCGCGATGATCCGGGTCGCGCTCGCCCAGAACGCCGCCACCCGGGCCCTGCGCGGCGCCCTGGTCCAGGTCGCCGGACGGGTCGACGCCGTGGTCGACCGGGGCGCCCGCACCGTCTCCGGCCTCGGCATCTCCTACCCCGCCCCCAAGGACGCCCACCCGCTGGTCGGCAAGCGCGTCCCGGACCTCCGGCTGACCGGCCTGGAACCGCCCCGCGAGGACGGCCCGGCCGCACCGCAGCGGCTCTACGAGGCCCTGCGGGCCGGAAAGTTCGTCCTGGTCAGCAATGACGAGGTGACGGCCGCCGACCCGTGGCGGGACCGCCTGGTCGCGGTCGCCCCGGCCGACCCGCACGGAAAGCTGCGCGACACCGTGCTGCTGATCCGCCCGGACGGCTACGCCGCCTGGGCCGCCGTCGACCCGGGGGCCGGTGAGCTGCGCGCCGCCCTCACCGAGTGGCTCGGCGAAGCCTGACCCGCCCGCGCGGCCCGGGGGAGCGACGCCCCCGGGCCGGCGCCCGGCCGGCCCCGGGCCACCGCCCGGACCACGGCCCGGGCCACGGCCCGACTACGGCCGGGCCTTCTCGTAGTGCCGGGCCGCCTTGGCCCGGTTCCCGCACACGGCCATCCGGCACCAGCGGCGCCGGCCGTTCTGCGAGGTGTCGAAGAAGTGCAGGATGCACGCCTCGTGCGCGCACTTCTTGATCCGTTCCGGCCCCCGCGCCAGCAGCCCCAGGAAGTCGTCCACCACCAGCCAGGCGGCCAGCCGGCCCGGCTCGTCCACCTCGATCCGGTCCACCGGCCCGGCCGCCGAAGCCTCCCGCCGGACCCGCCCGTGCCGCAGCACCGCGTCCAGCCCCGCCAGCGCGCCGGCCCCGGGCACCCCGCCCGCGTCCAGCTCCCGGACCGCCGCCGCGACCGCCTCCCGGGCCTCCCGCAGAGCGGCCAGCCCGGCCTCGTCCGCCGGGCAGCGCCCGGCCAGCCCGGCCGTGGAGAGCCAGATCGCGAAGCCGTCCGGCTCGGCCAGCAGGTCGTTGACCGGCTCACCGGCCCACCGCGTGTTCAGCAGGTCGAGCGCGAGCGGCTCGCCGAGCAGCGGGCGCGGGTCCCGCGGGTCTGCTGTCGGCTCGGTCATCGGCACTCCCTCGCTCTCGGCCGGTCCCCGAGTCTACGTCGGGCCCCCTTGCCGGGACCGCTGGCCGGAACCTGCCGGTACCGGACCGGAACGCACCACCCGGCCGGGAAAGGGCCCGTCTGTTTCCGCACTGTTTCAAGATCGCTCACCTTGCGGTACACCCCCCGTGACCACTGTCATACGCACGACTGATGACGTAGCCTCTCGACCGTGCATAGGGTTCCCCACAGCTCGGCGAGGCCGTTGACGGCGCGTTCCGGCGCCGTACCGGGTCTGCCGAACCCGCTCGGTGGGGAAGGTAACCACATGGCCTCACAGCATCCCCAGGACGCACGACTCAGACTGGTCGGGCCGGACGCGGTCGCGCCGGCGTCCCGGCCGCCCGTGCCCCCGCTGTCGCCCGCGCCGACGCCGGGGCGTCCCAGCCCGACCGGCGGCTTCGCCGACACCCTGCACGTGGCGATCGAGGCCAGCGGCCTCAGCCTGGACCGGATCCGCGCCGCCCTCGCCCAACGGGGCGTCAGAGTCAGTGTCACGACGCTGAGTTACTGGCGCCGCGGCCGCAGCCAGCCCGAACGGGCCAGCTCGCTGCGCGCCGTCCACCTGCTGGAGGAACTCCTCGGCCTGCCGCACTCCACCCTGTCCGCGCTGCTCGGTCCGCCGCGCCCGCGCGGCCGCTGGGCCGCCAGCGCCGGCGCCAGCCACCTGCGGCTGGAGGACGTCTGGCCGGGCGAGCAGCAGATCGCCGACGTCTTCGCCGAGCTCGACGCGCCACCGGCCGGCGAGCTGGAGCGACTCTCGGTCCACGACTCGTACTTCGTCGACGCCGACCGGCGCGGCAACCTGCTGCGGATGCGCCAGGTGGTCCGCGCCACCGTGTCCGGGGTGACCCGCTGTCTGGTGGTGCACAAGGCCGACGAGGAGGCGACCGGCTGCCCGGAGATCACCGGCGTCCGGCACGGCCGGCTCGGCCGGGTGCGACGCCGCCCGGACACCGGCCTGATCGTCGGCGAGGTGATGCTGGACCGCCCGCTGGGCCTCGGCGACAGCACGGTCTTCGAGTACGAGGTGGAGATCCCCTCCGGCGGCGCCGAGACGACGGAGTACAGTCGCCGCTTCGCCACGCCGGTGCGCGAGTACGTGCTCCAGGTCCACTTCGACCCGGCCACCGTGCCGGTGCACTGCGAGCGCTACGACCGTGACCCGGGCGCGGACGTCGACCGCCGCCGCGAGCAGCTCTGGATCGGCGCCTCCGCCAGCGCCCAGATCCTCGCCCCCGACCAGCAGCCGGGCCACATCGGCGCCCGGTGGGAGTGGGAGTAGCCGCACTCCGGCCCGCCACCCGCGTACTCGGCGCCCGCGCTCCGGACGCCCGCGCGCCCGCCCTCCGGCACCCCACACCCCCTTGTTTGTCATGGCACAGCCATGATCGGAAATTCTAACCATTGAAACCACCTGCACTGGTTGCCTCCTTCCAGACTAACCACTACTGTCGCTAGTAACGGTTAGATGACGGCGCCCCGAGGCGCCCGACCACGGGAGTGATCAGGCATGTCCGGCACCATCAGCAGCACCCTGCAGACCGGCCACGTGGGCCTGAACGTCACCGACCTCGACCGGTCCACCGCCTTCTACCGGCGCGGCCTCGGCCTGGAACTGGTCGCGGAGGGCACCGACCCGCAGCGCCCCTACGCCTTCCTCGGCCGCGACGGGCGCCCGGTGCTCACCCTCTGGCAGCAGAGCGAGGGAGACTTCGCCACCGCCGCCCCCGGCCTGCACCACCTCTCCTTCCAGGTCGACTCGCTCGACGAGGTCCGCGCCGCCGAGGCGCTGCTGCGCGAACTGGGCGCCACCTTCGCCTACGACGGCGTCGTCCCGCACCGCGAGGGCGCCGCCTCCGGCGGGATCTTCTTCACCGACCCGGACGGCATCCGGCTGGAGATCTACACCCCGGCGGGCGTGGACACCACCGACGCCGAGGCCCCCACCGCCTCCGCCCCGACCTGCGGCTTCTTCTAGGAGGTCTTCGCACAAGAGGTCTTCGCAGAGCCCTCCAGGACTTTGCGAAGTGGCTCTTCGCAAAGCGACGAGCCACTTCGCAAACACCGCCCCAGGACACACCGCACGGGGTCTTTGCAAAGACGCGCCACCCCCACGCCGCACGGCACAGGCACTTTGCAAAGTCCCCCCACCACGCACGGCGGCGGGACTTTGCAGAACACCCCCACACCGTCCGGCCAGGCCCGAAGGAGGCACCCGTCATGACCGCCACCGGCACCACCACCCCCTACCACGCCGGCGAACGGGCCGTGCAGGCCCGGGCCGGCCGGACCGACCGGGCGGACCACTCCGGCCGCGCCGTCGGCAGCACCGTCCCCGCCGTGGCCGCCCGCTTCCTGACCGAGCGGCGGATGCTGGTGGTCGGGGCGGCCGACGCCGACGGCAGGCTCTGGGCCACCCAGCTCAGCGGACCGGCCGGCTTCCTGCGCGCGCCCGACGAACGGACGGTCACGGTGGCCGCCCACCCGACCGAGGCCGACCCGCTGGCCTCCGCCCTGGCCGGCCCCGCCGAGGTCGGCACCGTGGCCCTGGACCCGGCCGCCCGGCGCCGGATGCGGGTCAACGGCCGCTCCGCACCGGACGGCCGCGGTGGCCTGGTGATCACCGCCGAGCAGGTCTACGCCAACTGCCCGAAGTACATCCAGCGCCGCCACCCGGTGGACCGCCCCGGGGCCGGCGCCCCGCACCGGGTGGCGGCCGGCCCGCTGCTGAGCACCGCCCAGCAGCTGCTGCTGAGCACCGCCGACACCTTCTTCGTCGCCACCGCCGGACCGGACGGCCGGACCGACGCCTCGCACCGGGGCGGCAACCCCGGCTTCCTCCGGGTCCTCGGCCCGGACCGGCTGCGCTGGCCCGACTACGCGGGCAACAGCATGTTCATGACCCTGGGCAACCTGGAGCTCGACCCTCGGGCCGGACTGCTCGTCCCGGACTGGGAGACCGGCGGCGCGCTGCTGGTCACCGGCGAGGCCAGGACGGACTGGTCCGACCCGGCCGCCGCCGGCCTGCCGGGCGCCGAACGGGTGGTCGACCTGACCGTCACCGGAGTCGTCGAGCTGGCCGACGCCACCCCGCTGAGCTGGACCGAACCCGAGTACTCACCCGCCAACCCGCCGCCCTCCGCACGTTCCGTCAGCTGACGGACAAACAGCCCGACGAGCCGCCAAGCCGGCCGGGCACGAGGCCCGACGGACCACCGACCCACCGCCCGCCCCGCCCCCGGACCGACCGCTGGCCCCCTCCCGCGCCACGCCCGGGATACCGGACGACCATCACCCGCGCGGAGCAACCCACCGCGCCGACCAGGTGTCAGCTTTGGGACTTTTGTCCGTATGACACCCGGTGTCGCCCCGGAAGAGGAACGTGCTGTCGCACCGTCAGCGGCCCGCCGGACACCTCCCTCACCGGGAGAAGGAGGCGGAGCATGACCACAACCGGCCGACCGGCCCCGTTGCTGCGGTTCGACGAGGTCGAACCGGACGAGGACTGCATATGCGGCGGCTGCGGCGCCCGCCGCCGCGCCCGGCTGCACGCCGCACCGGTGCACGAGGGCGGCCACGCGGCTGCCCGCAGCGTCCGCCGCCGGGCCGCCGTCCTGCTGGCCGCCGTCGGCACCGCGCTCGGCGGCGGCACGGCCGGGGCCGCCGCCGCGGCTCCCGCTCCGGCCCCGACCCCCGGCGGCCCGACCGCCCCCCGCGGCGACACCCCGCAGGGCGAGGTCGGCGGCCTCTACGGCGAGAGCGCCGCCGACGACCGGACCGCCGACGCCCAGCCGGTCACCCGGTCCGCGATCATCGAGCGGGCCCAGCGCTGGGTCGACCAGAAGGTCCCGTACAGCATGAGCCGCTACTGGTCGGACGGGTACCGCCAGGACTGTTCCGGCTTCGTCTCGATGGCCTGGGGGCTCGGCAGCAGCCAGACCACCTGGACTTTGCCGGACTTCGCCGAGCGGATCACCAAGGCCGAGCTCCAGCCCGGTGACGTCCTGATCCACAACGACCCGGCCAGTCCCCGGGGCGGTTCGCACGTCACGGTCTTCGGCGGCTGGACGGACTCGACCCGCACCCGCTACCTCGCGTACGAGCAGACGTCCCCGGGCGCGACCAGGCGCGTGACCCCGTACGCCTACTGGTCCAACTCGGCCACCTACCTGCCGTACCGCTACAAGGCGCTGACCACCGGCGGGGGCAGCGGTGACAGCGCCGCGGCCGCGGCGTTCCCGGGGGTCGACAAGTTCGGTCCGGGCGCGGACAACGCCTATGTGACCAGGCTCGGCGAGATGCTGGTGCGGCGCGGCGGGGGCCGGTTCTACACCGAGGGGCCGGGGCCGCGCTGGAGCGAGTCGGACCGGCGGGCCACCGAGGCGTTCCAGCTCGCGCAGGGGTGGCGCGGCGGTGAGGCGGACGGTCTCCCGGGCAAGGACACCTGGGACTACCTGGTCAACGGCAAGGGCCGGGACATCGACGCCGCCCAGCTGCCCCCGTCCCCGTCTCCGCCCCCACCCCCGGACGCGCCCCCGGCCCCGGCCCAGGACGGCGTCCCGCTGGCCTTCCCGGGCCCCGGCGCGTTCGGCCCGGGCGCGGTGGGCGAGGCGGTCGAGCGGCTGGGCGCGCAACTGGTCCGCAGGGGTTTCGGCGACAGCTGCACCGAGGGACCGGGCCCGCGCTGGACGGAGGCCGACCGGAGCGCCGTCCGGGCGTTCCAGGAGTCGCTGGGCTGGAGCGGCGCCGAGGCCGACGGCTTTCCCGGGCCGGACACCTGGCGGCTGCTGTTCTCCTGACCCGGCCGGGCCGGGAGGGCGGCCGCCGGTCGGGAGAACAGGACGGCGACCGGGTCAGCCGGTGGCGCCGGGCGGGCGCCCCGACATCCAGTGGAACAGCCCCATCGCCACGCTGGTGGCCAGGTTGAAGCTGGAGACCCCGGGCCGCATCGGCACCGCGACCAACCGGTCGGCCCGCGCCCGCAGCTCCGCCGAGACGCCGTGCCGCTCGGTGCCGAAGGCGAGCACCGCGTCGTCCGGGAAGGCCGTCTCCCGGATGTCGGTGCCCTCGGGGTCGAGGACGTGGAGCGGGCCGGGCGGCAGTTCGGGCAGGGTCAGCCGCTCGACGGCGGTGGCGAAGTGCAGGCCCGCGCTGCCGCGGAGCACGGCGGGGTGCCAGGGGTCGAGTTCGCCGGTGGTGACGACGCCGGCGGCGCCGAAGCCGGCCGCGAGCCGGATGACGGCGCCGACGTTGCCCAGGTTGCGCGGGTTCTCCAGCAGGACGACGGGCGCGGGCCGGGGCCGGACGGCCAGCGCGGCGCGGTTGGCCTCGGCGGTGGGGCGCACGGCCAGGGCGATCACCCCGGTCGGGTTCAGCCGGGGTGCGAGGGTGCGCAGCGCGGTCTCCGGGAGTTCGACGGCCAGCGCGTCCAGTGCCGGGGCGACGTCCGGGGCGAGTTCGGCGGCCAGCGCGAGCAGCGCGGCCCGGTCGGTGGTCAGCACCTGCCGGACGGCGCCGCCGAACCGCAGCGCGTGCTTCAGCGGGTGGAAGCCGTCCAGGAGGACGGCCCCGGGCTCCTCGGCGCCGGTCCGCCAGGCGCGCAGCAGTTCGTCGTTCACCGGGCTCACTCTGCCATCCCGTCGCCGCCGGGCTCCCCGGGTCGTGCGGCGGCCGTGATCACCTGCTCGAACGACAGCGGCCCGGCGCCGCGCACCGCGTCGCCGTCCGCGTCAGCCACGTCACCGGCACCGTCCGCGCCGCCCGGCCGCAGGCCCGCCAGGGCGAGGTCGAGGTGCCGGTGGACGAGCGTGCCGTCGGCGTCCAGTGCGACCAGGCCGCCGGGCAGCGGCCGGGAGACCCGGACGCAGAGCAGCACCAGGTCGCCCGTGCCGATGTCCGTCCGCAGTTGTCCGGCGTCCTGGGCGGCCCGCAGCAGGGCCTCGGCCTCGGCGACGGCCTGGGAGCGGGCGGCGACCAGTTCGGCGTCGACGACCAGGTGTTCCAGCAGTGCCCCGATCGCCGCGCCCATCCGCAGGTCGGCGGCGGCGTGGGCGAAGCGGCGCAGGGCCCGGTAGGGGTCGGGTTCGGCGGCGCGGGCCTGTCGGGCGGCCTCGGCGAGCCGGGTGAGCAGGTCGGTGACCAGGGCCCGGACCAGCGCCGTCCGGTCGGGGAAGCGCCGGTAGAGGGTCCCCGGACCGACGCCGGCGCGACGGACCACGGCGTCGAGCGGGGCGTCCGGGCCCCGCTCCAGGAAGACCTCGCAGGCGGCGTCCAGGATCCTGCGTCGGCTGCGTTCCGCGTCGGCCCTCATCACAACCCCTTAACCGGAGAGCTTTTCTCCCCCTATGCTAGCGTCAGCAGAGACGGAGAAAATCTCTCCGCTTAAGTCGGGCATCCTCCGAGGAGCAACGCCATGACGACCACCACCCCCCTGCGCGTCCGCACCGACATCGACGGCGTCCGGCACGACCGCGCCGCCGTCCTCGGCTGGGAGCTGGAGCGCGGCCGGGCCGCCCTGCGGCTGCTGAAGCAGCGGCTGGGCGACGACCTCACCCGCGCGCTGCTGGCCCCCGACACCGCCGCCGCCGACGCCGCCATGGCCGGCTGGCTGCGCGCCTCCGGCGGCCGGTGGCGCGCGGCCGTGACCGAACTGACCGCCACGGGCATCGACGCCGCGACCTTCCTCGCCTGGTGGCAGGGGCGGCTGCACGCCCCCGACCGGGCCGCCCTGCTCGCCGCCAACCCCGAGCACTACCTGGCCGACTCGACCGGCGACACGGTGGAGATCGTCGAGACCGTCGGCGGCGGCCCGCTGCGCTTCTTCCTGCGCTTCCACCCGACCCCCGCGACCCCCCGGTACCCGGTCCGGATCGGCGGCACCGGCCACCTGGCGGACGGCTCCGAGGCCCTGCGGGTGATGCACGAGTTCGCCGACTCCCCCGAGGGCCTGCGGATCCGCCTCACCGTCGAGTTCCCGGCGGCCGCCCCGGCCGAGCTGTCCACCGGTCACCAGTGGCACTTCGCGTGCGAGTTCGCCAACTGGCTGGAGGCCGCGGCCGGAGAAGCACCCTGACACCCGCCCGGCGTCGCGCGGCCGGAGAAACGCCCTAACGCCCCGTCGGCTCCGGCTCGCGCCGCTCGGCGGAGGCCGCCGTGCCGCCGCCCCGCAACGCCCGCTCCAGGTCCTTCAACGCCTGGAGCAGCAGCCTGGTCCCGGCCCGCACCACGTCCCGCTGCACCCCCGGCGGCGCGTCGGAGAGCTGCCGCTCCAGCCGTTCCTGGGCCTCCCGGACGGCGCCGAACTCCACCGGCCGCCCGGTCAGCAGCGCGCCCGCCGCCAGCGCGGTGGCGAGCCGCAGCTCCTCGGCGAACTCGGCCGCCCCGGGCACCGGCTCGGCGTCGGGCCCGGGCAGGTGGGCCTCCAGCAGGACGGCGACCCGCCCGAGATGGCCGACCGCCGCCCGGGCCCGGTCCAGCTGCCGACGGCTGACCCCGGGCAGGCCGGAGGCGTGCCGGCCGGGCTCGGCGTCGGCCCGCTGCATGGCCTGGAGCAGTTCCGAGCGCGCCTCCCGGGAGTCCAGCAGCGCCCCGCGCACCGCCCGCCCGCGCGGGGCGGCCGGCCGCTCGTAGACGGCGAGCGCCTCGGCCGTGTACCGCCCGGCGGCGGCAAGCCACTCGGCCAGCCGCTCGCCGAGCCGGGCGGTCTGCCAGGTGGGGAAGAGCGCGTAGACCAACAGCGCGACCGAACCGCCGAGCAGGGTGAGGCCGACCCGTTCCACGGCGGTGACGAGCGGGTTCCCCTCCTGGAGGCCGAGCAGGAAGACCGCGTAGGAGGAGATGCAGGCGGTGATCACGGCGTAGCCGGTGCGGAAGGTCAGATAGGCGCCGCCGATCGAGAGCACGGCGAGTGCGGCCAGCACCCATTCCCCGGGCCGCGCCAGCTGCACCACCAGGGTGGAGACCGCCACCCCGACCGAGGTCCCGGCCAGCCGGGCCACGCCCCGGCTGTAGGTCTGGGCGAAGTCGGGGCGCATCACCATGGCGGCGGTCATCGGCGCCCAGTAGCCGTGTTCGAAGCCGGCCAGCCGGGCCAGCAGATAGGCGGCGGTGACCACTCCGGCCAGCCGGACGGCGTGCTGGAAGACCGCCGACCGCGGCCGGAACTGCCGCCGCACCGCGCGCAGCGCCGTCGGCAGCATCCGGATCAGCGGCGGCTTGCGCAGTGCTCCGCCCGGTTGGACGACGGGGGTGTCGATGGTGTCCTCGGCGCCCCGGTCGAGGGCGTCGGCGGCGCCGCGGAGCAGCCCGGCCAGCCGGCGGGCGGCGCGGCGGGCGGCGCCGCGCAGTTCCGGCCCCTCGGTCCGGGCGACCAGGGTGAGGGCCGGGGCGGAGGAGGGCAGCCGGAGCGGATCGCCGGTGCGGATCGCCCGGGCGAGGGCGTCCATCGCCTCGGCGGCGGCGGCCAGGACCTCGCGGGCGCGGTCGCGTTCGGGGCCCTCCTCGGGGGCGCCGATCTTGGGGTCGGCGATCGCCGCCAGGGTGGGCCTGATCCGTTCCGCGAGGCCGCGCAGCCCGCGCAGTTCGGGCGGGCGGTGCCGGTCCTGCCAGGGGGTGAGGGCGGCGGCGTGGCGGGCGGTCATGAACGGGGCCGGGTCGATGTGCGCGGTCGGGTCCTGGCGCAGCCGCCGGGCGTAGTCGGCGAGTTCGGCGTAGGTGTCGGCGAGCGCCTCGCGCTGGGCGGTCCAGCTGCCGATCGGCCAGACGGTGATGACCAGGGCCTGGACGGCGCCGCCGAGGGCGCAGACGAGTCCGTGGCCGAGCGCGGTGAGCGGGCTGACCGGCAGCTGGACCACGATCAGCATCACCGAGAGGGTGTTGGCGGCGACGATCCCGGCGGTCGGCCCGATCGCCCAGGTGAGTCCGGCGCCGAAGGCCCAGACCGCGAGCAGCACCGGGAAGGCTCCGGGGACGCCGACGGCGAGGTAGCCGAAGAACGTGCTGACACCGAGTCCGGCGCCGGCGGCGACGGCGAGGGTGGCCCGGGGGCGGAAGCTGCGCTGGAAGGTCGCGGTACCGGCGATGAACGCGCCCATCGCGGCCGAGGTGGCGAGCCGGGCGTCGCCGAGGGCCAGGGTCGGGAAGAGGACCAGGGCGACGGCGACGGCCCCGCGCACCGCCCGTTTGGGGTCGGTGAGCGCCCGGTCGACGGTCAGTCCGGTCCGCGCGGTGTCTCGAAGTGCGGCGAACCAGGACATAACGGTCAGCTTAGTGGCGCCCTCCGCGGCCGGATCCGCGCGACCCGCGCCCCGGCCCAGCAGAGCGCCGCAGTCGGCAGGAACACCGCGTCCGCCGCGATCATCGCCAGTGAGAACACCGGCAGCCCGAGCAGCACCGCGATCCCGACGTGCTCGGCCATCATCACCACCAGCAGCGCGTTCTTGACCCTCCGGTCGACCAGCGTGAACGGGAAGCCGACCTGGAGCAGCACTGTCCCGTAGGTGATCAGGAACACCGGCAGCAGCGCCCCGCCGACCAGTCCGGACAGCCCCGGCCAGGGCGTGAAGTAGTCCAGGTGCAGCGGGTAGTACAGCGCGGTGCCGTCCTGCCAGCGCGAGCCCTGCACCTTGTACCAGCCCGCCGTGGCGTAGATCAGCACCACCTCGACGGCGATCACCAGCATCGCGCAGTTGTGCACCATGGTCGCCAGCGCGTCCAGCACCGCCCGGGTCTCGCCCTCGGGTGCCAGCCGTTCGGCCAGCCACCACAGCCCGGCCACCGCCCACAGCCCCCAGAACAGCGGCGCCCAGCCGACGTACGGGAACCCGGGGGCCGTCCAGTCCAGGCTCGTCCCGGCGAAGCCGCCCAGCTGGCAGACCAGCAGCACCGCTCCGAGCAGTGTCCAGAGCGGCACCCCGCTCCGCCCGTACGCGCCCCGGCGGGCGTCCAGCGACCACACCTCGGCGCACCGGGTGAAGACCAGGTAGACCGCCATCAGGTGGACGATGTTGTCGCCGCCGTCGCCGAGGAAGACGTTGCGGTTCTGCAGCGACAGCACGGTGACCAGGAACAGCACCGTGCTGGCCCTGGTCCGCCAGCCGAGCAGGACGGCGAGCGCGGCGAGCACCGCCAGGTGGTAGACCAGCTCGAACCAGAGCCGGCCGCCGAACCAGGGCAGTACGGTCAGGGCCCGGTTGTCGGCCAGCAACCGCTGGGCCAGGTCGAGCGACCAGGGCGAGGTGTCGCCGTACAGCAGCCGCCGGTTGGGCCACTCCCGCAGCAGGTGGGCCAGCCAGACCAGCCCGAAGCCGATCCGGACCGCCGCCGCCTGGTACCGCCCGAGCACCCGCCCGGTGAACACCGCGGCCGCCCGGCCGGGCAGCCCGGTCAGCCAGGCCGCCCCCGGCCGCCGGGTGCCGGCGGGCGCGTCGTCGGGCGCGCCGCCGTCCTCCGGGCCGGGCTGCCGGGGGATCCCGGCCACCACCGCGGCCGCGGCCGCCGCTGTCGCAGCCGCCGCGTCCCCGGCCGCACCGCCCGCACCGGCCACTTCCCCGACCGGAACCGCTCCGCCCGGCCCGCCGGGCACCGCCGCGCTCACCGCAGCCCCCGCAGGTCCTCGGCCTTCACCGGCCACCAGGGCAGCTCCCGCACCTTCGGCGCGGCGGGCGCCGCCTCCTCGCTCCACGCCGGCGGCGCGACCGTCGTACTGGTCACCCGCAGCTCGACCGCCACCACCGGCCGGCCGTCCACGCTCGGCCCGATCCGCTGCACCGCGATCCGCTTCAGGTACTCCTCGGCGAGCGCCCCGCGCGCACCGGTCGTCGACTCGTCCTGGGCGCTGTGCGAGCCGTCGTAGAAGTCCCACGCGCGCCGCAGCAGGTTCTGGTCCGCGTGGCTGGGCGCCGGATTGCCCCGGATCGCGGCGATGTCCTGCGCGGTCAGCCCGACCCACGCGTGGATCCGCGCCTCCCCGTCCGGCGACTCGGTGCGCACCCGGGCGTCCACGGCGACGTTCTGCTGCAGCGGATTGGGCGCGAACAGCTTCCAGTTCTGCTCGAACTCCGGATAGATCAGGCCGTCCACCTGCTCCCGGTACTCCCGGGACAGCGAATTGGCGGGCGCCACATGCAGGAAGACCGCGCCGAGGAAGAGCCCGGTGGCACCGGTCAGCAGGGCCCCGGCCACACCCAGGACGACCCGCGCGGGCGTCGACCAGGGCCGGCGGACGGGCGGCGGGTCCGTACTCTCGGCCATGAACTCCCCCGGGGACGGGTGGGGCCGGCACCGCGCCGGCCCGTTCGCGCGCCCATCCTGCCCTACTCCCCGGGCCGGACGGAGCCCCCGGTCCCGGCCGGTCCGCTCCGGCCCGCGGGAGCGGCGGACTACAGGACGAACGCGTCCTGTCCGCCGCTGCTCACCATCGGACGGCCCGCGCCGTCCCAGGCGTACATGCCGCCGTCGACGTTGACCGCCTCGCGGCCGTTCTGCACCAGGTACTGGACGACCTGCGCGGAGCGCCCGCCGACCCGGCAGAGCACGTACAGCTTCGCGTCCGGCAGCTCCTCGATCCGGGCGACGACCTCGCCGATCGGGATGTGCAGCGCGCCCGCCACATGTCCGGCGTCCCACTCGTCCTGCTCCCGGACGTCCAGCAGGGCGGCGTCGGCGGGCACGGCGGCGGCGTCGATGGTGGGGATCTGCGCGAACATCGTCTGGTTCTCCTGGGCTTCGGGATCGGCGCCGTCATTGTCCCCCACCGGACGGCCGCCGAGCAGCCCTTCCAGCTCGGCCTGCTGCGCGGCGGCCCGGGCGAGCAGCTGCTCGGCCAGTTCGGCGAGCAGCCCGTCCGGGTCCTGCGGGGCGAGCGCGAGCAGCTCGCCCATCGCGCTGCGCTCCAGCCGGACCTGTTCGGCGGCCAGTTCGCCGATCCTCCCGGTCAGCCACTCCAGCCGGCGACGCAGCCAGCCGAGCCGGTCGGGGGAGTCGGTCGCGGGCGCGGCCTCGGGCGCGGTGGACCACTCGGCGGACAGCGCCTCCAGGGCGCCGGTGTCGCCGTAGGCGTACGCCTCGTTGACCCGGGCCAGGAACGCCGCCCGGCGCTCCTGCTCGGCCGGGTCGGTGGACAGGTCGGGGTGCGCCCGGCGGACCAGCTCGCGGTAGATCCGCTGGGCGTCCCGGCCGGGACGCACCCGGACCGGGGCGGCCGGCGGCGGCGGGGCGTCCTCCTGCTCCCGGACGCTGTCGAACAGCGCGTCCAGGTCCGGCATGTCCTCGACCCGCTGCCGTGCCTCGTGGGCCCGCCGGAGGTCCTCGGGGAGGCCGGTGCGGGCGGCCACGGCCTCGGCCAGCAACGCGTCCAGTTCGTCCAGCCGGGCGTAGAGCGGACCGAGCAGCTGGTGGTGGATCAGGGCGAAGTTGTCGATCTCGACCCGCAGCGTCCGGACGTCGACGTCCATGGTGAGCCAGGCGAGTTCGGTGGCCTCGACCCGCTCCTCCAGCTCCCCCTGCTGCGGATCCGTCCAGCGGACGGGGATCTGCGCGGTCACCTCGGGCCTCCGTCTCCTGCTGTCCGGTGCGGGGCCGGCCGGGCCCGTGCTGCGACCCTACCGCCCGCACCCGGCCCGGCCTGCGGGGTGGACGGGGAGTGCGGGAGGGCGCACGGCCTGTGACACGCAACTGATACCGAGGAATCTCCCCGTTTCGCTATCGAGTCCCGGCCGGTCCGTGCTTCGCTGGTATCCGCACAGCGTGCCTTCCTCCGGAGAACCGGCCGTCTCCAGGCGTGGCGGCCAGGCGGGAGCAGACCGAATCCATGGTGGACGATCCCCACTCCACACCGCGTCCGACGGGCACCGCTCCCGAGCCCGGCCCCGCACCGGGCGACCAGGCGTCGGGAGTGGTCGCCCTGGTCCGGCTCGCCGTCGTGCTGGTCGACCGCGAGGGGCGGATCGCCCGGTGGAGCCGGGGCGCCGAGGAACTGTTCGGACACCGCGCCGAGACCGTCCGCGACCGGCCCGCCGCCGGTCTGCTGCCCGCGGCCGAGCCGCGCAGCGTCCCGGGCCAGGCCGGACCGGGCGGCGGCGGCCGCCGCCGCGACACCTTCACCACCCTCGCCGAGCTGACCTCGGACGGCGCCGCCTGGGCGGGGCAGCTGCCCGTGGTCGACCGCGAGGACCATCTGCGGGACGTGCTCTGGTGGGCCTACCCGCTGGACGGCGCGGCCGGCCGACTGCTGGCCCTGGCCGCCGACGCCCGCCCGCTGCGCTCCGCCGGCCCCCGGCTGGCGCTCGGCGAGCGGCTGCTGCCGTTCGCCGCCGCCCCGGGCGCGCTGGGCGGCTTCCACCGGCTGTCGGCGGCGCTGGGCGCCGCCGGCCGGCCGGTCCCGGGTCCGCTCGCCGCCGTACTGCCCGGCGCCGCCGAGCGTCGCGGGCCGCTGCTCGCCGCGCTCGCCCGGGCCGGGCTGCCGGCCCTGCGGCTGGACCCGAGCACCGTGCTGCCGCTCCAGCCCGCCGACCCGGCGGCGGGCACCGCGCACGCGGCGGCCGGGATCGGCCGCCGCTACCCGACCGCGCAGCAGCGCACCGCCCGGCTCGGCCCGCCGGCCCCGCCCGAGCAGTCCGCGCCCGGACGCCGTCCCGCCGCTCCCCTGCCCGCCCAGCGCGAGGCCGCGGCCGCGACGGGCGCCGCGGACCGCGCCCCCCGGCCCGAACGCCCCGGGGGCGAGCTCACGGCCGGCGGGGTCCCGGCCCCGCCGAGAGGAGGCACCACCATCGAGCAGACCACCGTCGGACCGTCCGCCAACGGACACCGGCTCCACCCGGGCGACCCGGCCGCGCCGACCGCCGGCCCGGCCGGCCCCGTCCCCGCTGTCCCGGGCCCGGCCGTACCCGCTTCCACCCCCGCCACCGCCGCGGCCGCGCCCGGACCGCCGGCCGGCCTGTTCGGCCCGTTCCTGACCAACGGCCACGCCGGTGAGCAGCTGGCCCTGCTGAACGAGGTCGGCGGCAAGGTCGGCACCACCCTCGACCTCGGCTTCACCGCCCACGAGCTGTGCCGGGTGCTCGTCCCCCGGGTCGCCGACTTCGCCTGCGTCGACCTGGTGGACGGCCTGATCTCCGACTCCGAGCTGCCCGCCGCCCGCCCCGACGACGACACGATGCTCCGCCGGGTGGCCCTCGCCCGCAACGAGTCGGCCGGCCAGTGGGACCACGTGCTCGCCGAGGGCGCCCTGGTCGCCATGCCCCGCCGCACCCCGCCCGGCATGGCCCTCCAGCTGAACCAGCCGGTGCTGGTCCCGGTGGTCACCCGGGACGTCGCGGTCGACTACGCCGCCGCGCTCGGCGGCCCCGAGCTCGCCTCGGTGGTGTCCGGCCGCTCGATGCTGGTGGTGCCGCTCTCCGCCCGCGGCACCGTGCTCGGCATCCTCAAGCTGCTCCGGCTCCCGGACCGGGACCCGTTCGACGAGAGCGACGCCGCCACCCTCAAGGAGCTGGCCGCCCGGGCCGCGCTCTCGCTCGACAACGCCCGGCTGCACCGGGCCGAGTCCCGGGTCGCCACCACCCTCCAGCGCTCGATGATCCCGACCCGCCCGCCGCAGATCCCCGGGGTCCAGATCGCCCACCGCTACCTGCCCGGCGACTCCCGGGCCGAGGTCGGCGGCGACTGGTTCGACGCGATCCAGCTGCCCGGCAGCCGGGTCGCGCTGGTGGTCGGCGACGTCATGGGCCACGGCCTGCACTCGGCCGCCGCGATGGGCCGCTTCCGCACCGCGATGCAGACCCTGGCCGCGCTCGACCTGCCGCCCGGCCAGCTGCTGCGCCATCTGGACAACCTGGCCCACAAGCTCGGCGACGACCATCTCGCCACCTGCCTGTACGCGGTCTACGACCCGATCAACCGGACCTGCGAGCTGGCCAGCGCCGGCCACGTCCCCCCGGTCCTGGTCCACCCGGACGGCACCGGGGAGCTGCTGGAGATCCCGGCCGGCGCCCCGATCGGGGTCGGCGGGGTGCCGTTCGTCGCCAAGACCATCGACGTCTCGGACGGCTCGATGCTGGTGCTCTGCACCGACGGCCTGGTCGAGGTGCGGGGCGGTGACATAGGAGCGGGGCTGGCCGCGCTCTGCGGCAATCTGATCGACCCCCGGCAGAGCCCGGAGGAGGCGTGCGACGTGGTCCTCGACCGGTTGCACTCCGACGACCGCAAGGACGACGTCGCGCTGCTGGTGGCCCGCTTCGACGGGGTCGCGCCGAGCGAGGTCGCCACCTGGGACCTCACCGTCGACCAGCGCGAGGTCGGCCGGGCCCGGGCCCTGGTCCGCGAGCAGTTGGCCGCCTGGCACCTGGAGTCGATCGGCGACACCGTCGTGCTGCTGGTCAGCGAGCTGGTCACGAACGCCGTCCGGGTGGCCCGGGACCGGGTCCAGCTCCAGCTGATCCGGGTGGACAAGCTGCTGGTCGAGGTCAGCGACGACAACCACAACCTGCCGTCCCTGGAGCCCGCCGAACAGCTCGGCGAGACCGGCCGCGGCCTCACCCTGGTCACCAAGCTCGCCGAGCGCTGGGGGACCGCCCGCAAGGCGGTCGGCAAGGTCGTCTGGTTCGAACTGCCGCTGTGAACGGGAGGAGCCCGCGGACCGTCCGGTCCGCGGGCTCCTCGGTACCCGTCCCGCCCTTCGTCCCCTAGGGAACGGCCGCGCCGGCCGGCGTGCGGCGGCGGACGTCCGCGGCCGCCGCCTCCAGCGAGGCGGTGGCCGTCGCCACCACGTCCGCAGCGCCGACCCCGGCCAGCACCCGCGGCCAGAAGTCCCCGAACACCTCCACCGAGACCGCGATCAGCAGCGCCGCTATCACCGCGACCACGTGCTCCATCCCGGCCAGGTTCGGCAGCACGACCGCCTCGCCGACCATCACCGCCACGACCAGCCCGGCCGTGAACCAGGCCCGGCAGCGGAACGCGATGCAGATCGCCAGCGCCACCACCGCGGCCGAGGGACCGGTGTCCCGCACGTGCGCGACCCACTTCGGGAAGCCGAAGAGGTGGTCCGGGCCGATCGCCACCCCGACCCGGGCGAACAGCGTCCCGGCCAGGGTGCAGGTGTAGGCGACCACCAGGGTCAGCCGGCGGCCGAGCACGATCTCGGCGATGCCGAAGACCACGAAGACCTGCGCCAGCGCCCCCCACACCGGCAGGTCCAGGGCCGGCACGTACAACGACAGCGGCGTGCGCAGCAGCGAGACGTCCAGCGGCAGGGCCGCCTTGACGACGCCGATCCGGGTGACGAAGTGCTCGCCGCCCGGAAGGTGCTGGACGATGCTGAACAGCAGGATCAGACAGGTCGCCGCCGTGGCCAACGGAACGGCCGCGAACTTCTTCCGCGCGACCTGCTCCCGGACCGTACCGAACAGCGCTCCCCACTCGGCGACAGCGGCCTCCCTGGCAAAAGCCACCGGCCCCTTTCGCACGCCCCCCGCGTGGGTCCTCCGCATCACAACCGGTTCTCCGAATCCCCGTTGGCGCAAGCGCCTTCTCGACTACCTCCACATTAGAAGCCGGTTAACGAATCCACATCGGCAATTGTGCGGATCCGAGTCATCCTCAAGGGGGAGGAACAACCATGAGATCCCCCCGGACGGCTGCCCGGCCCCCTCCGCCCCCCGGCGGAGGGCTACCCCTTCCCGTCCTGTGCCGCCACCGGCACCCGGGGCTCCGCGGCGGGCGGGGCCTGGTGCCGACGACGGAACAGCGCGGGCAGGCTCGGTGCGGTGATGAAGCCCTCGGCCCGGGCGCTGGCGATGCCGATCCGCGGAATCTCGCTGCTCTTCTCGAACAGCAGATAACGCGGCTCCCAGATCGGCCGGTACTTGGCGTTGGCCCGGTAGAGCGATTCGATCTGCCACCAGCGCGAGAAGAAGCCGAGAACGGAACGCCAGAGCCGCAGCACCGGCCCCGCCCCGAGCTTCGAGCCCCGCTCGAAAACGGAACGGAACATGGCGAAGTTCAGCGAGACCCTGGCCAGGTTCACCTCGCGGGCGCGCTGCAGGAGTTCGATCACCATGAACTCCATCAGGCCGTTCTCGGTGTCCCGGGCCCGGCGCATGAGGTCCAGCGACAGCCCGTCCGCGCCCCACGGCACGAAGCTGAGCAGGGCCTTCAGCTCGCCCTCGGCGTCGTGGCACTCCAGCATCACGCAGCGCCCGTCGCCCGGGTCGCCGAGCCGGCCCAGCGCCATCGAGAAGCCGCGCTCGGTCGCGCCGTCGCGCCACTGGTCGGCCTTGGCCACCAGCTCGGCCATCTCGGACTCGGGGATCTCCTCGTGCCGGCGGATCCGCACCGTGTAGCCGGCCCGCTTGACCCGGTTGTACGCCTGACGGACCACCCGCATCGCCCGGCCGTCCAGCGAGAACTCGTCGAGTTCGACGATCGCCTCGTCCCCCAGCTCCAGCGCGTCCAGCCCGTGCCGGGCGTAGATCACCCCGGCCTCCTCGGAGGCGCCCATCACGGCCGGCGCCCAGGCGTGCTCACGGGCCTCGGCGAGCCAGGCGTCGATCGCGCCGGGCCACGCCTCGGGGTCGCCGATCGGGTCGCCGGAGGCCAGCGAGACGCCGCCGACCACCCGGTAGGTGACCGCCGCCTTGCCGCTCGGCGAGAACATCACCGCCTTGTCCCGGCGGAGCGCGAAGTAACCCAGCGAGTCCCGCTCGCCCTGCTTCTCCAGCAGCCCCCGGATCCGCTCCTCGTCCTCGACGGTGAGCAGCTCGGTGTTCCGCGGGCTGCGGAAGGCCATGTACAGGACCAGCAGGAAGAGCACCGCGCCCATGGCGTTGATGACCGCGTTCACCCAGGTCGGCGCGTCGATGACGGAGCGCAGGTGCTCGGAGGGGGTGATGGTGATCATCCGGCCGACCGAGTAGCGGAACATGTCCCAGAAGTCGGCGGCGCCGTGCAGGTTGTTGGTCAGGGCGACCAGGGCCGCGCCGACCACGCCGCCGAAGCCGAGGCCGGCCACGAAGGTGGCGGCGGCGGTCTTCGGGTTGGAGCTGTCGCCCTTGGAGGTGAACTCCTTCCGCCCGACCAGCAGCGCCAACACGAACCCGCAGGTCAGCACGGTGGAGACATAGTTCAGCGGGTGCTTGGTGAAGCCTCCGCCGGGCAGCGTCATGGCGAGCAGGTAGAGCACCGCGAACAGCCCGGCCAGCGCCGTGTTGAAGATCCACGCGGCCCGCTTGCGGCGCCGCATCGCGATCGCCAGGAAGACCGACAGCACCGCGCTGCTGAGCCCGGCGGTCATCAGGTAGGGGGTGAAGTACTCGCCCTCGTTGTGCGTCTCGACCTGGTCCCGGAACGGGGCCAGCAGCACGGTGACGAGGTTCAGCAGGACGATCAGCCGCAGGTACCAGACCGTCGCCGCCGCGGCGCGCGGGCGCCAGCGCGCCATCAGGGCGCCGGACCCGGGCCCGGACCCGGTGGGGGAGGTGGACGGCTCCGGCTTCACAGTGGACGACACAGCTCAATTCCAAACGATCAGATGACGGGCCGCATCCGCACGCGACCCGGCCGGCCACCCACCCCGGCCGCGGACCGACCGAACGGCAGCCGATTCCATGGTTCCGCACCTCCGGTGAGAATCGCGTGAACCAGGCAGCGGATTCACACCCCCGCCGTTCGGCGGGGGTTGCTCCGGGAGGCCGGGCCCGGCGAAGCCGCCGGTCAGGCCCTACTCTCGATTCCAGTCATGCGGACCGGCCCGGCCCGTCCGCCGAACCGAGGAGGGACCATCACCACCACCCGCGTGCTGATCGTGGACGACGAGATCCTGGTCCGGTCCGGGCTGGGCCTGATCGTCGGCTCCGCCCCCGACCTGGAGGTGGTCGGGGACTGCTCGGGCGCGCAGAGCGAGGAGTACGTCCGACGGCTGCGTCCGCACGTGGTGCTGCTCGACATCCGGATGCCCGACCTGGACGGCATCTCGGTGCTCCGCCGACTGCGGGCCCTGCCCGACCCGCCGGCCGTGGCGATGCTGACCACCTTCGACACCGAGGAGCACATCGGGACGGCGCTGCGGGCCGGCGCCTCCGGTTTCCTCCTCAAGGACACCGCCCCGGACCAGCTGGTGCACGCCGTCCGGGTGCTCGCGGCCGGCGGCAACATCCTCTCCCCGACCGTGACCCGCACCGTGATCGGCGGCTACGTGGACGGCGGCGGCCCGGACGCCGAGGCCGCCACCCTGGCCCGCACCCTGACCGGCCGGGAGCTGGACGTGCTGGCACTGCTGGGCGAGGGTCTGTCCAACGCCGAGATCGCCGACCGGCTGTTCCTCGGCACCGGCACCGTGAAGGACCACATCAGCGCGATCCTCGGCAAGCTCGGCGCCGCCAACCGGGTCCAGGCGGCCGTCGTCGCCCACCGGGCCGGTCTGGTCCGGCCGAAGCCGAGCAACGGGGCATGAGCGACCCCTCTCCCGCACGACGTCTCCCCGCCGGGTGCACCGCGCCCTGGCTGATGATCCTGCTCCCCGCCGGCTACTCCCTGATGGACGCCGCCCTGGTGGCCCGCGGCGCCCCGCTCTGGCAGACCCTGCTGTCGGTCCTGGCCGCCGTGGCGCTGCTGTGGCGGCGCCGCTTCCCGGTCACGGTGCTGCTGCTGACCATGCCCGGCAGCTACCTCGACGACATCTGGCTCGCCCCGATCACCGCCGTCTACACGGTGGCGGCCGAGCGCCCCGACTCCCGGGTGGTGCTCCCCTGCGCCTCGCTCTTCGCGCTGGTGGAGTTCTTCCACTGGCCGCTCTCCGAGCAGTCCTTCGAGCCGACCCGGGACACCGCGCTGTACGCCATCCAGTCCGTGATGCTCGCGGCGGGCCCGGCCGCCACCGGTCTGCTGTCCCGGACCAGGCGCGAGCTGGCGTCCCGGCTGGACGAGCTCACCCGGGGGCAGGCCCGGGAGAGCCGGCTGCTGGCCGACCGGGTGCTC
The DNA here is from genome assembly GCF_044764505.1 of Kitasatospora sp. NPDC094019. Taxonomy (NCBI): domain Bacteria; kingdom Bacillati; phylum Actinomycetota; class Actinomycetes; order Kitasatosporales; family Streptomycetaceae; genus Kitasatospora; species Kitasatospora sp. NPDC094019. The sequence continues at coordinate 126,387 of NZ_JBIWIF010000004.1, forward strand.
AGCGAGGAGCGGGGACGGCTGGCCCGGGAGATGCACGACGTGGTCTCGCACCAGGTCAGCCTGATCAGCATCCAGGCGGGCGCGCTCCAGGTCTCCACCACCGACCCGGCGGCCTCGGGCACCGCGTCGACCATCCGCGAACTGTCCGTGCGCACCCTGGAGGAGCTGCGGCAGATGGTCGGCGTCCTGCGGGCCGGCGGGCCGCGGACGGGCGCCCCGCTGGCCCCGCAGCCCCGGCTGGCCGACCTGCCCCGGCTGATCGAGGAGAGCGGGCTGGCCGCCGACACCGAGCTCGCCCCGGGCGACCGCCCCTGGCCGGAGGCGGTCGAGCGGGCCGCCTACCGCACCGTCCAGGAGGCGCTCACCAACATCAGCAAGTACGCGCCGCAGGCCGCGGTGCACGTCCGGATCCGGGCCCGGGGCCGGCAGCTGCGGGTCGAGGTGCGCAACGACGCCCCGCCGGTCCGCCCCGACCAGGTCCTGCCCGGTGGCGGTCACGGCCTGGTCGGACTGCGCGAACGGGCGCAGTTGCTCGGCGGTTCGCTCAGCGCCGGTCCGACCGCGGACGGCGGCTTCGAGGTCCGCGCCGACCTCCCGGCGCCGAGCTCCTGAACCGGCCCCGCCGCCCGCCGCGGCGGTGCCGGGCGACCGGGCGGGGCCCGGGCCCGGACGACCGGGTGGGAACCCGCTCCGGGAACAAAAAAGCCCCGCAGATCCGAAGATCTGCGGGGCTTCGCTGTGCGCGAGGGGGGAGTTGAACCCCCACGCCCTTTCGGGCACTGGAACCTGAATCCAGCGCGTCTGCCTATTCCGCCACCCGCGCATGGGTGTTTTCACCGCTTGCCGGTCGATCAGCCGATCCGCTCGGTACCATGTGGCCTTCGCGGTTCTTCGATCGGGCCACCCGCTGGGCGCCCCTTCCGACATGCAAAACAGTAGCACGACCTGCGGGTCACCTCCGAATCCGTTCCCGGGGGAGGCGGAGCGCATCCGAACGGATGCCCGGCGAACACGCGAGCGAGGGATGGCGGGCCCACCGGGCGGGTAGCCCTGGCATGCTGCCGCCCGCATGCGTCACCCTGTGTGTCCGAGCCCACCCCCGGGCACCACGTGGTCCGGGAACCGTACGGATGGCCCCGGCGTGGATACGATCAGTACGGAAGTACCGCAATCAGGCGCGACCGGCTCCCCCCGGAAACCGGTCGGCCGGCAGGCGAACGAACCCTGGAAGGGGGTGCCCCATGGGAGTGCTGAAGAAGTTCGAGCAGCGACTTGAGGGTCTCGTCAACGGCACCTTCGCCAAGGTGTTCAAGTCCGAGGTCCAGCCCGTGGAGATCGCCGGCGCGCTGCAGCGCGAGTGCGACAACAACGCGAGCATCTGGAACCGCGAGCGGACCGTCGTGCCCAACGACTTCATCGTCGAACTCAGCCCGCACGACCACGAGCGGCTGAGCCCCTACTCCGGGCAGCTGGGCAACGAGCTCGCCGGCATGGTCCGCGAGTACGCGGAGGCCCAGCGCTACAGCTTCATGGGGCCGCTCCAGGTGAACCTGGAGAAGGCCGACGACCTCGACACCGGCCTGTACCGGGTGCGCAGCCGCACCCTCGCCGCGGAGGAGCCGCAGCAGCAGGCCCCCGCGCAGCCGACCCAGCCCGGCTACGGCCGCCCGCCGGCCGCCCCGGCCCCCGGCGCGCCGTGGCAGCAGGGCGGCGGCGCCCAGTACGCCGCGCCCCCGCCGCCGGCCGCGCCCCCCGCAACCCCGCCCGCGCCGACCGCCCCCGCCGGCGGCACCGTGCGCCCCTTCCCGGGCGCCGGCCACGGCGCCTCGGTGCGCCGCTGGATCGAGGTGAACGGCGCCCGCCACCAGATCTCCGGGAACGGCTGCGTGCTCGGCCGCTCCACCGAGGCGGACGTCCGCATCGACGACCCCGGGGTCTCCCGCAAGCACGCCGAGATCCGGCCCGGCACACCCTCGATGGTGCTGGACCTGGGGTCGACGAACGGCATCGTGGTGGACGGGCAGCACACCCAGCGCGCTACGCTCCGCGACGGCTCTCGAATCGTCGTGGGCTCCACCACCATCGTCTACCGACAGGTCGAAGGGTAGAGCGGGCGCGGTTATGTCAGAACTGACCCTCACGGTCATGCGGCTGGGTTTCCTGGCCGTGCTGTGGCTGTTCGTGATCGTCGCGGTCCAGGTGATCCGCAGCGACCTCTTCGGAACCAGGGTGAACCCCCGGTCCTCCCGCCGGGGCGGTGCCGCCCCGGCGGCGCCGACGGCCGGTGCGGCCGGGCGGGCCCCGCAGGGCCAGCCCCCGGCCGGCGGTCCGCCGACCCAGGGCGGCGGGCGCCGTCGCGGCGCCCCGACCCAGCTGGTCGTGGTGCAGGGCTCCCTGGCCGGGACCACCGTCGCGCTGCAGGGCCAGACCATCACCCTGGGCCGGGCGCACGACTCCACCATCGTGCTGGACGACGACTACGCGTCCTCCCGGCATGCCAGGATCTATCCCGACCAGACTGGGCAGTGGACGGTGGAGGATCTAGGCTCCACCAACGGCACCTATCTGGACCGTCAGCGCCTGACCGCGCCGACCCCGCTCCAGCCGGGCATGCCGATCCGTATCGGCAGGACCGTCATCGAACTGCGGAAGTAGTAGCGCATGAGGGACAGCATCCCGTCCATGACCCAGAGGGGGGCACAGGTCGCATGACCCTGGTGCTGCGCTTCGCCGCCGGCTCCCACAAGGGACTGATCCGGGAGGGCAACGAGGACTCCGGCTACGCCGGCCCGCGGCTGCTGGCCGTGGCCGACGGCATGGGCGGGGCGGCGGCCGGTGAGGTCGCTTCCTCCGAGGTGCTCGGCTCGATCGTCCGCCTGGACGAGGACGTGCCGGGCGCCGACCTGCTGACCCTGCTCGGCGACGCGGTCCAGGGCGCCAACGACCGGCTCCGGCAGATGGTCGAGGAGGACCCGCAGCTCGAAGGCATGGGCTGCACCCTCACCGCGATGCTCTGGACCGGCCAGCGGATGGGTCTGGTCCACGTCGGCGACTCCCGCGGCTACCTGCTGCGGGACGGCTCGCTGGTGCAGATCACCCAGGACCACACCTGGGTGCAGCGGCTGGTCGACGAGGGCCGGATCACTCCGGAGGAGGCCGAGACCCATCCGCAGCGCTCGCTGCTGATGCGCGCGCTGGACGGCCGGGGCCAGGTCGAGCCGGACCTCTCGATCCGCGAGGTCCGGGCCGGCGACCGGTATCTGATCTGCTCCGACGGCCTCTCCGGCCCGGTCAGCCACCAGACCCTCCAGGACACCCTGGGCAGCTACTACTCGCCCGAGCAGACCGTGCAGGAGCTGATCCAGCTCGCGCTGCGCGGCGGCGGCCCGGACAACATCACCTGCATCGTGGCGGACGTCCTCGACGTCGGTGCCACGGACACCCTGAGCGGCCGGTTCAACGACGTGCCGGTGGTGGTCGGCGCGGTCGCCGAGACCCCGCCGTCCTCGACCGCCGCGGACCGGTCGATCCGCGACACCCCGGCCGGCCGCGCCGCCGGGCTCGGCCGCGGCCCGCAGGGCGCCTTCGGCCCGGCCGAGGGCTACGGCGCCGGCCACCCCGACGCCGGATTCGGCCCGGCCGGCGGCTACGACGGCGGCTACCCGGACGGCGGCGCCGAGCCCTCCGTCCACGGGACCGAGGACTACGACGACGAGGCGCCCCGGCGGCCGAAGCGCAAGAACCGGGCACTGGCGTTCTCTCTGGTCGGCCTGGTCACCGTGGGCCTGCTGGGCGCGGGCGGCTTCTTCGGCTACCAGTGGACCCAGAGCCAGTACTACGTCGGCGCCGAGGGCGACCACGTCGCGGTCTTCCAGGGCGTGAACCAGAGCCTGGCCGGAGTGAACCTGTCCTCGGTGCACACCCCGTACAAGGACATCGAACTCAAGTACCTCCCGCAGGACCAGCGGACCCACGTCACCAACACCATCTCGGCGACCAGCCTCGGCGACGCCGACGACAAGGTGAAGAAGCTGGGCGAGCAGGCCGCGTTCTGCCGCCGGGTCTCCGACGTCCGGGCCACCGCCGGCGGCCTGTCCGGCGGCACCCCGGCGACCGGCCAGCCGACCCAGCAGGCCGCCGCCGGCACCGTGGCGACGCACGCCGGGTTCGTGACGGCGACCACCACGCCCGGCCCGGCCGCGACCGGACGCGCCCCCGCGGCGGGCGTCCCCACGACCACCCCGGGCACGACCACCCCGAGTCCGAGCACGCCGGGCACCACCGTCCCGGCTCCCGTCGCGCCCAGCCAGGGCGCCACGGTCCCGGCGGCCCCGCCGAGCGACCTGCCCGGCCTGACCGACGAGGAGCGGCAGCGCGCCGACTCCTGCCCGAAGTGACGGCCGCGACCCGACAGAGACCCGCCCCGCGCGGGTCCGCCGGCCGTCAGGGAGCGGCTACCACGTGAGAGAGCGAAGCGAACAGGCCGACGAGAGGCGCGTGCGGGCGGATGCCCCTGCCGGGCGGAGCGGGGCGGGAGCATGAGTACCTTCGATGTGAGCAGCGACCCCAACAGCAGGTCCGCCGACGTGCCGCCCGACCGGGCGTCCTCGCGGCGGCGCCGCAACACCACCATCTCGCCGCAGGCGACGCCGAACCGGCGCAACACCGAGCTGGCGATGCTGGCGTTCGCCGTGGCGCTGCCGGTCCTGGCCTACGCCAACGTGGGCCTGGCGATGGACGACAGCCTGCCCGCCGGGATGCTGGGCTACGGCCTGGGCATGGGGGCGCTCGCCCTGATCGCGCACCTGCTGATGCGGAAGTTCGCGCCGTACGCGGACCCGCTGATGCTGCCGATCGCCACCCTGCTGAACGGGCTCGGCGTGGTGATGATCTGGCGGCTGGACAAGGCCGGTCCGCTGCTGCACAACAACTTCCCGGCCGCCTCCAACCAGCTGATGTGGTCGGGCCTCGGGATCGCGTTCTTCATCGTGGTGATGGTCTTCCTGAAGGACCACCGGGTCCTCCAGCGCTACACCTACATCTCGATGGCGGTGGCGCTGGTGCTGCTCGCCGCCCCGGCGTTCTTCCCGGAGCGCAAGGAGGACCTCGGCGCCAAGATCTGGATCCGGATGGGCGCCTTCTCGATCCAGCCCGGTGAGTTCGCCAAGATCATCCTGACCGTGTTCTTCGCCGGCTACCTGATGGTCAAGCGCGACGCCCTGGCACTGGCCAGCCGCCGTTTCATGGGCCTGTACCTGCCGCGCGGCCGCGACCTCGGCCCGATCATCGTGATCTGGCTGCTCAGCCTGCTGATCCTGATCTTCGAGAACGACCTCGGCTCCTCCTTCCTGTACTTCGGTCTCTTCGTGGTGATGCTCTACGTCGCCACCGAGCGGACCAGCTGGATCGTCGTCGGCCTGCTGATGTCGGTCGGCGGCGCGGTCGCGGTGGCCTCCACCGCCAGCCACGTCAAGACCCGCATCGACGCCTGGCTCGACCCGATGGCCGCCTTCGCCCCGAAGCCGCCGCAGGGGGCCACCGAGCAGATCGGCCAGTCCCTGATGGCGCTCGGCTCCGGCGGGGTGACCGGCTCCGGTCTGGGCCAGGGCCGCTCCTGGCTGATCGACTTCGCGGCCAAGAGCGACTTCATCCTCGGCTCCTTCGGCGAGGAACTCGGCCTCACCGGCATGATGGCGATCTTCATGCTCTACGCCCTGCTGATCCAGCGCGGTCTGCGCACCGCGGTCGCCGCCCGCGACCCCTTCGGCAAGCTGTTCGCGGTCGGGCTCTCCTCCGCGATGGCGCTGCAGGTGTTCGTGGTCGCCGGCGGTGTCACCGGTCTGATCCCGCTGACCGGTATGACGATGCCGTTCCTCGCCCAGGGCGGCTCCTCCGTGGTCGCCAACTGGGCGCTGGTCGCGATCCTGCTGAAGATCAGCGACAACGCCCGCCGTCCCGGGGTGGAGCCCACCCCGACACCCGAGATCCAGGGGGGCAACGCCTCGTGAACAAGCCGATCCGCCGGGTCTCGATCTTCTGCCTCGTGCTGATCCTGGCCCTCATGGTGCGCACCAACTGGGTCCAGGGCGTGCAGGCCGACGCCTGGGCGAGCAACAAGTACAACAAGCGGCAGGTCTACGACCGCTACGCCTACCCGCGCGGCAACATCATCGTCGACGGCCAGCCGATCACCCAGTCCACCTTCGTGGACGGCCTGCGCTACAAGTACAAGCGGTCCTGGACGGACCCGCAGATGTACGCCCCGGTCACCGGCTACTCCTCGCAGGCGTTCGGCGCCAGCCAGCTGGAACAGCTGGAGGACGGCGTGCTCTCGGGCAGCGACGACCGGCTGTTCTTCCGCAACACCCTGGACATGCTGACCGGGGAGCAGAAGCGCGGCGGCGACGTCGTCACCACGATCAACTCCAAGGCCCAGAAGGCCGCCTTCGAGGGGCTCGGCAACAAGAAGGGCGCGGTCGTCGCGCTCGACCCGAAGACCGGCGCGATCCTGGCCCTGGTCTCCACGCCGTCCTACGACCCGGCGAGCTTCGCCGGCAACGAGTCCACCGACAGCAAGGCGTGGACCGACCTCAACGCCGACCCGAACAAGCCGATGCTCAACCGGGCGCTGCGCGAGACCTACCCGCCCGGCTCGACCTTCAAGCTGGTCACGGCCTCGGCGGCGTTCGAGAACGGCCTCTACCAGAACATCGACGACCAGACCGCGACCCCGGACCCGTACACCCTGCCGGGCACCAACTTCGTGCTGAAGAACGAGTCCGACCGGGAGCAGTGCGGCAACGCCACCATCAAGTCCGGCATGGACCAGTCCTGCAACACGGTCTTCGCCAAGATCGGCGCCGACCTCGGCAAGGACAAGATGCGGGTGCAGGCCGAGAAGTACGGCTTCAACAGCACCGTGGACACCCCGATCCGGTCCGAGAAGAGCGTCTACCCGTCCAACTCCACCCCGGACGGCACCGCCCAGGACTCGATCGGCCAGCACGACACCCAGGCCACCCCGCTGCAGATGGCGATGGTCTCAGCGGCGATCGCCAACAACGGCTCGCTGATGCAGCCGTACCTGGTCGCCGAGGAGCGCTCCGCCTCGCTGACCACCATCTCCAAGCACAGCGAGAAGCAGTTCTCGCAGCCGATCAGCCCGGCCACCGCGCAGAAGATGCAGGACCTGATGGTCTCGGTGGTCGAGAACGGCACCGGCAAGAACGCGAAGATCCCGGGCGTCACCGTCGGCGGCAAGACCGGTACCGCCCAGCACGGCGAGGGCAACGCGGGCCTGCCGTTCGCCTGGTTCACCTCGTACGCCAAGGCCGCCGACGGCCGCACGGTCGCGGTCGCGGTGGTCGTCGAGGACGGCTCCAACAACCGCGACGGCATCAGCGGCGGCCGGCTGGCCGCGCCGATCGCGAAGTCCGTGATGCAGGCCGTGCTCGGCAAGTGACGAAGGCCGTGCCGGTGGCCGCGGCGGGTGAGGGAAATGTCACGATCGGCACCCCTGTCCGGATACCGGTCTGATATCGGCCTGCGGTCGACTCGGGTCCGGTACGGTCCGACCGGTAGCGTGTCCGCAGCAGCGGGTGTACCCGCTGCCGTCCGTGCGGTGCCGGTCCGGTCCTGACCGCAGAACCATCCGGGGCCCGGACGGCGTCACAGGGAGCGTGCGGGGACACCTACGTCACAACCTCACCGGCGGGTGAGGGAGAGGGTCGCAACTATGGAAGAGCCTCGTCGCCTCGGCGGCAGGTACGAGCTGGGCGGCGTCCTCGGACGCGGCGGCATGGCCGAGGTGTACCTCGGCCATGACACCAGGCTCGGCCGCTCCGTCGCCGTGAAGACGCTCCGGGCCGACATGGCCCGCGATCCGTCCTTCCAGGCTCGGTTCCGTCGCGAGGCACAGTCCGCGGCGTCGCTGAACCACCCCGCGATCGTCGCCGTGTACGACACCGGCGAGGACTACATCGACGGCATCTCGATCCCGTACATCGTGATGGAGTACGTCGAGGGGTCCACCCTGCGGGAGCTGCTGCACTCCGGCCGCCGGCTGCTGCCGGAGCGCGCGCTGGAGATGACCATCGGCATCCTCCAGGCCCTGGAGTACTCCCACCGGGCCGGGATCGTGCACCGCGACATCAAGCCCGCCAACGTCATGCTCACCCGCCAGGGCAACGTCAAGGTGATGGACTTCGGCATCGCCCGGGCCATGGGCGACGCCGGCATGACGATGACGCAGACCTCCGCCGTCATCGGCACCGCCCAGTACCTCTCCCCGGAGCAGGCCAAGGGCGAGCAGGTGGACGCCCGCTCCGACCTCTACTCGACCGGCTGCCTGCTCTACGAACTGCTCACGGTCCGGCCGCCGTTCGTCGGCGACTCGCCCGTCGCGGTCGCCTACCAGCACGTCCGGGAAGAGGCGCAGCCGCCGTCCGTCTTCGACCCCGAGGTACGACCCGAGGTCGACGCGATCGTGCTCAAGGCGCTCGCCAAGGACCGCGACTACCGCTACCAGAGCGCCGACGAGATGCGCGACGACATCGAGCGCTTCCTCGACGGCCTGCCGGTGGCCGCCGCCCAGCAGGCCGCCGCCTACGGCATGGGCGCGGCCGGGTACGGCTACGACCAGAACGGCTACCCGCAGCACGACCCGTACGGCCAGACCAACCTGCTGCCGCAGCAGGCCCCCGGCGGTCCGACCACGGTGCTTCCGCAGGCCGGCTACGCCGCCCAGCCCCAGCCCGGCTACGACGACGGCTACGGCCAGACCTACGCCGGCGCCCCCGGGGCCGGCGGCAACGACGGCGACGGCTACGGCCGGAGCGGCCGGCGCGGCGAGGAGCCGCCGAAGAAGAGCAACACCTCCTGGATCGTGCTGGCGGTCGCCGCCGTGCTGGTCCTGGTGGGCACCTTCTTCGTCGCCCAGGCGATGTTCGGCGACAAGAAGGGCAACGACGACAAGAAGGAGCCCGCGAAGATCGCGGCGCCCGGCCTCGTCGGGAAGACCCTGCCCGAGGCGAAGGCGCTCGCCGTCCAGGCCGGTCCCAAGCTGGTGGTCACCGAGGGCGAGAAGATCGCCTGCCCGGACGCCAACATCAAGAAGGACCAGGTCTGCACGCAGAACCCGGCGGCCGGCACCCAGGTCGCCGAGGCCGCCACGATCACCGTGCAGCTCTCCTCGGGTCCGGCCAAGAGCACCGTGCCCAACGTGGTCGGCAAGTCCAAGGAACAGGCGGTCAAGGCGCTCGCCGACGCCGGCTTCACCAATGTGACGACCGACTACAAGGACGACGACAACGCCCCGCTGGACCAGGTGCTCTCCCAGGACCCGGCCAGCGGCGGCGCCGATCCGACCGCCCCGGTCAAGCTGACCGTGTCGCAGGGCAAGGCCAAGATCAACGTGCCGAGCGTGGTGGGCCAGCAGAAGGAGGCCGCCGAGGCCGCGCTGACCGGCGCCGGCTTCCAGGTGGACTCCTCGAAGACCCAGACCACCAACGAACCCGCCAAGGTCAACACGGTCGCCTCGCAGAACCCGGCCGGCGGCAAGCAGCCCGCCAACACCAAGATCACGCTGACCATCTTCAAGGCACCCGAGAAGGTCGCGGTCCCGCCGCTGCAGAACGTCCCGCTCAAGGACGCCATCAAGACCCTCCAGGGCATGGGCCTGCAGTACACCGTCGTCCAGGGTCCGCAGGACCCGAACTCGATCGTGACCGCCTCCAACCCGGCGGCCGGGACCCAGGTGGACCCGAACACCTCGGTCGGGCTGATGACCAAGGCGGTGGATCCGCCCAAAGGGGGGGACACACCGACCGTCCCCGGGATCCCCGGCCTCCCCACCCCCAGCAACACCAAAGGGGGACCCAACAACTAAGCCCTGGTTCCCCTGGTTCTGAGCCCCTCGGGGCCGGACCGACCGGCTGAGTTGTTCCCGGCCGTGAGCCCGCAGTGGGCCCGCAGCGAGCCCGAGGGCCCGTCGACACCGCGTCGACGGGCCCTCGGGCGTTCCCCGGGGCACTGCGGGCGCCTCCGGGGCTCCCGGGGCCCTTCCGCTCCCTCGACGGCCGTCGAGGGCCGTTGAGGGCCGGGAGGGCCCGCACGACCCCTCCCAGGGCCTCCTCGGCCCCGGGGTGCCCCGGGTCCGGGCCCGCCGGGGACGCCGAAGGCCCCGGGGTCCCGGGGGCCTTCATGACGGCCTCGACAGCGCCTCGGCGCCGGCTCAGCGCTGCTTGAGCTCGGCGGGCGGCGTGCGCGCGGCGTCCATGCCGTCCACCCGCACCAGGCTCCCCCACACCGCCATCCGGTAGCGCGAGGTGTAGACCGGCGTGCAGGTGGTCAGCGTGATGTAGCGGCCCGGCCCGGCGTAGCCGGAGCCCTTCGGCACCGGGGCGACGATCCCGGTGTCGTACTTGGACGTCTCGGGCAGGGTGCTGTCGACCCGGTAGACGTACCACTTGTCGCGGGTCTCGACCACGATCGCGTCGCCCTTGCCGATGGCGTCGAGGTCGTGGAACTTCGCCCCGTGCCCGTCCCGGTGCGCGGCCAGCGCGAAGTTCCCGGACTCGTCCCAGGGCATCGCCGAGCGGTACGGCTGCTCGTACACCCCGGCCACGCCCTCGGCCAGGGTCGCCGTGTCGGTGCCCATCCGGATCAGCACCTGGTAGTCCCGGCCCATCGCCGGGACGTGCAGGAAGCCGATCCCGTCGCCCGCCGCGTAGGACGGCGCCGCGGCGGACGGCCCGGACGACGGGGAGCCGGACGGGGGAGCGGCCGGAGCTCCGGCCGCCCAGGAGTCGCGCAGCTGGTCGGAGGCCGCCGAGGCGGACCGGTCCGCCAGCACGTCGGTCCACCACAGCGAGTAGGTGACGAACAGGCCGAGCACCAGCCCCAGGGTGATCAGCAGCTCGCCGACGACGCCCAGGACGGCCAGCGCCCAGCCGCCCCGCCCACGGCGGCGCCGGGGTCGGCCGCCGGACTCGGGCGCGGACGACGGGGCGGCCTCCTCGGCCGCCGGCTCGGTCCCCTGGGTCACGTCTCTCCTCGTGTCGTCGCCCGCCCGCTCGTGGTCAGCCTCCCGTGAGGGCGGCAGGTTTGCCCTGGCTGCGCGGCCGTTCCTCGATCATCTTGCCAAAGACGATCAGGCGCGCCTTGGAGCTGAACTCCGGGGTGCAGGTGGTCAGCGTGATGTACCGGCCCGGAGCGGAGAACCCGGAGCCGCTCGGCACGGACTTGATCACACTCACATTGGACGGCGGTGTCTCCGGGATGCCCCCGGTGACCTCGTAGGTGTAGTACGCGGTCGCGGTCTCCACCACGATCTTGTCGCCCTTGCCGAGCTGGTTGATCCGGCGGAACGGCTCACCGTGCGTGTTGCGGTGCGCGGCCAGGGCGAAGTTGCCCGCCTTGTCGGCCGGCATGCCGGTGCCCGAGTAGTGCCCGACCAGGCCCTTGTCCAGCACGGGGGCCTTGGCGGTGCCCTCGGCGATCGGGAACTTCTGGCCGAGCTTCGGCAGATGGATGATCGCGAAGCCCTTGCCGGGCTCGAAGGTCTCCGGCTTGGCCGGGTCCGGCGCCGGCTGGCCCGGCCCCGGGGCGCCCTGGGCCGCGCCCGCGTCGAACTGCTCCTCCAGCCGGTTGCGGGCGCCGTCGGCGGCCGCGTCGGCCTGCACGTTGGTCCACCAGAGCTGGTACGAGACGAAGAGCAGCATCACCAGGCCGAGGGTGATGCACAGCTCGCCGAGGAACCGGGCGAGGACCACCGCCACCGACTCCTTGGGCCGGGGACCGGCGGCGGCCCGGCCGCCCGCCCGGCGCCGGCCGCGGCCCTGCGCGGCGCGGCGGCGCTCGGCCCGGCCGCCCGGGGCGGGCGGCTGCCGTTCGCCGGTCACGGCGGCCATGGTGACCGTCTCGGCGGCGGCGAGCGGCGGCAGCGGCCCGTCCGGCGCCGACGGCACCGGGACGACGGGCGGCGCCGGCTCGTAGACGCCCCAGCCGTCCTCGGCCCCGGGCTGCGCGGACCGGGCCCGGTCGGTGCCGGAGCTCCCGTCCCGGCCCCGGCCGTGGTGGGCCGGCTCGGCCTGGTACGGGTCGTAGGACTGGTACTGGCCCTGTTGCGGCTGCTGGCCGTACTGGCCGTACTGGTCCTGCCGCGGGTTCGCGCCCTGCTGCGGGTACGGTCCCGCACCGCCCTGCGGGTACGGCTGCGGATACTGCTGCGGGACCTGTTGCGGGTCCTGCTGGTACGGGCCCCCCTGGGGATGCTGCCCGTACGGGCCGTACTGCTGCTCGAACGGCCCCCCGGCACGGTACGCGTCACCGCCCTGCGGGTCCGCCCCCGGCTGGTATCGCCCCTCCGGACGCGTCGCGGTCACGCCGCTCAGCCCCGGCCGATCACCGGGGCGAGCCCGGCCGACCGGTCCACGGCCCCCGGGTCACCGCACTCGGCCAACCAGTTGGCGAGCATCCGGTGACCGCCCTCGGTGAGCACCGACTCCGGGTGGAACTGCACGCCCTCCACCGCGAGGTCGCGGTGGCGCAGCCCCATGATCACGCCGCTGCCGGTGCGGGCGGTGACCACCAGCTCGTCCGGCACGGTGGCCGGCTCGACCGCCAGCGAGTGGTACCGGGTCGCGGTGAGCGGCGAGGGCAGGCCCGCGAACACGCCGCCGTCCTCGTGCTCGACCAGCGAGGTCTTGCCGTGCAGCAGCTCCGGCGCCCGGCCGACCACCGCTCCGTGGGCGACCGCGATCGACTGCAGGCCCAGGCAGACGCCGAACACCGGGAGGCCGGCCCGCGCGCAGTGGTGCACCATCTCGACGCAGACGCCGGCCTCCTCCGGGGCGCCCGGGCCGGGGGAGAGCAGCACCCCGTCGAAGCCCCGGTCACCGTCGCGGCGCACCGCGTGCTCGACCGTCACCTCGTCGTTGCGGACCACCTCGCAGGTGGCGCCGAGCTGGTAGAGGTACTGGACCAGGTTGAAGACGAAGCTGTCGTAGTTGTCGACGACCAGGATGCGGGGCTGGCTCGGCCGGGAGGTCATGGGCGCGCGTTCTCCGAGGGGTGCGGGGACCGGGACGGGACGGGGCGGGTCGTCGGCTCAGCCGACGGCGCCGTCGCCGTTCCCGTCCACTGTGACGTCACCGAAGGGGAGCAGCGGTTCCGCCCACGGGAAGACGTAGGTGAAGAGCAGGTAGACCAGTCCCAACACGACCAGCACCGAGATCGCGGCCTTGACCAGGATGTTCCCCGGCAGATGACGCCAGATCCAGCCGTACATGGTGCTCCCTCGACGTATTGGACTGGGGTCAAGAGTAGACCCGGCTCCTGGGAGCGGTCCGGCGCACCGGACCGCTACTGCCCGGTGGCCGAGCGGAGGTCCGCCGTGCCCGAGTAGCCCGGCAGGGCGAGGTCGCCGCTCTCCTGCGTCTTCCAGCCCAGGCCGTACGCCTGCACGTACTTGAGGTAGGTGCGGACCGAGGGGTCCGCGTCGACCGCGGCGCGCAGCGCGTCGGTCCGCCCGACCGCCTTGACCACGTAGGGCGGGGAGTAGACCCGGCCCTGGAGCAGCAGGGTGTTGCCGACGCAGCGGACGGCGCTGGTGGAGATCAGCCGCTGGTCCATCACCTGGACGCCCTCGGCGCCGCCGCGCCAGAGCGCGTTGACCACGGCCTGGATGTCCTGCTGGTGGATGACCAGGTCGTTGACGTCCGGCTCGCGCACCCCGGGGACCCGCGAGGTCGCGTTCGGCGGGGCGTCGTTGAGGGTGACGGTGAGGCCGGGGCCCTGGAGCGGCTCCAGCGCGGCGGCGTGCTCCAGGGCGGTCAGCCGGGCGGCGTCGGCCGGGCTGCCGCCCTGCTGTTCGGTGAGCCGCTGGGACCGGTCCTGGAGGTCGGCGAGCTGCGCCTGGGACTGCTGGTTCTGGGCGCTGCGCTGCCGTATCACGTCGGAGAGGCTGAGCAGCGAGTTGTCGGTGCGCAGATCGGTGCCGCGGGCGGTCTGCGCGCTGATGTAGAAGAGCAGTCCGGCGAGCGCGAAGACGGCGCAGGTCAGGGCACGTCCGACAATTCGGGTGCCGGAGGCGCGGGTACGGACGGGCCGAGGGGGAATCGACAAATTAGGCACCGTACCCTTATCTCCTTCGGACCCGCCGAGCCACTACGCTAACGGACGCCGCCACACCACCGTGAACCCCTGCGCGGTCACAGCGCATCGACAGGAGAGCTCCTCGTGCCGAAGTCCCGACTCCGCAAGAAGTCCGACTACACGCCGCCGACCACGGCCGTAGTGAAGATCAGTTCGGGCCGCGGCTGGGTTGCCCCCTTGATGCTGGCGATGTTCCTGATCGGTCTGGTCTGGATCGTCACCTACTACGTGACCAGTGGCAGCTGGCCCGTCGAGAGCTGGCGGAACTGGAACATCCTGGTGGGCTTCGGCTTCATCGCGGCGGGCTTCGGCGTCTCCACCCAGTGGAAGTGACGTCCGGGCCCCGGCCCTGAGTTCCTCCACCGCCGCCCCGGTTCGGTCCGTCCCCGGGGCGGCTTCGTGGTGCGCCCAGACGGCCGTGCGGAACGCCGGAGTTCGCGGTTATCCGCTTATCCCGTTTATCCACATGGTTATCCACACTGGGGAAAAGTCCCGCGGGCCTGTGGATAACTTGCGCCGGGGGCGCTTTCCACACCATCGCGCGCCCGCTCCCGAATGCCGAATACGTACAGCGGGACACGCGTAGAACAGTCGTCCGCACCTGTCGGCCGGCACCGCCTGTGCACAACCCCGCACCCGCTGTGGACAACCGTGCGAGTTCCGCACTGGCGCGCGTACCGTCCGGCGCGGTCGGATCACCCGCTGTAGAGCGACATCCCGACCAGGAGCATCACCAGCACCAGGCCCGCCACCCCCGCCAGGGTCAGCCCCTGCACCACCGCCCGGCGGCCCCGCGGCGCGTACATCAGGCCGGCCGCGGTCAGCATCCCGGCGACCAGGCCGCCGAGGTGGGCCCGCCAGTCGATGCCCTGCACCGAGAAGGTGACGATCAGGTTGAACACCAGTAGCGCGATGATCGGCCCGAGCGGCGCCCGGACCCGCCGGTACAGCACCACGGTCGCGCCCAGCAGGCCGAAGACCGCTCCCGAGGCGCCCAGCGACCGCATCGAGTCACCGGCCACCAGGAACGCGAAGGCGCTGCCGGCCAGCCCGGAGAGCAGGTAGAGCGCCAGGAAGCGGATCCGCCCCAGGGCGGACTCCAACTGCGGGCCGAGCACCCAGAGCACCAGCATGTTGGTGGCGATGTGCCAGGGCGCGGTGTGCAGGAAGACCGTGGTCAGCAGCCGGTACCACTGGCCCGGGCCCTCGGTGATGCCCCAGGTGAAGGGGTAGTCCTGGTCCGGGGCGTGGCTGTGGAGCTCCAGGTCGACGGCCAGCCACGGGGTGAGCACGTAGGCGGCCAGGACGAACACCACCAGGTTGATGCCGATCAGCGCCTTGGTGACCAGGGGGTCACCACCGGCCGGGCGGCCGCCGAACCGGGTGGTCGCCCGCCGGACCTGTCGGCCGCCCTCCGCGACGCACTCGGGGCAGTGGAAGCCCACCGAGGCGTTCACCATGCACCGCGGGCAGATCGGCCGGCCGCAGCGCGAGCAGCCGATGCCGGTCTCCTGCTCGGGGTGCCGGTAGCAGCGGGCCGGTACGGGGCCGCCCCCCGCTCCCGGAGTCCGGTCGATCGGCGGCCTGGGCTCGTCCGGGAGCATCGGCTATCCCCTTCTGCCACGAATTGCTGCGACGACACACGCGCTCCGGGCGGGGACCCGCCGGAACCGCCAGCCTACTGCGGCCGTACCCGCGCCCGGCCGGCCCACTCGCCCCCGCGGCCCGCCCCGCCGGCCCGCCCGGCGGCACGCACCGGTACCCCGCGTACGGCCCACTCCGGCATGCCGTCGGACAAATACACATGCATGATCAGCATTCAGGTGGATAAGTGCATATAGGACGCCACCAGGAGGAGAGACTCTCGTGACCCGTTTGGACTCGGCCCGTGAGACGGCCGGCAATCTCGCGGACAACGCCCGGCAGCAGGCCACCCAGGCCGCCCACACCGCGCGTGTCCAGTACGACCGGCACATCGCCCCCCAGGTCGGTCACGCCTTCGCCAGCCTGCCGCCGGAGGCCCAGCAGAACGCCCTCAAGGCGCTGCACCGCGCCCAGGAGACCGCCCTGGCCGCCCGCCTGTCCGCCTCCCGCGCCGCCGACCAGGCCCGCTCCACCGTCGCCCCCAAGGTCGTGCACGCCGTCGAGGAGGCCCGCGCCGCCGTCGTCCCGGTGGCGCAGGAGGCCCAGATGCGCGGCGCCGCCGCCCTGACCGCGATGCGCGGCAACGTCACCTCGGCCGAGATCGGCGACCTCGCGGCCCGCAACGCCCGCCGGTCCTGCCGGAGCGGCTGGGCCACCGGCCTGGCCGTGGCCGGCCTGGTCGCGATCGGCAGCGGACTGGTCGCCTGGCAGTGGTGGCGGCACCGCAGCAACCCGGAGTGGCTGGTCGAACCGCCGGCCTCCCCCGCCGCCCCGGTCGGCGCGCACGCCTCGGGCACCGGCGGCAGCGCGGTGAACGGCTCGGCGGACACCCCGGCCGGCGCCGCCGCGGTGGAGGACCGGCCCGGGCCGGACCCGTCGCGGGAGCACGCCCGGCCCGCCCCGGCCGACGGCGACGACCGTCCGAAGCCGCACGATCCGCGCAAACCGCACTGAAAAAGCCCGGCGGCCGCCGACCCTGGTTCAGGTCGGCGGCCGCCGGGCCGTCCACACGCGGTGGACACACTGTGGAGCTTAGGAGACTCGAACTCCTGACATCTGCCTTGCAAAGGCAGCGCTCTACCAACTGAGCTAAAGCCCCGGGGTAGCACCTCGCGCACCACCGGGCACTAGCGTACCCGGTCCCGGCGCGAATCCGGTGCCCGGTTTCCGGCGCCCCGCCGCGCGGGGCCGGAACGTCCGGCCGGCCCGGTCACCCGACCGGGCCGGCCGGCCCTGGAGGCGCCGTGCGGCGCCTCCGAAGACTGTCGATCGTCAGATCGTCCGGGGCCTCAGCGACCGGCCGGGACCGGGTCGGTGGCCTCGGTCCACAAGTCCTGCTCGGCGCGGTCCGCCTGGACCTGACGGTAGACAAAGAAGCCGCCGAGGGCGACCAGGGCGACCAGGAGAAGCTTCTTCACCGCGGGACCTCGTCCTTCTTGCGTTGACGGACTCAACAGCCGGGCGCCGATCGATCCGATCGGGCCGACGAGTCCATGGTTTGTTACGAGCACGAACGGGCTGTCGGCTGGCCGGACTGCCCTTGCGGCCGATGATACACACCGGTGTCCCAATCGTGACCAGCCACCGCTGCCTCCAACCGACCCGTCCGGTCGGAGGATTGACGCCACACCTCCTGTCCCGCGTTCCACCCGGCGCAGACCCTTCGCAGGGCCGTCACCGTTCCTGCCCGACCGACCCCGGACGCGGGTCGGACGCCGGAACGGGAGCGGGCGCGGGAGCCGGGGCGGACGCCGTCGGCGACACCACCACCGCCACCCCGCCCGCGAGATCCACCCTGGTCCGCGGCGGCGCCCCCTCGCCCTCCTCGTCGCGCAGCATCAGACTGCTCTGCCGCTCGTCGAGCTGGTGCTGCTTGCCGGCCGCGAACTGCGCGTGCAGCTGTTCGAAGCCGGTCGCGGATATCTGACCCTCCCGGCCGGTCCCCCGCCAGGGCACCCGCTTCGACCGGCGCGCCCGCAGTGCCAGCTGGTCGACGAAGGCCAGCCCGATCAGCACGCAGACCAGCCCCGGAATGGTCATCGCGAAGACCATCGCCATGTGCGCCACCGCCTCGTCCGTCGGAAGCCGCCGGGAAGTCCCGGCCCCGCCCGGTACAACCACCGGGCGGGGCCCGTGGTTCCGGCTCCGCGCCGGGAAAACGCCGAAGGGCCCGGAGCGATGCTCCGGGCCCTTCGCGGTGGTGGGGCTAACAGGACTTGAACCTGTGGCCTCTTCCTTATCAGGGAAGCGCTCTAACCGTCTGAGCTATAGCCCCTTGCCGCACTGAAAGATTAGCGGACCGATCGCCGATCCCCCAAATCCGATACGCCCGGCCCTCCACCGGGGTCCTCCGGGACGGGCAGGTCGGAGGCGGTGCCCGGGGCGGACGACCACTCGGCGCGGGTGGCGGGCAGCCCGGCCGCGCCGTCAGCGCCGGTGCGGACGGCGAGGACCTGGTTCACCCCGATCCGGTTCTCCTCGAAGGCGAGTGCGGAGGCCGCCATGTAGAGCCGCCAGACCCGGGCCCGGCCGCGGCCGACCAGCCGGACCGCCTCCGTCCAGTGCGCCTCCAGATTGGCCACCCACTCACGCAGGGTCAGCCCGTAGTGCTCGCGGAGCGACTCCACGTCGCGCACCTCGAAACCCGCCTCCTCCAGCCGGGACACGGTGGAACCGACCGGGGACAGCTCGCCGTCCGGGAAGACGTAGCGGTCGATGAACGGACTGGGGCGGTACGGCTCCCCGGGCCGGTCCGGCCGACGGGCGATCTGGTGGTTGAGCAGCCGGCCGCCGGGCGCCAGCAGCCGGTACAGGTGCTCCGCGTACACCCGGTACTGGGCCTCGCCGACGTGCTCGGCCATGCCCACGCTGGAGATCGCGTCGAACGGGCCGTCCGGGACCTCCCGGTAGTCCTGGAGCCGGATCTCCACCCGGTCCGCGAGACCGGCCTCCTCGACCCGACGGCGGGCCAGCGCCACCTGCTCCTCGGAGATCGAGACCCCGACCGCCGTCACCCCGTAGTGCCGGGCCGCGTGCAGCACCAGGGAGCCCCAGCCGGAACCGACGTCCAGCAGCCGCATCCCGGGCCGCAGGCCGAGCTTGCGGCAGATGAGGTCCAGCTTGGCCTCCTGGGCCGCCTCCAGGCTCTTGGCGGACGGCTCCCAGTACGCGCAGGAGTAGACCATCGAGGGCCCCAGCACCAGCGCGTAGAAGTCGTTGCCGACGTCGTAGTGGTGGTGGATCGCGGCGCGGTCCCGGCCCCGGCTGTGCGCCCGGCCGCGACCCTCCGGCGCCTCCTCGGCCGGCGGGGCCGGCTCGGGGCCGAGCGCGCCGGCCCGCAGCAGGGCGCCGACGGCGCGGCGGCCCCTGGCCCCCAGCACGTCCCCGGGGCCGAGCCGGAGCCCGCGGACCTCCGGGAGGTCGGCGACGTGCGCGACGGCGCGCAGCACCTCGTACAGGTCACTGCCCGGGGCGACGTCGAGGTCCCCCGCGACGTAGGCGCGGGCCAGGCCCAGCTCGTTCGGCCGCCACAGCAGCCGGCGCAGCGCCCGGCGGTTGCGCAGCACCAGGGTGGGTGCCCCCGGTGGCCCGGCCGCGCTGCCGTCCCAGGTCCGCACCCGCAGCGGCACCGGGACCCCCAGCAACCCGTCCAGGGCCTCGACCAGTCGCCTTGCGAGCTCCGCCACCGCGCGCCTCCGTCCTGCCGTGCCTGTGCGGCCGTACCGGTCCCGGCCGGTGGGTCCGGACGGGACCGGGAGGCCGGCGGTGGCCGGGAGACGCGGAACGGGCTGACCAAGCTAAGCCCACCGTCCGCCCGGCCCGTCCGGGAGGCGCGCCGCACGCCGCGGCTGTCACCCGAACGCCGACGGGCCCCACCGGCTGCAACAGCCGGTGGGGCCCGCTGATTCCGCCCCCGGGCGGAAGCGCCCCCTGCGGGGCGGGAACTGAGTCCGGGTCACGCCCGGACGGTCAGTCCTCCTCGGCCAGGGTGAGCTCGATGCCGCCGGTGAAACCGGCAGCCGCGTTGTAGATGAACGCCGAGAGCGTGGACAGCGCGGTCAGCAGCACCACGTCGACCACGGCGATCAGCGAGGTGAAGGTCATCACCTTGCCGAAGCCCACGTAGTCCATGAGGTTCAGACCGCTGTTGTTGGTGTCCGAGCCGGTGACGTCCTTGAGCGTCTTGGTGAGCGAGTCGAAGACGCCGAGCGAGTCCAGCGTCATCCACAGCACGGCGGCCGCCACGATGATGATGATCCCGACCGCCAGCGACAGCAGGAAGCTGACCTTCATGACCGACCACGGGTCGGCCTTGGTCACCCGCAGCCGGGCCTTCCTGGTCCGTCCCAGGCCGCCCGCGGCCACCGGCGGGGCGGCCGGACGGCGGGTGCCGCCGGCGGGCGTCCCGCCGGGCGGGGTCGGGCCGCCGCCGACCCGGGTGCCCCGGGGCGGGGTCGGCTGCCCCTTGGCATAGGTGGTCGGCTGCGAGAACCCGCCCGCGCCCCCCGCCGGTGCGCCCGGCGGCGGAGCCGGCTGGCCGCCGTACCCCGCGCCCTGGCCCGCACCGCCGACCGGGGGCATCAGCGAGGTGGACGCGGCCGGGTGCTCGGCCGGCGGCTGTGGCACGCCGTAAGCCCCGCCGCCGCCCTGTGCTGCGCCCGGACGGCCGCCGGTGGCTCCTCCCGCAGCACCCGTGGCTCCACTCACTGGTCCTCCCGCACTTCCCACCAGGACGGCCGCACCGCCCTGCTTCGTCACTCGTCATCCAGCGCCCGGCGGGATTGCCCGGTACTGGTCGTCGGCCGGTACCGGCACGTCGCGCACGCATGTACGGACGTGACGGTACCGGCCGACGCGGTACGAGGTCAGCTCTGGGCGGTCTGCTCGCCCGGAGCCGTCCCCGTACCCTCGGCCACCTCGGTGGACCCGGCGGCCTCGACGGCCACCTCGTCCTCGATCGACTCCTCGTCCTCGGCCTCCGCGTTGCGGGCCATGCCCACGACCGCATCGCGCTTACCCAGGTTGATCAGTTGGACGCCCATGGTGTCACGTCCGGTTTCACGAACCTCGGAAACCCTCGTACGGATCACTCCACCGGACAGGGTGATCGCCATGATCTCGTCGCTCTCGTCCACGACGAGGGCGCCGACCAGCGAGCCCCGGCCCTCGACGATCTTCGCCGCCTTGGTGCCGTAGCCGCCCCGTCCCTGGACACGGTACTCGTCCACACCGGTGCGCTTGGCGTAGCCGCCGTCGGTCGCGGTGAAGACGTAGGTGTCCGGACGGACCACGTTCATCGAGAGCAGTTCGTCGTCCTCGCGGAAGGACATGCCCTTGACGCCCGAGGTGGCGCGCCCGGTCGGGCGCAGCGCGTCGTCGGTCGCGGTGAAACGGATCGACTGGGCCTTCTTGGAGACCAGCAGCAGGTCGTCCGCGGCGGAGACCAGCTCGGCGCCGATCAGCTCGTCGTCCCGGCCCTCGTCGTCCTGGCGCAGGTTGATCGCGATCAGGCCGCCGGAACGGGGGGAGTCGTAGTCCTTGAGCGGGGACTTCTTGACCAGACCGGCCCGGGTGGCGAGGACGAGGTAGGGCTTGTCCTCGTAGGTGCGCACGGCCATCACCTGGGCGATGTGCTCGTCCGGCTGGAAGGCCAGCAGGTTGGCCACGTGCTGGCCGCGGGCGTCGCGGCCGGCGTCCGGCAGCTCGTAGCCCTTGGCGCGGTAGACCCGGCCCTTGTTGGTGAAGAACAGGATCCAGTTGTGGGTCGTCGTCACGAAGAAGTGGTCGACGATGTCGTCCTGCTTGAGCTGGGCGCCGCGCACGCCCTTGCCGCCGCGCTTCTGCGAGCGGTAGAGGTCGGAGCGGGTGCGCTTGACGTAGCCGCCGCGGGTGATCGTGACGACGATGTCCTCCTCGGCGATGAGGTCCTCGATCGAGAGGTCGCCGTCGGAGGGGATCAGGGTCGAGCGCCGCTCGTCGCCGTACTTCTCGACGATCGCGGTGAGCTCCTCGGAGATGATCTCGCGCTGGCGGACCGGCGAGGCGAGGATCGCGTTGTACTCGTCGATCTTGCGCTGCAGCTCGTCGTGCTCGTCCATGATCCGCTGCCGCTCCAGGGCGGCCAGCCGGCGCAGCTGCATCTCCAGGATCGCGTTGGCCTGGAGTTCGTCGATCGAGAGCAGCTGCATCAGGCCGCTGCGGGCGGCGTCGGCGCTGGCCGAGGCCCGGATCAGCGCGATGACCTCGTCGATCATGTCCAGGGCGCGGAGCAGCGCGCGCAGGATGTGGGCGCGCTCCTCCGCCTTGCGCAGGCGGAAGGTGGTGCGCCGGACGATGACCTCGACCTGGTGGTTGACCCAGTGCCGGATGAAGGCGTCGAGCGACAGCGTGCGCGGCACGCCGTCGACCAGGGCCAGCATGTTGGCGCCGAAGTTGGTCTGCAGCTCGGTGTGCTTGTACAGGTTGTTCAGCACGACCTTGGCGACCGCGTCGCGCTTGAGCACGACCACCAGGCGGGTGCCGGTGCGGGACGAGGACTCGTCGCGGACGTCCGCGATGCCGGCCACCCGGCCGTCCTTGACCAGGTCGGCGATCTTCAGCGCGAGGTTGTCCGGGTTGACCTGGTACGGCAGCTCGGTGATCACCAGGCACTGGCGGCCCTGGATCTCCTCGACCTCGACCACGGCGCGCATGGTGACCGAGCCGCGGCCGGTGCGGAAGTAGTCGTTGATGCCGCGGTGGCCGACGATCAGCGCGCCGGTGGGGAAGTCGGGGCCCTTGATCCGCTCGACCAGGGCCTCCAGCAGCTCCTCGTTGGAGGCGTCCGGGTGCTCCAGCGCCCAGAGCGCGCCGGAGGCGACCTCGCGGAGGTTGTGCGGCGGGATGTTGGTGGCCATGCCGACCGCGATCCCGGTGGCGCCGTTGACCAGCAGGTTGGGGATGCGGGCCGGCAGGACGGTCGGCTCCTGCGAGCGGCCGTCGTAGTTGGAGGCGAAGTCGACGGTCTCCTCGTCGATGTCGCGCATCATCTCCATGGCCAGCGGCGCCATCTTGCACTCGGTGTAGCGCATGGCCGCGGCCGGGTCGTTGCCCGGCGAGCCGAAGTTGCCGTTGCCGTCGACCAGCGGCATCCGCAGCGACCACGGCTGGGCCAGCCGGACCACGGTGTCGTAGATCGAGGTGTCACCGTGCGGGTGGTAGTTGCCCATCACGTCGCCGACGACGCGGGCGCACTTGTAGTAGCCCTTCTCGGGGCGGTAGCCCCCGTCGTACATCGCGTACAGCACCCGGCGGTGGACCGGCTTCAGGCCGTCGCGCACCTCGGGCAGCGCCCGGCTGACGATCACGCTCATGGCGTAGTCGAGGTACGAGCGCTGCATCTCGGTCTCGAGCTCGACCGGCTCGATGCGCATGGTCACCGTGGCGGCTGCCTCGGGGGTCTCGGGCTGCTCGCCTTCGGGACGGTTGTCGTCGACCACTGGTGGTCAGTTTCCTTTCACGCGGACTGGTACGTGCGGGGCCTGCGGGCAGGCGTCACACGTCCAGGAAGCGGACGTCCTTGGCGTTGCGCTGGATGAAGGACCGGCGGGCCTCGACGTCCTCGCCCATCAGGACCGAGAACAGTTCGTCGGCGCGGGCGGCGTCCTCCAGGGTGACCTGGAGCAGCAGGCGGTGCTCGGCGTCCATGGTGGTGACCCGGAGCTCCTCGGCGTTCATCTCGCCGAGACCCTTGAACCGCTGGATCGCGTCGTCCTTGGGCAGCCGGCGGCCGGCCTCGACGCCCGCCGCGATCACGGCGTCGCGCTCGCGGTCGGAGTAGGCGTACTCGAAGTCGTCCTTGCCCCACTTGATCTTGTACAGCGGCGGCATCGCGAGGTACACGTAGCCCGACTCGACCAGCGGCCGCATGAAGCGGAACAGCAGGGTCAGCAGCAGGGTGCGGATGTGCTGCCCGTCGACGTCGGCGTCGGCCATCAGCACGATCTTGTGGTACCGCAGCTTGGACTCGTCGTAGTCCTCCTGGATGCCGCAGCCGAAGGCCGAGATCAGGGCCTGGACCTCGGTGTTCTGCAGCACCTTGTCGATCCGGGCCTTCTCGACGTTCAGGATCTTGCCGCGGATCGGCAGGATGGCCTGGGTGCGCGGGTCGCGGCCCTGCTTGGCCGAGCCGCCGGCGGAGTCACCCTCGACGATGAAGATCTCGCACTCGGACGGGTCCTTGGACTGGCAGTCGCTGAGCTTGCCCGGCAGCGAGGCGGACTCCAGCAGGCCCTTGCGGCGGGTGAGGTCGCGGGCCTTGCGGGCGGCGACGCGCGCGGTGGCGGCCTGGATGGACTTGCGGATGATGTCCGCGGCCTCGTTGGGGTTGCGGTCCAGCCAGTCGTTCAGCTGCTCGTGGACGACGCGCTGGACGAAGGTCTTCGCCTCGGTGTTGCCGAGCTTGTCCTTGGTCTGGCCCTCGAACTGCGGCTCGCCGAGCTTGACCGAGATGATCGCGGTCAGGCCCTCGCGGATGTCCTCGCCGGAGAGGTTGTCGTCCTTCTCCCGGAGCAGCTTCTTGTCCCGCGCGTAGCGGTTGACCAGGCCGGTCAGCGCGGCGCGGAAGCCCTCCTCGTGGGTACCGCCGCCGTGGGTGTGGATCGTGTTGGCGAAGGAGTAGACCCCCTCGGTGTACGAGGAGTTCCACTGCATGGCGACCTCGACCGAGATCGCCTTGTCCTTGTCCTCCGCCTCGAAGTCGATCACCGAGGGGTGCACCACGTCGCCCTTGCGGGAGTTGAGGTGGGCGACGAAGTCGGCGATGCCGCCGTCGTACTTGTAGGTGACCGAGAGCGGCTTGCCCTCCTCGTCGACGTGCTCGGGGCGCTCGTCGGTCAGGGCGATGGTCAGGCCCTTGTTGAGGAACGCCATCTCCTGGAAGCGCCGGGAGAGCGTCTCGAAGGAGTAGACCGTGGTCTCGAAGATGTCCGGGTCGGCCCAGAAGGTGACGCTGGTGCCGGTGAGCTCGGTGGCCTCGTGCTGGGACAGCGGAGCGGTCGGCGCGCCGACCTTGTACTCCTGGGTCCAGCGGTGGCCGTCGGTGTGGATCTCCACGGCGAGGCGCGTGGACAGCGCGTTCACCACCGAGACACCGACGCCGTGCAGACCGCCGGAGACCGCGTAGCCGCCGTTGCCGAACTTGCCGCCCGCGTGCAGGACCGTCAGCACGACCTCGACGGCGGGCTTGCCCTGGCCCGGCATGATGCCGACCGGGATGCCTCGGCCGTTGTCGACCACGCGGACGCCGCCGTCGGCCAGGAGCGAGACGTTGATGGTGTCCGCGTGCCCGGCCATCGCCTCGTCGACGGAGTTGTCCACGATCTCCTGCACCAGGTGGTGCAGGCCGCGCTCGCCGGTGGAGCCGATGTACATGCCGGGGCGCTTGCGGACGGCGTCGAGGCCCTCCAGCACCTGGATGGCGCTGGCGTCGTACGACCTCTCGGCCTGGTCGGTCTGGTCTGGGATCTGGCTGGGGTTGCCGGAATCGGCCACGAAGCGCCCTCTCTGGCACAGCGCGGGCCGCATCCCCGCTCCCCTACGGGCGGGCGTGCGACCACGGCGTTTCGACTCGGTTGCCACTAGCAACAGTGTTTGCCCTTCAGTCTACCGGTACGACTGACATCGATGGGCGTTTGGCAGCCTCTGAGGGCAGAAATGCCGCCCTGAATCCCCTCGGGACATGTCCCGATACTCGACCGGGGGGCTCAGAGCGCCTGGAAGGGCCGTCAGGGGTTCCGGAGGATTACGGTCCGCTCCCTCCCGGCACCCTCCGGGGTCACCCCCAGGTGTCACCCGGCCCCTTGCTGCCGGGGGCGCGCAGCCGGCCGTAGCCGCGGACCGGGGCGGCCGGGCCGAGCACCTTGATCGTGCGCACCGTGCCGTGGCCCAGCTCGTGGTTCAGTCGCGCCACCAACTGCCGCGCCAGCCATCGCAGTTGAGTGGCCCAGGCGGTGGAGTCGCACTGCACCGTGAGCACCGCCGCCTCGTCGTCGTAGGCGGTCGGGGTGCAGTGCGCGGCGATGTCGGGGCCGACGATCTGCGGCCAACGGCCCATCACCCCGCCGACCGCCGCGGAGGACTCCCAGCCACGCTCGGTCAGCAGCCGGTTGAGCGCCGCCCCCAGCGGCACCGGGTCGCGGCCGTCCGAACGGGCCCCGCTGCGCAGACCGGTCCGCTTCGCCTCACGCTTCTCGCGCACCTGCTCACCGCGCTGGCGGGCCTGCGCCCGGGCCGCCCGCAGCGCCGAACGCGCCAGATCGGCACCGGTCGGCCCGGGGTGCTCCGCCGACTCGCTCACGGCGATCTCCTTATCCCCACCCTGTGGACAACGGTGAGCCGTCCAGCGTACGGGAGCCGGAGCGGCCCGGGCGGCGCGGGTGGGTGTCGTACGAAGGCGTCCGGGACCGCCCGGACGGCCTCCGGCGGGGCGGGGGAGCGGCGCCGGGGCCGGGCGGGACGGACGGCGGGATCAGCCGGTGACGCGCTGGACCGCGCCGTCGGCGACCGTGTACCGGGCTCCGGCCAGCGCCTTCGGCACGTCCTCGGCGACCGCCGCGGTGACCAGCACCTGCTCGCCGCCGGCCACCAGCTCGGCCAGCCGGTCGCGCCGGGCGGCGTCCAGCTCGGCGAAGACGTCGTCCAGGATCAGCACCGGCTCTCCCCCGTCCGAGCGCAGCAGCTCGTAGGAGGCCAGCCGCAGCGCCAGCGCGAACGACCAGGACTCGCCGTGGCTGGCGTAGCCCTTGGCGGGCAGCGGACCGAGCTTGAGCTGCAGCTCGTCCCGGTGCGGTCCGACCAGGGTGATCCCGCGCTCGACCTCCTGCTTGTGCACCGTCCGCAGCGCCTGGAGCAGCTGCTCCTCGGCCTCCTCGCGGCTGGTCGGCAGCTCGCCCTCGAAGGAGCTGCGGTACTCCAGCGCGGTGTCGCCGCCGCCCGGCGCGAGCTGCCCGTAGGCGGCGGTCACCAGCGGCTGGAGGGAGGCCACCAGCTGCAGGCGGAAGGCCGTGAGCTCGGCGCCGGCCCGGGCCAGGTGCCCGTCCCAGACCTCCAGGGTGGAGAGGTCGGCGCCCTTGCCGCCGCCGGCCCGGCGGGCCATCGCGGCGGTCTTCAGCAGGGCGTTGCGCTGCTTGAGCACCCGCTCGTAGTCCTGCCGGACCCCGGCCAGCCGGGGCGCGCGGGCGGTCAGCAGCTCGTCCAGGAAGCGCCGGCGCTCCCCCGGGTCGCCCTTGACCAGGGCGAGGTCCTCGGGGGCGAACAGGACGGTCCGCAGCAGGCCCAGCACATCGCGCGGGCGGACGTTGTCGGAGCGATTGATCCGGGCCCGGTTGGCCTTGCCGGGAGTGATCTCCAGCTCGACCAGGGTGGAGCGCCCCCGGTCGACCACCGAGGTGCGGACGACCGCGCTCTCGGCGCCCAGCCGGATCAGCGGGGCGTCGGTGGCGACCCGGTGGCTGCCCAGGGTGGCCACGTAGCCGACCGCCTCGACCAGGTTGGTCTTGCCCTGGCCGTTGGGGCCGACGAACGCCGTCACGCCCGGGTCGAGGGGAACCTCGGCCCGGGCGTAGGAACGGAAATCGGCGAGCGACAGGTGCGCGACGTGCATGGCGGTGGACTGCGCTCGCCTTCTGTGGAGGAGCTTCGGGACTACTTCGACTCGACCGCGTGGCCGCCGAACTGGTTGCGCAGCGCGGCGATCATCTTCATCTGCGGCGAGTCGTCCTGCCGGGACGCGAAACGGGCGAACAGCGAGGCGGTGATCGCCGGCAGCGGGACGGCGTGGTCGATCGCGGCCTCGACGGTCCAGCGGCCCTCGCCGGAGTCGGCGGCCCAGCCCTTGAGCTTGGCCAGGTGCTCGTCGTCGTCCAGGGCGCGGACGGCCAGGTCGAGCAGCCAGGAGCGGATCACGGTGCCCTCCTGCCAGCTGCGGAAGACCTCGCGGACGTCGGTGACCTCGGGGGCGGCCTCCAGCAGCTCCCAGCCCTCGGCGAACGCCTGCATCATGGCGTACTCGATGCCGTTGTGGACCATCTTGGCGAAGTGGCCGGCGCCGACCGCGCCCGCGTGCACCGAGCCGAAGTCGCCCTCGGGCTTGAGCGCGTCGAAGACCGGCTGGACCAGCGCGACGTGCGCGGCGTCGCCGCCGTACATCAGCGCGTAGCCGTTCTCCAGGCCCCAGACGCCGCCGGAGACGCCGCAGTCGACGAAGCCGATGCCCTTGGCGGCCAGCGCCTCGGCGTGCTTGACGTCGTCGGTCCAGCGGGAGTTGCCGCCGTCGACGACCACGTCGCCGGGGGACAGCAGCTCGGCCAGCTCGTCCACGGTGGCCTGGGTGGCGGCACCGGCCGGGACCATGACCCAGACGACGCGCGGACCCCGCAGCTCGGAGACCAGCTCCTGGAGGCTCTCGACGTCGGAGACGTCGGGGTTGCGGTCGTAGCCGATGACGGTGTGGCCGGCGCGGCGGATCCGCTCGCGCATGTTGCCGCCCATCTTGCCGAGACCGATGAGGCCGAGCTCCATAGCCAAATCCTTACCTGTGGTGACGTCTCTGCGGGCGGCGCCGTTGCCGCGCTTCCCTGAGCCTACGTGCTGGAGCGGAAGCGCCTCCCCGCGATCGGGGCCGACCGGGGGAGGCTTCCACAGGTTTGTTCACAGGGCTGTGGGTGAACGGCGGCGCGCCCGCGCCGCCCGGGCTCAGCCGGAGAGGCGGACCGGCATGATCAGGTACTGGTACGCCTCGTCGGCCTCGGCGTCCACCGCGGCCTTGCCGCTGAGCAGCGCGGGCTTGGTCGGGGTGGTGAAGCTCAGCTGGGCGTAGGGGGAGTCGATGGCCTTGAGGCCCTCCTCCAGGTAGCCCGGGTTGAAGGCGATCGAGATGGCGTCGCCCTCCAGGGAGGCGTCGATCCGCTCGGTGGCCTGGGCGTCGTCGCCGGAGCCGGCCTCCAGGGTGAGCACGCCCTCCTCGAAGTTCAGCCGGACCGGGGTGTTGCGCTCGGCCACCAGGGAGACGCGCTTGAGCGCCTCCAGGAAGGGCTGGGTCTGGATCGCCGCGATCGCGTTGAACTCGGTCGGGAAGAGGCTGCGGTACTTGGGGAACTCGCCCTCCAGCAGCCGGGTGGTGGTCCGCCGGCCGGCGCCCTCGAAGCCGATCAGGCCCTCGCCGGCGCCGCCCGAGGAGAGCGCGATGGAGACGCTGTCGCCGCTGCCCAGGGACTTGGCGATGTCCTGGAGGGTCTTGGCCGGGACCAGCGCGACCGCCGAGATGTCGGACTGCTCGGGCTTCCACATCAGCTCGCGGACGGCGAAGCGGTAGCGGTCGGTGGCGGCCAGGGTGATCCGGTCGCCCTCGATCTCGACCCGGACGCCGGTGAGCACCGGCAGGGTGTCGTCGCGGCCCGCGGCCACGGCGGCCTGGCTGACCGCGGAGGCGAAGACGTCGCCCGGGACGGTGCCGGTCGCGGTCGGCATCGCCGGCAGGGCCGGGTACTCGTCCACCGGCAGGGTCGGCAGGGTGAACCGGGAGCTGCCGCAGACCACGCTGACCCGCTGGCCGTCGGTGGAGATCTCCACCGGCCGGTTGGGCAGGTTGCGCGAGATGTCGTTGAGCAGCCGGCCGGAGACCAGCACCGTCCCGGCCTCCTCGATGTCGGCCTCCAGCCCGACCCGGGCCGAGACCTCGTAGTCGAAGCCGGACAGGGCCAGGCTGCCGTCCTGCGCCGTCAGCAGCAGGCCGGCCAGCACCGGCACCGGCGGCCGTGCCGGGAGGCTGCGAGCCGCCCAGGCCACCGCCTCCGCGAGGACGTCACGCTCCACCCGGAACTTCACCGGTAACCGCCTCCTGGATCGAGCGCTCCCGCTCGCACGTCTGGTTCTTCTGATCTTGGTCTTCGGTGCGCCTGCCCGCCGAGCTCCGCCGCTCCGCTTCCAGTCGCCGAGGACAGTCTGACGTACTCCACCGACAGACGGGGCAGACGGGCGGAAGCAGCTCGAACGGATGTCGGGGCGCGGTTGTCCACAGATTTCGGGCCCACCTGCTTTTGAGCAAGTCGATGGGTCTATAGGTGTAGTGGTAGTAGTAGGGCCTGTGGAAACCGTGGATAACCCTGTTTTAGCAGGTCAGGCCCGGTTTTTTGTCCACAGGACATGTGGACGGCAGCTGTGGACGAACACGGCCCGCTGTGGACGGCGGAGCGTTACCCACAGGGCACGCTGGGTATCCACAGGTTATCCCCAGCTCCGTCCCCAGATCCGGGCCCGGTTATCCACGGGGGCCGGTCAACTTTTCGTGACGCCTTTCACACCTGCGTGTGAACGCCCGCAGAAGGTTGTCGAACTGTGGACGCAGCTGTGGACAACCTGGGGACAACCGCCCTCTTCCTGGGGACAACCGGTGGACAACCCGAACGGCCCATTGACGGCCCGCCAATTGTCCACAGGCTGTGGACAACGGTTGTGCACAAGTCCACAGGCACCTGACCTGCGCGGAAGAGCGTAGCGGCGGCCGCCCTGTGGAGGAATTCTGGATAACTTCCGGCCACCGGGCCTGTGGACAGTGGAGAACCCGTCCGGCCTGTGGATTTCGGCCTCACGCACCCAGGTCGTTCGAATCCCTGGTCAGATGTTCGGTGCGGGCCGTGGACTGGCGGAGCGTCCGTCACCGGCATCCCTGCCCCGCGGGCCCGCCGCGCACACCTGTGGATATGCCGAAAGGGCGTCAGGATCGCTCCTGACGCCCTTTTCCGGCCATCCGCGCCCGCAGCCCGCCGCATCCCGCGGACGGGCCGGGAAGTCAGCTCTTGATGCGGTTGGTGAGCTCGGTGACCTGGTTGTAGATCGAGCGCCGCTCGGCCATCAGCGAGCGGATCTTGCGGTCCGCGTGCATCACCGTGGTGTGGTCGCGGCCGCCGAACTGCGCGCCGATCTTCGGCAGTGAGAGGTCGGTCAGCTCGCGGCAGAGGTACATGGCGATCTGGCGGGCCGTCACCAGCACCCGGCTGCGGGAGGATCCGCAGAGGTCGTCCACGCCGAGGCCGAAGTAGGCCGCGGTCTGCTGCATGATCACCTGGGCGGTGATCTCCGGCCCGGCGTCCTCGTCGCCGCCGGGGATGAGGTCCTTGAGGACGATCCCGGCCAGCTCCAGGTCGACCGGCGCCCGGTTGAGGTTCGCGAACGCGGTGACCCGGATCAGCGCCCCCTCCAGCTCCCGGATGTTCCGGGTGATCCGGGACGCGATGAACTCCAACACGTCGGCCGGGGCGTTGAGTTGCTCCTGGATCGCCTTCTTGCGCAGGATCGCGATCCGGGTCTCCAGCTCCGGCGGGGTGACGTCGGTGATGAGTCCCCACTCGAAGCGGTTGCGCAGCCGGTCCTCCAGCGTGGTCAGCAGCTTCGGCGGCCGGTCGGAGGAGAGCACGATCTGCTTGTTCGCGTTGTGCAGGGTGTTGAAGGTGTGGAAGAACTCCTCCTGCGTGGACTCCTTGCTCGCCAGGAACTGCACGTCGTCCACGAGCAGGATGTCCATGTCCCGGTAGCGCTTGCGGAAGGTGTCCGCCTTGCCGTCCCGGATCGAGTTGATGAACTCGTTGGTGAACTCCTCGGAGGACACGTACCGCACCCGGGTGCCCGGGAAGAGGCTGCGCGAGTAGTGCCCGATGGCGTGCAGCAGGTGGGTCTTGCCCAGCCCGGACTCGCCGTAGATGAAGAGCGGGTTGTACGCCTTGGCCGGGGCCTCGGCGACCGCCACCGCCGCCGCGTGCGCGAAGCGGTTGCTGGCGCCGATGACGAAGGTGTCGAACAGGTACTTGGGGTTCAGCCGGGCGGCCGGCTCGTCCTTGCGGGACCCGCCGGCGGGCGGTGCGCCGGGCGGCGGGGGGACCCCGGGGACGGCCGGCCGGTCGGTGGCGCGCTCGGGACCCTTGTCCGCGGGACGCCCGGCGGGGCGGCCGCCCGGGCCTCGGCGGCCGGAGGCGGTCCGGGGGTGCTCGCCGGGGCCGGGGCCGTAGGCGCCGCCGAACAGGTCGCCCTGGGTGGTCGAGGACGGGGGCAGGGCCCTCGGCGCGGGCCGGTCCATCTGCTCGTCGGGCTCGCGGTAGCCGGGCGGCTGCTCCTGGTAGCCGGGCCAGGCCGGGCCGGCCGCCGGGGCGCCGTAGGGCGCGGGGCGCTGCTCGTAGCCGCCGGTGTCGTAGCGGGGCCGGTCGTATTCCGACTCGTAGGGGCGCTGGTAGCCCGGGCCGCCGTAGTGGCCCTCGTCGTGTCCGCGGCGGTCGTCACGGCGGTCCTCGCGGGGGTGCCGGTCGTCCTGCCCGCGGCGGTCGTCCTGGCCGCGGCGGTCGTCGCGTCCGTGCCGGTCGTCGTGCGGGTGCCGGTCGTCGGTCTCCGGCCCGTCGTGGTCGTCGTGGTCGTGCCCGGACGGGTACGGCTCCACGGGTGCCTGGGCGGTGGGCATCGCGTTGGCGTCCACCATCACGGCGATCCGCACCGGGCGGCCCAGCTCGCGGGAGAGCGCCTCGGCCAGCTGCGGCAGCAGCCGACCCTCCAGCACCTGCTTGGCCCGCTCGTTCGGGGCCGCCAGCAGGGCGGTGTCGTGCATCATCCACATCGGCTGGGTGCGCTGCACCCACTGTTTGTCCATCTCCCCGATGTCCGGGTCTGTGACCAGGCGCTCGACGACTCTCGCCCAGACCGGGACGAGGTCGCTGTTGACATCAGCCACTGGTGCACGCTTTCCAATGAACAAACCAGACAAGTCCTGCAACGGTAGTCAGCGAACAGAGCCGGATCAAGTCGTTGTCCACAGCCTGTGGGCAAACCGGCTCCGGGCGGCCGGTTTGACCCTCGTGCCCCGTCCCGCGTACCGTAACCAGGTCGAGTTGTCGATGGCCGCTGCCGCATGTCCGCGGGTCCACCCGCTCCATAAGGCGCGCAGCACGGGCGCCGTGGATTGCCTCAAACCCCAGCCGAACTGGGGTGATGGGCCGGATTTCCGAAATCGGGGAGATCACGCGGACGCACGGTGACGGCCAAGCGATCGGCTCGTCATCCTACGATTCACCTCAGGAGCCCCCGAGTGAGCAAGCGCACCTTCCAGCCGAACAACCGTCGTCGCGCGAAGACCCACGGCTTCCGGCTGCGGATGCGTACCCGCGCCGGCCGCGCCATCCTGGCTGCCCGCCGTGGCAAGGGCCGCACCAGCCTGTCCGCCTGATCCGCACCAGAGTCTGCTGTGCTGCCCTCCGAGAATCGGCTGCGGCGGCGCCAGGACTTCGCGACCGCGGTCAAACGCGGTCGTCGGGCCGGTAAGCCCTTGCTGGTCGTCCATCTCGCCAGAGAGGACGCCTCCGGGGAGCACACCGACCGGACCAGCGACACCAGCCCGCACGTCGCCGAGGGGACTCCTTCGGCGCGTGCGGGTTTCGTCGTGAGCAAGGCCGTCGGCCCGGCGGTCACCCGCAATCTGGTCAAGCGCCGGTTGCGTCACCTTGTGCGTGATCGTCTGTCCCGGCTGCCCGCCGGTAGCCTGATAGTGGTGCGTGCGCTGCCTCCGGCCGCGTCCGCCTCGTACCAGGAACTCGAACGTGACCTGGACGCGGCGCTCAAACGGCTGCTCAAGGCCGAGCATGCTGTTTCGGCGCCGATGGGAGCAGGTCGATGAAGTACCTGCTGATGGGTCTGATCAGGGTCTACCAGTGGACCATCAGCCCACTGCTCGGTCCGGTGTGCCGCTATTACCCCTCCTGTTCGCACTACGGCTTCGAGGCCGTGCGAACGCATGGAGCGGTGAAGGGCGGCGCACTGACCGTGTGGCGCATTCTGCGCTGCAATCCATGGACGCCCGGTGGGGTCGACCATGTCCCGCCGCGCAAGCATCCGGTGTGGCACCGCCGGCTGCGGGACCGGCTGAAGGGCCGGTCCGCCGCCGACCAGCCGGTGATCATGCCCCCCGCCGGTCCGGACCCAGAGGGCCCGGCGACCATTGGCCCTGTGGGGCCGATCCCAATGTCCAAGGAGCCTGACCGGTGACCTTCTCCTTCCTCAACCCCCTGTACACAGCGGTGTCCTGGATCATCGTCCAGTTCCACTCGCTGTACAGCCACGTCTTCGATCCGAACGGTGGCTGGGCCTGGGGTCTGGCCATCGCCTCGATGGTGGTCGTCATCCGGATCTGCCTGATCCCGCTCTTCGTGAAGCAGATCAAGGCGACCCGGGCCATGCAGGCGATCCAGCCGAAGATGAAGGCCATCCAGGAGCGGTACAAGAACGACCGCCAGCGCCAGTCCGAAGAGATGATGAAGCTGTACAAGGAGGCGGGTACCAACCCGTTCTCCAGCTGCCTTCCCATCATCGTGCAGGCGCCGTTCTTCACCGCGCTCTACGGCGTGCTGGCCAAGGTCGCCGACGGCAAGCCGATCGGCGTGATCGACGGCACCCTGCTGGACAGCGCCCAGCAGGCCCACATCTTCGGTGCCCCGCTCTCGGCGACCTTCGTCGGCAGCAGCGAGGTCAGCGTCAAGATCGTCGTCGCCGTGATGATCGTCATGATGTCGCTCTCGCAGTTCATCACCCAGCGCCAGCTGATGACGAAGAACATCGACCTCACCGTGAAGACGCCGTTCATGCAGCAGCAGAAGATGCTGATGTACGTCTTCCCGATCATGTTCGCCGTGATGGGCATCAACTTCCCCGTCGGTGTCCTGGTCTACTGGCTGACCACCAACGTCTGGTCGATGGGCCAGCAGCTGATCGTCATCCGCAACAACCCGACACCGGGCAGCAAGGCGTGGGACGAGCGCCAGGACCGGCTGAAGAAGCAGGGCCGGCTGAACCCGGACGGCTCGGTCATCCAGGGCCCGCTCTGGGGGCTGCTGCCGGCGAAGAAGTCGGCCGCGACGGCCGAGGCCGTGGTGGAGGAGTCGGTGCAGGTGCGCCGCCAGCAGCCGCGGAAGCAGACCAAGTCGCAGCGCCAGCACGGCGCCGGCCAGCCGGCGAGCCTGACCAAGGACGCCCCGGCCGAGCAGCCCGCGGACGCGGTGTCCGCGGACCCGACCGACGCCGTCGACACGACTGCCGCCGGCACGGCCGGTGCCGCCAAGCAGACCGCGGCCCGTCCGGCCGCCGCGAAGCCGGCCGCGACCCGTCAGCAGGGCGGCCGACAGCAGCCCAAGCGCGGCGGGCAGCGGCCGAAGAAGAAGTGACCGGCCCGGTCCGGACCGCCTCCGCGGCCCCCTGAACCTCGTTACCGGCCCACCACCCGGGCCCATCTCCGAAGGAGTCCATCAGTGACGGAAGGCACCACCTCCGCCGTCGAGGCCGAGGCCGAGGCCGCCCCCGGCGCCGACGAGAACATCGTCGCCCGCCTGGAGCAGGAGGGCGACATCGCGGCGGACTACCTGGAGGGTCTGCTCGACATCGCGGACCTCGACGGTGACATCGACATGGACGTCGAGGGCGACCGTGCCCTGGTCTCCATCGTCAGCGACGGCAACGACCGGGCCCTGCATCGGCTGGTCGGCCAGGACGGCGAGGTGCTGGAGGCGCTGCAGGAGCTGACCCGGTTGGCCGTCCACCGGGAGACCGGCGAGCGCAGCCGCCTCATGCTGGACATCGCCGGCTTCCGGGCCCGCAAGCGCACGGAACTGGCGACCCTCGGGTCCCAGGCCGCGGAGCAGGTGAAGGGCTCCGGGGAGCAGGTCAAGCTGCGTCCGATGACCCCGTTCGAGCGCAAGGTCGTCCACGACGCGGTGGCCGCGGCCGGTCTGCGCAGTGAGTCGGAGGGCGAGGAGCCCCAGCGTTGCGTGGTCGTGCTGCCGGCCTGACGGCGGCACGACCGTCGGCCGCCCGGGCGGCCGGCAAGCGACACGAGGACCCGACCCCGTCCGCCACGTGCGGGCGGGGTCGTCGTCCCTTCGCGGGGCGTCGCCCCGGCGAGAGATGTTTCACGTGAAACGGTGCAGGAGCGGGTCGGTGGATCCGGGGAGCGGAGAGGTCGAGATGGACACGGAGAGCGTGCCTGCCGGAGAGCCGGAGACGGGGGCCGGTGGTCCGGAAGCCGGGAGCGCGTCCGCCGGTGGGCGGCCGGCGGTCGAGCCGCCGCCCGCCCCGCCGGCCGTCGCCCGGGAGGTCTTCGGCGAGCGGTTCGACGCCGCCGTCCGCTACACCGAGCTGCTGGCCACCGAGGGCGTGACCCGGGGACTGATCGGCCCGCGCGAGGTGCCCCGGCTCTGGGACCGCCATGTGCTGAACTGCGCGGTGCTGGCCGAGCTGCTGCCGGCCGGGACGACGCTCTGCGACGTCGGCTCCGGCGCCGGACTGCCCGGCATCCCGGTGGCGCTGGCCCGCCCGGACGTCTCGGTGACCCTGCTGGAGCCGCTGCTGCGCCGGACCACGTTCCTGGAGGAGGTGGTCCGCGAGCTCGGCCTGGAGAACGTCACCGTACTCCGCGGCCGGGCCGAGGAGATGGTCGGCAAGGTCGCGGTGGACGTGGTGACGGCCCGCGCGGTGGCGCCGCTGGAGCGGCTGGCCGGCTGGGGCCTCCCGCTGCTGCGGCCGCACGGCCAGATGCTGGCGCTCAAGGGCGACAGCGCGGAGCAGGAGCTCGCCGACTCGCGGGCCGGGCTGGCGAAGCTCGGCGGGGTGGAGTGGTCGGTGATCTCGGTCGGTGACGGCACCCTGGAGACCTCGACCCGGGTGATCCAGGTCAAGGTGGGCGAGAGCCCGGGCGGTGTGCGGGCGGCGACCCGTCGGGCCAAGGCGGCGGCCAGGGCCGGCCGGGCCGGTGGCGCGGTCCGCGGCGGCGACCGCGCCCGCAACCCCCGGCGGCGTCCGCGCTGACACGCCGGAGTGACGCGACACGGGTGGGTGGTCCTCGGACCACCCACCCGTTGTGGTTCCCGGCCGCCCCGGCCGCCCCGGCCGCCCCGGCCGTCGTCGGGCGCTGTCCGGCGTCCCGGTGACGGGAGGGCGGCCGCCAGGACGACATGGGATTCACCGGAGTGTCGCATCGTCAGAATTCCGACATTGCGGGCATGGTGTTTCACGTGAAACGTCGCTCTCTGCTCTCGGGAATCCTCGCGCGCAGCCGGGCGGTGACTGTTGCCGCTCCGGTTTCACGTGAAACACTGAGCCCCATGCAGGACTCGGAGACCATCGACCAGATCGATGACACGCCCATCGCGCGTGCCGCCCAGGCTGCGGTCCAGGCCATCGGCCGAGCGGGCGAAGGACTGCCCCGGCCCGCCGCCACCCGGGTGATGGTGGTGGCCAACCAGAAGGGCGGGGTGGGCAAGACCACCACCACCGTCAACCTCGCCGCCTCGTTGGCCATGCACGGGCTGCGGGTCCTGGTGGTCGACCTCGACCCGCAGGGCAACGCCTCGACCGCGCTCGGCATCGACCACCACGCCGAGGTGCCCTCGATCTACGACGTGCTGGTGGAGGGCAAGCCGCTGGCCGACGTGGTGCAGCCGGTGGTCGAGGTCGAGGGGCTGTTCTGCGTCCCCGCGACCATCGACCTGGCCGGCGCGGAGATCGAGCTGGTGTCGCTGGTGGCCCGGGAGAGCCGGCTGCAGCGGGCCATCGCCGCGTACGAGCAGCCGCTGGACTACATCCTGATCGACTGCCCGCCCTCGCTGGGCCTGCTGACGGTCAACGCCCTGGTCGCCGGCCAGGAGGTGCTGATCCCGATCCAGTGCGAGTACTACGCGCTGGAGGGCCTCGGCCAGCTGCTGCGCAATGTGGAGCTGGTCCGGGCGCACCTCAACCCGGCGCTGCACGTCTCCACCATCCTGCTCACCATGTACGACGCCCGGACCAGGCTGGCCGCCCAGGTGGCGGAGGAGGTCCGGACGCACTTCCCGCAGGAGGTGCTGCACACCGCGATCCCGCGCTCGGTCCGGATCTCGGAGGCACCCAGCTACGGTCAGACGGTGCTCACCTACGACCCCGGCTCCACCGGAGCGCTCTCCTACCTGGAGGCCGCCCGGGAGCTGGCGCTGCGGGCGGTGCCGGCGGCGGGCGGCGGCTCGTTGGTGGGGCAGCAGCGGGACGGTTCGGGGCAGCAGGGCGCCCCGGTGGCACAGCACGGTACGACGGAGGGCAATCGGTGAGTGGTCGCAGGGGTCTGGGACGAGGACTCGGGGCGCTGATCTCCCCGGTGGCCCCGCCGGTCGGAGGGTCCGGGGGCACGGCGCAGACCGCGACGGCCCCGGTGGTCCAGGGCGGTGCGGCGTCGCCCACCGCGGTGCCGACGCTGCCCTCGGGCCGGGGCACGCTGGCGGCCAGGGCGGCCGCGGAGAGCCTGCGGGAGCAGGCCGCCGCCGAGGCGGAGCTCGCCCGGGTGGAGGGTGCCTACTTCGCCGAACTCCCGCTGGACGCGATCACCCCCAATCCGCGCCAGCCGCGCGAGGTGTTCGACGAGGACAAGCTGGCCCAGCTGGTCGCCTCGATCAAGGAGGTGGGCCTGCTCCAGCCGGTGGTGGTGCGCCAGTCCGCGCCGGGGCGCTTCGAGCTCATCATGGGCGAGCGGCGCTGGCGGGCCTCCCGGGAGGCCGGGCTGGAGCAGATCCCGGCGATCGTCCGCGCCACCGAGGACGACAAGCTGCTGCTGGACGCCCTGCTGGAGAACCTGCACCGGGCGGAGCTCAACCCGCTGGAGGAGGCGGCCGCCTACGACCAGCTGTTGCGGGACTTCTCCTGCACCCATGACGAGCTGGCGGACCGGATCGGGCGCTCGCGTTCGCACGTGTCCAACACCCTGCGGCTGTTGAAGCTGCCGCCGCCGGTGCAGCGACGGGTGGCCTCGGGCGTGCTGACCGCGGGCCACGCCCGGGCGCTGCTCGGGGCGCCGGACGCCGAGCGCCAGGAGAAGCTGGCCAGGCGGATCGTCGAGGAGGGCCTCTCGGTGCGGACCACCGAGGAGATCGTCAAGCTGATGGAGCGGGAGGAGCGGCCCAAGCGCCAGGCGCCCAAGGCCGGGAAGATCCTCTCGCCGGCCTTCAACGATCTGGCGAGCCGGCTCTCGGACCGCTTCGAGACCCGGGTGAAGGTCGAGGTGTCGCAGCGCGCGGGCAAGCTCGGCAAGGGCAAGGTGGTGCTGGAGTTCGGCTCCGTGGAGGACCTCAACCGGATCCTGGACAGCCTCGCGCCCGGTGAGGACGGACTGCGGCTGTCGCAGGGCTGAGCCGGGCCGATCGCGGTACGCGGTGGGTGCATGTTCCACGTGGGCGCTGTTTCACGTGAAACATGCACCCATCGGCGTTCGGGGGGAATGCTCGACTGTGGAGTGGACGAGGAGGTGCGGGGCATGGGACGCCGGATCGTTGCGCTGACGCTGGACAACCTCGCGGACCTGCCGTCGACCTGCCGCTCCTGCGTGTTCTGGGAGCTGGACCCGGTCAGCGGCCGGGCGGCGGTGGAGTCGGGCAAGCCCGAGGCGGACAAGGAGGGGTGGATCTCCGCGGTCCTGCTGGAGTGGGGGTCCTGCGGCCGGGTGGTCTACGTGGACGAGCAGCCCGCCGGTTTCGTGCTCTACGCCCCGCCCGCGTACGTGCCGCGTTCGCAGTCCTTCCCGACCAGTCCGGTGGCCTCGGACGCCGTTCAGCTGATGGTCAGCCGGGTGCTGCCGGGCTTCCAGCGGCAGGGGATCGGCCGGGTGCTGGTGCAGACGGTGGCCAAGGACCTGCTGGGCCGGGGGTTCCGGGCGATCGAGGCGTTCGGGGCGGTGGGGCGGCAGCCGGTCAGCTGCGTGCTGCCGGCCGAGCACCTGCTGGCGGTGGGCTTCAAGACGGTCCGCCCGCACCACCGGTACCCGCGGCTGCGGCTGGAGGCGCGGACCACGCTCTCCTGGCGGGGGGACGTCGAAGGGGCGCTGGAGCGGCTGCTGGGCGGCGCCCGGAAGGAGCCGGCACTGCGGCCGTTCTGAGCGGGCCCGGGCCCGGGTGGAAGCGCGGTCGGGCGGGGACGGCGGCGGGGCAGCAGCGGGGCGAACGGTGCGGACGACAGAACGGCGCGGACGACAGAACGGCGCGGACAACAGCGGGGACAACGGACGAGGGCGGGACTCCCGGTGGGGAGTCCCGCCCTCGTGGCGTTCCGGGGGACGGACCTAGATCAGGCCGTCCAGCTCGCGCAGCAGCGCGGCCTTCGGACGGGCACCGGTGATCTGCTTCACCGGCTCGCCGTTCTTGTAGAGGATCAGGGTCGGGATGGAAATCACGTTGTACGTCGCGGCGGTCTGCTGGTTCGCGTCGACGTCGAGCTTGGCGATGGTGAGCTTGTCGCCGTGCTCGGCCGCGATCTCCTCCAGGACCGGGGCGACCTGACGGCACGGGCCGCACCATTCGGCCCAGAAGTCGACCAGGACGGGCTTGTCGCTCTTGAGGACGTCCGCGTCGAACGTCGCGTCGGTAACGGTGGTGGTGGCGCCGGCCACGGTCACTCCTAAGGGTCAAGCGGGAGAGGGGCTGCCAGGTCTACAACACCGCACGGGGCGGATCTGTTTCGTCCCGGCGGGGCGGATGTGTTCCACGTGGAACACATCCATCCGGACGGTGGAGCGGTTCGGGTCAGACCGCCACGGTGGCGGCCTGGGCCTCCAGGTCGGCCAGCGAGGCCAGGTAGCGCTCGGCGTCCAGGGCGGCGGAGCAGCCGGTGCCGGAGGCGGTGATGGCCTGGCGGTAGGTGTGGTCGACGACGTCGCCGGCGGCGAAGACACCCGGGATGTTGGTGCGGGTGGAGGGGGCCTCGACCTTGAGGTAGCCCTCGGCGTCGAGCTCCAGCTGGCCCTTGAAGAGCTCGGTGCGCGGGTCGTGGCCGATCGCGATGAAGAGGCCGGTGACCGGGAGCTCGCGGGTCTCGCCGGTGGTGGTGTCGCGCAGGGTGACACCGGACAGCTTCGGGTCGCCGTGGATGGCCTCGACCGCGCTGTCCCACTCGAAGCTGATCTTCTCGTCCGCGAAGGCGCGCTCCTGCATCGCCTTGGAGGCGCGCAGGGTGTCCCGGCGGTGGATGACCTTGACGCTGCGGGCGAAGCGGGAGAGGAAGGTCGCCTCCTCCAGGGCGGTGTCGCCGCCGCCGACCACCGCGATGTCCTGGTCCCGGAAGAAGAAGCCGTCGCAGGTGGCGCACCAGGAGACACCCCGGCCGGACAGCTTGTCTTCGTTCGGCAGCTCCAGCTTGCGGTGCTGGGAGCCGGTGGTGACGATCACCGCGCGGGCCCGGTGGACGTTGCCCTCGGAGTCGGTCACGGTCTTGATGTCGCCGGTGAGGTCGACCGAGACGATGTCGTCGGGGATCAGCTCGGCGCCGAAGCGCTCGGCCTGGGCCCGCATGTTGTCCATCAGCTCGGGGCCCATGATGCCGTCCCGGAAGCCCGGGAAGTTCTCGACCTCGGTGGTGTTCATCAGCGCGCCGCCGGCGGTGACGGCCCCCTCGAAGACCAGGGGCTTGAGGGAGGCGCGGGCCGTGTAGAGCGCGGCGGTGTACCCGGCGGGGCCGGAGCCGATGATGATCACGTTACGGACGTCGCTCACTGCATCTCCTGGTTCGCATCGCGACCCGCGTTTGCTGCGGGGAGGGCGGTCCTGCTCCGCCGCCCGGGACAACGACTGACCAGTGTCCCGCATTCCCAGGAGGATCAGTACCAGGCAACCGCACTCCGGGAGTGTCGCGCGGCCCGGGCCATGGATCGCGGGGGAACCACCGGTCAGGGCGCGGGGACGGTCAGATGGCGCAGCACCGGCCCGCAGTCGGGGGC
The DNA here is from genome assembly GCF_044764505.1 of Kitasatospora sp. NPDC094019. Taxonomy (NCBI): domain Bacteria; kingdom Bacillati; phylum Actinomycetota; class Actinomycetes; order Kitasatosporales; family Streptomycetaceae; genus Kitasatospora; species Kitasatospora sp. NPDC094019. The sequence continues at coordinate 167,971 of NZ_JBIWIF010000004.1, forward strand.
GCGGAGGTAGACGTCGACCAGCTCGGGACGGTCCGGCAGGGCGTACACCAGGAGGTCCGCGGCCGCGCCGGCGTAGCTGCCCCGCTCGGTGGCCAGCAGGGCGGCGGCACTGGGGGGCGGGCAGGCCGGAGTGGAGCGGTTGCCGCCGGCGAGGCCCTGGCCGCCCTCCGCGGGCGGTACGGCGGTGGCTCCGGGGGTGTCCGGGGGGTCGGTGGCGGCGGGGCCCGAACCGGGACCCGCGGAGGGCTTGACCGGGCGGGCGGTGCCCGTCGTGGCCAGCAGCTGCCCGACCTGGGCGGGGAGCAGGTCGTCCTGGTAGACCGTGCCGCCGGCGGAACGGTCGGTCTTGGCCCCGGCGGAGGAGCTCTCCGGCGCGGCGGTGCCGGCGGCGGGGGTGGCGGGCGCCCCGGCGGTGGTGCTGAGGTCCTGCCGCCCGGACGGGGAGGACAGGGACAGGAAGGCGCCCCCGAGGCCGAGGACGAGCAGCGCGGCGGCCGAGCCGAGCAGCAGCGCCCGTCGGCGCCGACGGGTCCGTCCCGGGCCGGTGGCGGCGGCGGGGCGGGCCGGCGGAGCCTTCGGCGGCGCGTCGGCCGGACGCGCTTCGCCGACCGCCGCGGGGACGGTGGGCGTGGCGGTCGGCGCGGCGGTGGGCGTGGCGGCCGGCCCGCTCGCCGCGGGCACGGCGGTCGCCGCCTCGGCCGCGAGGGCGGCGTCGATCCGGGCGGCGACATCGGCCGGCAGGGCCGGGGGCTCGGTGCCGCCGAGCAGCGTCCGCACTTCGGTGAGCGCGTCGACGGTCTCCCGGCAGTCGGCGCAGCCGGCCAGGTGCTCCCGGAGCGCCTCGGCCCCGGCGGGGTCGAGCAGGTCCTCGGCGAGGTCGGCCAGCTCGTCGACCGAGGGGTGCGGTCCGACCGAGGCGTGCGGTCCGGCGGAGGGGTCGGAGGAGGAGGGCGGTGTCGTCATCGCGTGCTCGCATCTCCTTCCAGAATCGGCCGGGCTGGATCCGGGGCTGTCCCTGTGACGGTCCGGCCCCCCGGTGGGTTCCCGGGCGGTCGGGAGGCGGTGCCCGCAGGCGGTGTTTCACGTGAAACACCGCTCCCCCGCGGCTCCGGGGCCGACTCCTCGCGCAGGTGCCGGACGAGCGGCAGCAGCCGGGCCCGCCCCCGGGCGCAGCGGCTCTTCACCGTGCCCACCGGCACCCCCAGCAGATCGGCCGCCTCGGCGACCGGATAGCCCTGCATGTCGACCAGGACCAGGGCGGCCCGCTGCTCGACGGGAAGCTCGGCGAGCGCGGCGGACAGCTCGCGGTGCACCTCGGCGCGCACCACCGGGGAGTCGGCCGGTTCGGCCGAGCCGACCAGGGCGTCCAGCCGCTGCGGATCGTCGTCCAGCGGCTTGGTCCGGCGGGTGGCCGCCCGGCGGGCGCGGTCCAGACAGGCGTTGACCACGATCCGGTGCAGCCAGGTCGTGACGGCCGACCGGCCCTGGAAGGTGTGGGCGGAGCGGAAGGCGGAGACCAGGGCGTCCTGGAGGGCGTCGGCGGCCTCCTCGCGGTCGCCGAGGGTGCGCAGGGCGACGGCCCAGAGCCGGTCCCGGTGGCGGTTCACCAGCAGTCCGAAAGCCTCCCGGTCGCCGCCGACGTGCCGGGCGAGGAGCGCGGCGTCGTCGTCGGCCCGCTCCGGTCCGTCCTGCGCCACGTCCACCCCTCGCCGTTCGTGCCCCGCCGCCACCGGCGGCGGGTCAGCCGAAGACCTTCACGTCGCCGAGGAAAGCCTGGTACTTGCCCTGGTTCGGACCGTCCGGATTCTTGGACAGGTTGGTCAGCCAGATCAAGAGATAGCGGGTGGTGACCGGGCTGTCCAGGCTGTACTCGACCGCCGTGCCCGCCTTCTTCCCCAGGACGGTGAACTCACCCGGCTTGGCGCTCTGCGCGTTGCCGACGTTCTTGCCGGGCATCCGGAGCTCGGCGGTGGTGGCGGTGCCCCACTTCAGGGTCACCTTGGAGACCGTCTGCACCGAGCCGAGGTCGAGCAGCAGCCCGGTGCCCTCCTTGGTGCCCTTGGACCCGAACGCGTCGTTGTACCAGTTGGTCTGCCATTCGCTGGCCGGGTCGTCGTCGATGGCCTTGGCGAGGCTGGCCGCGCCGTCCGCCCGGTCGCCCAGCGGGTTGTACGACAGCGCCTCCTTGACCGGCACCGGTGCCGGGTCGTGGGTGGCGGTGTGGGCGGTCGGGGTGGCGGAGGAGGAGCTGGGCTGGGGGGAGGCGACGGCCGTGTTCCCGGGGCGGAGGTTGTCCACCAGCTGCCAGGAGGTGACGCCGATGGCGCTGAGGGCGACCGTCCACGCGGTCACCTTGACCACCGTGCGCAGCCGCCGTCCGCTGCGCCGCACCGGGGCGACCACCGGGGTCGGCGCGGTGCCGGGGGCGGCGACCACCCGGGTCGGGTTGGGCGCGGTCGGCAGCGCGTGGGTGTTGTGGCGCGGCGGGCTGGTGAAGGCCGGGAGCTCGGGCTGGGGCTGGCGGATGCGCGGCATCAGGGCGATCGCCCGGGCCAGCCCGTCGGGGGTGGTGATCGGCTCGGCGTGGTGCGGCGGGTGGTCGAGCAGGGCGCGGGCGGCCAGCTCGGACAGGCCCTTGTGGACGCCGGCGCGGACCTGGTCCGGCGCCACGTCGCGGAGGTTCCTGGGCAGGCCCTGGAGGTCGTAGCGGTCCTCGGGGTAGGGCCAGCGGTGGGTGAGGGCGGCGAACAGCAGGGCACCGATGGCCTTGGTGTCGACGCGCTCGGCGTCCTCCCCGCCGCCCTCTCCGGTGAGGCCGCGCAGCGCGGCGTCGACCGCGATGCCGTTGATCCGGTACTGGCCGCTGTCGGTGCGCAGCACGCAGCGCGGAGTGAGCCGCAGGTGGGCCTGGCCGCGACGGTGGGCGGTGGCCACCGCGTCGGTGACCTGGCGGACCATCTGGTACGCCTCGTGCGGCTCCAGCGGCCCGTCGCTGAGCAGCTTGGCGAGGTCGGAGGCGTGCGGGAGCCACTCCCGCACCACGTAGACCAGCTCGCCCTCCTGGACCGCGTCCAGGACCTGGACGAAGCGCGGGTCGCCGAGCAGGGCGGCGGACTTGGCGGCGGCCAGCACCTTGCGGGCGCGCTGGTGGCCGGAGGCCATCAGGTGGACCCCGACCGCCCGGCGGAGCTTCTCGTCGACGGCCCGCCAGCTGCTGAAGGTCTCGGTGGAGGAGATGCACTCCTCCAGCCGGTAGCGGTGGCCGATCATGTCGCCGCTGCGCCGCTGCGGGGCGGGGAGGGTCTGCGGCAGGGTGGCGGTGTCCCGGGGGTCGTGGGTCGGCTGCGGGTCCCGCGGGGGGCGTTTGGCGGGCGCCGCGGCGGTCGGGGCGGGTTCGGTCCGGCCGGCGCGGGCGTCGTTCGAGGCGAGTTCGGCGGCGATCTCGGAGACCGACAGCGGGGCGGTGGTCTCCGGGGCGGCCTCGCCCGGGGCCGGTGCGGTCGCGACGGGCGCGGCCGGGCGCGCGGTCCGGGCCTCCCCGTCGGCGGCCTTCGGACCGGTGCTCTTCGCGTCGGTGCTCTTCGCGTCGGTGCTCTTCGCGTCGGGGCTTCCGGGACCGGTGCTCTTCGCGTCGGGGCTCTTCGCGCCGTCGTCGGCGGCGGCCGTGCCGTCGCCGGTGCGCCCGTCCCGCTTCACGGGGGAGCCGGCCGCGGTGGCCCGGGCCGTGCCGTCGGCGAGTTCGTCGATCGCCGCAGCGAGCGCGGCCTCGTCCGCCGCCCCGTCAGCTGCCGATGTGTCGACGACCGCCTTGGTGCCATCAGCCACCGTGGTCCTGCCTCCCCTTGTGTCGCCCCGGGCCTGAGAGAGAGTCGTTGGAGCGCATCGGCGGGTGACTCCGGTGCTCCAGGACAATTGTGCCCACTGTTCTCCACCGGGTACGACCGCCGAAAGGTCCCGGCGGTTGCCCGATGGTGGAGAGATGTGGTGCAGATCCGGCGCCGGGCCGCCCTGCCGGGCCCGGGGCGACCCGGGGCGCGGTGGCGGCCCGACCCCGGGTCAGCGGCCGAGTCGGCCGCGCACCATACCCAGCATGGCGTTGAGTTCCTCGATCCGCAGCCGCTTCGCGATGATCACGAAGACGGCCAGCTGGAGTCCGCCGGCCAGGACGACCGTCAGCACCGCGCCGGCCCAGCCGTCGACGACCTCGGTGACGCCCAGGCTGACGGCCAGACCGACCACCGCGGCCGGTACGGAGGCCGTCGTGAGGCGGGAGTAGGTCTTGCCGATCCGCTTGGTGTCCAGCCCGCCGATCTTCTTCTTCAGCTTGGGCACCGCGACCGTCACCCCGATGGCGTACGCGAGGCCGTAGCCGAACGCCATCCCGGTGACCGTCCACTCCGGGGGCAGGAGCACCCAGCACAGCAGCGAGAAGCCGGCCTGGCAGGCGGCCACCCACACGGTGTTGGAGAACGGGGTGCGGGTGTCCTCGTAGGCGTAGAAGCCGCGGAGCATCACGTACTGCGCCGAGTACGGGATCAGGCCCAGGGCGAAGGCGGAGAGCATCAGGCCCACGTTGCGCGCGTTGTCCATCGCGGTGTCGCCGCCGCCCACCGCGTAGATGGACTGGCCGATGGCCGGCCCGAGCGCCAGGAACAGGAACGCGGCCGGGACGACCGCGACGGCGGTGGTGCGCAGTCCGTACGAGATGTCGTCGCGGACGGCGCCGGCGTCCTCGTCGGCGGCCGCGCGGGACAGCCGGGGCAGCACCGCGCTCATGATCGAGACGGTGATGACGGCCTGCGGCAGCTGCCAGATCAGCAGCGCGTTGGAGAAGGCCGCGAGGCCGACACCGCCGTGTCCGCCGGTCTCGGCGTCGGCGCCGGCGGCGGTGGCCAGCTGGGTGATGACCAGGTAGCCGGCCTGGTTGGCGAGGACGAAGAAGAACGTCCACTTGGCCAGCCGGGCGGCCTTGCCCAGGCCGTGCCCGCGCCAGTCGAAGCGCGGCCGGAAAGAGAAGCCGGCCGCCCGCAGGTACGGGATCATCGCCAGGGACTGGACGGTGAGGCCCACCAGGGTGCCGAGGCCGAGCAGCCGGACGCCCTCGGGGGTGATCGTCTCCGGCTTGACGTGGGTGCCGTCGAAGCCGCCGTAGACCCAGATGTAGGCGCCGAAGGTGAAGATCACCACGAGGTTGTTGAGGACCGGGGTCCACATCATCGCGCCGAACCGGCCGCGGGCGTTGAGGATCTGTCCCATCACGACGTGGATGCCCATGAAGAAGATGGTCGGCAGGCAGTACCGGGCGAGCGCCACGGTGGTGTCCGCGCGGGCCGGGTTCTCCATCATCGGGTGGGCGATCAGCTGGACCAGCAGGGGCGCCCCGAGCACGGCCAGGAAGACCACGCCGGCCAGGCCGACCATCACCAGGGTGAGCAGCCGGTTGGCGTAGGCGGTCCCGCCGTCCGCGTCGTTCTTCATGCTGCGGACCAGCTGCGGCACGAAGACGGCGTTCAGCGCGCCGCCGCCGATCAGGATGTACAGCAGCGTCGGCAGGGTGTTGGCGGCGTTGTAGGAGTCGCCCATCACGGCGATGCCGATCGCGCCGGCGATCACCATGGTGCGCAGGAAGCCGGTGCCCCGGGAGACCAGGGTGCCGGCCGCCATGATCGCGCTGGAGTTCAGCACCGAGGCGATCTTGCCGCCGCCGGTGGCCGGCCCGGCGGGCGCGGCCGGGGCGGCGTCCGCGGGATGGGACTGCTCCTCGGCCACGAGGTCGGCGAGCGGCTCCACGGCGGGAGGCAGCTGCACCGCGGCCACCTGGAGGGTGGCCTCCTCCTCGGAGAGCGGCGGGTCGAACTCGATCGGCGGGACGAACGGCCGGGGGCCGTCCTGACCGTGGCCGCCGTGACCGCCGTACGCGGGCTGGGGGGCGTGCTGCGGTGCGTGCTGTCCCGGGTACGCGCCGGCCGGGGGGAACGGCGCGGGCGGGACGGCCGGGCCCGGCGGCTGCGCACCTTGCGGCTGCCGCGGGTGCTGGTGGGCGGGGGACTGCTGGGCCGGCGGGCGCGGGGCCTCGGCCGTGGTCCGGGCGCCGCCGAACAGCGAGTCGACCCCGACGTACTCGGTGGACTCGGAGTCCCAGGCGGAGTGCGCCGGGCCGGGCTGCCATTGCTGCTGTTGCTGCCCGCCCCAGCCCTCGGCCGCGGGGGCCGCGGCGGCCGAGGGTCCCGGAACACCCGGCTGCTGCTGCCGGTCGTCCCGCCAGTCCACCCGCGCGGCGGGGGTGTCCCAGCCGGGCTGGACCGGGGGCACCGGCGGGCCGAACGACGACGGCGGCACCGGAGCCGGGTAGTCGCCGCCCTGGGGCGGCAACTGCGGCGGCACGTCGTACGCGGCCACCGGCTGCTGCGGCGCGGCGGGCGGGGTGGTCCGCAGACCGTACGGGTCCGGCTCGCCCGGACCGTCGTGGTACGCGTCGGCCGCGTACGGGTCCTGGGCGTAGGTGTCGGCCACGTACCAGTCGCCGGACGGCGACTCGGCCCCGGGACGGCCCTCTCCGCGGCCCGGAGGCCGCTCCTCGCTGCGCCCGGTCATGTCACCTCTTCGCTGTCGTGGGGAGGCCGCTCCGGAGTCGGGCGGTATCGGCGGTGTCAAGGACCAACCTTCTCATCACTGGTGGCCCGATCCCGGCCATCCGCGCTGCTGTCGCGCGGTGTCCGCGCCGCTCCGTCGTGTTCCGGCCGTTCCGGGCCTCCCGGACCGTCCGCGTTCCCGCCGTCGGCGGTGGCCCCGGGGCCGCCCCCGTCCGCGCCCGGGCCCGGCCCGTCGGTGCCGTCCGGGCCGGTCCCGCCGTCCTGCGGGGCGAGCGGCGCGTCGCCCTCGTCGCCGTGCGCGACCCGCCGCTTGCGCTGGCGGACGAAGCGCAGCGCGGCGAGCAGGAGCAGCAGCACACCGCCGCCGAAGACGTAGAGCACCCCGTTGGTCACCGAGGTGACCTGGACGGTGAAGGTCACCGGTTCGCCGTACTTCTGCGGGTTCGGCCCGGTGGTGTACAGCTGGGCGGTCATGCTGACCGGCCCGTTGTTCTTCGCCTCGGCGGGGAAGCGCAGGGTGACGCTCTGCGAGGCGGGCAGCACCAGTTCCTCGGTCGGCAGCTCGACCCGGAGCCGGTTGGGCTGGGCCGGGGTGAGGACCAGCTTGAGGTTGGTGACGGTCTGGGTGAGGTCGTTGCGGACGCTGACCTGGAGCACCCCGGTGTCGCCCGCGAAGGTGATCTCCCGCTTCGGCGGCACCTTCACCGCGCCGGTCAGCTCCTTGAGGTAGCGCTTCACGCCCTCCCGGTAGTCGGCCCCGGCCCGGCCCTCGGTACGCCACTCGGTGGACAGCGAGCGGACCATGGCGGCGCTGAACGGGCCGCGCACCCGCTGCGGCAGGGTGAGCACCCGCATCAGTGTGTCCAGGTCGGTCTGGATCCGGGTGGTGGTGGTCAGGTCGAACGCCGACAGCTCCGAGTCGCGGGCCCGGGCCGGGTAGTCGGTGGGGGCCGGGACGGTCGAGTTCGCCTTCGGGTCCGGTGTCAGCTGGGCGAGCGCGTCCAGCTTGACCGGCTCCACCCACTTGCCTTCCTGGGCGGCCTGGAGGGCGGTCGCGAGCACCTTGGCGGTGCCGGCGCCGAGGTCGCGCGGCGGCATCACCAGCAGGCCGCGCGGGTTCTGCGGCTCCTGGCGGGAGATCACGAAGGTCTCGGCGAGGAAGCGCTGGACGGCCCGGGTCTGCTCCTCCTGGGTCGCGAGCTCCCCCTCGAACAGCGAGGAGATCAGCTGGTCGGCGACCAGCGCGGTCTGCCCGTTGCCGATCTGCCGGGTGGCCGAGGGGGTGTACTTCAGCGCGTCGGACTCGGGCATGCTGGAGCCGTTCACCAGCATCAGGCTGTTGCCGGTGCGCTGGGCGACGGCGGCGATCCGCTGGTCCAGGTAGCCCCGGTAGGGCCAGGCGACATCGGCCCGGGTGTCCACCGACAGCCGGCCTTCGACGGTCAGCCGTCCGGCGGTGGCCGCCTTGCCGAGCGCCGCGTCGATGCCCTCCAGCTCGGGGGCGTTGTGGGCGATCGAGGCGAGGTCGGGATCGGCGTACGGCAGCGCCACCACCTGGCTGCCCGGCTTGGCCACGGCGGCCCGGAGCTTCTCCAGCCAGGCGATGGCGGCGGGGGTGCCGGTGCCGGCGACGGTGTTGTCGTCCTTGGCCGCGTTGCCCCCGGTGCCCGGCTTCTGCACCACGTAGCGCCTGGTCATCGCGAACGCGGTGTCCAGCAGGTCCGGGTCCACCACCCAGGTCAGCCCGGTCAGGGCGGCGCCCGTGTCGACCAGCGCGTACAGCCGGCCGCCGGGGGCGAACTCGGTGGCCAGGCTGTCGTCCCGGAGCACCGGGACGGTCTGGTCGTTCTCGGAGAGGGTCTGGGCGGCCAGCACCGGCGCGTGCGTCAGCGGCCACAGGGTGGTCACCTTGGACGGCTGCGCGTCGCCCGGGGACGGGTTGTAGGGCAGGTAGCTGCGGGCGATGCCCAGCGGCCGGTCGCGCTGGTTGTCGGCGGTCGCGCCCCAGACGTCCACCGCCAGCTCGTACACGCCCTCGCCGGAGAACTGCAGGTCGGCGACGGCGACGCTGAGGGTGTACGGCTGGCTCTGGCCGGGGCCGAGCTCGTTGAGGGCGTACTGCGGGCTGTCCATCGAGATGCCGTCCGCGTTGAGCGGGACGCTCCGGGAGGACACCGAGGCGAGCTCGCTGCGGGTGGTGAGCGGCTTGCTCGGCCAGGGCCGGCGGACGGCCGCGTGCGCGGACTTCAGCACCGACCTGCCGGCGTTGGTGACGTGCCCGGTGATCGTCACGGTGCCGCTCTGGACGGCGACCGGCTTGCTCACCGAATCGATGGTCATCGTCACCGGGAGCTCGGCGCTGACCGCCGTGTCGGCGACCGGCCGGTTCCCCCCGGCCGGAGCCGCGCCGGCGGATCCGCCGGGCAGCGCCGAGGCGAGCACCAGCGCGGCGCCGAGCGCGCCCGCCAGCCGCCGGACGGTTCGTCCCAGGACCCGCCCCGGGCGCCCGTCCGCCTCCGGACCCGGGTGCCGTGCCGGCTCACTCACGCGGTTCGCCCTCGTTCACGGGTTCGCCCTCGCCGTTCTCGATCGCTGCTGCTGCTGCCGTGCTGCTGCGGATGTTCCGTCGGCGGTGGAACGCCGTGAGGAGCAGCCGTGAAGAAAATGTGGCGGTCCGGTGCCCCGGTGGCCGTGACGGCGCACCGCACCGCGGCCCGTGCTCGGTGCATCCGGACTCGTTCCACCGGCATGGTAACGATGTGGCGCGGGGTGCGGTGTTGCGGGCCGGGGAGTGAGCCGGTGGAAACACGCGGGCGACCGGGCCGCCGGGCCACGTACCCTTGTGAGCCGTGTCCACTGCCAATGAGCCCACCGCCCACCCGACCGGCACCCATCATTCCAGTTCCGCCGTCCAGGTCGTCCCCGGCCTGAGCGAGGCGCAGACCCTGGGCCTGCAGGAACTGCTGCGGGTCTCCCCGGTCGCCGACGAGATCGCCCGCCGCTTCCAGGCGGCCGGTCACCGGCTCGCGCTGGTCGGCGGCTCGGTCCGGGACGCCCTGCTGGGCCGGCTCGGCAACGACCTGGACTTCACCACCGACGCGCGTCCGCAACAGGTGCTGAAGCTGGTCAAGGGCTGGGCCGACGCGGTCTGGGACGTCGGCATCGCCTTCGGGACGGTCGGGGCGCGCAAGGACACCCCGGAGGGGTCCTTCCTGATCGAGATCACCACCTACCGCTCCGAGGCGTACGACCGGACCTCCCGCAAGCCCGAGGTGAGCTACGGCGACACCATCGAGCAGGACCTGGTCCGCCGCGACTTCACGGTCAACGCGATGGCCGTCGACCTGCCGGGCCGGGGCTTCGTCGACCCGCACCGCGGTCTGGACGACCTGGAGGCGCGGGTGCTGCGCACTCCCGCCACGCCCGAGGAGTCCTTCTCCGACGACCCGCTGCGGATGATGCGGGCCGCCCGGTTCGCCGCCCAGCTGGACTTCGAGCCGGCCCCCGAGGTGGTCGCGGCGATGACCGCGATGGCCGAGCGGATCACCATCGTCTCCGCCGAGCGGGTGCAGGCCGAGCTGAACAAGCTGCTGCTGGCCGCGCACCCGGTCAAGGGCCTGCGGCTGCTGGTCGACACCGGCCTCGCCGACCACGTGCTCCCGGAGCTGCCGGCGCTGCGGCTGGAGCACGACGAGCACCACCGCCACAAGGACGTCTACGAGCACTCGCTGACCGTTCTGGAGCAGGCGGTCGACCTGGAGCGGGAGGGGCCCGACCTCACCCTGCGGCTGGCCGCGCTGCTGCACGACATCGGCAAGCCCCGCACCCGCCGCTTCGAGCAGGACGGCCGGGTCTCCTTCCACCACCACGAGGTGGTGGGCGCCAAGATGACCCGCAAGCGGATGCGCGACCTGAAGTACTCCAAGGAGCTCACCGAGGAGGTCTCGCGGCTGGTCGAGCTGCACCTGCGCTTCCACGGCTACGGCGGCGGCGAGTGGACCGACTCGGCGGTGCGCCGCTACGTCACCGACGCCGGACCGCTGCTGGAGCGGCTGCACAAGCTGACCCGCTCGGACTGCACCACCCGGAACCGGAAGAAGGCGGCCGCGCTCTCCCGCACGTACGACGGCCTGGAGAGCCGGATCGAGGAGCTCAGGGCGCAGGAGGAGCTGGACGCCGTCCGCCCGGCGCTGGACGGCAACCAGATCATGGAGCTGCTCGACCTGAAGCCCGGCCCCGCGGTCGGCAAGGCGTACAAGCACATGCTGGAGCTCCGGCTGGAGCACGGCCCGATGGAGCACGAGGCGGCGGTCGCCGCGCTGCGCGCCTGGTGGGCCGACCAGCAGTAGCGCACGCGCGTGACGGCGAGGGGTGGTCCCGGGTTCTCCCCGGGGCCACCCCTCGTCCGTGCGCGGGCCGGGCGGCGCGGGCCCGGCCGCGGGTTCAGAGCTTCTTCAGGCAGAGCACGTAGCTGAGCGCCTCCGTGGTGGAGTCGCGGGTGTAGGTGCTCTCGGCGCCGGTGACGTTCTCGCACGCCTTGTCGTTGTCGCTGGTCCCGTAGACCTTCTTGAGCACCTTGTACTGGGCCTTCGGGTCGCCGCAGGGCAGCATGGTGATCCGCGGGCTGGCGTCGTGGGTGGCGCTGGTGCCGTTCTCGTTGCGCAGGCAGTCACCGGCCTTGGCGGTGTCGATGTCGTTGGGCACCTTGGTCGCGGTCGGCGTCGGCAGGGTGATCGTGGGCACCGGTACCGCCGGAGCGGTCGCCGCCGGGACCGTGGCCGCCGGGACGGACGGGAAGGTCGGCGAGGGGAAGGCCGGCACGGTCACCGAGGGCATCACCAGCGGACGGTGGGGGGTGTCGCGCTCGGTGGAGGCGAAGAGCGCGCCGGTGGCGATCAGGACGATCCACGAGCCGATCCCGAGCACCGGCAGCAGCAGCATGAGGATGTGCGGCCGCTTGGTGAGCGGTACACCCGGGTCCAGCTGCGGCCCGTGGGTGCCGGGCACCGGGGGCGGCAGGTCCTTGATCCGGTTGTGGGCCGCGAGGTTCCGCAGCAGGGTGACCACGGTGAAGACGCCGGAGAGGTAGCTCCACCAGCCCTGCACCAGGGTGCGGGCGGACATGTCGCGGACCACGGCGGTGCCGCAGGTGCGGCAGAACGGCCCCGGCTGCTTCAGGAACCGCATGATGACGATGATGCCCTGGTGGCCGCGGACCGTGGTCTCGACGGCCGGGAAGCCGCCGCAGAACCGGCACACCGGACCGCCCTGCGGTGCGGCGTACCCGGCCGGGGCCGGGTAGCCCCCGGCCTGTGGCGGGTAGGCGTAGCCCCCGGGCGGTGCCTGGGCGGGAGCGCCGTAGCCGGGCGCGGCCGGCGGCGGCGCGGCCGGGTAGCCGTAGCCGGCCGGGGCCGGTGCGCCCACCGGCTGCGGGGCCGGCGCGCCGGCGTACGGGTTGCCGGTGGCGTACGGGTTGGCGCCGTCGGCGGGCGGCGGCGAGCCGTACGGCATCTGGGGCGGAACGGACAAGGGGATCCCCCGGAGGAAGTGCGGGTGGCGGACGGTCAGGACTTCTTGACCGGCGGGACGCCGGCGAGCGGGCCGAGGCAGAGCACGTAGCGCTTCTTGTTCCAGCGGCGGCCGCTCTTGCCCGAGACGGTGCTGGTGGTGCCCGCGGCCTCGCGGCACCGGCCGGTGTCGGTGGTGGAGTCGAACTTGGCGAGCACCTTGTAATTCGCCTTGCTGTCAGTGCACTTGACCACCGAGACGTCGCGGGTGCCGGAGGTCTTGACGCAGTCGCCGGCCTTGGCGCTGCTGACGCTGGGTCCGGTGACGAAGTAGCCGACGATCAGGGCGATCACACCCAGGACCAGGCCGACCGCCTTCAGCCGGGCCCTGCCGCGGCCCTTGGCGGCCGGTCCGGGCTGCGCGGCGGCCGGCGGGTAGCCGTGCGGCGAGGGCGGGCCGTACGGGCCGGGGGCCTGCGGGTACGGCGGCGGGGCGGCCGGGTAGGGGCCGGGCTGCGGCGGGTAGGGCTGCGCCGCCTGCGGGGCGGCGGGGTAGCCGTAACCGGGCGGGGGCGGCGGTGCGCCGTAGCCCGCGGGCACCGGCTGGGGCTGCCCGTACGGCGTGGGCGCCGGGGGACCGTACGGCTGCGGAGCCGGCCCGGGGCCGTAGCCGGGCGGCGGTCCGTACGGACTGGGTGGTGTGCTCATCAGATTGTCCCCCGAGACAGAGTGCTGCCACTGCGACAGATCTGACGTACCTTAGCGACTCGGAACGACGCCTCCGGGGCACAGGGGCCGCCCGCGCGACCCGGTCGGCCGGACGTCCGTGGTCAGCGGGCCGGGTCGCCGGGGAGCGGGCCGGTGCGGCGGGCCGCGCGCAGGTAGAGCACGGCCGCGGCCGCGTACACCAGGGAGACGCCGGCCACGACCGCGGCCGAGCGGCCGGAGAGCGGCAGCACCAGCGCGGTGACCAGGGCGGCGGCCACGAAGGCGACATTGAAGAGAACGTCGTAGATGGCGAAGACCCGGCCGCGGAACTCGTCCTCGACCGACTCCTGCACCACGGTGTCGGCGCAGATCTTGGTGCCCTGGGTGACCACGCCGAGCAGCAGCGCCGCGATCAGACAGGGCACCAGGCTGAAGCCGAGGCCGAGCGCGGGCACGAAGACCACCGGGGCGGCCAGGCAGAGCGTCATCCAGCCGGCCAGTCCGAGCCGGTGGCTGCACCAGGGGCTGATCACCGCCGCGATGAAGAACCCGGCGGCGGAGAGGCCGACCGCCTGCCCCAGGGTGGCCAGACCGGCCGCGCTGTCCGCCGGGTCGTTGAAGGTGTAGCGGGCGAGCATCACCACGACGACGATCAGCACGCCGTAGCAGAACCGGGCGGCGGTCACGGCGGCCAGCGCGTGCGCCGCCGGGCGGCGGTCCCGCACCAGGTGGGTGACGGCGGCCCGGAGCTCGCGGGCGGCCTGGGCCAGGGCCTGGCCGATCGCGGGCCGGCCCGGGTGGTGCTCCGGGCCGAGCAGGTCCTTCTCCATCCGCAGCGCGGCCAGCGCGGCGGACAGGTAGAGCAGCGCGGCCAGGCTCACCAGGGCGGCGTCGGCCCGCGGGCCCGGCGGCATCACCTGGTGCAGCAGGAAGCCGAGCCCACCGCCGCAGGCCGCCGCGACGGTGCCCAGGGTGGGGGAGAGCGCGTTGGCGGTCACCAGCTGCTCGGGCCGCACCACCCGGGGCAGCGCGGCCGACAGTCCGGCCAGGATGAACCGGTTGAGCGCGGTGACCAGCAGCGCGGAGGCGAAGAACAGCCAGGTCGGCGCCTGGGCCAGGAGCAGTCCGCCGGTGACCAGGCCGAGCCCGAACCGGCCCAGGTTGCCCAGGTAGAGCACCTGTCGCCGGCGCCAGCGGTCCAGCAGGACACCGGCGAAGGGGCCGATCACCGAGAACGGCAGCAGCATCACGGCCAGCACCGAGGCGATGTCGGCGGGCGAGGACTGCTTCTCGGGGGAGAAGACGACATAGGCGGCGAGCGAGACCTGGAAGACGCCGTCGGAGAGCTGGGACAGCACCCGGGCGGTCAGCAGCCGGCGGAAATCGCGGCCGCGGAGCAGGCCGAAGAGCGTGGCGCGCTGCGCGGCACGGTGGGTACTGCCGTTCTCGGTGATCGCCACCCGCCCAGGGTGCCATGGATCCGGGCGGTGTTTCACGTGAAACATTCGCCGGGAAAAGGTGAACGGGCCCGCGGTCGTGGACCGCGGACCCGTTCGGTGCTCAAGGGCTCAGCACGGGGTGGGGCGAGCTCAGCGCTCGACCTCGCCCTTGATGAACTTCTCGACGTTCTGGCGGGCCTCGTCGTCGAAGTACTGGACCGGCGGGGACTTCATGAAGTACGAGGAGGCCGAGAGGATCGGGCCACCGATGCCGCGGTCCATGGCGATCTTCGCGGCGCGCACGGCGTCGATGATGACACCGGCCGAGTTCGGGGAGTCCCAGACCTCGAGCTTGTACTCCAGGTTCAGCGGGACGTCGCCGAACGCGCGGCCCTCGAGGCGGACGTACGCCCACTTGCGGTCGTCCAGCCAGGCCACGTAGTCCGAGGGACCGATGTGGACGTTGTTGGCGCCCAGCTCGCGGTCGCGGATCTGCGAGGTGACGGCCTGGGTCTTGGAGATCTTCTTGGACTCCAGGCGCTCGCGCTCGAGCATGTTCTTGAAGTCCATGTTGCCGCCGACGTTCAGCTGCATGGTGCGCTCGAGGACGACACCGCGGTCCTCGAACAGCTTCGCCATCACGCGGTGCGTGATGGTGGCGCCGACCTGGGACTTGATGTCGTCACCGACGATCGGCACGCCGGCCTCGGTGAACTTGTCCGCCCACTCCTTGGTGCCGGCGATGAACACCGGGAGGGCGTTCACGAAGGCGACCTTGGCGTCGATGGCGCACTGGGCGTAGAACTTGGCGGCGGCCTCGGAGCCCACCGGCAGGTAGCAGACCAGGACGTCGACCTGGGCGTCCTTCAGGGCCTGGACGACGTCGACCGGGGTCTCGTCCGACTCCTCGATGGTCTCCCGGTAGTACTTACCCAGGCCGTCGAGGGTGTGGCCGCGCTGCACCGTGATGCCGGTCGGGGGCACGTCGCAGATCTTGATGGTGTTGTTCTCGGACGCCGTGATGGCGTGCGCGAGGTCCTGGCCGACCTTCTTGGCGTCGACGTCGAAGGCGGCGACGAACTGCACGTCACTGACGTGGTAGTCACCGAACTGGACGTGCATCAGCCCGGGGACCTTGCCGGCCGGGTCGGCGTCCTTGTAGTACTCGACACCCTGCACCAGCGACGTGGCGCAGTTGCCCACACCCACGATGGCTACGCGAACCGAACCCATTCCCGGTTGCTCCCTGTGATCTCATGAGCGCCGCCGAAGGTCGGCGGTACTCGTCCTGCTTATTCGATGACTGCGAACGGGCGCATGACGCGCCCACTCCTGCCGCGCGGCACAGGGCTGACGCGGTCTCAGCGCTCCTGGGCGGAACGCCCCGGGCGGTCGTGCGGTGGCCCGGGCGGGTCGACGGACCCGTCCTCCTGGCCTCGGCCGTCCGAAGTCTGGGGTACTGCGGAACCGGTCCCGCCGGCGGGCGTCCCGGTCCGGCCGGAGCGGTTGGCCCGCTCGGTCTCGATCAGCTCGTTCAGCCAGCGGACCTCGCGCTCCACCGACTCCAGTCCGTGCCGCTGCAGTTCGACCGTGTAGTCGTCGAACCGCTCGCGGGCCCGGGCCAGCGAGTTGCGCATCCGCTCCAGGCGCTCCTCCAGCCGGCTGCGGCGGCCCTCCAGGACGCGCATCCGCACGGCCCGGTCGGTCTGACCGAAGAAGGCGAAGTGCACACCGAAGTGCTCGTCCTCCCAGGCGTCCGGGCCGGCGTCGGCGAGCAGCTCCTCGAAACGCTGCTTGCCCTCGGCGGACAGCCGGTAGACGGTCTTGGACCGCTTGCCGTTGAGCGCGGTGGCCGGCACGTACTCGACGTCCGGGTTGTCCTCGACCAGGAAACCCTGGGCCACCAGGCTCTTCAGACAGGGATAGAGCGTCCCGTACGAGAAGGCGCGGAACGAGCCGAGCAGGACGTTGAGCCTCTTGCGCAGCTCGTAACCGTGCATCGGGGCGTCGTGGAGCAGTCCGAGAACGGCGAACTCCAGCACTCCTGAGCGTCTGCCCACTGCCTTCGTCCTCCCTTCTCCGGCCCGTCCGCGACCCGCCTCGATCGGCGGTATGCCGTCCCGATGTATCGGCTCGATATATCGAGAACAGTAAGCCTGGGTCCGCGAACCGGCAAGGGGGACGCGCGTGAATGTGATCACAAGACGACGCGCGGGTGTGCTTGGCAACGGGCGTGTAATGATCTGTTGCCGTTTTGCGGTTATTGGCGATTGATGCCCGATTAGTTCGGATTCGGAGCTGCGTACGCTGTCGCGTGTGCACGAGGACCACCTCCGGGGTTAGGGCGGTTACGGGCATCGGACGTGGACCCTGCCTTCAGGCTCGACCGGCCTGGCGAGGAGTAGCTGGAAGATGAGCGAACGACGGCGCAGGGCGCCCGGCGGCGACGGTCGCCCGCCGGGCGGCGGCAACGGACGGTCGGAAGGACCCGGGCGCGACGAGCTGGGCTCGGAGGGTCTGGGCCGACGGCGCCCGCCGGGCACGCGGGACACCGCCCAGCAGCCCCGGATGACCCGTGCCGAAATGCGGAAGGCCGCGCAGAAGGGCGGCCGCCGCGGGGACGGGACGGCCGCCGACGGCGGCGCGGCCGCCGGTGCGGCCGAGGGCAAGAAGCGGTTCATCGACTACCCGCGCTTCGGCAAGCGGGGAGTCCGCCGCTGGCTGCCCTCCTGGCGGCAGTGGCTGAGCGCCGTGCTGCTCTTCGCCGCGGTCTGCGTGGGGGCGGTCTTCTACGTCTACCAGAGCACGAAGATCCCGCCGCTGAACGCCCTGGTGAACGACCAGAACAACATCTACTACTGGGCCGACGGCACCGAGATGGTCCGCAAGGGCGAGACCAACCGGCAGATCGTCGAGCTGACGGACATCTCGCCCAACCTCCAGAACGCGGTCATCGCGGCGGAGAACGAGACCTTCCGCACCGACAGCGGCATCGACCCCAAGGGCATGCTGCGCGCGGTGGTCAACATGGCGAAGGGCGGCCAGACCCAGGGCGCCTCGACCATCACCCAGCAGTACGTGAAGAACGCCTACCTGACGCAGGAGCAGACGCTCAGCCGCAAGGTGAAGGAGTTCTTCATCACCCTGAAGGTCAACCAGGAGTACGAGAAGCCCGACATCCTCAAGGGCTACCTCAACACCAGCTGGTTCGGCCGCGGCGCCACCGGCGCCCAGGCCGCCGCCCAGGCGTACTACGGCGTCAACGCCAAGGACCTCGACCTGTGCCAGAGCGCCATGCTGGCCGCCCTGCTCAAGGGCGCGTCGTACTACGACCCGACCATCAAGGCGAACCAGGCCCGCGCCGAGGAGCGCTGGAAGTGGATCCTCGACCGGATGGTGGAGACCAAGAACGCCAGCGCCGAGGAGCGGGCGAAGTGCACCGCCTTCCCCACCCCGATCAAGCAGGTCCCGTCGGCCAATATGAACGGTCAGATCAGCTACATGGTCGAGACCGCCAACAAGTACGTGATGGCCAAGGACCCGACGATCGACCAGCGGGCGATCGACAAGGGCGGCTTCAAGATCTACACGACCTTCCAGAAGGAGAAGGTCGACGCCCTGAAGAAGGCCGTGGACGACGTCAAGGCGGAGACCCTCAACGTCCAGAAGCGCCCGAACAACGACAACTTCGTCCAGTTCGGCGCCTCCAGCATCGTCCCCGGTGACGGCGCGATCGTCGCCATCTACGGCGGCGAGGGCGTGGAGAACGGCAACTTCGGCAACAACGCCGACGCCCAGGGCGTCCAGGTCGGCTCGACCTTCAAGCCCTTCGTCCTGGCCGCCGCCATGCAGACCGGTGTGCAGACCGCGACCGACGACAAGGGCAAGCCCAAGCGGATCAACGCCGACAGCCGCTACCTGTCCGACGACCTCTCCGAGATCCGCAAGCCGGACGGCTCGCTGCTGCTCGGTGACGACGGCAAGCCGTACCGGCAGAAGAACGAGGAGAAGGGCAAGCGCGGCTACGTCTCGCTGCGCATGGCCATGCAGTACTCCTACAACGTGCCCTTCGTGCAGCTGAACCAGGACGTCGGCGGCCAGGTCGTGATGCAGACCGCCGAAGCGCTGGGCATCCGCAAGGAGAGCATCGAGAAGGAAGCGAAGACGGCGACCTTCCCGCTCGGCGTCTCCACCGTCAGCCCGATCCGGATGGCGGACGCCTACGCGACCTTCGCCGCCAGCGGCAAGCAGGCCGAGCCCTACTCGGTCACCAAGGTCCTGGTGGACGGCAAGGAGCGGGCCGGCTTCGGCAAGCACGAGACCAAGCAGGCGGTGGAGGCGGCCGTCGCCGACAACATCACCGACGTGCTGGTGAACGTGGCGCAGAAGGGTACCGGTACCAAGACCAACGCCCTCGGCCGCCCGGTGGCCGGCAAGACCGGTACCACCGACGAGAACAAGTCGGCCTGGTGGGTCGGCTACACCCCGCAGCTGGCCACCAGCGTGGCGATGTGGCGCGAGGACCCGAACGCGCACGAGCGGCTCTCGCTGAACGGCACCGGCGGCAAGGACTCGGTGCACGGTGGTGACGTCCCCGCGGACGTCTTCACCCGGTACATGAAGGTCGCGCTGGCCAACGAGAAGAAGCTGAACTTCCCGACCCCGCAGCCGGTCGGCTCGCAGGTCGACTCCTCGGGTGCCCCGAGCACGGCGAGCGCCGTGCCGACCCCGACCACGAGCGAGACCGTGACCGCTCCCCCGGTCGACCCCAACGCCGGGCAGCCGACCCAGCCGCCGGCCACCCAGGGTCCGGCCTGCGTCCCGGGCGTCGACTGCCCGGGCACGGTGCCCACTCAGCCCGGTCCGACCAGGACCAACCCGAACCCGGGCGGCGGGACCAACGGCGGTGGCGCCAACGGCGGCGGGACCAACGGCGGTGGCGCCAACGGCGGCGGCGCGGCCGGGGGCGGTGGTACCAACGGCGGCACCACCGGCGGCGGCACCAGCCCCTCGCCGAGCTGCCTGCTCGGTCCGATCGGCTGCACCACGCCGACCCAGCCGACGACCCCGACCCCGGACCCGGGCGGCGGGGCGGGCGGCGCGACCGGCGGCCCGACCACCAGGCCGCCGAAGCCGACCACCTCGCCCTCGCCGGGCGGTGGCAACGCCGTGGCGCCGTAGCGACGCGGTGGCGCGGTGACCGGAACGGCGGTGGGAGCTCCCCGGAGCCCCCACCGCCGTTTCGCCGTATTCGGAGCGATTCGTACCGGTACCCGGCCCCCCGGAGGCCCCCCGGCGCCGCCCCGGCCGCCGCGGAGCCGGGAAAAGGGGCAGGGTCCTCCTCGTACGGGCGGGCGGGGTGCGGCAGGATGTCCGCCATGACGTCCAGCACTCGCGAGGAAGAGGACCGGGCCGCGCCGGCGGCCGGTCCGCAGGCCAACACCGTGGTGGTGCCGGCGGACGAGGACCCGGTCGCGGCCGCCGGCAGCGAGGTGATCGGCGGTCCGCCCGGACGGCGCGCCCTGCTCGGCGTCTCCTGGTGGATCCCGGCCCGCTTCCTGGCGCTGGTGGTGATCGTGGTCTCGGTGCTGGGCATGGCGCAGAAGCTGCCCTGCTACAACGCCGCCTGGTTCCAGCCCGGCTCGCCGCAGTACGTGCACGCCTGTTACAGCGACATCCCGCACCTGTTCTCCGGGCGCGGCTTCGCGGCCGGACTGCACCCCTACGTGGACCGCATCCCGGGCACCTCCGGGGATCTGCAGTTCCTGGAGTACCCGGTGCTGACCGGCCTGTTCATGCAGGTCGCGGCCTGGCTGACGCCCGGCGGCGGTGCCCTCCAGGACCAGGAGCGCTGGTTCTGGACCATCAACGCGGGCCTGCTGATGGCCTGTGCCGTGGTCGCCGTGGTCGCGCTCTCCCGCACCCACCGGCGCCGCCCCTGGGACGCGCTGATGTTCGCCCTGGCACCGGTGCTGCTGCTCAACGCCACCGTCAACTGGGACCTGCTGGCGGTCGCCCTGGCCGCCGTCGCGCTCGCCTGGTGGTCCGGCTCGCGGCCGCTCTGGGCCGGTGTGTTCATCGGCCTCGCCACCGCGGCCAAGCTCTACCCACTGCTGCTGCTCGGGCCCCTGGTGGTGCTCTGCTGGCGGGCCGGGCGCGGACGCGACCTGCGGGCGCTGCTCGGCGGCGCGGTCGGCGCCTGGCTGCTGGTCAACCTGCCGATCATGATGGCGAACTGGCAGGGCTGGTCGACCTTCTACGTCTTCAGCAAGCACCGCACCGAGGACTACGGCTCGCTGTGGCTGATCCTGATGCAGAACCGCGGTGTCGGACTGGCCAACCTCGACACCTTCATCGCCGTCCTGATGCTGCTGAGCTGCGCGGGAATAGCGTGGCTCGGGCTCGCGGCGCCCCGCCGGCCGAGGGTGGTGCAGCTGGCCTTCCTGGTGGTGGCCGCGTTCGTCCTGTTCAACAAGGTGTACTCGCCGCAGTACGTGCTCTGGCTGCTGCCGCTGGCGGTGCTGGCCAGGCCGCGCTGGCGGGACATCCTGATCTGGCAGTGCTGCGAGGTGCTCTACACCCTGGGCATCTGGTCCCACCTGGGCTTCGTCACCGGCGCCAAGCAGCACGGGCTCGGCGAGTCCTGGTACCACTTCGCGATCGTGCTGCACCTGCTCGGCACGCTCTACCTGGTCGGCCTGGTGATCCGGGACATCCTGCTGCCGGACCGCGACCCGGTGCGCTGGGACGGCAGCGACGACCCGTCCGGCGGGGTGCTCGACGGGGCCCCGGACGTGTTCGTGCTCGGCGGCGCCCGCCGGCTGCGCGAGGAGGAGAGCTACGCCGGGTACGCGCCGGCCGGCCCCGAGGCGTGGCTGGAGGAGCCGCCCGCCGCGGAACCGGCCGAGAAGGTCTGACCGGACCGGCCCCCGCGGGGGCCGGTCCTCAGCGGTCGACCACGCGGTCGAAGTGCGTGGTGGTGTGCCGGACCTGGAGGCCCAGCTCGTCGCCGATCGCCGGCGGCGCGCTCTCGCCGTCCAGGAGCAGCAGCGAGACCTGCATGTGCGGCGGCTCGGCGAACCAGAGCTGCTTGCCCGCCCAGTGGTACGGCGACTTGGTCTTGTTGACGGTCGCCAGGCCGGCCCGGGCGATGCCCTTGGCCCGTGAGGACATGCCCTGGACGTACTTGGGTGCCTCCAGGCCGATGCCGTGCGCGGTGCCGCCGGCGACCACCAGCAGGTGACCGTCGGCCGGCGCCGGGTGCTGGCGGTAGCCGTAGCGGTCGCCCTTGCGGACCGGGGTCACGTCCAGCACCGTGGCCCTGACCTCCAGGGCGCCGTGGTCGCCCAGCCAGAGCCGGGTGCCGATCCGGGCCCGGAAGACGGTGCCGGGGAAGCGCTGGGTCAGCTGCTCCATGCCCGCCGCGCCGAGGTGGCTGACGAACACGGTGTGCACCGGGAGTCCGGCCGCCCGGGCGGTCTCCACCCAGTACGCGACCTCGTCGACGGGGTTGGAACCGTCCGGCCGGTCCATCGGCAGGTGCAGCGCCAGGCCCTCGAAGGCGACGCCCTCCAGTTCGGCGGCGACCATGGTGAGATCGGCCGCCGAGACGCCGTGCCGGCGCATGGTGGTCATGCACTCCACCACGACCCGGGCGCCGTGCAGCGCCCGCAGGCCCTCCAGGTTCGCCACCGTCCGGATCACCCGGGCGTGCGGCAGCGGGAGCGCCTCCTCGCCCACCCGGTAGGGGGTGAGCACCAGCAGCTCACCGCCGTACCAGTCGGCCGCGTCGGCGGCCTCGTAGGCGGTGCCGACGGCCAGCACGCCGGTGCCGAGGAGG
Source organism: Kitasatospora sp. NPDC094019 (assembly GCF_044764505.1). Lineage (NCBI taxonomy): Bacteria > Bacillati > Actinomycetota > Actinomycetes > Kitasatosporales > Streptomycetaceae > Kitasatospora > Kitasatospora sp. NPDC094019. The sequence continues at coordinate 190,058 of NZ_JBIWIF010000004.1, forward strand.
GTCGCCTCCTCGGCCAGGCGGTGGTTGCCCAGTCCGTAGCCGTTGCCCTTCGCCACCGGCACCAGGCCCGGGAACTCGGCCAGGACGGAGCGCTGGTGGGTTCGCCAGCGTTCGGTGTCGAGATAGAGCGACAGCGTCATCGGGTCATCTCCCAGAAGGTGTTGGGCACGGCGGCTCGGGGGCTCGGCGGGGCGCTGCTCAGCGGCGCGACATGTAGAGGTCGAGGGCCTTGTGCAGCAGCTTGTTGAGCGGGAAGTCCCACTCGCCGAGGTACTCGGCGGCCTGGCCGCCGGTGCCGACCTTGAACTGGATCAGGCCGAACAGGTGGTCGTTCTCGTCCAGGGTGTCGGAGATGCCGCGGAGGTCGTACACCCCGCCGCCCAGCGCGTAGGAGTCGCGCATCATCCGCCACTGGATCGCGTTGGAGGGCTTGACCTCGCGCTTGTGGTTGGCCGAGGCGCCGTAGGAGTACCAGACGTGCTCGCCGACGACCAGCATCGTGGTCGCCGCCAGCGGCTCGCCCTCGTGGTACGCGATGTACAGGCGCATCCGGTTCGGGTCCTCGGCGGTGAGGGCGTTCCACATGCGCTGGAAGTACGACAGCGGGCGCGGGGTGAACTTGTCGCGCTCGGCGGTCACCAGGTAGAGCTGGTGGAAGATCGGCAGCTCGTCGTAGCCGCCCTGGACCACCTCGACGCCGCTCTTCTCGGCCTTCTTGATGTTGCGGCGCCAGAGCTGGTTGAAGCCCTTCTGGATGTCGTCCAGCGAGCGGTTGGCCAGCGGCACCTGGAAGACGTAGCGCGGCTGGACGTCGCCGAAGCCGGCGCCGCCGTCCTCGCCCTGGAGCCAGCCGGCCTTGCGCAGCCGGTCGGCCACCTCGAAGGCGCGCGGCTCGTACCAGTCGGCCTCGATGTCGCGCAGGCGCTTCGCCTCCTTGCCGGCGATGGCCTCCTTGATGGTGGGGGCGTTCCAGCGGCGGATGACCACCGGCGGGCCCATCTTCACCGAGAAGGCGCCCTGGGACTTCAGATGGGCGAGCATCGGCTGCAGCCAGCGGTCGAGGTCCCGGTCGAACCAGTCGATCACCGGGCCCTCGGGCAGGTAGGCGAGGTAGCGCTTGACCTTGGGCAGCTGGCGGTACAGCACCAGGCCGGCGCCGACGAGCTGGTTGTTCTGGTCGAACCAGCCGATCGACTCGGTGCGCCACTCGGCCTTCACATCGCCCCAGGACGGCACCTGCATGTGGCTGGCCGAGGCGCGGCTCCTGATGAAGGCGAGATGCTCCTCGCGGGTGATCGTCCTCAGGCGCAGGCTCATGCTCGGTGCTCCTCGTCGGTCGGGCTGCGGTGGGCCCCGTGTTCTCGGGCTGACCCTATCGTCCGGGGTTCCGGCGGCCGTGGGTCGCGTCCGCCGCGGCTGCCCGCGGGCCGGGGACGCGGCGGCGCCCCCGGGGCGTACCGGTCCGTTGAAGACAAGTACGCCGCGGGGGCGCCGGGGGTTCCTGGCGGGGTGGTGCGGTGGGGGCTAGCCCCAGAGTCCGCCGCGGGCGATGCCGAGGTAGAAGCCGATCGCCGAGGCGCCGAGGGTGACCATCAGGACGAAGCGTTCGGCCGTGGTGACGGAGACGTACATCCCCACCAGTCCGGTGATGATCCCGAACAGGCCGGTCCACGAGGTCAGCAGATGCAGGTTGTGGAAGAACGAGGTGATGAAGGCGATTGCCCCCAGGACGGCGGTGAGGCCGACCAGGGTGTTCTCGCGCGGGTGCGGGTGGCCGTCGGTGTTCAGGGTGAGGGCGGGCATGCGGTGGACGGTCTGGGCCATGAGTCCCACCTCCTGGCGTGGAGACGAACGAGCAGGAAACCCGTTCCGTCCAGATTGCGGCGGTTGGGCCGGTCTCACAACCCCTATGCGTTTTGTTCGTCCGTCCGGGGCGGGTAGGGTGTGTCGTCTGCACTGGTGTAGCTGTGCCCTCCGCTGCCCTCTTCCGGGTGAACGGGGACGGGCTGTCCGACCCGGCCGCTACGGTGGCCGAAGTCGGCACTGCACCGGTGTCGACGCTGCACAACCCTCCTGCCACGGAGAGACCGTGGCCGCTGAGTCCAAAGGAGGTGGGTTACTCATGCGTCACTACGAGGTGATGGTCATCCTCGACCCCTCGGTCGAGGAGCGCGCCGTTTCCCCCCTGATCGAGAGCTTCCTGGCTGTCGTCCGCAACGCGGGCGGCAAGGTCGAGAAGGTCGACACCTGGGGTCGCCGCCGTCTGGCCTACGAGATCAACAAGCAGTCCGAGGGCATCTACTCGGTCATCGACCTCCAGGCCACGCCTGAGGTCGTCAAGGAGCTCGACCGCCAGATGGGCCTGAGCGAGTCGGTTCTGCGGACCAAGGTCCTGCGCCCGGACACCCACTGAGCCACCTCTGAGACCCCTTCGGGTCTCGGGTAGCTCGCGACCGCTGTTTCACGTGAAACAGCGGTGAACGGACATCTTCCGGAGAGGTCACCACCACCATGGCAGGCGAGACCGTCATCACCCTCGTCGGCAATCTCGTCGACGACCCCGAGCTGCGCTTCACCCCGTCGGGTGCGGCGGTCGCGAAGTTCCGCATCGCGTCCACTCCCCGCACCTTCGACCGTCAGACGAACGAGTGGAAGGACGGCGAGAGCCTCTTCCTCACGTGCAACGTCTGGCGGCAGCCGGCGGAGAACGTGGCCGAGTCGCTGCAGCGCGGCATGCGCGTCATCGTGCAGGGCCGACTGCGCCAGCGGTCTTACGAGACCAAGGAAGGCGAGAAGCGGACGGTCTTCGAGGTCGAGGTCGACGAGGTCGGTCCGAGCCTGCGCTCGGCGACCGCGAAGGTCACCCGGGCCAACCGGTCCGGTGGCCCCGGCGGCGCACCCGGCGGCGGCGGCTTCGGCGGCGGCCCGCAGGGCGGCGGCCAGGGCGGCGGCAACTGGGGCGGCGGTGGCGGCCAGCAGAGTGGCGGCTGGGGTGGAAACTCCGGCGGCCAGTCCGGCCCCTCCGACGACCCGTGGGCGTCCAGCGCTCCCTCCGGTGGAAACCAGAGCGGCGGCAGCTGGGGCGGCGCCCCGTCCGGTGGCGGCTTCTCGGAAGAGCCCCCGTTCTAAGAGCTGACAGATTTCGTGCGGCCAGGGTGCCGGGCGTCGTGAGACGCCGGCCCGGTCGTGAACCCAATGGAGCACACAATGGCGAAGCCGCCTGCTCGCAAGCCGAAGAAGAAGGTTTGCGTCTTCTGCAAGGACAAGGTCAACTACGTTGACTACAAGGACACGAACCTGCTGCGGAAGTTCATCTCCGACCGTGGCAAGATCCGTGCCCGCCGGGTCACCGGCAACTGCACCCAGCACCAGCGTGACGTCGCCACGGCCGTGAAGAACAGCCGTGAGATGGCGCTGCTGCCCTACACCAGCACCGCGCGCTAAGAGAGGGTGACCGAACAATGAAGATCATCCTCACTCACGAGGTGCCGGGTCTCGGCTCCGCCGGCGAGGTCGTCGAGGTCAAGGACGGCTACGCCCGCAACTACCTGGTCCCGCGTGGCTTCGCCATCCGCTGGACCAAGGGTGGTCAGAAGGACGTCGACGCCATCCGTCGCGCCCGCAAGATCCACCAGATCCAGACCCTCGAGGCCGCCAACGAGGTCAAGGGCAAGCTCGAGGGCGTCCAGGTCAAGCTGGCCGTTCGTTCGGGCGAGGCCGGCCGTCTGTTCGGCTCGGTGACCCAGGCCGACGTCGTCGAGGCCATCAAGGCCGCCGGCGGCCCGGCGGTCGACAAGCGCGCCGTCGCGATCGGCTCGCCGATCAAGACCGTGGGCACCCACAAGGTCTCGGTCAAGCTGCACTCGGACGTCCAGGCCAACCTGGACATCGCCGTCGTCGCCGCCTGATCGACGACAACGCCGTAGCAGTGGCCGCAGGGCCGGTCTCCCCCTCGGGGGAGGCCGGCCCTCGGTCGTTCCCCGGGGCGGGGGCCACGCTGCCCGCGGGCCCCGGCGAGCCGGGGCTCAGCCCCGGACGGCGCCGGTGACCAGCCACTTGCCGCCGCGGGCCCGCCAGGCCAGGAAGCCGGCGCGGACCAGCATGAAGAGGTTCAGTGCCCACCAGAGCCCGGCCAGCCCGGTGCCGCTGGCCGGCACCGCGAGCGCGGCGGGGGCGAACACGAGGAGCGTGGCGAGCATGGCCCGGGCCAGGAAGGCGCCGTCCCCCGCGCCCATCAGCACCCCGTCCAGGACGTAGACCAGCCCGGAGACCGGCTGGCAGAGCGCGAGCAGCAGCAGGACGGTGTTCAGCTCCTGCTGCACGGCCGGGTCCGGGGTGAACAGCGGGACGTACAGCGGCCGGGCGACCACGATCAGCACGCCCAGCACCACCCCGGCGCCGATGCCCCACTCGATCATCCGCCGGGTGGCCGCCCGGGTGCCCGGAACGTCCGAGGCGCCCAGGTAGCGGCCGATGATCGCCTGGCCGGCGATCGCGATGGAGTCCAGCGCGAAGGCGATGAACAGCAGCACCGTCATGGCGATCTGGTGTGCGGCGATCTCCCTGTCACCGAGCCCGGCGGCCACCGCGGTGGCGATCATCAGGATCGCGCGCAGGCTCAGGGTGCGGACCATCAGCGGCCCGCCGGCCCTGGCGCTCGCGCGTATCCCGGCGGCGTCCGGCCGGAGCGAGGCCCGCTCCCGGCGGGCGCCGCGCACCACCACGAACACGTAGACGCCGGCCATCCCGGTCTGGGCGATCACCGTGCCCCAGGCGGAGCCGGCCACCCCGAGCCCGGCGCCGTACACCAGGCCGGCGTTCAGCCCGAGGTTGGCGGCGAAGCCGGCGACGGCCACGTACAGCGGGGTCCGGGTGTCCTGGAGGCCCCGCAGCACGCCGGTGGCGGCCATCACCATGAGGACGGCCGGGATGCCCAGCGCGCTGATCCGCAGATAGGTCACCGCGTACGGGGCGGCGGTAGCCGAGGCGCCGAGGACGTCGGCCACCCAGGGGGCGAGCAGGAGGGTCAGCGCGACCACGGCGACCGAGAGCGCCAGGGCCAGCCAGATGCCGTCGACGCCCTGCTGGATCGCGGCCCGGCGGTCCCCGGCGCCGATCCGGCGGGCGACCGCGGCGGTGGTGGCGTAGGCGAGGAAGACGAACACCCCGGTCGCGGTGGTCAGGGCGGCCGAGGCGACGCCGACACCGGCCAGCTGGGCCGTGCCGAGGTGGCCCACGATGGCGGAGTCGGCCATCAGGAAGAGCGGCTCGGCGACCAGGGCGCCGAAGGCGGGGACGGCGAGGGCGAGGATCTCCCGGTCGTGACGGCGGCGGTCGGCGGTGAGGGTCATGGGGTCCAGGCTACTCATCCACAGGTAAGTGGTGCCAGCGGATATCGGTGCTTACTCGTACGGCTGGGCGACTGGGCCGTCCGGGTCTGTGTCCACCGCCACCCGACTGTGTGTGAAGAATTTCTCATGCACAGGCCCTGGAGGAGGGAATCCCAGGTCAGCAAGTTGACGGTGGATCGATGGTCTGGTTATCCACAGGGCTTTCCACAGGGGCGTCCACAGGTTTGCGGTACTTCTCCACAGCCATCGGGCACTCGTCCACACCCCCTGTGGATAACCGCCTTGGCCGAAAGGCTCCCGGCGCCTTAGCGTGGGCCCTCCGTCCGACACTCCCACCCGTCCCGGCGTCCGATTTGTCGGTGCGGTGGCGTAGAAATGCGGTGGCGGGAGCTCGGGTTCCGCTCCCTCCCGGCCACCACCGGCAAGGCCCGCTCCAACTCGCACCACTCGCTGATCGGGGAACACGCGTGACCGGCCCCCAGTACGACGACCACGACGCCCCGCCCCCGCCGGAGGACGACTGGCAGGGCACCGACGACCCCTTCCCGGTCGGCGCCTTCGCCGACGGCCCCTTCCCGGACGGGCCCGGCGACCGGCTGCCGGTCTCGCGCGCCCGCGGCAACGGCCAGGGCCAGGGCCAGGGAGGTGGCTTCCAGAAGGGCGGCAAGGGCGGCTCCGGTGGTTCGGGGGGCGGCGGCTTCCAGCGGGACGGCAAGCGGCGCCAGGGCGGCGAGGACGAGCGTTCCGGGGACGGCGGGCTGGAGGGCTTCGAGCGGGTCCCCCCGCAGGACCTCGCGGCCGAGCAGTCCGTCCTCGGCGGCATGCTGCTGTCCAAGGACGCCATCGCCGACGTGGTCGAGGTGCTCAAGCCCGCCGACTACTACCGGCCCGCGCACGAGCTGGTGCACGGCGCGATCCTCGACCTGTACGCGCGCGGCGAGCCGGCCGACCCGATCACCGTCGCCGGTGAGCTGACCAAGCGCGGCGAGCTCCAGCGGGTCGGCGGCCCCGGTTACCTGCACACCCTGGTCAACTCCGTCCCGACCGCCGCCAACGCCGAGTACTACGCGCAGATCGTGCACGAGCGCGCGGTGCTGCGCCGGCTGGTCGAGGCGGGCACCCGGATCGCGGGCATGGGCTACGCCGCCGAGGGCGACGTCGACGAGATCGTCAACGCGGCCCAGGCGGAGATCTACGCCGTCACCGAGCAGCGCACCAACGAGGACTACGCCCCGCTCGCCGACATCATGGAGGGCGCCCTCGACGAGATCGAGTCGATCGGCTCCCGCAACGGCCAGATGTCCGGCGTCCCGACCGGCTTCGCCGACTTCGACGCGCTCACCAACGGGCTCCACCCCGGCCAGATGATCGTCATCGCCGCCCGTCCCGCGATGGGCAAGTCCACCCTGGCGCTGGACTTCGCCCGGGCCTGCTCGATCCAGCACAAGCTGCCGAGCGTGATCTTCTCGCTCGAAATGGGCCGCAACGAGATCGCCATGCGCCTGCTCTCCGCCGAGGCCCGGGTGGCGCTGCACCACATGCGCTCCGGCTCGATGACGGACGACGACTGGACCAGGGTCGCCCGCCGGATGCCGGACGTCAGCGAGGCGCCGTTGTTCATCGACGACTCGCCGAACCTGTCGATGATGGAGATCCGCGCCAAGTGCCGCCGACTCAAGCAGCGCAACGACATCAAGCTCGTCGTCATCGACTACCTCCAGCTGATGCAGTCCGGCGGCTCCCGCCGGGCCGAGAACCGTCAGCAGGAGGTCTCCGACATGTCGCGGAACCTGAAGCTGCTGGCCAAGGAGCTGGAGGTGCCGGTGATCGCGCTGTCCCAGCTGAACCGTGGTCCCGAGCAGCGCACCGACAAGCGGCCGATGGTCTCCGACCTGCGTGAGTCCGGCTCGATCGAGCAGGACGCGGACATGGTCATCCTGCTGCACCGCGAGGACGCCTACGAGAAGGAGTCCCCCCGCGCCGGCGAGGCCGACCTCATCGTCGCCAAGCACCGTAACGGCCCGACCGCCACCATCACCGTGGCCTTCCAGGGTCATTACTCGCGCTTCGTCGACATGACCCGCGACTGACCCGCGACCGACCACCGACCGGTCGGCGGTCGGGGCCGCACGGTCCGGCGCGCGGTTCCGCGACCGGGCCGGACGGTGCGGCCGGTTCAGAGCGTGACGGTGGCCCGGAACACGGTGGCGCCGGTCCCGGTCAGCGCGGTGGCCGTGCCGGTGGCCGGGAGGAACGCGGACTCGCCGCGGGCCAGCTCCAGCGTCCCGCCGTCGGCCGAGGCCAGCCGGGCCGAGCCCGCCGTGCAGAGCAGGATCTGCGGCGCGTCACCGGGCAGCGTCCGCTCCCGGCCGTCGAGGACGAACCGGGAGAGCCGGAACTCGTCGATCGGCACGGGGTACAGCTCCTCGCCCGGCGTCGCGTCCACCGCGACCGGCAGCAGCGGCTGCGGCGCGCTGGAGGCGAACCGGACCACCTTGAGCAGTTCGGGCACGTCGATGTGCTTGGGGGTGAGCCCGGCCCGCAGCACGTTGTCCGAGTTGGCCTGGAGCTCGACGCAGACACCGTGCAGGTACGCGTGCGGGACGCCGGCGCCCAGGTAGAGCGCCTCGCCGGCGCGCAGCAGGACGTGGTTGAGCAGCAGCCCGGCGATCAGCCCCCGGTCGCCGGGGAAGTCCCGGGCGATCCGGACGTACGGCGCGTAGGGCCCGGACGGGTCCTCGGCGGCCGCCTTGCCGACCGCCTCGGCGGTGTCCCGGACCGCGGCCGCGCCGGCCGGACCGTCCAGGCCGAGGGCGGCGGCCAGGGCGCCGCTGAGCGCCGCGGACTCGTCGTCCGCCCGGAGCTCGGCGATCACCGGCTCCAGCGCGGGAACGCCGAGACCGGCCAGCAGCGCGACCGCCCCGGCGGGCCGGCGGAAGCCGCACAGGCCCTCGAAGTCGCCCAGGGCGCAAATGAGTTCGGGCTTGTGGTTGGCGTCCCGGTAGTTCCGGTGCGGGGCGTCCAGCGGGATCCCCAGGGCGTTCTCGGCGGCGAACCCGGCCCGGGCCTGGTCGAGCGAGGGATGGGCCTGGATGGAGATCGGGACGCCCGGGGTGAGCACCTTGAGCAGGAACGGCAGGGTGGGGCCGAACCGGGCCACCGAGGCGGCCCCCAGCTCGCGCTCGGGATCGGCGGCGATCAGCTCGTCCAGCCGGCGCGGTCCCTCGCCCCGGTCGGCCCGGGAGGGGTCGCCGGGGTGGGCGCCCATCCAGAGCTCGGCCTGCGGTTCGCCGGTCGGCTCCTGCCCGAGCAGCTCGGGGAGGGCGGTGACGGATCCCCAGGCGTACGGGCGGACGGTGTTGGCGAGCTTGTCCATGGGCGCGGTCCTGCTCCTTTGCTGCGGTGGGCTGGCGGGCCTCGCCGCCGGGCGGCGCCCCGCGGGCGGTGCCGACGGTGGGAATCCGGGCAAAGGCCGGGCGTCGACCCTAGCCGACCCGTGCCTCCGCAGGTGAAACGTCGGATGCCGGTGGGGAGTGCCTCGGGGGGCGGGTCGGTCCGACAACGCGGTAGTAGGATGCCAGGACCCAGTGTTTTCCACAGTGTCCTCCAGTCGGCGGGTGCCGGCCGGGACAGTGTTTCCTGATGAGTGCGGGCAACGGTGACTGGCACTTCCCGCCCACCGGCCGAGAGGTTAGTACGTGACCGTCAACCAGCAGAGTTTTGCTGATCTCGGCCGGGTGCTGGTGATCATCCCCACCTACAACGAGGTGGAGAACGTCGAGCGCATCGTCGGCCGCGTCCGCGCCGCCGTCCCCGAGGTGCACATCCTCGTCGCCGACGACAACAGCCCGGACGGCACCGGTGAGCTCGCCGACAAGCTGGCGGCCGAGGACTCCCACGTGCGCGTCCTGCACCGCAAGGGCAAGGAGGGCCTGGGCGCCGCCTACCTGGCCGGCTTCCGGTGGGGCATCGACGAGGGCTACGACGTGCTCGTCGAGATGGACGCCGACGGCTCCCACCGGCCCGAGGAGCTGGAGCGGCTGCTCACCGCGCTGCGCGGCGCCGACCTGGTGCTCGGCTCGCGCTGGGTGCCCGGCGGCCGGGTGGTGAACTGGCCGAAGTCCCGGCTGCTGCTCTCGCGGGCCGGCTCGACCTACTCGCGGCTGATGCTGGGCGTGCCGATCCGGGACGTCACCGGTGGCTACCGGGCGTTCCGCAAGGAGACCCTGCTGGGCCTGGGCATGGACGAGGTCGCCTCGGCCGGCTACTGCTTCCAGGTCGACCTGGCCTGGCGCACCGTGAAGGCCGGCTTCAAGGTGGCCGAGGTGCCGATCACCTTCGTCGAGCGGGAGCTGGGCGCGTCCAAGATGAGCCGGAACATCGTGGTCGAGGCGCTCTGGCGGGTCACCTCCTGGGGCGTCGCCGACCGCTTCGCCCGGCTGACCGGCGGGAAGCGCTGACGACACCGGGCCACCCGGACACGTGAGCGGGAAGGCGTGCCCCGTCGGGCGCGCCTTCCGCGTTTTCGGCCTGCCCTGCTCCCATGCTGTAGGGCGCGAGGCCCGGCCCTCCCCGGGGCCGCCGCCGTCCGTGACCGGACCGTCGGGCGCGGACCGCCCTCGCACGCACACCGCGACATCCGGGTGCCGCGGCATCCGGGCACACCGCAGCACCCGGGCACATCCAGCACCCGGGCACACCGCCGCACGTTCCACCGCCGCCACCGAGCCGGACCGAAACCGGGGCCGCCGAACCAGAGGGAGCCACCAGTGACGCCGTCCCCGTCCGAGGAGAACACCGCCGAGGCGGCGGTCCGGCCGCTGGAGGTCGCCGTCTTCACCGGCCCCGAGTCGGCCTTCTTCGCCACCTCCACCCTGGTCCTCGGCGAGCACACGGCGATCCTGGTCGACGCCCAGCTCACCCGCAGCGCCGGCCGCGAGCTGGCCGAGTGGGTGGCCGGCAAGGGCCGTCGGCTGCTCGCCATCGTGGTCACCCACCACCACCCCGACCACTACTTCGGCGCCGAGGAGGTGCTGCGGCTCTTCCCGGAGGCCCGGCTGCTGGCCGCGCCGCCGGTCGTGGACGGCATCCTGCGCACCGCCGCCGCGAAGGTCGCCCAGTGGAAGCCGGTGTTCGGGGACGACATCCCGGACCACCCGCTGGTCCCGGCCCCGCTGCTCCCCCAGCCGCTGATGATCGACCGGCAGGTGATCCCGGTGCTGCTGCTCGGGCAGGGCGACTGCGACGGCTCCACCGTGGTGCACGTGCCCAGCGCCCGCACCGTGATCGCCGGTGACTTCGTCTACAACGGCACCCATGTCTGGACCGCCGACACCACGCCGGAGCGCCGCGGCGAGTGGATCCGCAACCTCGGCCGGATCGCCGAGCTCGGCGCGGAGCGGGTGATCGCGGGACACCGCGCGCCCGAGCAGGGCGACGACGCGGCCCGGGTGCTCGCCTTCACCGGGGAGTACCTGCGGGACTTCGACCGGCTGCTGGCCGGGCACCCGGACGACGCGGAGGCGCTGGTCGCCGCCGTGAACGAGCGGTACGGGGAGCTGACCCTGCCGGCCGTGCTGGAGCTGAGCGCCGCCGCCAACATCGCCGCCGTTGCCGCCGCCGCCGCTGCCGGTCCGGAGACCGGTCCGGAGACGGCGGAGGAGACCGCGGAGGAGCCCGCCGGGGAGGCGGCCGGGTCGGACGTCGTGGACGCGGACGCGGCGGCGGACGGGGCCGGCCCGGACGACGGGGAAGCACCCGGCCGGGCCGCCGACTGAGCCGGCGGCGGATACTGGCGGCATGACGCCGTACGACGTGATCGTCCCGGCCGGGGGAGCCGCCCGGCGGCTCGGCGGCGCGGACAAACCGGCCCTGACCGTCGGCGGGACCACCCTGCTGGACCGGGTGCTCGCCGCCTGCGCCGACGCCGGGACCACCGTGGTGGTCGGCCCGGCCCGGCCCACCGCCCGCCCCGGCGTCCGCCGGACCCGCGAGCGACCGCCCGGCGGCGGGCCGGTGGCCGCCGTCGCGGCCGGCCTCGCCGAGGTCACCGCCGAGCTGGTGCTGCTGCTCGCCGCCGACCTGCCGTTCCTCGACGAGCGGACCGTCCACCGGCTGGTCACCGCCCTCGACGAAGCCGGACCGGACACCGAGGCGGCCGTCCTGGTCGACGCCGCCGGCCGTGACCAGCCGCTCGCCGCCGCCTACCGCACCGCCGCCCTGCGCGCCGCGCTGGCCACCGTCGGCGACCCCGCCGGCCTCCCGCTGCGCCGCTTGACCGGCAATCTGCGCACCCTGCGGCTGGCCGACACCGATGACGTCGCCTACGACTGCGACACCTGGGAGGACCTGGCCCGGGCCCGTGAGCGCGACGGTGCCCCGTAGTCCTCACCCCGCTCCGCACCCGGGTGTGCGGGAAACGACGCGCGGCGCTCACCGGGCAAACATCCCGGGGAAACCGCCGATCAGGCAGCATGTCCGCATGGAGCGCACGCTGGATGACTGGATCGCCGAGGCATGTACCGAGCTGGGCATCGACCTGGACGTCGATGTCCGGGGTCTGCTCGACCTGGCCCGGGTGGTCGCGCACGGGGTGGACCGGCCCGCCGCCCCGCTGACCACCTTTCTGATCGGGTACGCCGCCGCGTCGCGCGGCGGCGGGCCGGAGGCGGTGGCCGAGGCGTCCCGGCAGGCCGCCGCGCTCGCCGAGCGCTGGGCCGCCGAGGCCGCCGACCAGGGACAGCCGTGAGCGCGGTGGACGACCTCGTCGTGCTCGACCAGCCGCCTGCCCCGACCGGCCCGACCGGCTGGGCGGCGGCCCGGGAGACCGCCCGCCGGGCCGGCCGGCCGGCGTCCGCGCCCCCGAGCGTCCCGCTGGCCGAGGCGCTCGGCCGCACCCTCGCCGAGCCGCTGACGGCGCTCACCGACCTGCCCGCCTTCGACACCTCGGCGATGGACGGCTGGGCGGTGGCCGGCCCCGGCCCGTGGCGGGTGGCCGGCCGGCTGCTGGCCGGGCGCCCGGCGGACGGCCCGCTGGCCGACGGCGCCGCCGTCGAGATCGCCACCGGCGCCCAGCTCCCCCCGGGCGCCACCGCCGTGCTCCGCCGCGAGCACGGGGAACCGGTCGGTCCGCTGCTGCGCGAGCGCGCCCCCGGCGCGCTGACCACCGGCCAGGACGTCCGGCCGCGCGGCCAGGAGTGCCGGCGCGGCGAGGAGCTGCTCCCGGCCGGGACCAGGGTCGGTCCGGCCGTGCTCGGCCTGGCCGCGGCCGGCGGCCACGACCGGCTGGCCGTGCACCGCCGCCCGGTGGTGGAGCTGCTGGTGCTCGGCGACGAGCTGCTCGGCTCCGGCCTGCCCCGGCCGGGTCTGGTCCGGGACGCGCTCGGTCCGCTGCTGCCGCCGTGGCTGCGGGCGGCCGGCGCCGAGACCGGTGAACCGCGCGCCGTCCGCGACGACTTCGGACTGCTCAGGGACGCGCTGCGGCACTCCACCGCCGATGTGGTGGTCACCACCGGGGGGACGGCGGCCGGCCCGGTGGACTTCCTGCACCGGGCGCTCGCCGAGATCGGCGCCAGGCTGCTGGTGGACGGGGTCGCCGTGCGGCCCGGCCATCCGATGCTGCTGGCCGAACTGCCCGGCGGGCGGCACCTGGTGGGCCTGCCCGGCAATCCGCTGGCCGCGGTCGCGGGGGCGGTCACGCTCGCCCTGCCGCTGCTGCACGCGCTGGCCGGGCGGGGCCCCGGCGAGCCGGTCCGCGCCCTCGCGGTCGACGACCTGCCCGGGCACCCGGTGGACACCCGGCTGCTGCCGGTCCGGCGGACCGCCCGCGGAGTGGCCCAACTCCCCTACGACGGACCGGCGATGCTGCGCGGGGTCGCGCTGGCGGAGGCGCTCGCCGTGGTGCCGCCGGGCGGCGCGGCGGCCGGCACCGCGGTCGAACTGCTGGAGGCACCGTGAACGCCGGCGGGGGACGGGGGTTCGGCCGTTTCTCCGGCCGGGCCCCGGCCGAGGCGGAGTCCTGGGCGGACGCCGGGATCGTGCTGCCCGCCCGGCGCAGTGCCCCGGCGGTCCGGCAGGTCGGCTTCCGGCTGCTGCTGGCCCTGGCGGTGCTGGTGGCCACCACGCTGATCGTCTGGGTGGACCACGAGGGCTACAACGACAACGCCGGGGGCGGGGTGAGCCTGCTGGACTCGGCCTACTACGCCACGGTGACGCTCTCCACCACGGGCTACGGCGACATCACCCCGTACAGCGACACCGCCCGGCTCACCAATATCTTCGTGATCACCCCGCTGCGGGTGCTGTTCCTGATCATCCTGGTCGGCACCACCCTGGAGGTGCTCACCGAACGGACCCGTCAGCAGTGGCGGTTGAACCGATGGAGGTCCACCGTGCGCGAGCACACCGTCGTGATCGGCTACGGCACCAAGGGCCGCAGCGCGATCGACACCCTGCTCCTGCAAGGTGTGCGCAAGGAGGAGATCGTGGTGGTCGACCCGCAGCGCAAGGCGGTCGACCAGGCCGCCGAGCACGGTCTGGTGGCCGTGCTCGGCGACGCCACCAGGACCGACACCCTGCTGCGGGCCGGACTCCCCACCGCCGCCCGGGTGGTGGTGGCGCCGGAGCGGGACGACACCGCGGCCCTGATCACCCTGACCGCCCGCCAGCTCACCCGCACGGCGACCGTCGTGGCGGCGGTGCGCGAGGACGAGAACGCCCCGCTGCTGCGGCAGAGCGGCGCCGACGTGGTGGTGACCAGTTCCAGCGCGGCGGGCCGGCTGCTCGGCATGTCGATGCTCAGCCCGCACACCGGCGCGGTGATGGAGGACCTGCTCACCTACGGCGACGGCCTGGACGTGGTCGAGCGCCCGGTCACCCGGGCCGAGGCCGGGCACAGCCCGCGCGAGTGCGAGGACCTGGTCGTCGCGGTGGTCCGCGGCCGCCGGGTGATCAACTACACCGAGCCGGAGGCGCAGACCCTCCAGCTCACGGACCGGGTGATCGTCATCAAGTCGGCCGCCCCGGCGTAGGGTTGTCCGTCATGAGTGATCAACCACGGCTCCCCTTCGGCGCCTTCGAGTTCCACGCCACCGCGCTGGAGGTGGCCGACCGGCTGGCGGCCCCGGTGGCCGAGGCGCTGGCGGCCTGGCCGGACCGGGAGGCCGCCGGCTCGGTGCTCTACGTCGAGACCGACCCGGAGAAGGCCGACACCGCCGTCTTCTGCGAGACCTACGACGTGCCGCTGGACGCCTCGGCGAACTGCGTGGTGGTCGCCGCCAAGCGCGGCGGGGAGACCACCCTGGCCGCCTGCCTGGCGCTGGCGACCACCCGGGTCGACGTCAACCGGGCCGTCCGCAAGCACCTGGAGGCCCGCAAGGCGTCGTTCGCCCCGGTGGACACCGCGGTGGGGGCGACCGGCATGGAGTACGGCGGGATCACCCCGGTCGGGCTCCCGGCCGGCTGGCCGCTGCTGGTCGACGCGGCGGTCGCGGCGGCCCCGTTCGTGCTGGTGGGCAGCGGGCGGCGGCGAGGCAAGCTGATCCTGCCGGGGCGGGCGGCGGCCGCGCTGCCCGGCGCCGTGGTACTGCCGGACCTGGCGGGCTGACACGCGGGTCGGCCCGCCGTCCGGCCACCGGTCCGCAGTAGCGTCGGGCCCATGCATGCGATGACGATTCCTGAACCCGGCGGGCCCGAAGCGCTGCGCTGGGCGGAGGTGCCGGACCCGGTGCCCGGGGCGGGCGAGGTCCTGGTCGAGGTGGCGGCCACCGCCGTCAACCGCGCCGACCTGCTCCAGCGGCAGGGCTTCTACGACCCGCCGCCGGGCAGTTCGCGCTATCCGGGGCTGGAGTGCGCGGGCCGGATCGCCGCGCTGGGCCCGGGGGTGGCCGGCTGGGCGGTCGGCGACGAGGTGTGCGCGCTGCTGGTCGGCGGCGGCTACGCGGAGCGGGTCGCGGTACCGGTCGGCCAACTGCTGCCCGTGCCGAGGGGGCTGACCCCGGAGCAGGCCGCCGCGCTGCCGGAGGTGGTCTGCACGGTGTGGTCCAACGTCTTCCTCACCGCGCGGCTGCGGCCCGGCGAGACGTTCCTGGTCCACGGCGGCGCGAGCGGCATCGGGACGATGGCGATCCAGCTGGCCAAGGCGGTCGGCGCCCGGGTCGCCGTCACGGCGGGCGGCCCCGAGAAGCTGGCCCGCTGCGCCGAACTGGGCGCCGATGTGCTGATCGACTACCGCGAGCAGGACTTCGTCGAGGTGCTCCGGGAGGCGACCGGCGGGGCCGGGGCGGACGTGATCCTGGACATCATGGGCGCCAAGTACCTGTCGCGGAACGTGGACGCGCTGGCGGTCAACGGGCGGCTGGTGATCATCGGGCTGCAGGGCGGGGTGAAGGGCGAGCTGGACCTCAACACCCTGCTGCGCAAGCGCGGCGCGGTGATCGCTACCAATCTGCGCGGGCGGCCGCTGGCCGAGAAGGCGGCGATCGTGGCGGCGGTGCGCGAGCACGTCTGGCCGCTGGTCGAGTCGGGAGTGGTGCGGCCGGTGGTCGACCGGGTGCTGCCGCTGGCGGAGGCGGCCGAGGCGCACCGGGTGCTGGAGGCCGGGACGCAGGTCGGGAAGGTGGTGCTGCGGGCCTGAGGTCGGCGGGGCGACGGGCACGGAGAGTCGGCGGCGGCGCGTCGGCGGCCCGGGCAGGTGGAGCAGATCGTCCGACATGCCCGGAATGTCGGACTGTGTGAGTCTGGACGGGAGCTGTCCCGCCGCCGACCCCGCCCCGCGCGGGTCGGCCGTCGCGGAAGGACCTCGACCGTGCCCGCACCTTCGTCCGCGTTCCTCGGGCCGCTGCCCGTGGCACTGCCGCCGCATCCTTCCCCCTCCCCCCGCCGACCGGCGCGTGCCCGGCGGCGGGCCCGGCGTGCCGACCGGGTCGGGTGGCGGCTGCTGGCGGTGGCGGTGCTCGGGCTCGCCGTGCCGCTCACGGTCGGTCCGGCCGCGATCGCTCTGCCCGGCGCGCCGGCCGGTGCCGTCGGAGCCGTCGGTGCCTTCCCCTCCCCGGTCGCCGACCCCGGACCGGCGGAGCAGCCGGGGGCGCCGGTGCCCTCCGGTCCGGCGGCGCCTTCGGACGGGCTCTCCCCCGGCCCCGCGCCACAGCCGGAGCCACAGCCGGAGCCGCCGTCGGCCGGCCCCGGGCCGGAGTCGGAGGCCGACGCGGAGACCCCCGTGGCGGAGGCCCCGGCCGAGCCGACGGCGTCCGAGCCGCCCTCCCCCGGGCCCGCCGCGTCCGAGCCGTCCGTCCCCGAGCCGTCCGTCCCCGCGCCGTCCGTACCGGGGACGGCCGCCCCGGTGTCGCCGCCCCCGGCGGCCGCGGCCGCCACGACGGTGGCCTGGCAGTCGGCCGGCCGGGTCCGCCCCGGCCCCTCCTGGGCCGACCGGGAGCAGCGCCACGGCCGGCACCGCCCCGCCTCGGCGCCCGAACGCACCGGGTCCGCCCCCGAGGGGGCGCCCGACGCGGGCCGGGCGCAGGCGGTCGAGCAGGTGCCGGAACAGCCCGCCGCCGGGGCGGACAGCGCCCCGGGCCCGGTCGCCGGGGGAGCCGACAGTGCGGTGGAGCCGGTCGCGCCGGAGGACGGTTCCGGCGGCGAGACCCTGGCCCTCGGCCGGTCCGGGCCGCAGGCGGTGCTGGTCGGTCCGGCCCTGCTGCCCACCCGCTGGGACGACGCGGCCACCCGCCAGCTGCCGCTGGGCGCCGGTCTGGGCCTGATCGGCTGCGGTCTGGGCCTGGTCGGGCTGCGGCTGCGCCGGGGCTGACCTCGCCCCGGAAAGCCGGACGGCCGCTCGTCCGGCTTTCCGGGGCGCCGACCGCCCGGTCCGCCCCCGGATCCGGGGGCGGACTGAGTATCCGTACGGATACCGCCGCCCCCGCCGCGGGCGTAGCGTCGTCCCCGGGTGCCGGCGCGCGGCCGGTCGCGGCACCGGCCCCGGGCGGGGCGGGTCGGGTCGGCCGGGGGCCTCCTCCCCGGCAACCCCAGTGAGGGAGAATGTGGTTCATGACGAATCCGATGAACGAGTACTCGTCGCAGGAGTTCCACCAGGCCATGGGCGGGCAGCCGCAGGACGGCCAGAAGGTGCTGATCGTCGGACCGGACGGGCTGCCGGTGGGTCCGGCGATGGGCCCGCTGGGGGGCGACGGCGACGGTCCGCGTGAACTGCCGGTGACCGAGATGGTCGAACAGCCCGCCAAGGTCATGCGGATCGGCAGCATGATCAAGCAGTTGCTGGAGGAGGTGCGGGCGGCTCCTCTGGACGAGGCCAGCCGGGCGCGGCTGAAGGACATCCACGCCAGCTCGATCAAGGAGCTGGAGCTGGGCCTGGCCCCCGAGCTGGTGGCCGAGCTGGAACGGCTGTCGCTGCCGTTCACCGAGGACTCGATCCCGACCGAGGCCGAGCTGCGGATCGCCCAGGCGCAGCTGGTGGGCTGGCTGGAGGGCCTGTTCCACGGCATCCAGACCGCGCTGTTCGCGCAGCAGATGGCGGCCCGGGCGCAGCTGGAGCAGATGCGGCGGGCGCTGCCGCCCGGTCTGCACGGCGGGGAGCCGGAGGGGGACGAGCCGGGCGAGGGCCGCGGCATCCGCTCCGGTCCCTACCTGTAGGCGTCGGCCGTACCCGTACCGCCGCGGCCCCGCCGGGGCGGCACGGAACGGGGCGCGGCCGGGCGCCCCGGCCGCGTGAGCACTACCGACCGGTACCGGGTCGCGACCCGGACACAGTCCCGGCCCTGGGCCGGTCGGTGTCCTCGTGAGCCGATACCCTGACCCCCTGTCGCAGTCCGGGCGAGCGTCGCGACAGGGGTCGGGCAGGCCAGCGGGCCGGGCCCGGAACACGCACGGACGAGACCGAATGTCACGGCGGCGGCGGTACGGCCGCGCCGAGGGGGAGCAGAGACCATGAGCGAGCACGGCAACGCGGCGGCCGAGGGCTACTCCCTGGGCAACGGGCGGTACGTGCTGCAGCGGGTGCTGGGCGAGGGCGGCATGGCCTCGGTGCACCTCGCCTACGACAGCGTGCTGGACCGCCAGGTCGCGCTGAAGAGCATGCACGCCGAGCTGGGCCGGGACGACTCGTTCAAGGAGCGGTTCCGCCGCGAGGCCCAGGCGGTGGCCCGGCTGGAGCACCCGAACATCGTCACCGTCTACGACAGCGGCGAGGACATCGCCCAGGACGGCTCCAGCACGCCGTACATCGTGATGCAGCTGATCGACGGCAAGGGCCTGCGGGACGCCATCAACGAAGCGGTCGGCCAGCACGGCGCGATGCCGGTCGAGGAGGCGCTGCGGGTCACCATCGGTGTGCTCAACGCGCTGGAAGCCTCGCACGACATGGGCCTGGTGCACCGTGACATCAAGCCCGGCAACGTCATGTTCGACCGCAAGGGCAACGTCAAGGTCATGGACTTCGGCATCGCCCGCGCGCTGGAGAGCGGGGTGACCTCGATGACCCAGACCGGCATGGTGGTCGGCACCCCGCAGTACCTCTCGCCCGAGCAGGCGCTGGGCAAGCCGGTGGACGCCCGCTCCGACCTCTACTCGGTCGGCGTGATGCTCTTCGAGATGATCACCGGTCAGCTGGTCTTCGACGGCGACTCGGCCTTCTCGATCGCGTACAAGCACGTCCAGGAGGAGCCGCCGGCGCCGTCGACGCTCAACCCGCGGCTCGCCCCGGCGGTCGACGGGTTCGTCGCGACGGCGCTGCGCAAGGACCCGGCGCACCGGTTCCCGAGCGCGGCGGCGATGCGGGACGAGGCCGAGCGGCTGATCGCGGCCGGCAAGGGCGGCGGCAGCCCGCTGGCGGCCAGCAACCCGCTGGTGATCACCGACGGACCGCGCTCGGTGCACGCCGCGCCGCAGACCCCGCCGCCGGCCTTCCAGACCCCGCAGCCGCAGCCGTTCCAGACCCCGCCGCCGGTGTTCCAGGCCCCGCACACGCCGCAGCCCTTCCCGCAGCCCCAGCCGTTCGCGCAGCCGCAGCCGTTCCAGACCCCGCCGCCGGCCTTCCACGCCCCGCACACGCCGCAGCCCTTCCCGCAGCAGGCGCACACCCCGCCGCCGCACCCGATGCCGGCGCCGCCGTTCCAGCCGGCGCCCGCGTCGAACAGCGGGGGCTGCTCGACCGCCCTGGTGATCATCGGCATCATCGTCGGTGTGATCGTGCTGGCGGTCATCATCATCGCGATCGTGGTCAACCGGGCCGAGGGGCAGTCGACGGGCGGGTCCACCAGGGGCGTCTCGGGTGCCGCGGTCACGGTGCTGCGGCTGGACGACCAGGCCGACCGGAATGGCCTGCTCTGACAGGTTCCGCCCGAATCACGCGTGCTCCGGGGACCGGCCGGAGGCGGTAGCGTTCCGGGGACACGAGCGACAGGGCACCGCGATCCGAGCGAAGGCCCGGGGCGAGGAGCGATGGCACAGACGCAGCATCCGGACGACGACGGGGCCTGGGCGACCGGTCCGGGCGGCGGGCCCCCCAGGATGCCCGAGCCCGGTGGCGACGCCGGAACGACCGCGCTCCCGCCGTACGGCGCTCCGCAGACGCCCGGCCGGGGCACCGCCGCCCCGCTGGGCACGGTCGGTGACGGCCGCTACCGGCTGACCCACCGGCTCGGCCGGGGCGGCATGGCCGAGGTGCTCGCGGCCCAGGACGTCCGGCTCGGACGGACCGTCGCGGTGAAGCTGCTCCGCGGCGAGCTGGCCCAGGACGAGATCGCCCGGCTCCGCTTCACCAGGGAGGCGCACGCCGTCGCGGCGCTCAACCACCACGCGATCGTCGCCGTGTACGACACCGGCGAGGAGTACGTCGGCGAGGAGTCGACGCCGTACATCGTGATGGAGCTGGTCGAGGGCCGGACCGTCCGCGAGCTGCTGGTGGACGCGGAGGAGCCGCCGGTCGACCAGGCGCTGATCATCATCGCCGGGGTGCTGGAGGCGCTCGCCTACAGTCACCGGCACGGCATCGTGCACCGTGACATCAAGCCGGCCAACGTGATCATCACGACCACCGGCGCGGTCAAGGTGATGGACTTCGGCATCGCCCGGGCGCTCACCGGCACGGCCTCGACCATGACCCAGACCGGCATGGTCATGGGCACCCCGCAGTACCTCTCGCCGGAGCAGGCGCTGGGCAAGCCGGTCGACCACCGCTCCGACCTGTACGCCGCCGGCTGCATGCTCTACGAACTGCTGGCGCTGCGACCGCCGTTCACCGGCGACACCCCGCTGTCGGTGGTCTACCAGCACGTCCAGGACATGCCGGTGCCGCCCTCGCAGGCCAATCCGCGGGTCCCGGCCGGCCTGGACCACCTGGTGCTGCGCTCGCTCGCGAAGAACCCGGACGACCGCTTCCAGGACGCGGACGAGTTCCGCGCCCACATCGAGCACGCGCTGCGCGAGCTCACCGGCGGCACCGGCGGCTGGCCGATCGGCGCGACGGCCGGACTGGCCGCGGCCGGCCAGGGCTACGGCGGCATGCCGCCGATGGGCGTGGACGAGACGGCGGTGCTCGGGGCGGGTGTCCCGGGCGACCCGACGGCGATGCTGCCGTACCAGGTGCCGGGCGGCCCGCACACGCCGTCCTCCGCCTACCCGCCCTACGGCGACGGCGACGGTTCGGACGGCGGGCAGGGCGGCGGGCACGGGCGTGGCGGCGGCGGGCGTCGTCCGTGGCGCTGGGTGGCCGCCGTCGTTGCGGTGGTCGTCGCGGCCAGTGCGGGCATCGCCATGGCGCTGAGCGGCAACGACAACGGCGGCGGCGGCGGGAAGCCGAGCGACCTCGGCCCGAGTACCGGGGTGGTGTCGACGGCGCCGGAGGCGACCGCGCCCAGCGCCGGCTCGACCACGACCACGCCCCCGGCCGGTCAGACCTCGCGCCGTCCGCAGCAGCCGACCGACACCAACAACAACGGCGGCAACCAGAGCCAGGCACCGAGCCAGCCGACCGGCAAGCACACGACCAGTCCGCCGGCGACGCCGAGCACGACCGGCAGCAAGGCGCCGAGCCCGACCACCTCGCCGACCGGGTCGGCCACCGCCCCGCCGACCAACACCCCGACCACGGGGACGGGCGGCGGCGCGACGACGCCCCCGGCGACGGCACCGCCGGCGACCAACCCGCCGCCGACCGGGGCCGGCAGCCAGACGCCCCCGGCCGGCGGCGGTGCCGGCGGCAACACTCAGAAGCCGACCGGCGGTGCGGCCACCCCGGCCGTTCCCTGACGGCTGCCCGGCGGTCGCCCGACGGCCGGCCCCCGGGTCAGTTGGCGAAGGCGTCCAGGACCTGCTCGTACTCCTGGCACCACCACGCCAACTGGCCCGCCGAGGCGGGATAGAGCGGGTCGGCCCGGTGGTCGCCCCGCTGGTAGCGCCACTGGAGCATCCAGAAGTCGTTCAGCCGCTCCCACCAGACCCGGTGGGCCGCGGCGGCCAGATGCTCGGCGGTGGCGGCGCCGGTGGCCCGGTACGCCTGGGACCAGTGCCGCACCCGGACCAGGTCCAGTACGCCGGTGGCGCGGTCGTTGAGGACCAGGGTGGCCGCGCGGACGGCCTCCTCGGCCCGCGGCTGCCGTCCCAGCTTGTCCCAGTCCAGGACGGCCGCGATCCGTCCGTCCCGGTGCAGCAGGTTGAGCCCGTGGAAGTCGCCGTGGGTCCAGCCGGTGGGCGGGGCGGCCCCCGGGGCGGGGCGCCGGTGGGCGTGCTCGGCGAGCAGCTCCAGCCGTTCGGTCAGCCGGCGTTCGGCCAGCGCGTCCAGCTCGTCGTGCGGGCGGTGCTCACGGGCCCGTTCGCGCAGGTCGTGGGCGAGCGCGGAGCTGTCGAGCGGATCGGCGCTGCGGTAGCCGGAGGGTTGTGCGACGGGGGCGCAGACCTCGTCGAGGGCGCTGTGCAGCCGACCGAGCAGCGCGCCCAGTTCGGCGCACTGCGGCGGGGAGAGTTCGGTTCCGTGGCGGTGCCCGCCGTCCACCCAGGGGAAGAGGGCGAACAGTCGGCCGCCGAACGCGGCGATGGTGCCGGTCCGTTCGGCGAGGGCGAGCGGGGGCTCGACGGGCAGGCCCAGGGCGGCGAGGGCGCCCATCGCCCGGTGGTGGCCGGCGACCGCCTCGCGGCCGGCGGTCGCGGCGTCGACGTAGCACTTCAGGAAGTAGCCGCCGGCCTCGGTGGTGACCCGGTAGCCGCGGTTCAGCAGGCCCTCGGCGACGGGTTCGGCGGTGAGCAGGCGGCCCACCCGGTACCGGCGCAGGACCTCGGCGAGCGCCGCGTGGGGGACGGGAGGGCTGAGCGTTCCTATCGGGGGAGCGGTGAGGTCGGGACGGGCTGGTGCACAGGCAAGGGTCTGGCTGAAAGTCACAGCCAGAGGTTAGGACCTCTCGGCGGGGGTCCTTGACAGTTCCTCAATTGTGTGCTGCACCAAGATCAGTGCTGTTGGTCCGCCTGGTGCCGTGCCACGAACGCCGCCGCCTGGGTCCGTCGCTCCATCCCCATCTTGGCGAGCAGACTGGAGACGTAGTTCTTCACCGTCTTTTCGGCGAGGTGCAGTTCATTGCCGATCTGACGGTTGGTCATCCCTTCGCCGATCAGGTCCAGAATGCGGCGCTCCTGCTTGGTGAGCTGGGCGAGCCGTTCGTCCTCCTTCTCGCCGCCGTCCCGCAGCCGTGCCAGCACCCGACTGGTGGCGACCGGGTCGAGCAGCGACTTGCCGGCCGCGACGTCCCGGACCGCGGTGATCAGGTCGGTGCCGCGGATCGCCTTCAGCACGTAGCCGGAGGCGCCCGCCATGATCGAGTCGAACAGGGCCTCGTCGTCCGAGAACGAGGTCAGCATCAGACACTTGATCTCCGGCAGCCGGGACCGGATCTCCCGGCAGACCTCGACGCCGTTGCCGTCCGGCAGCCGGACGTCGAGCACCGCGACATCGGGGTGGACGGCGGGGATCCTGGTCAGCGCCTCGGCCGCGGTGCCGGCCTCACCGACCACCTCGATGTCCTCCTCGACGGAGAGGAGTTCATGGACACCCCGGCGGACCACCTCGTGGTCGTCGAGGAGGAATACCGTGATTTGTCCTTTATCAGTCACGCGCAAAGCCTCCCATATCACCCTACGAAAGACCTCTTGCCCGCAGCGCGGCGGGGGCACGATCCGGCCAGAGCGGTCCAAACCGATGCCGGTAACCCCCTTACGCCGGAGCCTCCGCCCGGATAACGTGCGCTGGTGTCCTGAACGCGACCGAATTGAGAGCTGCGCCACACGCGCGGTTTGTAGACCCCGAACAAGTAGGACGTCCTAGCGCAGACGCGTCGAGGACGGACGCTGGGTAACGTTCTCGTGAGGGACGCCGTCGGAAAAGGATCACCACCTGCCCCGCTGCGGGTGCGCACACCCACGCGCGCCCCGCGAGGCGGTGACCGGACCGGTCACCGGCGACCCCGGGCGGCCGGACAGACCGAGGAGTGAACGTGACCGTCAAAAGCACGGCGAGGGCCCGCAAGAAGGCTGCCCCCGGCGTCCGCGCCACGGCCAAGGACGCCCAGCCGGAACTCGTACAGCTGCTGACCCCGGAAGGCGAGCGGGTCGAGCACCCGGACTTCCCGCTCACCGTGGAGGCGGACGAGCTCCGGGCCCTCTACCGTGACCTGGTACTGGTGCGCCGCTTCGACGCCGAGGCGACCTCGCTCCAGCGCCAGGGCGAGCTGGGCCTCTGGGCCTCACTGCTGGGCCAGGAGGCGGCCCAGGTCGGTTCCGGCCGCGCGATGCGACCGGGCGACTACGCCTTCCCCACCTACCGCGAACACGGCGTGGCCTGGTGCCGCGACGTCGACCCGCTGAACCTGCTCGGCATGTTCCGCGGCGTGAACCACGGCGGCTGGGACCCGAACGAGAAGAACTTCCACCTGTACACCATCGTGATCGGCGCGCAGACCCTGCACGCCACCGGATACGCGATGGGCATCACCAAGGACGGCGCCGACGACGCGGTGATCGCGTACTTCGGCGACGGGGCCTCCAGCCAGGGCGATGTCAACGAGGCGTTCACCTTCGCCTCGGTCTACAACTCGCCGGTGGTCTTCTTCTGCCAGAACAACCAGTGGGCGATCTCCGAGCCCACCACCACCCAGACCAAGATCCCGCTCTACCGCCGCGCCTCCGGCTTCGGCTTCCCGGGCATCCGGGTCGACGGCAACGACGTGCTGGCCTGTCTCGCGGTCACCCGCTGGGCCCTGGAGCACGCGCGCACCGGCAACGGCCCGGTGCTGATCGAAGCCTTCACCTACCGGATGGGCGCGCACACCACCTCCGACGACCCGACCCGCTACCGGGCGGCCGACGAGACCGAGTCCTGGAAGGCCAAGGACCCGATCACCCGGCTGCGCACCCTCCTGGAGAAGGAGGGCCTGGCCGACGAGGAGTTCTTCGCCTCGATCGAGACCGAGAGCGAGCAGCTCGGGCTGCGGGTGCGCGAGGGCGTGCGCGGCATGCCGGACCCCGACCCCACTCTGATCTTCGACCACGTCTACGCGGAGCCGCACGCGCTGGTCGATGAGGAACGGGCCGGGTACATCGAGTACGCGGCCTCCTTCGAGGCGGGGGAGAACCACTGATGGCCGGCCAGCTCAGCATCGCCAAGGCGCTCAACGGGGCGCTGCGCAAGTCGCTGGAGAGCGACCCGAAGACCGTCCTGATGGGCGAGGACATCGGCAAGCTCGGCGGCGTCTTCCGGATCACCGACGGCCTGCAGAAGGACTTCGGCGAGGACCGGGTGATCGACACCCCGCTCGCCGAGTCCGGGATCGTCGGCACCGCGATCGGCCTCGCGCTGCGCGGCTACCGCCCGGTCGTGGAGATCCAGTTCGACGGCTTCGTCTACCCGGCCTTCGACCAGATCGTCTCCCAGCTGGCCAAGATGCACGCCCGGGCGCTCGGGCACGTCAAGATGCCGGTCACCGTCCGCATCCCCTACGCGGGTGGCATCGGCGCGGTCGAGCACCACAGCGAGTCGCACGAGGCGTACTTCGCCCACACCGCCGGCCTGCGGGTGGTCACGCCGTCCAACGCGCACGACGCGCACTGGATGCTGCGCCAGGCCATCGAGTCGGACGACCCGGTGATCTTCCTGGAGCCCAAGCGGCGCTACTGGGACAAGGGCGAGGTCGGCGACGCCGCCGACCTGGGCCTGCACGACGCGCGGATCGTCCGCCCCGGCGCGGACGCCACGCTGATCGCCTACGGGCCGATGGTCAAGGTCTGCCTGGAGGCCGCCGCGGCCGCCGAGGAGGACGGCCGCCGGCTGGAGGTCGTCGACCTCCGCTCGCTCACCCCGGTCGACTTCGCCGCCCTGGAGGAGTCCGTCAAGCGGACCGGACGCGGCATCGTGGTGCACGAGGCCCCGGTCTTCCTGGGCATGGGCGCCGAACTGGCCGCCCGGCTCACCGAACGGTGCTTCTACCACCTGGAGGCGCCGATCCTGCGGGTCGGCGGCTACTACGCGCCGTACCCGCCGTCCCGGGTCGAGGAGTCCTTCCTTCCCGACCTGGACCGCGTGCTCGACGCCGTCGACCGCGCGTTCGCGTACTGAGACCGGGGAGCGCTGATGACCACCGAAGTTCGCTCGCTCCGCGAGTTCAAGATGCCCGATGTGGGCGAGGGCCTGACCGAGGCCGAGATCCTCAGCTGGTACGTCAAGCCCGGTGACACCGTCACCGACGGGCAGGTCGTCTGCGAGGTGGAGACCGCCAAGGCCGCCGTGGAGCTGCCGATCCCGTTCACCGGGGTCGTCGAGCAGCTGTTCTTCCCGGAGGGCGCGACGGTCGACGTCGGTACCGCGATCATCTCGGTCGCGGTCGCCGGGGAGGCGGGGACGTCCGTCGCCACCGCCCCGGCCCCGGCCCCCGTCGTCGAGGCCCCCGAGGCGCCCGAGCCGGAGCGGCGCGAGGTGCTGGTCGGTTACGGTCCGCGGACCGGCGGCAGCCAGCGCCGGGCGCGGCGCACCACGGTCACCGCCACCGCCACGGCCGCCGGGCCGGCTCCCACGCCGGCTCCGGCGCCCGTCGCCGCCCCGGCCCCGGCGCCGGCCGTCGAGGTGTCCGGTGACCGGCCGCTGGCCAAGCCGCCGGTGCGCAAGCTGGCCAAGGACCTCGGGATCGACCTCCGGGCCGTCACCCCGACCGGTCCGGACGGCGTGATCACCCGCGAGGACCTGCACGCCCACGCGGCCGCCGCCGCTCCGGCGCCGGCTCCCGTCGAGGCCCCGGCCGCCGAGCCGGTGTCCGCCGCCCCGGTGTCCGCCGCCGTGGTCCTGCCCGGCGCGGGCGACGTCCGGGTGCCGATCAAGGGCGTCCGCAAGGCGACCGCGCAGGCGATGGTGGCCTCGGCCTTCACCGCTCCGCACGTCACCGAGTTCGTCCAGGTCGACGTGACCCGGACGATGAAGTTCGTCCGCCGGCTCAAGGAGAGCGGCGAGCTGGGCCGGGACGTCCGGGTCAGCCCGCTGCTGCTGGTCGCCAAGGCGCTGCTCACCGCGGTCAAGCGCCATCCCGGGATCAACGCCCAGTGGGACGAGGCGGCCCAGGAGATCGTCATCAAGGGTCAGGTGAACCTCGGCATCGCCGCGGCCACCCCGCGCGGTCTGATCGTCCCGAACATCAAGGACGCCGGTGCCCGGACCCTCTCCGGTCTGGCGGTCTCGCTCGGCGAGCTGATCGAGACGGCCCGCCAGGGGAAGACGGCGCCCGGCGACATGCAGGGCGGCACGATCACGATCACCAACGTCGGCGTCTTCGGCGTCGACAGCGGTACCCCGATCCTCAACCCCGGTGAGGCGGCCATCCTCGCCTTCGGGGCGGTCCGGGAACTGCCGTGGGTGCACAAGGGCAAGGTCGTCCCGCGTCAGGTCACCACGCTGGCCCTCTCCTTCGACCACCGGCTGGTGGACGGCGAGCTGGGCTCGAAGGTGCTGGCCGACATCGCGGGCATCCTGGAGCACCCGAAGCGCCTGATCACCTGGGGCTGACCCGCCCGGGAGACATGAAGGGGCCCGGCTCCGCACCGTCGTGCGGAGCCGGGCCCCTTCGTTCCGCGGTCCCGGTGGTGTCCGGTTCCTGGTGGTGTCGCAGGACCCGAGTGGTGGTCAGGACCAGGCGGTGTCGTCGTCGTGGCGGACGGTCTGTTCGTACATGGTGCGGCTCCAGGGGTTTCGTCCTCTGATGCATGGGACGTCCGACTCCGTGCGGGGTTGTCGCCGTTCCGGCGGGACTTCCGCACCGCGGCGGCGGAGGCGGACGGCTGGGTCGTGGTGGCGGGGGTGCCGTCGGAAAAGTCACGGTCGGTGATCAATATCCGCCTGCCTGGACTCATAGGTATGACTGGTTGGATTCTTGTGGTTCGTCCACATCGGTGACTTTTTCGCCTTTCGGTGAGGACGACACGCCGGTGCGGGTACGTCTTCGCGTCCACCACCCGGGCGACGCGGGTGACCGGAACGTCGAGGACGCACCCGTATGCCGCCTGGCAACCCTGGCCCGATCGTCCGGAGTCTGGCCGTGCTCGTGCTGGTGTCCACCGCCGTACTGCCGGCCGCGCTCGAACTGGTCGGTCCCTCACCGTTCGGGGTGATCGGGGCCGGCGCCCCGGCCGACCGCGCGGTCCCACCGCACACCGCGGTGCAGCACGCCGACCTGCGCACCGCCGGGGACGCGCCGACCGTCGACATACGGCGGACCGGCGACCCGGCCAACCGGATCACCCTCGTCCTGCTCGGCGACGGCTACACCGCCGAGGAGCAGGACGTGTTCCGCGAACAGGCCGACCGGGCCTGGCGCGCGCTGATGGAGATCGAGCCGTTCCGCAGCTACCAGGGGTTCTTCAACATAAGGCGGGTCGAGGTGGTCTCCCCGGTCTCCGGCATCGCCGAGACCGAGAGCCGCGGCCGCAGCCCGGCCACCCCGCTCGGCATGCACTTCTGGTGCGAGGGCACCGCCCGGCTGCTCTGCGCCGACGAGGAGGCGACGGCCCGGTTCGCCGGCCGCGGCGAGGGCCCGCAGTACCTGATCGCGCTGGCCAACTCCACCGAGTACGGCGGCGCCGGCGGCACCGGGGTGACCACCCTCGCCGGCGGCAGTCCCGACGCGGGCCGGATCATCCAGCACGAGATCGGGCACACCGTCGGGGACCTCGGCGACGAGTACGACAGCGCGCCCGACGACGCCGACTACCCCAACCTCTCCACCGAGAACGCCGACGACATGCGCCGCAAACAGTCCAAGTGGTGGCGCTGGCTCGGCGCGGACTCCCCGGACGGCGCCGGGACCATCGGCGCGTACCGCAGCGCCAACGGCATCTACCGGCCCACCCCGGACTCGGTGATGCGCACCCTCGGCGGGGCCTACAACCTGCCCTCGCGGGAGGCGATCATCGAGGAGATCTACCGCCGGATCCGCCCCACCGACGCCGCCGTTCCGGCCCCCGGCGACGTCACCGGCCGGCCCCGGCTGGAGGTCCGGCCGCTCCCGCTGACCGGCGCCCGGCAGCTGCGGGTGGACTGGACGGTGGACGGCGCCCCGGTCGAGCCGCAGGCGGCGGACCACAGCTGGCTGGACACCGCGTCGCTGTCGCTGGAGCCCGGGCACGCCGCGACCGTCACGGCGACCGTCCGGGACACCACGGACTGGGTGCGCGACGAGGCGTTCCGGGAGCGGTACATGACGCGCTCGGTCTCCTGGACGGTGGCCGGCTGAGGCGTGGGCGGAGGCGGGGCGGGAAGCGGGCCCGTGGCGGGCTCCGTGGCGGCCGTCACCCTGGGCATCCAATGATGGGATGACTAATCTGGGGCCACTATGACCGTGGAGCCCGCCCGTTCAGCCCGCCCCCTGTCCGCCTCCGCTCCTCGCGCCACAGCCGACCGCACCGGTGGGCCCGTCGCCGGTCCCGCCGCCGGCCCCTGGCAGCCGCCCGGGGGCCGCGCCGCCTGGACCGCCTGGTCCATCGGGGCGAGCGTCTACGTCCTGGCCGTCATCCACCGCACCAGCCTCGGTGTCGCCGGCCTGGACGCCGCCGACCGCTTCGGTATCGGCGCCTCGGCGCTCTCCACCTTCTCGATCCTCCAGGTCCTCGTCTACGCGGCCATGCAGATACCCGTCGGCGTGCTGGTCGACCGGTTCGGCCCGCGCAAGGTCCTGCTGCTGGGCGTGGTGCTGCTCAGCGCCGGCCAGCTCGCCTTCGCCTTCTCCGACGCCTTCGGGCCCGCGCTCGCCTCCCGGGCCGTGCTCGGCTGCGGCGACGCGATGACGTTCATCAGCGTGCTGCGGATCGCCGCCCGCTGGTTCCCCGCCGCGAAGAACCCGCTGGTGGCCCAGCTGACCGGTCTCGCCGGGATGAGCGGCAACCTGGTGACCACGGTCGTCCTCGCCCAGGCCCTGCACAGCGAGGGCTGGACGCCCACCTTCACCGCCATCGCCCTGCTGGGCATCGCGGTCTTCGCGCTCGTCGCGCTCTTCCTCCGCGAGTCGCCGCAGGGGCCCCCGCCGGCCGTCACGGCGGTCGGGCGGCCCCGGCTCGCCGTCCGGCGCCAGGTCCGGGACGCGTGGCGGGAGCCGGGCACCCGGCTCGGGCTCTGGATCCACTTCACCACGCAGTTCCCCGGCAACGCCTTCGGTCTCCTGTGGGGCCTGCCCTACCTGGTCCAGGCCCAGGGCATGACCCGTACCGAGGCGGGCGGGGTGCTCACCCTGCTGGTGCTCGCCAACATGAGCTTCGGCTTCCTGTTCGGCCGGCTGCTCTCCCGGACCTCGCGGGCCCGGATGCCGATCGTGCTCACCACCATCGGCGTCACCGCGCTGCTGTGGGCGGTGACCCTCGCCTGGCCCGAGGGTCATCCGCCGCTCTGGCTGCTGGTCACGGTGGTCCTGGTGATGGGCAGCAACGGCCCGGCCTCCCTGGTCGGCCTCGACTACGCCCGCGCCCGAAACCCCGTCGAACGCCTCGGCACGGCCTCCGGCATCGTGAACATGGGCGGCTTCATCGGCACGATGATCACGCTCTTCGGCATCGGCGTGCTGCTCGACACCCTCACCCCGGCCGGGGCGGACGGGTACTCCGCGAGCGCCTTCCGGTGGGCGTTCTGCTGGCAGTACGTGCCGATGGCGGTGGGCACGGTGATGATCCTTCGGCTGCGGCGGAGGCTTGCCGCGGAGCCGGCGTAGGACTTCCGACCTTTACGACCTTCCCGACCTGCGGAAATGGGGGATACCCTCAGTCCCACTGAGGGTATCCCCCAGTTCCCTCAGCCCCGGTACTCGCGCATGAACTCGGCGAACTGCCGCGGTGTCCCGTGGATCCGGTCGATCCGGCCGCGGTCCACCACCGCGTACATGAGAGCGTCGTCACGCGTCGGTTCGGCCGCCGGCCGGGGCCGGGCCTCGTCCCGCATCCGGACCAGGTCCACGATCCGCAGCTTCGGGCAGCCCGGGACCGGTCGGCTCCCCCGGATCCCGACGTGCTCCCCGCCCCGGCACTCGAAGTACGGGCCGAACGGCGGCCCGCTGTCGTCCTGGCCGGGCAGCCGGAGGGACATCTCCCCGTGCCGGCAGTGGACTGTGCCGTCGGAGTGGACGGTCAGGCCCGGCCAGTCCTCGTGTTCGATCCGTGCGACGACGTACACCTGCTGCCCGATCGCGTCGGTGAGCGTCTCCGCCATCCGCCGTTGCTGGGTGGGGATGTCGGTGTCGCCCCGGCGGACGGAGGGGAGCAGGTCCCGGCTGACCCACTCCTGGAACGGCTTGGAGGCCGGCTTGTTCGAGCGCATGATCAGCTTGTAGAGGCCGGCTTCGCTGATCACGTTCAGCATCGGATTGCCGCGCTCGTAGGGTTTCTCACCTGCGGAAACGCGATTAACCTTCCCGAAAGTTAGGTTAATCAAGCGTGAGTTGACCAGCTGTGTGTGTTCGATTCCGACAACCTCGCGGACACGGCTCGGGTTCATTCGGCCCAACACCGTGCACACGTCCGCAGTGACGAACCACGGCTCGCCGTCGATCATCACGACCCTGATCGGTTGTCCCGTGACCGGGAAGCTCGACCGGACCAGCTCCATCCGCCCCTGCATCGTCTGTTCGTCGTCCATCTGGACGCCCCTCCTTCGTTCGGGTGACGCTGCCCGGAACAACGACGGCGAACAGGGGGGGGTACTGGTTCCAATGTGACGTACGGGAGCACGAGGCGCACTCACCCGGCGCGCGCGGTGCGTGTACGCCGGGCGAGTGAACGGAGGGGCTACGGGGTGACGGAGAAGTTGGCCAGGACGCGGTTGGCGAGCTCCCGGTCGCCCTCGACGATCACCGAGCCGGGGCGGCCGCGGCCGCAGGCGAGGCGGACGTAGGTCTCCCAGTCGAGGGTGAGCTGGACGTCGGGGGCCAGGCTGATGGACTCGTCCACGCTGCCGCGGCCGGAGGAGTCGACCCGGACGGTGCGCAGGAACTCGACCGGGCCGGTGACGTCGACGACCAGGGTGGTGCCGGCGGGGGCGCCGGACCGGTGGGCGACGGCCTTCGGCAGGCCCTGGAGCAGGACGTCACGGGCGACCAGCGCGGCCGGGGAGTCGAGGTTGCCCGGGGTGCCGAGGGCGCGGCGGAGGTCCTGCTCGTGCGCCCAGACGTCGAACGCGCGCAGGCGGAGCAGCTCGTGGTACGGAAGGTCGCGGCTCTGCGGGCCGGCCGGCCAGCGGACCGGCTCGTTCGGCAGCTGCTTGGCGTTCCGCAGCGCCCGGGAGCGGCGGATGATCGTGTAGTCCAGTTCGCCGGTCATCTCCAGCGCGGTGTGGCACCGGCGCTTGTCGACGGGCAGTTCGAGGTAGCGGGCGGCCTCGGTGGTGACGTGCAGCAGGTCGCGGGGCAGCGCGTGGATCGGGCGCGGGTCGCCCAGGAGTTCGGACTCGACGGCGATCACGTGCGAGACGACGTCCCGGACCGACCAGCCGGGGCACTCGGTGGCCCGGTTCCAGGAGCCCTCCGGCAGGGGCGCCACCAGTTCGGATATCGCCTCGATGGACTGCGTCCACGCGTCGGTGTACGCCTGCACGGTCTGGTTGTCCGTCACGGGAATCTCCGGCCCTCCGTCAGCTGCCTTGCCACGCGTGTCGCGCACTCGGGGACCGGTCGGGAAGGTCCGGGTCCCGGGCGCACACGCTAACCGCACGTTACGCTGCCGGGTGAGAGCAGGGCAGCGCTTTCGGGTGACGATCGTAGGACTCTTGCCGTGGACGGTGGTACTGTGCGCGCTTCATTGATCCAACTCGTGGTCTCCGACACCGAGCCCCCGGCCGAACGGCGGGCCCGTGCGGCCGCCCTGGTGCGGGCCCAGCGGGGATCCGACCTGGTGGTGCTGCCCGAACTGTGGGCGCTCGGCGGTTTCGCCTACGACCTCTGGTCGGACGGCGCGGAGGCGCTGGACGGGCCGACCTCGGACGCGATGGCGGCGGCGGCGAAGGCGGCGGGCGTCTGGCTGCACGCCGGTTCGATCGTCGAGCGCGATCCGGACGGGCCGATCTACAACACCTCGCTGCTGTTCGCCCCGGACGGCGAGCTGGTGCACACCTACCGCAAGATCCACCGCTTCGGCTTCGACAGCGGCGAGGCGGTGGTGATGGGCGCCGGGCAGGAGATCGTCACGGCCGCCACCGATGTCGGCACGCTGGGCCTGGCGACCTGCTACGACCTGCGCTTCCCGGAGCTGTTCCGGGCGCTGCTGGACGCCGGTGCCCAGGTCCTGGTGGTCCCGGCGGCCTGGCCGGCGCGGCGGCGGGAGCACTGGACGCTGCTGAACCGGGCGCGCGCGGTGGAGGAGCAGGCGTACGTCCTGGCCTGCAACACGGCGGGCACGCACGGCGGGGTCGAGCAGGCGGGCCACAGCATCGTGGTGGACCCGTGGGGCCGGGTGCTGGCCGAGGCGGGGGTCGGCGAGGAGGTGCTGACCGTGGAGTTCGATCCGGCCGAGGTGACCCGGGCGCGGGCGGAGTTCCCGGTGCACCGGGACCGGCTGCTCGGTATCCCGGCGCCGGTGCAGCGCTGACGGCACCCCGGGGCTCCGGAGCGGGGCCGGGGTCGGGCCGGGGCCCGGGCAGGGCGGGAGCGCGGCGGGGCACATGTGGGGGCTTGTACACAGCCGTGTCCTTTTTGAGAAGATGAGCCCTCGTCGTGTTACCAGCCGTTCTTCCGCCGGCCTGTCCCGTCAGGCCGCCAGCCCGCCCGAGGAGGTCGCGCGCATGTTCGGCACCGGCGCGGGCGGCACCCGTCCCGTGATCCAGCGCAACAGCCTGCGCGAGCAGATCGCGGGCGCGCTGCGCGAGGAGATGATGGCCGGCCGGCTCGCCGCCGGGCGGAACTTCACCGTCAAGGAGATCGCCGAGCTCTACGGGGTCTCGGCGACCCCGGCCCGGGAGGCGCTGGTCGATCTCGCCGGGCAGGGACTGCTCCGGGCCGAGCACCACCGGGGCTTCACCGTTCCCGAGTTCGGCTGGGACGACTTCCGGGAGATCTTCGAGTCCCGGGTGCTGATCACCGACAGTTACGTCCGGCGGCTGGCCGCGAACCCCGGCCCGCCGGACGAGAGCCGGCTGCCCTCGCTGCGCCGCCGGGCGGACGCCGCGGTGCGGGCGGCCCGGTCGGGCAACCTGGACGTGATGGTGGGCTGCGACCGCCGGTTCTGGCAGGAGGTGGCCGGCCTGCTGGGCAACCGCCGGATCGCCGACTACCTGGACTGGCTGCGGGTGCAGTCGTGGATGTTCGCCGCGCGGTACCTGCGGTCGATGCCCCAGCTGGCCGGGGTCTGCTGGGACAGCCACCTCGACCTGGTGGACGCGATCGAGGCGCGCGACGTGGCGCGCGTGCACCGGATCGTCTGCGAATACAACCTGTTCACGGTCGGACTGCTGGCCGAGCTGGCCGGGCAGCCGGTGGAGACGGTGGGGGTGCTGCCGCTGCTGACCGGCCGCCCGGTCACCGGGGTCCCGGACGGTGCGGTGCCGGACGGTGCGGTGCCCGCGGCCGGGGAGGGGGCGGAAGCCGACGGCGGGCCGCGGCCGGAGAGCGCCGCGCAGGCTCCGCGGACCGGGTGGACACCGGGCGGGACCGGGGCCGGACAGCCGGCGCCGGGTACCGCGCACCACCCGGCGGAGCCGGGCCGGGAGGCCGGCGGCGCCCGGGGCCGGGAGCACGACCTCGGCCGCGAGCTGGGCCGGGAACTGGGCCTGGGCCTCGGTCTGGTACCGCAGCCGAGGTCGGTCCCGTACGGACGGTTCGGTCGCCGGCTGCCCGATCCGCCGTCCGGCCAACTGCCCGAGGGACGGCCCGATCCGCATCGCGCGCCGGGCCGGTAGGGTGGGCGGACGTTCGTCCTGGCCGCTCCTCGTACCGACCGTCCGGGTACCGACCCCCGCCCATTCGCCGTCCGCCGCCGCGCGGCCGGTTCCCGCCGCCCGGAGAGGAAGAGCCGGCCCATGGCCTGCGACCTCTGGCTCGTCCCGCTGGTGGACGTACTGAGCCACAGCCCCGACAACCCGTTCCGGGACGACTTCGCGCTCTACAACCGGGTGCTGGCCGGGAACGGCCTGCCCGAGATGCCGGTCTACCGGTACGTGCCGGGACTCAGCGGGGCGGTCGAGCCGATAGCCGCCTTCGACTACGACTCGCTGCACTTCCTGCGCCGCGCCTACCTGCTGGGTCTCACCGGTCTGGACATCACACCGGTGGACGCGCTGGGCGGGGACTACGAGCAGCTGCTGGAGATGTTCGAGAGCAGCGCCGAGCAGTCGCACCTGGTCTGGCACTTCGACCACGCCGGCGCCTATGTGCCGATCGAGTTCGCCGCCCCGCTGGTGGAGGAGTCGCTGCTGGCCTCGGGCGGGCCGCTCGGCTCCAGCCACGGGCTGCTGCGGGAACTCCAGGCCGTGGCCCCGGCGCTGGGCATCGACCCGCTGGACCCGCCGGCGCCGACCCGGCCGCTCGGGCCGACCGGCCTGGAGCAGCCGTTCGGCCCGCCGCTGGACGACCTGCACCCGTTCGCCCGGGAGCGGCACGCCTGGGCGGGCCTGTACGCGGCGGCGACCCGGAGCCTGCACCAGGGCTCGATGGTCGTCTTCGCCTGAGCCGTCGGGCCGTCCTCGCCCGAGCCGCCGCGTCGTCCTCGCCCGAGCGCCGGCCGGCGACCGCCGACCCCCGGCCGCCTGCCCGGCTTCTCGCCTCCCCGCCCCCGGCCCCGCCGCCTCCCGCTACCGCAGCGGACCCTCCGGCGGCCGCTGGCGCGGCATGGTGGGCCTGGCCCCCGGCGGCGGCAGCACCCGGACCTGGGCCCCGACGCCCGGCTCGGTGCGCCCGCCCCAGCTGCCGGCGGCCTGGGTGGGCAGCCGGGTCATCCCGGCCCGGAACTCCAGCATCCACTCCGAGGTCTCCGTGCGGACCATGTCCGAGACGTCCTCGCAGAACCTCCGCAGCACTCCGAGGCACCGCTCGGCGGCCTCGCCCGCCGTCCCCTCGGTGGGGCCGAGCACCTCCCGGACGCACTCCGAGGCCCAGTCGAACTGGAAGGCTTCCAGCCGTCGCTGCAGCGCCTGCGCGGTGGAGACGTCGCGCATCCAGCCGGAGGTCAGCCCGAACGCCCGGTCCGCGCCGTAGCAGGCCCCGGCCAGCGCCAGTCCGACGTAACCCCAGCCGGCGGCGTGCGAGACCGTCCCGGTGAGGTCGACCAGCGGGGCGGTGACCCCGCCGATCGCGAAGCCGGTCGTGCCGAAGCGCAGCAGCCGGGCCCAGCGGCGCTTCCAGATCCGGTCCCGGCGGTACCAGTCGATCGCCTCGACCGCCCGCTCCTCGGACCAGCGGTACAGCTCCTCCAGTCGCTCGGCGGGCTCGCCCCAGTCCCCGAGCGGGAACTGGCGGGCGCTCAGGTCGGACCGGCGGCGGGTCGACGCCTGGCGCGCGATGGTCGCGGCGGGCGGATCCTCCTCGCCGATCTCCTTGCCCCAGGCACTCTCCTCGGGCTGCATTTCCGGCTGGCTCACCTGTGGGGCTCCCTGTGGCGGGCGGACGGCTGGTCTGACTGGTCCCGACTCCGCGCGGACTGACGTGTCATCGGCCTGACGGCTCGTGAAACGCCGGACAACGCGCCGAACACGCCGCCGTTCCGGGGCGGGTGCGGGTGTCCCGGGGCGGTACCGCCGACGGCCGCCGACGGTGGTCCAACAGCACTTCTTACCGCCAAATGGCTGACCATGGGGGCGCTTCACCAATGATCGTTATCGGATTCGGCCACCGGATCCCGAGGTGGGAGGGTTGCGGCGGTCGGCGGGATTTCACCCGTCCGAGGGAGTCGTCGGTGACCCGCTGTCCTGACCCGGGCACCGCGGAGCGACCGCGGGACCCCCGGGACTGGATGATCCTCCGAGGCCGTGCGTGTACCCGACCCCCTCCGTTGTCTCTTCCTACGGGACCGGAGAGCGGCCGGAACCGGCCACCGACTAGGCTCTCCCAGCGTGAAGGTCCTCGTCATCGGCGGCGGCGCCCGCGAACACGCCCTGTGCCGCTCTCTGTCCCAAGATCCCGCCGTGACCGAGCTGCACTGCGCCCCGGGCAACGCCGGGATCGCGCAGGTGGCGACGGTCCACCCGGTCGACCAGCTCGACGGCGCGCAGGTCACCGCGCTCGCCGGGCGGCTCGGCGCCGAACTGGTCGTGGTCGGCCCGGAGGCCCCGCTGGTCGCGGGCGTCGCCGACGCCGTGCGCGCGGCCGGCATCGCGGTGTTCGGCCCCTCCGCGGAGGCCGCCCTGCTGGAGGGTTCCAAGGCTTTCGCCAAGGACGTGATGGCCGGCGCCGGTGTGCCCACCGCCCGCTCCTACCTCTGCACCACCGCGGCCGAGGCCGCCGAGGCCCTGGACGCCTTCGGCCCGCCCTACGTGGTCAAGGACGACGGCCTGGCCGCCGGCAAGGGCGTCGTGGTCACCTCCGACCGCGCGGAGGCGCTGGCCCACGCCGAGGCATGCGTCGAGGCGGCTCCCGGCCGCCGGGGCGGTGGGAGGGTGGTGATCGAGGAGTACCTGGACGGTCCCGAGGTCTCGCTCTTCGCGATCACCGACGGCACCACCGTCCTTCCGCTCCAGCCCGCCCAGGACTTCAAGCGCGCCCTGGACGGCGACCAGGGTCCCAACACCGGTGGCATGGGCGCCTACTCGCCGCTGCCCTGGGCCCCCGAGGGCCTGGTCGAGGACGTCCTGGCGACGGTGCTGCAGCCGACCGTGGACGAGCTGCGCCGCCGCGGCACCCCGTTCTCCGGCCTGCTCTACGCCGGTCTGGCACTGACCTCGCGCGGGACCCGGGTGATCGAGTTCAACGCCCGCTTCGGCGACCCGGAGACCCAGGTCGTGCTGGCCCGGCTGCGCACCCCGCTGGCGGGCGTGCTGCACGCCTCGGCCACCGGCACCCTGGACCAGCTGGAGCCGCTGCGCTGGGACGAGGGCGCCGCGGTCACCGTGGTGATCGCGGCCGAGGGCTACCCGGCCGCGCCGCGCACCGGCGACCCGATCGAGGGCCTGGCCGATGCCGAGGCCGCCGACGGCACCGCGTACGTGCTGCACGCCGGGACGAAGGCGGACGACGAGGGCCGGGTGCTGAGCGCCGGGGGCCGGGTGCTGTCCGTCACCGCGACCGGCGACGACCTCGTCGAGGCGCGCGAGCGGGCCTACCGTTCGGTCGCGCTGATCTCGCTGGCCGGCGGCCAGCACCGCGGGGACATCGCGCTGAAGGCCGCGCGGTAGCGGCACCCGCCCCCGTTCCCTCCTCCGGGCCCCCGGCACGCCTCCGCGCGCGCCGGGGGCCCGGGCGTTCCGGGCCGCGCCCGCCCGCCCCGTCGGGCCGTCGGCGATCGGGCGGCCCGGATCCCGCCGGCCCGCCCGCCCGCGCTCCGGCCCGCCCGCGGGACCGGCCGGCGCGGCCCCCGGACGCGGACGTCCCCCCGTGCCCCCGCACCCGCTCCGCGGCCTCCCGGACAACCCCCATGGCCGCAGCGCGCCCCGGCGTTTCCGAGCCGGGTGGGACAGGAGCGACACCCGGTGCCGCCACACCGTTCGGTCCCCGGAATCCAGCCCATCGAGTGACAGCGACCGCATCCGGCTGACGCAACCGACTGCCCGGCCTTATGGTGCGCTGGACCACGGCACCACAGGTCGGGCCGCTTCCGGCCGCCGCCGGGTAGCGGTGGCCGTGCGGGGGGATGCTGGACGGCGTCCGGCCGGACCGGACCCGCCGGGCGCTTCCCGGGGGCGGTCGTCCGGTTTTCGGGCGGTGTCACCGGGACGAGTGGAAACCGGGGCGATCCGGAACACCCACCCGGACCCGGGCGTCGAAAATGTCAGAAGCGCCACACAGCATGTACTACCGGGGCTCGGACACCACCGTTTCCCGGTCGGAACTGATCGTTTCGAATCGGCTCACGGCCCCGTCACGGGTGCCCGGGGGCTCCGAAGGGGGTGCCGCACCGTATGGCCGCTGTCGACACCGCGCGCGCTCACGCCCAGGTGGTCCTGCGGATCCGAGGTCTCGCCCTGGCCGCCGCCGCGCTGCCCGCCGCCACCGCGGTGGTGCTGCTCGCCGGCCGCTTCACCGGGCGGATCGGTGCTCCGGGCTCCCCCGACGGGGCGGGCTGGGACATCGCCCGCTGGACGGTCTGCGCGGTCGCCGCGCTGACCCTCCTGGTGGCCGGGCTGGCCGCCCGCGCCTACCGCCGGGCCGTCCCGCCGCAGACCCCGGCCGTGCCGCTGGACCGCGCCCAGGCCCCCGAGCTGTACCGGCTGATCGACGAGCTGGCGGACCGGCTGGAGGTCCCCGCGCCGTCCGCCGTCGCGCTCACCCCGGACTGCGACAGCTGGCTGGAGGACGTCCCCCCGACGCGGCCCCGCCGCTCCCGGGCCGCCGGTCACGAGCCGACCGCCCCGGTGCTGGTCATCGGCTCGCCGTTCCTCTGGTGGATGCGGGCCGGTG
Organism: Kitasatospora sp. NPDC094019; assembly: GCF_044764505.1. Lineage (NCBI taxonomy): Bacteria > Bacillati > Actinomycetota > Actinomycetes > Kitasatosporales > Streptomycetaceae > Kitasatospora > Kitasatospora sp. NPDC094019. Next base: position 229,455 of record NZ_JBIWIF010000004.1, read on the forward strand.
AGCTGCGGGCCCTGCTCGCGCCGGTGGTGGCCGGTACCGCGGCCGCCGCGGACCCGGAGATCGCCGCCGCCCGGCACTTCCTGCGCGCGCTGGACGCCAGCCTGGACGTCGGCCCCGACGCCGGTCCGGCCGGACTCCCCGTGGGCGGCGCACCGCGCCCACCGCGCCGGGGCCCGGCCGCCCTGGCCGACCGCCTCACCGACCGGATCACCCGCCGGCTGCTGGGCGCCTGCCGCGAGCACGCCGCCGAGTTGGAGCGCTCCGTCGCCGGCTGGGCCTCCGAACAGGCCCGCGGCGTCGACTACGGGCTGCGGATCGCCGCCCAGGAGCAGGTCGGCCTCGCCTACGCGGGCTGGGACCGGCTGCTCACCCGGGTCGCGTTGCCCGCCTGGCGGCTCGGCCGGCACCCCGCGCACCTGAACGCCGGCGTGGTCGCCGCGCTCACCGAGCTGTCCCGGCGCGACCGGCTGGCCGACGGCTACAGCAGCCGCCTCGGCGACCGCCCGGCCTGCGACCTGCTGGAGGAGCCGGGCGAGGTGGACACCGCGGTCTCCCGGCTCGCCGCCGAGCTGTTCTTCGGAGCGCCAGCCTCCGGCGCCTGGCGCGAGCTGGAGTGGGTCGACTACCCGGCCGAGGCGGTGGACGCCGGCTGGCGGTCCCGCGCCGCCGCCCTGCAGTCCGCGCTGGACCTGCTGGCCCCGCAGGCCCGCCCCGGCGCCCCGACGCTGACCCGGCTGCTGGGCCGGCTGGCCGACGGCGACGGCGAGCGGCTGGCCGCCGCGCTCGCCGCCCAGCTGGCGCGCACCACCGCACCCGCGCCGCTGCTCGAACCCGTCCGGTCCGGGCGGGACGTCCTGGTCGACCACGTCACCGCGATGGTCTGCTGCGCCGCGGTGGACACCGCGGGCGCGGTCCCCGGCCTCGACTGGCTGGACGGCCCGGTGCTGCTGCTCGGCGGGGTCCGCCGCACCGACCTGGCCGAGCCGGTCGCCCAGGCCGTCGAACAGGGCCAGGACGGGCCGCTGCGGGCCTGGCTGGACGCCGCGGACGTCCGGCTGGAGAAGCCGGTCCGGCTCTGACTCCGGCTCCCCCGGCCTCTCGGGGGCGCGAGCCCCGGCGGTGAGCGCCCCCGGCCGATTCGGCCACCCCGGGTCGTCGCAGGCCGGAGGCCCTCCGTCCGACGGCCCGGAAGATTCCCGCCACTAGTTGCTACCGTGGGGTGACGCAGCGCCAGCGCGGTGTGGTGTATTAGACCGCACGCACATCCGGGAGGCACGTGCCAACCGGCGGAGGTGCACCTGGGAGGGGCGCGCGTGGGGACCGAACTCAACCGCCGCTGGGAGTCCGGGACGCACGCGCACAGCGTCTCCGACCCCTTCGGCCAGGGCCCGCTGCCCTGGCTGCGCAGCCCGGACCAGTACGTCGCCGGTGCCGAGGGCGACGAAGTGCCCTGGTACGTCTCGGTGGACGCGCCCGGGCAGCGCCCGCTCTCCGCCGGGGTGCGGGGCAGACCGGCGGTCGGCAGCCCGCTCGGTGCCAACGACGAGGAACAGCAGATCAAGGGCTTCGCCTCGGCCGGGGTGGTCCGCCCCGGCGGCTCGGTGGACCTGCGGGTCACGGTGAACCCGCCCCGCGAGTTCACCGTCGACGTCTTCCGGATCGGCCACTACGCGGGCGACGGCGCCCACCACATGACGTCCAGTCCGCTGATCGCCGGGATGTCCCAGCCGGCCCCGATGGTGGTCGGCCGGACCGTCTCCTGCCACCACTGGTGGCACACCTGGCGGCTGCAGATCCCGCAGCACTGGCGGCCCGGCGCGTACGTCGCCGTGCTCACCACCGCCGACATGCTGCACCGCAGCCACATCCCCTTCACGGTGCGGGACTTCGAGGACCAGAACCGCTCCGCCGAACTCCTGCTGGTGGTCCCCGACGTGACCTGGCAGGCGTACAACCTCTTCCCCGAGGACGGCCGCAGCGGTGCCAGCCTCTACCACGCCTGGGACGGCGGCCGGCTGGTCGGCGAGCCCGAGGCGGCCGTCACCGTCTCCTTCGACCGGCCGCACGCCACGGCCGGCCTTCCTTTGCACGTCGGCCACGCCTACGACTTCATCCGCTGGGCCGAGCGCTACGGCTACGACCTCTCCTACGCCACCGCCACCGACCTGCACGCCGGCCTGGTCGACGCCTCCCGGCACCGGGCGCTGGTCTTCCCCGGCCACGACGAGTACTGGTCCGAGCCGATGCGCCGCGCCGCCGAGCGGGCCCGGGACGGCGGCACCTCGCTGGTCTTCCTCTCCGCCAACACCATGTACTGGCGGGTCGAGCTGAGCCCCGGGCCCTCCGGCGAGCCCAACCGGATGCTCAACTGCCGCAAGCGCCAGAAGGTCGGTCCGGGCAGCTCGGCGGCCGGGGTGCCCGGTGCCGCCAGCGCGCTCTGGCGGGACGCCGGCGAGCCCGAGCAGCACCTGCTCGGACTGCAGTACTCCGGCCGGGTCGCCGCGCCGGTCCCGATGGTCGCCCGGCACACCGCGCACTGGCTCTGGGACGGCACCGGCGTCCAGGAGGGCGAGGAACTGCCCGGGCTGGTGGCCGGCGAGGCGGACCGCTACTACCCCAAGGTCGCCCTGCCCGAGCACAGCGAGCGGGTACTGCTCTCCCATTCGCCGTACCGGGACCTGGCCGGCCGCACCCGGTACCAGGAGACCTCGCTCTACCGGGCGCCCAGCGGCGCGTACGTCTTCGCCTCCGGCACCTTCGCCTGGTCGCCCGCGCTGGACCGCCCGGGGCTCACGGACGAGCGGATCCAACGGGCCACCGCGAACCTGCTGGACCGGCTCTGCAAGAACGCCTGACCGGTCCGGCCACCGGGCCGGACCGGTGGCCATGACAGACTCGACGCCAGTGACCTCCCCTTTCGCGCCCCACGCCCGCGAACGACCCCTGAGGACTGAGACGATCTTGAGCGGATTTGTCACCAAGCCCGAGCCGGTCCAGGTGCCCGGCCTGGTCCACCTGCACACCGGCAAGGTGCGCGACCTCTACCGCACCGAGTCGGGCGAGCTGGTGATGGTCGCCAGCGACCGCACCTCGGCCTACGACTGGGTGCTGCCCAACGAGATCCCGGACAAGGGCCGCATCCTCACCCAGCTCTCGCTGTGGTGGTTCGAGCGGATCGCCGACATCGTGCCCAACCACGTGCTCTCCACCGAGGTCCCGGCCGGCGCCCCCGCCGACTGGAAGGGCCGCACCCTGGTCTGCCGAAGCCTGGACATGGTGCCGGTCGAGTGCGTCGCCCGCGGCTACCTGGCCGGCTCCGGCCTGGAGGAGTACCGGGTCTCCCGCACCGTCTGCGGCATCGCGCTGCCCGAGGGCCTGGACGACGGCTCCGAGCTGCCCGCCCCGATCTACACCCCGGCGCTCAAGGCCGAGGTCGGCGAGCACGACGAGAACGTCTCCTACGAGGAGACCGCCCGCCGGGTCGGCGCCGAACTGGCCAACCAGCTCCGGCGGACCACCCTGGACGTCTACGCCCGGGCCCGGGACATCGCCCGGGACCGGGGCATCCTGCTGGCCGACACCAAGTTCGAGTTCGGCCTGCTGGACGGCGAACTGGTGATCGGGGACGAGGTGCTCACCCCGGACTCCTCGCGCTTCTGGCCCGCCGACGCCTGGGAGCCGGGCCACCCCCAGCCCTCCTTCGACAAGCAGATCATCCGCGACTGGCTGACCTCCCCGGCCTCCGGCTGGGACCGGAGGAGCGAGCAGCCGCCGCCGGAGCTGCCGGCCGAGGTCGTCGACCGGGTCCGTGCCAAGTACGTCGAGGCGTACGAGCGGATCACCGGTCTGACCTGGTCCTGAGGCCGGGCGGGTGCCCGCGGGCCGGCGGTCAGATCCAGCCGTGCTCGCGGGCGATCCGCACCGCCGAGTGCCGGTTCTCCGCGCCCAGCTTGGCGACGGCCGAGGACAGGTAGTTGCGCACGGTGCCCTGGGAGAGCGAGGCGCGTTCCGCGATCCCGGCGATCGAGGTGCCGTCGGCGGCCAGTTCCAGGACATCGGTCTCGCGCGGGGTCAGCGGTGTCTCGCCGGCGGAGATCGCGTCCGCCGCGAGCTCCGGGTCCACGTACCGGCCGCCGGCCCGCACGGTCCGGATGATCCCGGCCAGGTCCGCCGCGGAGACGGTCTTCGGCAGGAAGCCCCGGACGCCGACCTCCAGCGCCCGCTTCAGATACCCGGGGCGGCCGTGACCGGTGACGATCATGCAGCGGCAGTCCGGCAGCAGCGTGCGCAGCCGGGTGGCCACCTCGATGCCGTCGAGGCCGGGCATCTGCAGGTCCAGCACCGCGATGTCCGGCCGGTGCGCCTCCGCCATCGCCACCGCCTCCGGGCCGGAGGCGGCCTGCGCCACCACGGTGATGTCCTCCTCCAGGGCGAGCAGCGCGGCGAGCGCGCCGCGGATCAGGTGCTCGTCGTCGGCGAGCAGGACGCGGACGGGCGCGGGGTCGGTCATCGGCGGGCCTTCCGTACGGCGGGGGTCAGAGCGGGACGCTGGCGAGCAGCCGGAAGCGGCCCGGCCCGGCGTCCGGGAGGGTGAGCTCGCCGTCGTGGGCGGCGAGCCGCTCCCGCAGGCCGCTCAGGCCGGTCCCGCCGCCCTGGGAGGGCAGCGGCACGGCCGGCACCCCGTCATTCTCCAGTTCCAGCAGCACCTGGCCGCCCTCGCGGCGGAGCCTGATCGAGCAGTGGCCCGCCTCGCTGTGCCGCAGCACATTGGTGGTGGCCTCGCGGATCACCCAGCCGAGCACCGACTGGACCGCCTCCGGCAGCCCCTCGGCGTGCTCGCCCAGGTCGATCTCGCAGGCCACGTCGGCGGAGCGGAGCACCGCGCGGGCGCCGACCGCCTCGGCGTGCAGGGCCGCCGTGCGGTAGCCGCGGACCACGTCGCGGACCTCGCGCTGGGACTCCTGGGCGATCTGCTGCACCTCGGCCATCTGCTCGGCGGCCTCCGGGCGGCCGCGCCGGGCCAGCTGGACGGCCAGCTCGCTCTTGAGCGCGATGGTGGTGAGGTTGCGGCCCATCACGTCGTGCAGGTCGCGGGAGAACCGCAGCCGCTCCTCGGCGACGGCCAGCCGGGCCTGGGCCTCGCGGGCGGTGTCCAGCTCCTGGACCACCGACTGGAGCCAGGCGAAGCTGCGGCAGCTGCAGCCGACGAAGAACATCACCAGTCCGGTGCCGACCAGGAGACCGGCGGTGGTGCCCGGGTCGGCGCCGGCCAGCAGCATCGCGGGGGCGACGGCCAGCAGTCCGGTGGCCCCGGCGAGCGCCGCCCGGAGGGGTCGCAGCCCGACCGAGGCCGGGCCGAAGGCGGAGAAGAGCATGGTGCTTGCCACGGGGAGGGTGAACACCACCTCCTCCGCGCCGGGGCCCGAGCCGACCCGCGGGCCGAGCAGCAGCACCGCCCAGGACCCGGCCACCGCGACACCGCCGTTGACGGCCAGCCAGCGCAGATGGTCGGTGGGCCGGTTCAGGTAGTGGTCCAGCGAGGTGCGGTAGGTGCGCAGGGTGACCAGGGTGAGGGCGACGCCGATCACCAGGGCGACCCGGGCGGCCGGGTGCCCGCCGTTCTCCTGGTCGGCGGCGTTGATCAGCAGCGTCACCGGCAGCGGGGCGAGCGCCATCAGGTAGAGCGACCAGCGGAGGTAGACCTCGGAGCGCTGGGGCTTGGAGGAGTCCCGCCACCTGCGCACCGGATTCACGACACCCATCTGTTCCGCCCCCCGTTTCCTCATGATCGTGCTGCGGTCTTCCTATCAGAGGCCGGACGGCGCGCGGACCCCCGGTCCGGACCCGGACCGGGGGTGCCGCCGCGGCCCGGCGCTGCCGGGTCCGGGGCTCAGCGACGCGGCTCCCAGCGGAAGTACCGGACGGCGCCCCAGACCGCGAGGGCGAGCCAGACGCTCCCGGTGACCAGGTGCGGAGCGGCGGTGGCCCAGCTGCCGACGAACCCGGTCGGGGCCTCGGAGCCGTCGGTGCCGAACCAGCCGACCCGGACCAGCTGGAAGGCCGGAGTGGTGGGCAGCAGCCGGCAGATGTCGGCGAGGCGCTCGGGCATCACCTCCAGCGGGTAGAACAGGCCGGAGCCGAACTGGGTGAGCAGCAGGATCGGCAGGGTGGTGATGCCGGCGCTCTCGACGGTCCGGGTGAAAGCGCTGGAGACGGCGGCCAGCGCCATCAGCGTCGCGACGACCAGGACGAGGCCGACGACCAGCAGCAGCGGGTTGACCGGTGCGGAGAGGTCCAGGGCGGTGGCGCCGACGACGCCGATCACCCCGCACATCAGCAGGGCCAGGCCGACCGAGGGGACGGCGGTGCCGACCATGATCTCGATGTCCCGGGCCTCCCCGGTGCGCAGCCGCTTGAGCACCAGCTCGCCGCGGCGGGCCACGTAGGCGGCGGTCAGGTTGTAGTAGACGACGAAGGCCAGCACCATGCCGACGGCGCCGTTGACCAGCAGCGAGTCGACGTCCAGGCCGGGGCTGCTCTCGGCCTGCTGGTCGAGGATGTTCTTGAGCCCGCCGATCAGCAGCAGCGGCAGCAGGAGGGCGGTGAACAGGGCGGTCCGGTTGCGGAGCAGCAGGACCCCCTCGGCCCGGCCGAGGGCGAGCAGCCGGCGGACGGTGGTGCTCCGCGGGCCGACGCCGGGGGAGCCGGCGCGGTGCGGACCGGCGGTGGTGGTGGCGGTGGTCATCGGGAGAGTCCGATCAGCTTGCGGCGGGCGGGGGGAGCGGCGGGGGTGTCGGCGGGGGGCTGGTGGCCGGCCTCGGAGGCGATGGCCAGGAAAGCCTCCTCCAGCGAGGCGCTGCGGGCGTCGAGGGCGCCGAGCGCGATTCCGTGCCGGTCGGCCCAGCCGAGCAGCTCGGTCAGGGTGGCCTGGAGGCCGGGCGTTCTGACGGTGATCCGCCGGCCCTCCACGGTGACCGTGGCGCCGGCCAGCGGCGGGAGGGAGGTGCCGGTGAACGCGGGGAGTTCGAAGCTGATCCGGGACGGTCGGCCGGCGATCACCTCGGCCACCGTGCCGGTCGAGACGATCTGCCCGCCGTGCATGATCGCCAGCCGGTCGGCGAGCTCCTCGGCCTCCTCCAGGTAGTGCGTGGTGAGCAGCACCGTGGTGCCCTGGGCGCGCAGGTCGCGGACCAGCTGCCAGACGGCGGCGCGGGCCTCCGGGTCGAGGCCGGTGCTCGGCTCGTCCAGGAACAGCACCTCGGGCCGTCCGAGCAGGGCCATCGCCAGGTCGAGCCGACGGCGCTCGCCGCCGGAGAGCTGCTTGACCCGGACGTCGCGGCGGTGGCCGAGGTCGACCAGCTCCAGCGCCTCGTCCAGGGGGCGGGCGTAGCTGGTGGTGCCGGCCCAGGCCCGGCCGGTCTCGCCGACGGTGAGGTCGCCGGGGAAGCCGCCCTCCTGGAGCATGATGCCGATCCGGGGGCGGACGGCGGCCCGCTCGCGGTGCGGGTCGTGGCCGAGCACCCGGACCCGGCCCGTGCTCGGGGCGGCGAGGCCCTCGATGAGTTCCATGGTGGAGGTCTTGCCGGCCCCGTTGGTGCCCAGCAGGGCGAACAGCTCGCCGCGGCCGACGGTCAGGTCGACGCCGCGGACCGCGTGGTAGCGGTCACTGCCGACGCCGTAGTGGCGGTGCAGGTCGGTGACCTCGATCACGTGGTCGCCGGCGGAGTGGGGCTGGCTCGTTTCCATGTCCCAAGCCTCCCGTCGGCCGGGCCGCGCGGGCAGTGCGCGGTCTCACCGGAACCCGGTGCGGATCCACGGGTGGGCGATGACAAATGTCATGGGTGCCTCCCGGAACGGTCGGCCGGCCGGAATCCCGGCGGCGGATCCGGGGATGCCCCGGGCGGGTCCGCCGGGGCCGGGACGGGAAACGCCGAAGGGCCCTCTCGATCGAGAAGGCCCTTCGTACTGGAGCGGACGACGAGATTCGAACTCGCGACCCTCACCTTGGCAAGGTGATGCTCTACCAACTGAGCCACGTCCGCAGGATGGAACTATTGAGTTGTGCTCGCTTACTGCGAGCGGACGACGAGATTCGAACTCGCGACCCTCACCTTGGCAAGGTGATGCTCTACCAACTGAGCCACGTCCGCCTGGTGCCTGGGGCACCTGCCGCCTCTCCGGATCTCTCCGTTGCGGCGACGAGGAATACTCTACAGCATCTTTCGGGGTGGTCGTCCCACCCTTCTGTCGAGGGCGGGACGACCGGTGCCGGGGCGGTCAGTTCGCCTCGGCGAAGGACTCGTAGACGTGCTTGGGGATGCGGCCGCGGGCGGGCAGCTCCATGCCGCGGGACTGGGCCCAGGCGCGCACGGCGGCCGGGTCGGGGGTGAGGGCGGTGCGGCGGAAGGACTTTCCGGTACGGCTCTGGCGGCGGCCGGCCGCGACGAACGGGGCGAGGGCCTCCCGCAGCTTTTCCGCGTTGTCCACGGACAAATCGATCTCGTACGACTTCCCGTCGACGCCGAAGTGGACGGTTTCTGCGGCGGCGCCGCCGTCCAGGTCGTCGGAGAGCGTGACAACTACACGCTGAGCCATGGGTGTCAATCCTCTCGGGCAATTCGGCCGACAAGGACGCGGGTGCGCCCCGGGGCCTGATGTGCACCCTTCGCGCAAGCGCATACGGGCAGGCCGGATGGCCGTGCCGGATACGCAGCACTCGCCGCGGCAGGTGGCCCTATTCTGCACCCGAAGCGGGGAGAAATCGAAGAGTCCGGCTTTCTTTTCCGGATATTCACGTGTCTTCGCCGGTTGCCGGATACCGGTGCACTCGGCTGGCCGATCTGTCCGGAGTGCCGGTATTCGGGTGCTCTTCGGTGGTTCCCGCGGCGGTTCCGGAATCCGGTGAAAAGGGGCACCGGGCGGGGGGTGGCGGGCCGGTGGAGCCCTTGGGGCGTAAGGGTCGTCGGTCTACGCGCGTCACCGTCCCCGGCCAGCAAACACGCCCGAAACCCCCGGTAGTCTGGAGTTCCCCCGCCTCACGAAGACACCACCGGGAGTGCCAGTGGCACGCGTCGTAGTCGACGTCATGCTCAAGCCGGAGATCCTCGACCCCCAGGGACAGGCGGTGCAGCGCGCGCTGCCCCGTCTCGGATTCACCGGGATCGCCGACGTCCGCCAGGGCAAGCGTTTCGAGCTGGAGCTGGAGGGCCCGGTCGACGACGCCGCGCTCGCCCGTATCCGCGAAGCCGCCGAGACCTTTCTCGCCAACACCGTGATCGAGGACTTCACCGTCCGCGTCGAGGAGGACGGCAAGTGACCACCCGCGTCGGCGTCGTCACTTTCCCCGGCTCCCTCGACGACCGCGACGCCCGGCGCGCGGTCCGCCTCGCCGGCGCGGAGCCGGTCGCGCTCTGGCACCGTGACAAGGATCTCCACCAGGTCGACGCCGTCGTCCTGCCGGGCGGATTCAGTTACGGCGACTATCTGCGCTGCGGTGCGATCTCCCGGTTCTCGCCGGTGATGGAGACCGTCATCGAGCAGGCCCGGCAGGGAATGCCCGTTCTGGGTATCTGCAACGGCTTCCAGGTGCTGTGCGAATCGCACCTGCTGCCCGGCGCCCTCACCCGCAACGACTCGCTGCACTTCGTCTGCCGCGACCAGAAGCTGCGGATCGAGAACAACGGCAGTGCCTGGACCCGGGATTACACCCCCGGGCAGGAAATCGTCGTGCCGCTGAAGAACGGCGAGGGCCGCTTCGTCGCCGACGAGCGCGTCCTGGACGAGCTGGAGGCCGAGGGCCGGGTGGTCGCCCGATACCTCGACGTCAACCCCAACGGTTCGTACCGTGACATCGCCGGCATCAGCAACGCCGCCGGCAATGTCGTCGGTCTGATGCCGCACCCCGAGCACGCCGTGGAGCCGCTCACCGGTCCCACCACCGAGGGCCTGGGCTTCTTCACCTCCGTACTGAAGCAGCTGGTGAACGCCTGATGAGCCTCGACACCGTCAAGAACGCCCAGCAGACCCCGGACGCCGCCCAGCCCTGGGCCGAGCTCGGCCTCAAGCAGGACGAGTACACCCGGATCCGGGAGATTCTCGGCCGCCGCCCGACCGGCGCGGAACTCGCCATGTACTCGGTCATGTGGTCGGAGCACTGTTCGTACAAGAGCTCCAAGGTCCACCTGAAGCAGTTCGGCGACAAGAAGCCCGAGACGGACGCCATGCTCGTCGGCATCGGCGAGAACGCCGGTGTGGTCGACGTCGGCCAGGGCTACGCGGTCACCTTCAAGGTCGAGTCGCACAACCACCCGTCGTACATCGAGCCCTACCAGGGCGCGGCCACCGGCATCGGCGGCATCGTCCGCGACATCCTGGCGATGGGCGCCCGCCCGGTCGCCGTGATGGACCCGCTGCGGTTCGGCGCGGCCGACCACCCGGACACCCGGCGCGTGCTGCCCGGGATCGTCGCGGGCATCGGCGGCTACGGCAACTGCCTGGGCCTGCCGAACATCGGCGGCGAGGTCGTCTTCGACTCCTGCTACCAGGGCAACCCGCTGGTCAACGCGCTGTGCGTGGGCGTCATGAAGCACGAGGACATCCACCTCGCGCAGGCGTCCGGCGCCGGCAACAAGGTCGTCCTGTACGGCGCCCGCACCGGTGGCGACGGCATCGGCGGCGTCTCGGTGCTCGCCTCCGAGACCTTCGACGACACCAAGCCGGCCAAGCGCCCGGCGGTCCAGGTCGGCGACCCGTTCCAGGAGAAGCTCCTGATCGAGTGCACCCTGGAGATCTTCCGGGAGAAGCTGGTCAAGGGCATCCAGGACCTCGGTGGCGCCGGGCTGTCCTGCGCCACCTCCGAGCTGGCCTCGGCCGGCTCCGGCGGCATGCGGATCGACCTCGACACGGTGCACCTGCGCGACCACACGCTCTCGCCCGAGGAGATCCTCATGAGCGAGTCGCAGGAGCGCATGTGCGCGATCGTGGAGCCGGACAAGATCGACCGCTTCCTGGAGATCTGCGAGAAGTGGGACGTCATCGCCAACGTCATCGGTGAGGTCACCGACGGCGAGCGGCTGGAGATCTTCTGGCACGGCGAGCTCGTGGTGGACGTGCCCCCGCGTACCGTCGCCCACGAGGGCCCGACCTACCAGCGCCCCTACGCCCGCCCGAGCTGGCAGGACGCGCTGCAGGCCGACGCCCCGACGGCCGAGCGGCTGGCCCGCCCGACCACCGGCGAGGGTCTCAAGGCCGATCTGCTGAAGCTCGCCTCGCACCCGAACCAGGCGTCCAAGTCCTGGATCACGGACCAGTACGACCGGTACGTGCTCGGCAACACCGTGCTCTCGCACGGCGAGGACTCGGGCATGATCCGGATCGACGACGAGACCAACCTCGGCGTCTCGGTCGCCACCGACGGCAACGGCCGCTACACCAAGCTGGACCCGTACACCGGTGCCCAGCTGGCCCTCGCCGAGGCGTACCGCAACGTCGCGGCCGGCGGTGCCAAGCCGCTCGCCGTCTCGGACTGCCTCAACTTCGGCTCCCCCGAGGACCCGGACGTGATGTGGCAGTTCGCCGAGGCCACCCGCGGTCTCGCCGACGCCTGCCTGACCCTGGGCACCCCGGTGACCGGCGGCAACGTCTCGCTGTACAACCAGACCGGCGAGGTCGCCATCCACCCGACCCCCGTGGTCGCGGTGCTCGGCGTCATCGACGACGTCACCCGCCGCACCCCGATGGCGTTCGCCGAGGAGGGGCAGCTGCTCTACCTGCTGGGCGACACCGAGGACGAGCTGGGCGGCTCGGCCTGGTCGCAGGCGGTCCACGACCACCTGGGCGGCCTGCCGCCCAAGGTCGACCTGGAGCGCGAGCGGCTGCTGGGCGAGATCCTGATCGCCGGCTCCCGGGACGGCATGGTCGACGCCGCGCACGACCTCTCCGACGGCGGCCTGGGCCAGGCGCTGGTGGAGAGCTGCCTCAAGGGCGGCCGCGGTGCCCGGATCGTGGTGCCCGAGGGCATGGACCCGTTCGTGTTCCTGTTCTCCGAGTCGGCCGGCCGCGCCGTCGTGGCCGTGCCGCGCAGCGAGGAGCTCCGGTTCAACGACATGTGCACCGCGCGCGGCCTGCCGGCCGTCCGCATCGGTGTGGTGGACGGCGACTCCCTGGACGTCCAGGGGCAGTTCACCGTCCCGCTGGCGGAACTGAAGGACGCCCACACCGGCGTCATCGAGGCCCTGCTGGCCTGAGTCGGGCCCCTCTCCCACGGGCGGACGGTTCGCGAGAACCGTCCGCCCGTGGGCGTATGTTGGGGCCCATGCCTCCCAAGTCCCGTACCTACCAGCCGGCCAGGGTGAACGCCGCGCTCGCGGCGCAGACCGGCGCGCTTCGTCACGCCGTCCGGCGGCTGTGCGAACGCCCCGACGCCGAGGAGTGCCTGGCTCGGCCGACCCGGCTGGGTGAGTGGCGGGTGCGCGAGCTGCTGGCCCACCTCGCGGTCCAGATCGAGTGGCTGCCGACGCATCTCGACGATCCGGCGGAGGGCCGGCCGCCGCTGGACCTGGCGCGCTGGGTGGAGCGGGTCGGCGCCCTCGCCCCGCTGCTCGACGACCAGGCCAGGGCGCGGGCGGCGGACGGGTTCGACGGTGACCCGGCCTCGGTGGCGGCGGCCTTCGACCGCGCCGCCGGCGCGCTGCTCGGCGCCCTGGCCCGGCCGGAGGCGGCCGATCCGGGCCGGCGGTTCGAGATCCGGCTCGGCTCGATGGCGTTCACCGAGTTCCTGGTGACCCGGCTGGTGGAGACCGTCGTGCACGCCGACGATCTGGCCGAGGCGCTCGGCGCCGACGCCTTCCCGCACGACCGGCAGGCGGTGGCCGCCGTCACCAGGATGCTCGCCGACGCCTTCGCCGAGCTGGTGCCGGGCGGCGCGGTGGAACTCCGGGTCCCCCCGTACGCGGTGGTGCAGGCCGTGGAGGGGCCTCGGCACACCCGGGGCACCCCGCCGAACGTGGTCGAGACCGATCCGCTGACCTGGATCCGGTTGGCCACCGGCCGGGCCGGCTGGGCGGACGCGGTGGACTCCGCCGCGCTGTCGGCCAGCGGCGAGCGCAGCGACCTGGGGGCGTACCTGCCGTTGCTGGGCTGAGCGCCGCCGGGCGACCCGGCGGGCCGGGCGTCAGGGCGTCGGGGGACCGCCGCGTCAGGGGACCGCGGGGCCGCTCAGATAGGTGCCGTCGGCGCTGTACGGCCAGGCGTTGGCCGTACAGCCCTTGAGGCCGTAGATCTGCTGCATCATCGCGGGCGCCGCTCTGCCGGGGCCGGGGCAGCCCTCGTGGCCGTGGCCGATCCGGTGGCCGACCTCGTGGTTGATCACCAGGGCCCGGTACTCGTCGATCGGACCGTCGAACTGGGGCGAACCGATGGTCCAGCGCTTGACGTTGACCACGACCTGGTTGCCGACGTTGCAGTTCACCTCGCCGCGGGTGTCCAGACCGGCGGCGCCGCAGATCCGGTCCACGGTGGCGGGGGAGGCGATCTTCACGGTGAAGTCGTAGGCACCCGCGGAGACCAGCTGGAAGCCGTTCCTGCGGTCGTTGGTCCAGCCGCGCTTGTCGGCGAGGATGCCCTGGATCTGTGCGGCGGAGGCGGTCGGGTCGATGCCGATGCCGTCCTCGACCTCGACCCGGTAGCGGCGGACGGTGCCCCGGCCGACCGGGTCGGCGGAGCCCTGGGCGATGGTGAAGGTGCCGGCACCCTTGGCCGGAGGGGTCTCCGGGGCGCCCGGCTGCGGGGTGGCGGTCGGCGCGGGCGGAGCGCTCGGCGCGGCCGGTGCCGGGTCGGCGGACGCCGGGGGCGGGGACTGCGGCGCCGAGGGTGCCGGGGCGGCGGGCGCGGCCGGGGCGCCGGTGCCGCCGTCCGGCGGGGCGACCCTGGCCTGGGCGGTCCGGTCGGCGCCGGGCAGCGCGTCGGGGCGGTTCAGGACGACCAGGGTGCCGCCGAGGATCAGTACCGCGGCGAGCAGCGCGGTGAGCATGCCGGGCCCGAGCCGGCGGCGGGGCGGGCGCCGACGGCGGGAGCCCGTCCGGCCGCGGGGCCCGGTGCCGGATCCGCCGGTACGGCGCGGCGGGCGCCCCCCGGGGTGTGCGGCGGTGCGGGAACGGCGGGCGGGACTGCTTGCGGGCACGCTGGGGCTCTCTGTCGACCCGTGGGGCCGCGAAACCTCGAACTGACGTGCGCGCCCCCCTGGCCCGCTCACCCTGGCATGGCGAACCGGTGAATGTCCACGCGCGGGTGCGCACGGAACGGACAAGAACCGCCCCCGGTGTCCTGTCGGACACCGGGGGCGGTCGGTCGCGGTTCGGCCGGGGGTCAGCCCAGGGTCGCGGCGGCGGTCGGCGAGCTGTCCCGGAGGAACTGCGCGCAGCGCTCCGCCTCCTCCTTCTCCTCGATCGCGGCGGCGGCCCGGCCGAGCGCGTGCAGCGCCCGCAGGAAGCCGCGGTTCGGCTCGTGCTCCCACGGCACCGGGCCGTGGCCCTTCCAGCCGCTGCGGCGCAGCGCGTCGAGTCCGCGGTGGTAGCCGGTGCGGGCGTAGGCGTAGGACTCCACGACCCGGCCGGCCGCGAAGGCGTCGTCGGCGAGCTGGGCCCAGGCCAACGAGGAGGTCGGGAACTTCGCCGCCACCTCGGCCGGGGAGGCGCCGCCGGCCATCAGCTCCAGCGGGCCGGACTCGGCGGGCAGGTGCGTCGGGGCGGGACCCCCGAGGAGGTTCTCGTGAATGCTCATGCCCCCCAGTGAACCACCGGGGGGCATGGACGCGGGACCACTGGGGGCGGGGGCCCTACTTCAGGCGGTTGCCCGCCGAACGCAGCTGCTGGGCGGCCTCCAGCACCCGGGCGGCCATGCCGGCCTCGGCCAGCTTGCCCCAGGTGCGGGGGTCGTAGGTGTTCTTCTTGCCGACCTCGCCGTCGACCTTCAGCACACCGTCGTAGTTCGCGAACATGTGGCCCACGACGGGGCGGGTGAACGCGTACTGGGTGTCGGTGTCCAGGTTCATCTTCACGACGCCGTTCTCCAGCGCGGTGGCGATCTCCTCGGTGGTCGAGCCCGAGCCGCCGTGGAAGACGAAGTCGAACGGGTCGTTCTTGCCGTACTGCTTGCCGATCGCGTCCTGCAGCTCGCGCAGCAGCTCCGGCTTCAGCACGACGTTGCCCGGCTTGTAGACGCCGTGCACGTTGCCGAAGGAGGCGGCCAGCAGGTAGCGGCCCTTCTCGCCCAGGCCCAGGGCCTCGGCGGTGCGGACGGCGTCGTTGACGGTGGTGTACAGCTCGTCGTTGATCTCGTGGGTGACGCCGTCCTCCTCGCCACCGGTCGGGGTGATCTCGACCTCAAGGATGATCTTGGCGGCGGCGGCCTGGGCGAGCAGCTCCTGGGCGATGGCCAGGTTGTCGCTCAGGGTCTCGGCGGAACCGTCCCACATGTGCGACTGGAACAGCGGGTTCTGGCCCTTGGCCACGCGCTCGGCGGAGACCGCCAGCAGCGGGCGGACGTAGCCGTCCAGCTTGTCCTTCGGGCAGTGGTCGGTGTGCAGCGCGACGGTGATGTCGTACTTGGCGGCGACGATGTGCGCGAACTCGGCGAGCGCGACGGCGCCGGTCACCATGTCCTTGTTGTGCTGGCCGCCCAGGAACTCCGCGCCGCCGGTCGAGATCTGGATGATGCCGTCGCTCTCGGCCTCGGCGAAGCCGCGCAGCGCGGCGTGCAGGGTCTGCGAGGAGGTCACGTTGATCGCCGGGTAGGCGAACTTGCCCGCCTTGGCCCGGTCCAGCATCTCGTTGTAGATCTCGGGAGTTGCGATGGGCATGCGAATCCGCTCCTGTCGGTGTGCGGCGTACGGACGGTGCTGTCCGACGCTGTGTACGCCTGGTGACGACTCCGGGGTACCGGGGCCGGTGCGCGGCTCTGCGTGCGGCTGGACCGGTACCGAGGTAGAGGCAGCGGCCGCGGAGCGGCGATGAGGGTGTTCGCCACCGCGGGCCGGTCGCCGGTGCCATCTTCCCAGAATGCCCACCGCCTCCACCATGCGGCCCGCCAGTCGGGACGGCCGCCCCCGGCGGCCACCGTTCCGGAGGCCGGCTCCGGGGACCGCGGTGACGTGCGACGAAAGGATGAGGACCCGCTCGCCCCCCGGGGCGAGGTCCGGGTAAAGACGGGCCCGCTATCCTGCGGCCGTGGACTACAACCAGCTGGCCGTCAATCTGCTCGACGCCAAATCACTGATCTCGTCCCTCGGTGCGATCGGGCTGATCGCGATCATCTTCGCGGAGACCGGCCTGCTGGTCGGGTTCTTCTTCCCGGGTGACTCGCTGCTCATCATCGCGGGTGTCGCCTCCTCCAGCGCCGCCTCGTCGGTCCTCGGCGAGGGTCACCGGCTGCCGATCGCGACCCTGCTGATCGGGGCGCCGATCGCGGCGATCGCCGGAGCCCAGCTCGGGCACCAGATCGGGGTGAAGGTCGGACCGCGGATGTTCGACAAGCCCGAATCGAAGATCTTCAAGCGCGAGTACGTGCTGAAGGCCGAGGAGTACTTCAACCGCTTCGGCCCGGGCAAGGCCGTCGTGCTCGCCCGCTTCATGCCGATCGTCCGGACCTTCCTGAACCCGGTCGCGGGCACGCTGGAGATGCCGGCCAGGACCTTCTTCCTCTGGAACGTCGTCGGCGGCGTCCTGTGGACCGAGTCGATGCTGCTGATCGGCTACTTCTTCGGTGACGCGCTCGCCCCGGTGATCGACAAGTACCTGATCCCGGCCGTGCTGCTGATCGTGCTGCTCTCCATCTCGCCGATGCTGGTCGAGGTGATCCGCGAGCGCCGGAAGAAGAAGGCCGCCGGCCCCGAGGCCGAGGCCGAGGACACCGTCCAGGCCGGCGGCGGCCGGCACCGGCGCGGCTGAGAGCCGCCGGGCGGGGCCGAGCACGGCTGGGCCTTCCACCGAGGACAACGGCCGGGGCCCGGTGCTGTTTCACGTGAAACAGCACCGGGCCCCGGCCGTTCGGTCGTGCGGGGGAGCCGGGGCTCAGAGGCCCAGGTCGTCCAGGTCGTACGCGGTGACGTAGGGCAGGCCCTCGGCCTCGACCGCGGCGGCGCCGCCACGCTCGACGATCACCGCGACGCCCACCACCTCGGCGCCCGCCTCGCGCAGGGCCTCGACGGCGGTCAGTACCGAGCCGCCGGTGGTGGAGGTGTCCTCGACGGCCAGCACCCGGCGGCCCTTGACCTCCGGGCCCTCGATCCGGCGCTGCAGGCCGTGCGCCTTGCCGGCCTTGCGGACCACGAACGCGTCCAGCTCACGGCCGCGCGCGGCGGCGGCGTGCAGCATCGCGGCGGCGACCGGGTCGGCGCCCAGGGTCAGCCCGCCCACGGCGTCGTACTCCAGGTGCGCGGTGGCGTCCAGCATCACCCGGCCGACCAGCGGAGCGGCCTGGCCGTCCAGCGTGATCCGGCGCAGGTCGACGTAGTAGTCGGCCTCCTTGCCGGAGGAAAGGGTGACCTTGCCGTGGACGACGGCCTTGTCCTTGATCTGTGCCAGCAGGGCGTCGCGGTCATTGCTCATGGACGTCCACTTTAGGCCCTCCCGCTCGGATCCCGCCCGGGCCGGCCCGGTCAGCGGCGCCGGCGCAGCGCCCTGACCAGCACGACGGTGCCGCCCAGCAGGGCCACCCCGCCGCCGATCATCCACGGGACCGTGCTGCGGCCGCCCGCACCGGGGACCACGATGCCGCCGGCGTCGCCGCCCCAGCGGGAGGCGGCCCGGGCGCGCGCGCTGCGGGCCGGCAGGGCGGGCGCGTACGGGCCGCGCGGCGGGGCGTGGTCGACCTCCTCGGCGGAGCGGCCGACGATGCTGCGGCGGACCGGGCCGCCGAGCACCGGCTCCGGCTCGTAGCCGAAGGGCGGCTCGGCGGGGAGCTCGGCGGAGACCTCGCGCTCGATCCCGGCGGCGGGCGGGTCGGCCACGCCCGCGGCGGGCTCGTCGACGTCGTCGGCCTCGTCCGGGTCGCCGAGCGGGAGGCCGAAGCGCTCCGCGTCGGCGTCGGAGAAGGCGATGAGGTCGGAGAGGTCGTCGTCGAGGTCGTCGCCGGGCTCGTCCTCGCGGTCCTCGTCGAGGCCCTCGTGGCGGTTCTCCAGGAACACCACGGTGGCGGAGTCCTCGGAGTCCTCGGGGTCCTCGCTGCCGTCGGGGCCCTCGGGGTCCTCGCTGCCGTCGGGGCTCTCGGCGCCCCGGGCCTCTTCGGCGGTGTCCGGGTCGGTCGCGGCGGTGTCGGTGTCGGCCGCGTCCGTGTCGGTCACGGTGACGGCGTCCGCCGGGAGGTCCGCCCCGTCCCCGTCCGCGCCGCCGGCCTCGGACTCGCCCTCGGTGTCCGGCCCGGTCGCCCCGGTGCCGTCCGGCGAGGCGAGCGAGGTGGCGAAGCGGTCCAGCAGGCGGCGGCCGGCCGCGTCGAGGGTCTCGCCGTCGAACTCGGTCAGCCGCCCGGTGGCGCTCAGGTCACCGGTGAAGCGCACCACCGCGGTGCCCTCCGCGGTGCCCTCGGCGACGCTGATCCGGACGGTGGCGGTCGCCTCGCCGCTGCCACGTGCCTCCTGGCCCTCGGCGAACGCGGTCAGGACGCCCTCACGGCCCTCGATCAGTGAGAGCACGCCCTTGTAGGTGATGGTGGAGCTGCCGATCCGCAGCTTCAGCCGCCCCCCGATCTCCTCCGCCGGGCCGCCGCCGACGGCGGCCGGTTCGGTGCTCAGCCCCGGCACGGAACGCGCCAGCAGCGCCGGATCCTGCAGGGCCTGCCGGACCTGCCCGGCCGGCATCGGGACGACAACCTCATGCTCCATGCCACGGAGCCTACCGACCGAACCCGCGCCCGGCCCCGCCCTGTCCCCTACCTGTCGCCGTGGCTCGCCCGCGGCCGGCCGGCCGCGCGGCCCCCGGGAGGCGGGGCCGCGCGGGTCCGGTTCAGTGCGGGCCGAGCAGGGTGAGGGCGGCGGGCGGGCGGAGCGGCCGCAGGGCGGTGAGCCGGGCGGCCGAGGCGCGCAGGCCGTCCGCGGTGAGGGCGCGGGGCGGCGGGGCGTCCGGGGAGAGGGTGAGCGGCGGCTGCGCGGCCGCGGCGAGCAGGAAGCTCTGGCTGCTCTCCGGCCCCGGCCGGCAGCTGGCCGTCGCGCTGCCGGGGACGGCGTACGGGACGGTCCGCAGCCCGGCGGCCCGCAGCCCGGACTCCACCTGCCACAGGCCCTGCCGCCCGTGCTGCTCCTCGCCGCCGCGCACGGCGAGCCGTCCGCCCGGGGCGAGCAGCCGGGTGGTGAGGCCGTAGAACTCCTGGGAGTGGAACTTCACCGGCCCGCCGTCGGCAGGGGCGGGCAGGTCGGCGAGGACCACGTCGAAGGACTGGCCGGGCGAGGGCCGGACACCGCGCAGCCAGTCCAGCGGGTCGGCCTCGGCGGTGCGCACCCGGGGGTCGTCCAGCGAGCGGCCGGAGAGCGCGGCGAGGCCCGGGTCGGTGCGGGCGAGCCGGGGGAGCGCCGGGTCCGGGTCGACCACCAGCACCGAGCGGACGCCGCTGTGCCGCAGCACCTCCCGGAGCGCGAGCCCGTCCCCGCCGCCGAGCAGCAGCACCCGTCCGTCCGGTCCGGCGGCCATGGCCGGGTGGACGAGCGCCTCGTCGCCCCGGTAGGCGTCCGGTCCGCAGACCGCGAGCCGGCCGTCGACGTACAGCCGGAGCGGACCCTCGGCGGGGCCGGTGAGCACGATCTCCTGGTCCCGGCTCTGGGCGACGGAGCGGATCTGCCCGCCGTACAGGGCCTGCCGGGCCGCCCGCTCGACCGCGCCGGACCACAGGGCGGCCGCGGCGAGCAGGGCGAGGACGAGTGCGCACCCGCCCCACAGCAGCCGCCGGATCCGGGGGTCCGGCTCCTCGCGGAACAGCCAGAGCACCAGGGCGCCCCCGGCCACGGCGTTGACCGCGCCGGTGACCAGCGCGCCGCTGCCGGGGCCGAGGACGGGCAGGATGAGGAACGGGAAGGCCAGGCCGCCGATCAGCGCGCCCACGTAGTCGGCGGCGAACAGGTCGGCGGCGGCGCGGCCGGCGTCCTCGCGGCGGATCCGCTGGATCAGCGTCATCAGCAGCGGGATCTCGGCGCCGATGAGGACGCCGATGAGGCAGGTCAGGCCGACCATGGCGGCCTGGTAGCGGCCGATCCAGGCCCAGCAGGAGTAGAGCGCCAGTACGGACAGGCCGCCGGTGAGGGCGAGGGCGCACTCGACCAGGGCGAAGGCGGTGGCGGGCCGCCGGGTGAAGCGTTTGGCGAGCAGTGAGCCGAGACCCATCGCGAACACCATGACGGAGAGCACGACCGAGGTTTGGGTGACCGAGTCCCCGAGCAGATAGTCGCCGAGGGCCACGAGTTCCAGCTCGTAGACGAGTCCGCAGGCCGCGCAGACGAACGCGGCGAGCAGGACCACCAGCCGGGCGAGCTCGGGGCGGGCACGCAACCGGGAGCGACGGCGGGCGGGCAGGGAGGTCAGGCTCCGCCCGGGCCGGGGCGGGCTGCCGTCGTCGAGGTCGAAGCCCGGCTGTGCGGGGGGCGGACCGGCCGGATGATTGATCACGAACAAACGCTAGGCGACGTTCGGGACGGACGGCTGCGCCCATTCGACGGACAGGGCGGTATCGCAGGTTGACGAATCGTTCCTGCGTACGAATGAAGGTGCGGGGCCGGGGCTGTCGACGACCCGGCGGGACCGGTGCGGGTCATCGGGCGACCACCAGTGAGGAGCGGGTGCAGACCAGCCGTCCCTCCTGCGGATAGGCGTGCCAGGTGCGCCAGAGCAGGCGGTCCACCCCGCCCTGGGTGACCAGCGCGGTGAAGGCGCTGGGATCGCCGGGGAAGACGCCGGCCAGGCCGCGCGGATGGCCCTCGACCAGGGCGAGCAACTCCTGGGCGCGGGCGGCGAAGTCATGCGGCGGAAGGGCCTCGATCCGGGCCGCGAACTCGTACTCCCAGCCGTCGACCTGCTTGGCCACCCGGGCGGGCAGCGGCGTCCGGCGGCCGGGCAGGCAGGCGACGGTCTCCAGGCAGTGGCCGGGCCCGGCGGCGATCACCACCTGGTGGGAGGCGCCCAGCAGGCGCAGCTGGAGGGTGCCGGACGGGCCGGGGTGGCCGGGGCCGTCGAGTCTCAGGTCGCGGACCGCGAGGGCGGGCAGCGGCTCGCCGCCCAGGCACCAGGCCAGGTCACCCGCGCGGGTGTCCGTGTAGGAGGTCTGCAAAGTGGTGAGCATGCTCGGCTCCGGGTTTCAGCTCCGTGCGCGCCCTCCGAGCAGCAGCGAATGGGCCCGGGCCGAGGCGGGGCTGGTCGTGGCTGTGCGGTCCAGGGCGCGGCCGACCGTGGAAGGAAGGATTCCGGCTGGAGATTCAGCAGCAGAGAAGCACGAATACGCCGGGTCCGTCGGTGATTTACCCAACTTTGTCAAGCATTCACCGTTTCGAGCACATCGGCTTCGCTGCTCTGATCGACCCGGTGTGCGACTGTGCACCGCGCGCGCCTTTCGCCCCGGCCTGCACGCCGTGTGAGCGGCTCGCACGCCGTTCGCACGACGCGTGCGCCCTCGCCCCCGATGTGCCGGGCGCACGGCACCGGCCTTCGGCGAAACCCTGCCGCGCAGGCAGGACGCATTGCCCGACGGGCAGCAAGGCCACTGCCTGTCGGGGGAATTGACGAATCGTCAGGACGTGCGAGAGGTCCGGTCGACGGGACGGAGCCGGGTCAGTCGGTCCACCGCCTCCTCCAGCACGTCCACCCGCTTGCAGAAGGTGAAGCGCACCAGCGGGCGGCCCGCCTCGACGTCGTCGTAGAAGACGGCGTTGGGGATGGCCACGACTCCGCAGCGTTCGGGCAGGGTGCGGCAGAACTCGATGCCGTCCTGCTCGCCCAGGGGGGTGATGTCGGTGGTGACGAAGTAGGTGCCCCCGGGGCGGAAGACCCGGAATCCGGCCGCGTCGAGGCCGTCCGCGAGCAGGTCGCGCTTGTACCGCAGATCCGCGCGGAAGCCGTCGAAGTAGCTGTCGGGCAGGGCGAGGGCCTCGGCGACGGCGTACTGGAACGGGCCGGCGCTGACATAGGTGAGGTACTGCTTCGCGGTGCGGACGGCGGCGACCAGCTCGGGCGTGCCGGTCACCCAGCCGACCTTCCAGCCGGTGAAGGAGAAGGTCTTGCCGGCCGAGGAGATCGACACGGTGCGCTCGCGCATGCCCGGCAGGGCGGCGATCGGGTGGTGCGCGCCCTCGAACACCAGGTGCTCGTAGACCTCGTCGGTGACCACCAGGAGATCGCGCTCGACGGCGAGTTCGGCGACGGCCGCGAGTTCCTCGGGGGAGAGGACGAGACCGGTCGGGTTGTGCGGGGAGTTGAGCAGCAGCAGCCGGGTGCGGGGAGTGACCAGCGAGCGCAGCCGGTCCAGGTCGGGGCGGAAGTCGGGTGCGCGCAGCGTGAGCGGGACCCGGACCGCGCCGGCCATCGCGATGCAGGCGCTGTAGGAGTCGTAGAACGGTTCGAGGGCGATGACCTCGTCACCCGGCTCCAGCAGGGCGAGCAGGGCGGCGGCGATGGCCTCGGTGGCGCCGGCGGTGACCAGGACCTCGGTGTCCGGGTCGTGGTCGAGGCCGTAGCGGCGCCGCTGGTGCGCCGAGATCGCGGTCCGCAGCTCGGGGACGCCCGGGCCGGGCGGGTACTGGTTGCCGCGCCCGTCGCGCAGGGCCCGGACGGCGGCCTCGCGGACCTCCTCGGGGCCGTCGGTGTCGGGGAACCCCTGGCCGAGGTTGATCGAGCCGGTGGCGGTGGCCAGCGCGGACATCTCCGCGAAGATCGTCGTACCGAGCCCGTCCAGTCGACGGTTCAGCAGCGGCCTCGCACCCATCACGGCTCCTCGTACCTCGGTGTCGGCGGCGGTCGGGCCGTTCCCGGCCCGGTCGGGCCCGGTCGGGCCCATCCTGGGGCCCGAGGGGCCCCGGGGACAAGAACGGCCCGCCACCGGGCGTCGGTGGCGGGCCGGGCGCGGGGTCTCCCCGGCGGCTCAGTTCTGGTCGGTGCCGTCGGCGGGCTTGTCCTCGCCGCCCTCGCCCTCGATCTCGTCCTGGAGGCCCAGGCGCTCGACGATCCACTGCTCGAAGCCGACCGCGGCCTGGGTCCAGTTGGCGGTGGTGGTGACGAAGTAGTCCAGGTTGACGCCGGTGCCGACGATCATCTGGGCCTCACCGATCAGCCGGACCACGCCGTCCTCGTGGGTGTGGGTGTAGACCTTGGGCCACAGGGTCTCCCGGTTCCACTCGTCGATCAGGTCGAGGATCTCGCCCTTCTTCTCCAGCGGGTACGCGCGGTCGTAGAACGCGCGCACCGCGAAGAGCTCCTTCTGCTCGCCGCGGAACATGTAGTAGACGCGGAAGCCCTCCCAGGGAGCGGTGAGGTCACCCTCCTCGTCGACCACGTGCTTGAGCTGCATCTGGTCGAGCAGCTGGCCCACCAGGGCCTGGTCCGGGACGATGATCGGCGGCGGGCCGGCCGGTCGGCCGTCCTGGCCGCCGGGCTGACCGCCCTGCGGCGCGCCGAAGGACGGGATGGACGACGGGTCGATGCTCATGGGGTCCTCTTCCTCAGTGCACGTGGTGGTCGGCAATGAGAGGCCGCCCTTCCGAGTCCATCCTGCCTCATCCGGGGCCCACCTCACAGGGGTGCCCGCAAGCCGGGGCGGCATGGCCGGATCGGGGCGCGCCCCCGGGTGATCCGGGGGCGCGCCGGGCCCGGCGCACCGGTCCCGGGGGTCATTTCTCCAGTGGTCCGCGGGCCCGCACGGTGAGGCGGTCGCCCGTCTCGTCCCGCTCGACCAGCACCGTGTCGCCGTCGTGCACCTGGCCCGCCAGGATCGCCCGGGCCAGCTGGTCGCCGATCGCGGACTGCACCAGCCGGCGCAGCGGCCGGGCGCCGTACGCCGGGTCGTAACCGGTGAGCGCCAGCCAGTCCCGGGCGGCCGCGGAGACCTCCAGGTCGAGCCGGCGGTCGCGCAGCCGGTCGGCGAGCCGGGCCACCTGGAGGTCGACGATCCGGGTCAGCTCGGCGGTGCCGAGCGGGTCGAAGACCACGATGTCGTCCAGCCGGTTGAGGAACTCCGGCTTGAAGGCGGCCCGCACGGACTCCAGGACGAGGTCCTTCTTGCGCTCGTCCGGGGTGGTCGGGTCAACCAGGAACTGGCTGCCCAGGTTGGAGGTGAGGATCAGGATCGCGTTGCGGAAGTCCACCGTGCGGCCCTGGCCGTCGGTGAGCCGGCCGTCGTCGAGCACCTGGAGCAGCACGTCGAAGACCTCGGGGTGGGCCTTCTCCACCTCGTCCAGCAGCACCACGCTGTACGGGCGGCGGCGGACCGCCTCGGTGAGCTGGCCGCCCTCCTCGTAACCGACGTACCCGGGCGGGGCGCCGACCAGGCGGGAGACGGAGTGCTTCTCGCCGTACTCGCTCATGTCGATGCGGACCATCGCCCGCTGGTCGTCGAAGAGGAAGTCGGCCAGCGCCTTGGCGAGTTCGGTCTTGCCGACGCCGGTGGGGCCGAGGAAGAGGAAGGAGCCGGTCGGGCGGTCCGGGTCGGCGATGCCCGAGCGGGTGCGCCGCACGGCGTCCGACACGGCCTGTACGGCCTCCGGCTGGCCGATCAGGCGTCGGCCCAACTCCTCCTCCATGCGCAGGAGTTTGGAGCTCTCGCCCTCCATCAGCCGGCCGGCCGGGATGCCGGTCCAGGACGCCACCACATCGGCCACGTCGTCCGGGCCGACCTCCTCCTTGACCATCGAGGCGGAGGTGTCCTCGCCGGCGGCGCGCTCCTGGGCGTCGGTGAGCTCCTTCTCGGCGGCCGGGATCTCGGCGTACATCAGCTTCGACGCGCGCTCGAAGTCGCCGTCCCGCTGGGCGCGTTCGAGCGCGCCGTGCAGGTCCTCCAGTCGCTCCTTGAGCTCGCCGACCCGGTTCAGGCTCTTCTTCTCCTGCTCCCAGCGGGCCGTGAGAACGCTCAACTGCTCGTTCTTGTCGGCGAGATCGCGGCGGAGCTTGGCCAGCCGGTCGACCGAGGCCGGGTCCGACTCCTTCTCCAGGGCGAGTTCCTCCATCCGCAACCGGTCGACGGCGCGCTGGAGTTCGTCGATCTCGACCGGAGAGGAGTCGATCTCCATCCGCAGCCGCGAGGCCGCCTCGTCGACCAGGTCGATCGCCTTGTCCGGCAGGAAGCGGGAGGTGATGTACCGGTGCGAGAGGGTGGCCGCGGCGACCAGCGCGGCGTCCGCGATCTGGACCTTGTGGTGCGCCTCGTACCGGCCCTTGAGGCCGCGCAGGATGGCGATCGAGTCCTCGACGTTCGGCTCGCCGACCAGCACCTGCTGGAAGCGGCGCTCCAGGGCCGGGTCCTTCTCGATCCGCTCGCGGTACTCGTCCAGGGTGGTGGCGCCGACCATCCGCAGCTCGCCGCGGGCCAGCATCGGCTTGAGCATGTTGCCGGCGTCCATCGCGGAGTCGCCGCCGGCGCCCGCGCCGACCATGGTGTGCAGCTCGTCGATGAAGGTGACGACCTGGCCGTCGCTCTGCTTGATGTCGTTGAGGACGGCCTTCAGCCGCTCCTCGAACTCGCCGCGGTACTTGGCCCCGGCCACCATCGCCCCGAGGTCCAGGGAGACCAGCCGCTTGCCGCGCAGCGACTCCGGCACGTCGCCGGCCACGATGCGCTGGGCCAGGCCCTCGACCACGGCCGTCTTGCCGACGCCGGGCTCGCCGATCAGCACCGGGTTGTTCTTGGTCCGACGGGAGAGCACCTGGACCACCCGGCGGATCTCCTGGTCCCGGCCGATCACCGGGTCGAGCTTGCCGTCCCGGGCGGCCTGGGTGAGGTCGGTGCCGTACTTCTCCAGGGCCTTGTAGGTGCCCTCGGGGTCCGGCGAGGTGACCCGGCCGCTGCCGCGGACGTCCTTGAACGCGGCCAGCAGCGCCTTGGCGGTGGCGCCCTGCCGCACCAGCAGCTCGGCGACCGCCCCGCCCTCGGCGGCCAGGCCGACCAGCAGGTGCTCGGTGGAGACGTACTGGTCGTCGAGGTCGTCGGCGCGCCGGCCGGCCTCGGTCAGCACGGCCATCGTGTCGCGGGCCAGCTGCGGCGCGGCGACGGTGGAGCCCGAGGCGCTGGGCAGCGCGGTCAGCTGTCGGCGGGCGTCGGCGTCGATCGCGGGCACGTCCGCGCCGACCGCCTCGAGCAGCGGTTTCGCGATCCCCTCGGGCTGTTCCAGCAGGGCGATCAGGATGTGCACCGGTTTGACGTCCGGGTTGCCGGCCGAGCCGGCCTGCCGGATCGCGGCGGACAGGGCGTCCTGCGTCTTGGTGGTGAACTTGCTGGCGTCCACTGCTGGGGGGTCCTCCCTCGTCGAGCTGATGTCTGCTCTCTACAGCATGCACTAAGTTGAGTCCATTCCGCTCAACTTCTGCGTGAACGGTCGGGGCGGGCCCGCAGAACGGGCCGCTCGCTCCGCGCGGCGGCGGCTCCGGCCGTGCCCGTCCCGGTGGCCGGACGGGCCGCCGCCCGCGGCGGCAGGGTCCGCGCCTGGGCCATCCTCGCCTGGTGCGTCCCCGCCGTCCGACGGGTCAGGGCCAGCAGCTCCCGGGCCGGGCCGGTGGGCCGCTGCCCGGACGGCCAGACCGCCCGCAGCGGCCGCCGCAGATCCAGCTCGTCCGCCAGCCGCACCGCCACCAGCCGCCGGGTCGCCAACTCCTCCACCACCGCCAGCTCGCTCAGACAGACCGGCCCGGCGCCGGTCATCGCCGCCGCCTTCAGCGCCGTCGACGAGGCCAGCTCCAGTCGCGGGGGCGCGGTGCCGCCGTAGGGCGCCAGTGCCATCTCCAGCACCTCCCGCGTCCCCGAGCCCGGTTCGCGCAGCACCAGCGGGGTCGCCGAGAGCTCCGCCCCGGACAGCGGGGAACGCCGCCGGGCCCACGGATGGTCCGGTGCCACCACGACCACCAGCCGGTCCGCCGCCACCACCGCGCCCGCCAGGCCGGCCGGCGGCAGCGGCCCCTCGACGAAGCCCAGGTCGGCGTCCCCGGCCAGCACGTGCCCGGCCACGTCCGCCGAGTTGGCGGTGCGCAGCGTCACCGCCGTGCCCGGGTTGGTCGCGTGCAGCGCCAGCAGCCAGCCCGGCATCAGGTACTCGGCGACGGTCAGGCTGGCCACCACGGTCAGCCGGGCGTCCCGGCGCTCGCGCAGCGCGTCGATCCCGGCGTCCAGCGCCTGCGCCGCCTCCACCACCTGCCGGGCCCACTCGACCACCAGCCGGCCCGCCTCGGTGGGCCGGGAGCCGCGCGGGGAGCGCTCCAGCAGCGCGACGCCGATCTGCCGCTCCATGCCCTTGATCCGGGCACTGGCGGTCGGCTGGCTCACCCCGAGCTCGGCGGCCGCCCGGCCGACACTGCCGAGCCGGGCCACCGCGAGCAGCAGCTCCAGGGCACCGATTTCGGGGACGCGCGGGGAGAGGGGCATAGATTCAGGCTATGCCCTCATAGAGCGGGCGGCGCTACCGGCGGCCGCCGCCCCGGGAGACGGTTGGTGGCATGGTCACCCTGCTCAGCGCCGCTCCCCCCCCGTCCGCCCGGGCCCGCCTCGTCGCCCGGGGTCGCCGCCTCGACCTCTCCCAGCTCACCCCGAACTGGTACGCGGTGGTCATGGGGACGGCGATCGTGGCGAACGGCGCGGCCGCCCTCCCGGTCCGGTGGCCCGGCCTGCTGGGGTTCGCCGAGGTGGTGTGGGCACTCGGACTGGTGGCCCTGCTGCTGCTCGGCACCGCCCGCGCGGTCCACCTCACCCGGCACCGCGAGGCCGCCCGGGAGCACCTGCTGGAGAACCCGGCCACCGCCGTCTTCTACGGCTGTCCGCCGATGGCGCTGATCTCGGTCGGCCTGGGAACCCTGACCATCGGCTCCCGGGTCGTCGGCACCGGCCCGGCCGTCGCGATCGACCTGGTGCTGTGGACGGTGGGCACGCTGTACGCGCTGGCCGTCGCGGTCGGCATCCCGTACCTGATGATCACCCGGCACAGGGTCTCCCCGCTCGGCGCCAACCCGACCTGGCTGCTGCCCGTGGTCGCCCCGCTGGTCGCCTCCGCCGCCGGCCCGGCGCTGGTCCCGCACCTGCCCGCCGGCGGGGCCCGGCAGGCCCTGCTGTACGGCTGCGCGACGCTGTTCGGGGTCGGCCTGCTGGCCACCCTGGCCCTGCTGCCGGTGGTGCTCACCGGCCTGGTGCACAGCAAGCTGTCCGCGCCGGCGCTCACCCCGACCCTGTTCCTGGTGCTCGGCCCGCTCGGCCAGTCCACCACCGCCGTGCACCAGCTCGCGGACGCCGCCGGCCCGGTCCTCCCCGACCTCGCCCCGGTCGCGCTCCCGCTCGCCGAGCTGTACGGCGTGGCCGTGCTCGGTGTCGCGATGCTGTGGCTGCTGCTCGCCCTCGCCGCCAATCTGCGCGCCCGCCGGGCCGGGATGGGCTTCGGGATGACCTGGTGGGCGTTCACCTTCCCGATCGGCACCTGCGTCACCGGGGCGGCCGCGCTGGCCCGGCACACCGGCTTCGCCGGCTTCACCGGGCTCGCCGTCGGCCTGTTCGCGCTGCTGCTGGCGGGCTGGGCGCTCGCGGCCGGCGGCACGGCCGCCGCGCTGGCCGGCGGACGGCTGCTGGCCCGCTGAGGCCCGCCGGGGCCGGCGCCGACCGCTCCCCGCGTCCGGTCTTCCGGACTCCACGCGTCCGCCACCAACCGGACGGACGGTTGGAAAACTTCCGTCATACCCGTCTGACCTGGGCTTTCGCAGGAATCGGTAGTGGCGCGCGGTGGTCGGGGCCGCCCCGGTGCTGCAGGTTCCTGCAATTGCGAGAACATGCAGCAGGGCGGCACTTGTTCACCGGCCGTCACGCTGTGAGGGTGGAGTCACGCCAGGTCGTCCGGGCAACCGCAGCCCGATGACGGTGACTTGCTCTTCAATACTGGATGCGACCGGTACGTCCGCACGTGCCTGCATATCGGGGGGAAGAGCGCCGGCCGGGACGCCATGTGTGGTGATGGCCCCCGGGACCGGAGCCGGCGAGGCGTTGCTGCTCCGCCTCGCCGGAAGCACCGGGACCGCGGCGTGGACCGACGGCTCCCCGGACCCGTGTGCGACGGCACCCGAGGTCCGGGGGCCCGTCGGTCCCCAGTACGGTGAGGGCCGTCGGCACCGTGCGGCGCGCGAAGAGCACGCACACCCCAGAGAACCCGGCAGGGAGCGTTCGACGTGACGTTCGGAGCGACGGCGGACGCGGAGGACGCCCCGGGCGGAGTCCCCGACGAGACCGCCCGCCGCCTCTACCTCGCGATCCTGGCAGACGGTGGCCGGATCCGCTTCGCCGACGTCCCCGAGGCCGACCGGGAAGCCGTCCACGGACTCGTCTCCATCGGCCTGCTGGTGCCCAATCCGATGGACGCCTGCTACACCGCCGTGAGCCCCCGCTCGGTCAGCGACCGCCTCGGCGCCGAACTCCGCAGCGAGGCCACCCGGCTCCTGGTCCGCGCCGAGAACCTCCCCGGCACCCTGGACACCCTCACCCGCGCCTACGACGCGATGCCCCGGCCGCCCGAGCGCTCCGGCGGGGCCGTCCACATCGAGGGCCACATCCACATCCGGCACCGGATCTCGCAACTGGTCTCCGACTGCCGCACCGAGGTCCTCACCGCCCAGCCGGGCCCCCGCCCGGCCGACGCCCTCGAGATCGCCATCCAGCAGGACGTCCAGCTGCTCCGGCGCGGCTGTTCGCTGCGCACCATCTACCAGCCGGTCGCGATGTCCGAACCGCCCGCCCTCGCCTACGCCGAGGAGGTCACCCGGCGGGGCTCGCTGATCCGGATCCTGGACGAGCCCATCCAGCGGCTGATGATCTTCGACCGCTCGGTCGCCGTGATCTCGGCCTCCGAGGACCACAGCACCGCCGCGTTCATCTCCGACCCGGCCGCGATCGCCTTCATCGTCAACGCCTTCGAACGCGACTGGTGTCGTGCCGACGCCATCGGTCGCGCCGCCCCGCCCACCCGGGCCGCCGCCCACAGCGCCCCCGAACGCGTCGGCCGCCTGCTCGCCCGCGGCCTCACCCAACGCGCTGTCGCCACCCGCCTCGGCCTCAGCGAGCGGACGGTGGCCGCCCACATCTCCCGCCTGCGCGACCGCTACGGCGCCCAGACCCTGTTCCAGCTCGGCTGGCTGATGCGGGGCGGCCGTGACGACGGATGACCCGGTGACCCCGGCCGTGCCCATGACCTCGGAGGTGCTGAACGCGGCACTGCCGGACGAGGCCGCGCGGGAGCTCTACCTCGCGGTGCTGCGCGAGGGCGGCCGGATCGGGGCCGCCGAGGTGGACCCGGCGGACCGGGGCGCGCTGGAGGCGCTGATCCGTCTCGGCCTGCTGGTGCCGCACGCCCTGGACTCGTCGTACGTGGCCGTGAGCCCGCGGGCGCTCGCCGACCAGGTGGCGGCGGACCTGCGGGCGGAGGGGGTCAGGTTGCTCCAGCAGTCCGAGCGGTTGCCGGACCGTCTGGACGAACTCGTCCGGGCCTACGAACGCACCTCGCGCCACCTCGATGTGACGGGAGGTGTGGAGCAGGTCGAGGGTGTGCCGGAGATCCGCACACTGCTGACCTGCCTCGCGCGGGAGTACCCGCACGAGTCGATGACCATGCAGCCGGGAGGCGCCCGTCCGGCCGGTGTCATCGCGGACATGCTCCACCACACCAGTGCCTACCTGCGCAGGGGCGGCAGCATCCGGACGATCTACCAGCCGCCGGCCAGGCTCGACCCGGCCACCGTCGACTACGCCGCGGAGGTCACGCGACTCGGCTGCTCGATCCGGACGCTGGCCGCCGACTTCACCCGGCTGGTGATCTTCGACCGATCGGTGGCGGTGCTGCCGAAGGGCGCCGACGGGACGAGGGCCGTGCTGGTGACCGATCCGGCCGTGGTGGCGTTCCTGGTGGACACCTTCGAGCAGCACTGGCACCACGCCGAAGGCGTCAACTGGGACGCGCTGGCCGCCGGTACGGCCGATTCCGCGGTGCACGAGCAGGTCGGCCGGCTGCTCGCCCAGGGGCTCACCCAGCGGACGATCGCCGCACGGCTGGGACTGAGCGAGCGGACCGTGGCCGCCCACATCTCCCGGCTCCGGGAGATGTACGACGCGGAGACGCTGTTCCAGCTCGGCTGGCAGATGCGGGGAGCCCGGACGGGGGAGTCCGGTGGCTGACCCGCGATCAGCCGGTGGCCGCGCCGGTGGGCCAGTAGCCGGTCGGGCCGACGGCCGGGGGCTGCTGCCGGGGGACGGTGAACTGCTCGCCGGGGGCGGTCCAGAAGCCCTCGCGCAGGGAGAGCGCCATGCCGGCCCAGTCGAGGGCGGTCTCCACGGTGTGGTGGAGGGCCTCCTGGGACCAGGTGTCGTCGAAGACCAGCGGCAGGACGGGGGCGACCTGCTCGATGGTGGCGATCAGCGGGTTGTGGGTGATGGCCTCGTCCACCAGCAGGACGATCGGCTTGCGCAGCGCGGACGCCCAGCCCAGCTCCAGGCTGACGCCGGCGGAGAGCGGCGCGCCGACGTAGGCGAAGACCAGGTCGGCGGACTGCAGGGCGCGGAAGTCGGACGGCACCCGCGGCTCGGGGGCGCGCCCGGCGACGGTCCAGGCGTCGCTGTGGTGGGCACTGTAGACGGCGGCGCCACTGCGGAGAAGGGTGGTGCGGAGGGTCGTCAGCCGCGTCCGGCTGGCGAGAGTCACCACACTGTCCGCCGGCCCGGTCAACCGCATCAGCGGCGCGGCCAGGAAGACTCGTGCACGCCGACCCTCGTGGGCCTGGCTGTCGTGGTGACGCAGGTAGGGCTCAGTCATGTCGACTCCGGGGAGTGGCTGATCGGGTTCACCAGGTCCGGCAGGGTTGGGTCAGGGGTTCCGATCGGCGTGGCTGCGGTCTCCGCCCGAGATGCGGGGCCGAATGGTGAATTGAAGGTACATCGGCAAGTGTGGTGAGCTTGCCGGGACCATCGGGAGCGAACTGATCGTCCATCGCCCGGGGCGGTCGAGTCCACTGCTGAGAGGTGTCATCTGACTGCCTGGCATGGAGATGACGCACTTCTGCGCAGGGGGCATGTGGCGCGCGCGTTCGAGCTGGGGCATTATGTGGTCGATTGCTCAGCTGTTCCCATTGCTCGATACCTTGCGACTACTCAGGAAGGCGTGATCGCATGCTTCGCCTGCGCCGGCACGTTCGCATTGTGGCAGTTTCGATCGCTGCCGTTGTAGCAGTATTGACCGCGAGCAGCCAGATTGTCTCGGCAGCTTCCGGCCACCAGCCCGCGTCGCACGGCCCCGCGTCCTCGGAGCTGCGGACGGTGGCACTGACGGACAGCGACAGCAACTGGACCTGAGCCGGTCCGTCGGAGGGCTCGCCGGGTCAGTCGGTGACCTGGTCCAGCCCGTCCGACCGGCTCTCGGGGTGACCGTGCTGAGGGGTCCGGGCCAGCACGTATCCGAGCTGGAACAGTGAATCGACCTTGTAGTCCTCCCGCATGTCCGCTATGTGACGTGCGAGGGTCCGTTCACTGATGCCGAGGCTCCTGGCTATGACGCGATGACTGGTGCCCTTGAGCAGCAGATCGATGATCGTCTGTCGCAGGCGTGAGATGACTTCCTGGGGCACCGCTCGGGCGCCGTCGAATTCGAGCGCGCGGTTCCAGTTGCGCTCGAAGACCTCGGAGACCAGATAGCTGATGATCGCCCGGTCGTGAATGAACGCGGCCACATTCAGGTCGTCGGCGACGGGAATGATGGCGGTGCGCCGATCGACGACGATGAGGCGCGTATAGGGCTCGTCCAGCGTGCGGACCTCCCCACCCCCGTCCGTGATCGCCAGGACGTAGTCCCTGGTGGCCGGATGGTAGCGGGTGCTCGGGTGGTAGATCGTCCGGAACTTGGCGCCTCTCTGGAGGAGGGCCAGATCCCGGTCCCGACTGCTGGCGAGGGCCTCCGGAGGCCGGGGACCGCCCGGCTGCGCGGCCAGGAACTCCTCGGTGCAACTGGTGGTCAACTGCCCCAGCCGTTGGTTGATCAGCACTTTTCCGCGCACGTACTCGATGCTGCCGCCGGTCTGCTTCGGCGTGTGGAAAGCCTCGGTCAGGTCCTTCAGGTCGATCGGCAGTGCCTCGGCCCGGGAGAGCAGGTCGAGGGCCTTGCGCTGCCAGGAGGCGATGAGTCCGGACGAAAGCTGCTGCGGGTCCACGGCCACCAGGACGTTCGGATCGTCCGTGTCCGGCACCAGCAGGCCGATGTCGAGAAGCTCCTGAAGGTACTTGGCGTCGGTGGCCTCCCGGTTTTCGGGCATCAGGCGACCGTGGGTGTGCAGGATGTCGAGATACAGCTTGCGCGCATTATCCGAAAGGACGCCGAGACCGCCTGAGGTGAGTCCGGGATCGGCCGTCTCGCTCATCTGCGGCTCCCTGGTGTCGGATAGGGCTGTGCGAAGCCGGGGCGCCGACTTCGACGGGGATCTTGGACAGAGCCTTCGAGGGCCGGCATCGGTGTTTCTCGATCTGCTGCTACCTGCACCGAGCACTCTCTCACCAAAGGCCGCGCCGCCGGCACCCCCCGGCCAGGGGGAAACCGGCGGCGTCGGCAGGGCGGCGCGGGAGGTCAGCGCCTGGGACGCCAGACGACGAGGGCGCTGGAGTGCGGGGTGGGGGGCTGGTAGGGGACCAGGTCGCGGCGGTAGGAGGCGTGGATGGTCGCCTCGCGCTGCTGGAGGGCGGTGGCCGCGCCCTCCAGGGAGTCGGCCAGTTCGGCGATGCGGGACTGGAGGGCGGTGACCTGGTTCTCCAGCTCGATGATCCGCTTGATGCCGGCCAGATTGATGCCCTCGTCCTGGGAGAGCCGCTGGACCTCGCGCAACTGCTGGATGTCGCGCGCGGAGTAGCGGCGGCCCCGGCCGGCGGTGCGGTCGGGACAGACCAGGCCGAGCCGGTCGTACTGGCGGAGGGTCTGCGGGTGCAGACCGGAGAGCTCGGCAGCCACCGAGATCACGTAGACCGGGGTCTCCTCGGTGAGCACGTACTGGGGCTGCGGGGCGCTGCGGCGCGTGGTGCGCCGGGCGCCGCCACCGGGCAGGCCGTCACCGAGGCCGGGTCCGATGGGTTCGTCGGGGATCATCTGGTCGTCACGCTCCCTTCGCCGCTCTGAACAGGGCGGCTCGTGGGTCGTCGGAGGCGGTCGCCTCGCGGTACTGCTCCAGGGCGGACAGCGCGTCGCCGGTGACGGTCTGGGGCACCACGACCTCCACGGTGACCAGGAGGTCGCCGCGGGTGCCGTCCTTGCGGGTGGCGCCCTTGCCGCGGGCCCGCAGGGTCAGGCCGTTGGCGCTGCCCGGGGGCAGCTTGAGCTTCACCGACGGGCCGTTCAGGGTCGGCACCTCGATGGTGCCGCCGAGGGCGGCCTCGGGGAAGGTGACCGGCACGGTCACGGTCAGGTTGTCGCCCTTGCGTCCGAAGACCGGGTGCGGGTCGACGTGCACGCTGACGTAGAGGTCGCCGGGCTGGCCGCCGCGTTCGCCCTGGGCTCCCTTGCCCTTGAGCCGGATCCGCTGGGCGTCCTGGACGCCGGCCGGGATCCGGACCTGCATGGTGCGGGCGGAGCTGGCCCGGCCGCTGCCGTGGCAGTCGGTGCACGGGTCGTCGACGATCATGCCGCGGCCGCGGCAGTCCCGGCAGGGCTCGGAGAGCGCGAAGGCGCCCTGCCCCCGGCTCACCGTGCCGGAGCCGACGCAGGTCGGGCAGACCCGCGGGGTGGTGCCGGACTTGGCGCCGGTGCCGTTGCAGAGGCGGCAGGGGGCCTGGCTGGTCATCCGCAGCGGGACGGTCGCACCGTCGACGGCCTCCTCGAAGGAGAGCGTCACCTCGGTCTCGACGTCGGAGCCGCGCCGCGGCTGGGCCTGCCGGCCGCCCCGGTTGAAGAGACCGCCGAAGACGTCGCCGATCCCGCCGCTGCCGTTGCCGCCGCCCTGGCTCCCGCTGAAGAGGTCGCCGAAGTCGAAGCTGTAGTTGCCGGTGCCACCGGGGCCGCCGGACCGGAAGCCGCCGTTGGCGAAGAGGCTGCGGGCCTCGTCGTACTCCTTGCGGCGCTTCTCGTCGGAGAGGACGTCGTACGCCTCGGAGATGTCCTTGAACCGCTCCTCGGCCTTGGCGTCGCCCTTGTTGGCGTCGGGGTGGAACTCGCGCGCCAGTTTCCGGTACGTCTTCTTGATCTCGGTGGCGCTGGCGTCCTTGGGCACGCCGAGGACCTTGTAGTAGTCCTTCTCCACGTAGTCCTTGCCGCTCATGGCCGGTGCCACCTCCCGAGGTCCATCGTCACAGTGCTGTCAACGGTTGGGACCCGGCCAGTGGTGCCGGGGAACGTCGACAGCGCGCTGCGGAGCCGTCCGCCGTACTGGCCGGCGTACGACTCCGCAGCGCACAGGTTGTCAGCTGTCACCGGTGGTCAGCTGTCCGAGCCACCGTCGGCCTGGTCCTTCTTCTCCCCGCCCTTGGCGGTGTCGGCGTCCGGGCCGGGCGTGGTCTGGGTGCCCGGCTGGGGCTCCGCGACCGCGACCATCGCCGGGCGGATGATCCGCTCGCCGATCCGGTAGCCGGGCTGGAGGATCTGGACGCAGGTGTCCTCGGTGACCTCCGACGAGTAGCTGTGCATCAGCGCCTCGTGCATGGTCGGGTCGAAGGGCTCGCCCTCCTTGCCGAACTGCTGCAGGCCCAGCTTGGCGACGACCGTCTCCAGCGACTCGGCGACGGACTTGAACCCGCCCGTCACCTCGCCGTGGTCGCGGGCCCGGCCGATGTCGTCCAGGACCGGGATCAGTGCCTCCAGGATGTTGGAGACGGCGATCTCGCGGACCGTCAGCCGGTCGCGCTCGACCCGCTTGCGGTAGTTCTGGTACTCGGCCTGGAGGCGCTGGAGGTCGGCGGTGCGCTCGGCCAACTGCTTGGCCGTGCCGTCCCCGGGGGTGCCCGCGTCGGTGCCCTCGGCACCGGCCGCGGCGGCCTCCTCGGCGGCCTTGATCACGGCCTCCTCGGCGGCGGAGTCGTCGCCGGGCTCGGCACCCTGCGGCTTCTCCGTCATGCCGCACCGCCCTTGGGCTTCTCGTCGTCCACGATCTCGGCGTCGACGACGTCGTCGTCCTTGGCACCGGCGTCGGCGGCGTCACCGGCCGCGCCCGCCGCACCGGCGGCGTCGGCGTTGGCGTAGAGCGCCTGGCCGAGCTTCTGGGCGGTGGTGGAGACCTTCTCCGAGGCTTCGCGGATCTTCGCGATGTCCTCGCCCTTCAGGGCCTCCTTGAGCTCGCCGATGGCGGCCTCGACCTCGGTCTTGACGTCGGCCGGGAGCTTGTCGGAGTTGTCGGCGATGAACTTCTCGGTGGAGTACACGAGCTGCTCGGCCTGGTTGCGGGTCTCCACGGACTCGCGGCGCTTGTGGTCCTCCTCCGCGTACTGCTCGGCCTCGCGCATCATGCGCTCGATGTCGTCCTTCGGCAGCGCGGAGCCGCCGGTGACGGTCATCTTCTGCTCCTTGCCGGTGCCGAGGTCCTTCGCGCCGACGTGCATGATGCCGTTGGCGTCGATGTCGAAGGTGACCTCGATCTGGGGCAGGCCGCGGGGGGCCGGCGGCAGGCCGGTCAGCTCGAACATGCCGAGCTTCTTGTTGTACGCCGCGATCTCGCGCTCGCCCTGGTAGACCTGGATCTGCACGGACGGCTGGTTGTCCTCGGCCGTGGTGAAGATCTCGGAGCGCTTGGTCGGGATCGTGGTGTTGCGCTCGATCAGCTTGGTCATGATGCCGCCCTTGGTCTCGATGCCGAGGGACAGCGGGGTGACGTCGAGCAGCAGGACGTCCTTGACCTCGCCCTTGAGGACACCGGCCTGGAGCGAGGCGCCGATGGCGACGACCTCGTCCGGGTTGACGCCCTTGTTGGCGTCCTTGCCGCCGGTCAGCTCGCGGACGAGCTCGGCGACGGCCGGCATCCGGGTCGAGCCGCCGACGAGGACGACGTGGTCGATCTCGGAGAGGGCGATGCCCGCGTCCTTGATGACGTTGTGGAACGGGACCTTGCAGCGCTCCAGCAGGTCCGAGGTGAGCTGCTGGAACTGGGCCCGGGTGAGCTTCTCGTCCAGGTGCAGCGGGCCCTCGGCGGAGGCCGTGATGTAGGGCAGGTTGATCGAGGTCTCGGAGGACGAGGACAGCTCGATCTTGGCCTTCTCGGACGCCTCGCGCAGACGCTGCAGCGCCATCTTGTCCTTGGACAGGTCGACGCCGTGGCCGGCCTGGAAGACCTTGACCAGGTGGTCGACGACCTTCTGGTCCCAGTCGTCGCCACCGAGGTGGTTGTCACCGTTGGTGGCCTTCACCTCGACGACGCCGTCGCCGATCTCCAGCAGCGAGACGTCGAAGGTGCCGCCGCCGAGGTCGAAGACCAGAATGGTCTGGTCGTCCTTGTCCAGGCCGTAGGCCAGGGCGGCCGCGGTCGGCTCGTTGACGATGCGCAGGACGTTGAGGCCCGCGATCTCACCGGCCTCCTTGGTCGCCTGGCGCTCGGAGTCGGAGAAGTACGCCGGGACGGTGATGACAGCGTCGGTGACCGTCTCGCCCAGGTAGGACTCGGCGTCGCGCTTCAGCTTCTGCAGGATGAAGGCGCTGATCTGCTGCGGGTTGAAGTCCTTGCCGTCCAGCCCGATCTTCCAGCTGGTGCCCATGTGGCGCTTGACCGAGCGAATGGTGCGGTCCACGTTGGTGACCGCCTGGCGCTTGGCCACCTCGCCGACGAGCACCTCGCCGTTCTTGGCGAAGGCGACGACGGACGGCGTGGTCCGCGCGCCCTCGGCGTTCGTGATGACGGTGGGCTCGCCACCCTCCAGAACGCTGACGACCGAGTTCGTCGTGCCGAGGTCGATGCCGACCGCGCGTGCCATCGTAAATACCTCCACGGAAGAGTTGAGCTTTACAGGCTCAAGGATGCATGACGGGCCGGGACGCGTCAACAGCTATGAGTCCTCGGCGCTCAACTTTGGTGAGTGGAAACGTGCGCGAACGGGTGCCGGGGAGCGGCCGGGACGCGGTCGGGACACGGCCGGGGGTGCCCCGGGCGTGCGTTCACGTGACTGCCGCCATACCTTGAGCATCTTCAGGAGAAGTGTTGCCCAGCGGTAATGTCCGGGCCGTCGGCCCTGGAAGTTACCGGCGAGTACACTGCCCCGAAGACACCGCACACCCGCAACAAGCAAGCCGCAGGAGACGGAGAGCCGATGCAGCTAGCAGCGATCGTCATCTCGCTGGTCACGTTCGTGGTCGGCACCGCGCTCGCCGCTCGCGCGGCGCTGTACATCTACCGGGTGGTGCGGACCGGCCAGCCGGACGCCAGCCGCTTCGGGCAACCCGCCCAGCGCGCGAGGACCGTGGCCGTGGAGTTCGTCGGCCACACCCGGATGAACCGCTGGGGGATCGTCGGCGTCGCCCACTGGTTCGTCGCGGTCGGATTCTTCACCCTGGGCCTGACCCTGCTCACCGCGTTCTTCCAGCTGTTCGACGCCGAGTTCGTGCTGCCGGTGCTCGGCGGCTGGCTGCCGTACGAGCTGTTCACCGAGCTGGTCGGCACCTTCACCACGCTGGGCATCGCCGCCCTGATCGTGATCCGCCTGCTGAGCCTGCCCGGCCGGGCGGGCCGCAAGTCCCGCTTCGCCGGCTCGATCGCCTGGCAGGCGTTCTACGTCGAGTACACGATCCTCGGCATCGGCCTGTGCATCATGATCCTGCGCGGCCTGGAGGGCGCGCTGGAGCACGTCGGCTCCTACGAGGCCAAGTACCTGATCTCCTACCCGCTGGTGGCGGCCTTCCGCGGCCTGTCCCACGGGACCCTGGAGAACCTGGTCTACATCTTCGCGATGCTGAAGATCTGCACCTCCTTCGCCTGGGCGATCACCATCGGCGTCAACCCCTCGATGGGCGTCGCCTGGCACCGCTTCCTGGCCTTCTTCAACATCTACTTCAAGCGCGCCGAGGACGGTTCCACCGCGCTCGGCGAGCTGCGTCCGATGACCAGCGGCGGCGCGCCGATCGACTTCGAGGACCCGGCCGACGACGCCGTCTTCGGCGTCTCCCAGGTCGAGCACTTCTCCTGGAAGGGCATCCTCGACTTCTCCACCTGCACCGAGTGCGGCCGCTGCCAGTCGCAGTGCCCGGCCTGGAACACCGGCAAGCCGCTCTCGCCGAAGCTGCTGATCATGAGCCTGCGCGAGCACGCCTTCGCCAAGGCCCCCTACCTCCTGGCCGGCGGCGGCAAGGACATGGAGGGCGAGGAGCGGGCCACCGCCGAGCAGCTGGCGGACGTCCCCGCGGCCGCCCTGGCCGAGGCCGAGCGCCCGCTGATCGGCACCGCCGAGGAGAACGGCGTCATCGACCCGGACGTGCTGTGGTCCTGCACCACCTGCGGCGCCTGCGTCGAGCAGTGCCCCGTCGACATCGAGCACATCGACCACATCGTCGACATGCGCCGCTACCAGGTCATGATCGAGTCCTCGTTCCCCACCGAGGCCGGCACCATGCTCAAGAACCTGGAGAACAAGGGCAACCCCTGGGGCATGGCCACCAAGGCCCGCCTCGACTGGGTCAAGGAGCTCAAGAAGGAGACCGGCATCGAGGTGCCGGTGATCGGCGAGGACATCGACCCCGCCGAGGTCGAGTACCTGTACTGGGTGGGTTGCGCCGGCGCCCTGGAGGACCGGGCGAAGAAGACCACCAAGGCGTTCGCCGAACTGCTGCACACCGCGGGCGTGAAGTTCGCGATCCTCGGCAAGGAGGAGTCCTGCACCGGTGACTCCGCCCGCCGCCTGGGCAACGAGTTCCTGTTCCAGATGCTCGGCGCGCAGAACGTCGAGACCCTGAACGCCGCGCTGGAGGACGCCCCGGTCAAGCGGATCGTGGCGACCTGCCCGCACTGCTTCAACACCATCGCCAACGAGTACCCGCAGCTGGGCGGCCACTTCGAGGTCATCCACCACACCCAGCTGCTGCAGCACCTCATCGACGAGGGCAAGCTCGTGCCGGTCAACCCGGTCGAGGGCCTGATCACGTACCACGACCCCTGCTACCTGGGCCGGCACAACAAGGTCTACAGCCCGCCGCGCGAGATCATGGACAAGGTCCCCGGTCTGCGCCAGCAGGAGATGCACCGGCACAAGGAGCGCGGCTTCTGCTGCGGCGCCGGTGGCGCGCGGATGTGGATGGAGGAGCGCATCGGCAAGCGGATCAACACCGAGCGCGTCGACGAGGCGCTGTCCCTGAACCCGGACATCGTCTCCACCGCCTGCCCGTTCTGCCTGGTGATGCTCTCCGACTCGGTGAACGGCAAGAAGAACGAGGGCGCGGCCAAGGAGCACCTGAAGGTCGTGGACGTCGCCCAGCTGCTGCTCGACTCGGTCAAGGCCGTCCCGCCGGCCGGGGCCGAGGAGCCGCAGACGGTCGACGCCTGAGCGGCGTCCCGCCCGACGGGGCCGTGAACCGGCCCGGTTGTTCGACAGTTCTGCAACAACCACCCGGCCCGGGGGGTGCCACCGGCACCCGCCCGGGCCGGGCGTTTCCGGCGGGCGTTCCCGGCCTCCCGGGCGGTCGCTCCGCGCATTTCCGGTGACCGTTCCGGACTTCTCGCGGCGGCGGACCTCCCGCGCCCGGGCCCGTCCCGGGCGCGGGAGGTCCGGACCACCGGGCGGCGCTCCTGTCAGAAGGAAATACAGTAGGCCGCGGACCGGCCGTGAGCCGGTCGATCCGTTCCGGCCCCCGGAACGGCGTACACCACACCGACGGAGGTATCGGCCCGCCGGGCCGGGCCGCACAGAGCACAAGGGGAACAGCGCAGACCATGACCGAGGCGATCATGCTGGTCGGTGGTAAGGGCACGCGACTGCGTCCGCTGACCACCCACACCCCCAAGCCCATGCTGCCCGTGGCAGGCGTCCCGTTCATCGCGCATCAGTTGGCGCGCGCGGCGGCGGCCGGGGTCACCCGCGTGGTGCTCGCCACCTCCTACCTGGCCGAGGTCTTCGAGGACCACTTCCAGGACGGCACCCCCTACGGCATCGAGCTGGTCTACCTGACCGAGCGCGAGCCGCTCGGCACCGGCGGCGCGATCCGCAACGCGGCCACCGGGCTCACCTGCGGGCCCGACGAGCCGGTCCTGGTCTTCAACGGCGACATCCTCTCCGGCGTCGACATCGCCGCCCTGCGCGACGGCCACGTGGCCGCCGGGGCCGACGTCACCCTGCACCTCACCCGGGTCGAGGACCCGCGCGCCTTCGGCCTCGTCCCGACCGACGAGCACGGCCGGGTGCTGGAGTTCCTGGAGAAGCCGGAGACGCCGGAGCAGATCGTCACCGACCAGATCAACGCCGGCTGCTACGTCTTCACGCGTTCCGTCATCGACCGGATCCCGACCGGCCGCGAGGTCTCCGTCGAGCGCGAGACCTTCCCCGAGCTGCTGGCCACCGGCGCGCTGCTGCGCGGCGTCGTCGACACCTCGTACTGGCTCGACCTCGGCACCCCCGCCGCCTTCGTCCGCGGCTCGGCCGACCTCGTCCTCGGCAAGGTCGACTCGCCCGCCGTCCCCGGCCCGACCGGCGACGCCCTGCTGCTGCCCGGCTCGACCGTCCGGCACGGCGCGGTGCTCAGCGGCGGCACCGTGGTCGCCGAGGGCGCGGTGGTCGAGGCCGGCGCCATCGTCGAGGGCAGTGTGATCCTGCCCGGTGCCGTCATCGGCTCCGACACCCTGGTCAAGGACTCGATCGTGGGCGCCTTCGCGACCATCGGCGACCGCACCGCGCTGGACGGCGCGGTGATCGGGGACGGCGCGATCGTGGAGTCCGACAACGAGCTGCCGAACGGTGTCCGGATCGCCTGCGGCACCCTGCTGCCGGTCGGCGCCGTCCGCACCTCGGCCGGCCCGGGCGGGTGCCCGGCCGGCACCAGCGCCGCGGCCTCGGTGCACGGGCCGAAGGTGGCCGTGCGGCGGTAGCGCGCCGCCGGGGCTCCGGGGCGGTGGGCTGCCGCCGGGCTCCGGGGCGGTAACAGGCTCGCTGCAAACCGGACCCGGTCCGGCGCCCGGCCACCGGGGCGACCGCCGGACGGGTACCTTCGGAACGTGGCTGGCAATCGATACGACAGCGGTCAGGGCGCCGACCCCCGTGGCGGGTGGTCGGCTCCCCCGCAGCAGCAGGCGGCGCCCGGGGGGTACGGGCAGACGGACGGGCCGGAGTACTTCACCGGCCCCCAGCAGGGCCCCGGCGGCCCGTCCGCACCGCAGGGCCCGACGGACCCGTACGGTCCCGGCCCCCGCTCCCCGTACGCCTCCCAGCGGGACCCGTACGGGGAGCCGCAGGGTCCGTACGGCGGACCGCGGGGCCCGTACCCGGGTCAGCAGCCGTACCCGGGGCAGGAACCCCACCCGGGTCAGCAGCGGGACCCGTACGCGGCCGACCAGCCCGGTCACACCCGGGCCTTCCCGGTCGGCGCCGACCCGTACGCGGGCGAGCCCTCCTCCTACGGACCGGACGACCGGGGGCGGCAGGGCTACGGCGAGGACAACATTGCCGTCTACCGGGCCGGCGGCCAGTCCGCGCCGCAGGCCACCGGGCCGAGGCCGACCTGGCGCGAACTGCTGACCGGTCTCTTCCGCACCCCCACCGCGATCTTCGACCGCACCCGCGACCACCAGGTCTGGCTGCCCGCCGTCACGGTCTCGCTGCTGTACGGCGCCCTCGCCGTGCTCGGCCTCGGCATGACCCGCGACGACGTGGTCAACTCGACCTTCACCGTGGCGCTCACCGCGCTGCTGGCGGCGGCGATCGGCTTCACCCTGGCCGGTGCCATGCTCGGCGCGGTCACGTACGCGCTGGCCCGGCAGTTCGGCGGCGACGGCCCGTGGCAGTCCACCGTCGGCCTGGCGGTGCTGATCGGCTGGGTCACCGACGCGCCCCGGCTGCTGCTGGCGCTGGTGCTGCCGGCCGACAACCTGCTGGTCCAGGTGGTCGGCTGGGCCACCTGGCTGCTCTGCGGGTTCCTGCTGACCAGCATGGTCCGCCGGGTGCACGACCTGCCCTGGGGCAAGGCGGCCGGTGCGGCGGCACTGCAGCTGCTGGCGCTGCTGGTGCTGATCAAGCTGCCGACCCTCGGCTGACCCCGTCCCCCTCCCGGGCGCGCCCCCGGACCTCGGGGACAATGGAGCACGGGCCTCGCCTCGCGGGGCCCGTTGCCGTTGCCCGGGCCGTCCCGTCCGGGCCGCGCCGTTCGTCCTGTTCCAGTCCACCCTCACCCGCACGGAGCCAGGCATGACCCTCCCCACCACGCACGTCAGCTTCCCGGCCGGGGCGGTGACCGGCGAGTCGACGGTGCTCGCGGTGCACCCGCTGGACGGCGGCCGGTACGCCGTGGTCACCGGGGCGACGCCGTTCCACCCGCTCGACCACACCTGGCCCGACCAGCCCGCCGACCTCGGCACGCTCACGGTGGACGGCGTCGGGCTGGCCGTCGTCGACTGCGTCACCGGCGCGGTCGGCCCGGACGGCGGTCAGGTGCTGGTGGGCGCCGACATCCCGGTCCGGCGCGGCGACGAGGAGTGGTCCTGGCTGGTCCTGCACGTCCTCGCGGCCGACCCGGGCGACATCGTCGGCCGGACCGCCGCGCTCGCCGTCGACGCCGCCCGGCGCGGGGCGCTCAGCGCCTCGCACAGCGGCTGCCACCTGCTCGCCCTCGCCCTCAACGAGGCGCTCGCGCCGCGCTGGCGCAAGGACCCGGGCCGCACCGACGCCTTCGGCCACCCGGACTTCGACAGCCTCGCCATGGCGAGCTCGGTCATGGACACCGAGGCGAGCACCGACACCTACCGGCTCGGCAAGTCGCTGCGGAAGAAGGGCTTCACCGCCGAGGCCACCGAGGAGTTCCCGGCCCTCGCCGACGCCCTCCCCGAGCTGACCGAGGCCGTCAACCGCCGGCTGGCCGGCTGGGTCGCCGTCGACGCCCCGGTGCGCGTCGACGTCCCCGGCCCGGAGCTGACCGCCCGCCGCGAGTGGCACTGCGAGCTGCCCGAGGGCGCGGCGCGGATCTTCTGCGGCGGTACCCATCTGCACCGGCTGGGCGAGCTGGCCGAGCTCCGCACCGAACTGCGGCTCTCCGAGGACGGCAGCGAGCTGGTCGCCGTCACCCGCCCGAAGCGGGCCTGACACGGCGGCGGGCGGCCACCCCGTCCAGGGTGGCCGCCCGCGTCGTGCCCGCTCGCGCTGCTCGCGTCGCCGCTCAGACCTCGGAGCGGTGGAAGTTCAGGTAGGAACGCGACGGCGTCGGGCCGCGCTGCCCCTGGTAGCGCGAGCCGTACCGCTCCGAGCCGTACGGGTGCTCCGAGGGCGAGGAGAGCCGGAACAGGCAGAGCTGCCCGATCTTCATCCCCGGGTAGAGCTTGATCGGCAGGGTCGCGACGTTCGACAGCTCCAGCGTGACGTGCCCGCTGAAGCCGGGGTCGATGAAGCCCGCCGTGGAGTGCGTCAGCAGCCCGAGCCGACCCAGGCTGGACTTGCCCTCCAGCCGCGAGGCGACGTCGTCGGGCAGCGTGATGACCTCGAAGGTCGACGCCAGCACGAACTCG
Source organism: Kitasatospora sp. NPDC094019 (assembly GCF_044764505.1). NCBI lineage: Bacteria > Bacillati > Actinomycetota > Actinomycetes > Kitasatosporales > Streptomycetaceae > Kitasatospora > Kitasatospora sp. NPDC094019. Next base: position 274,274 of record NZ_JBIWIF010000004.1, read on the forward strand.
CCCGGGTGCAGGATGAACGCGTCGTCGCCCTCCGGCTCGACCAGCCGGGTCAGGTCCGGCTGCTCCTCGGAGGGGTCGATGTGCGGGTAGCGGTGGTTCTCGAAGACCCTGAAGAAGCGGTCCAGTCGCACGTCGATGCTCGACGGCTGGACCATCGCGGGGTCGAACGGGTCGATCGTCACCCGGCCCTTGTCGATCTCGGCCCGGATGTCCTTGTCAGAGAGCAGCACGCTTCGAGGTTACGTGCACGACGCGGCCCCGGACGAATCGCCCGGGGCCGCACCCGTCACATCTCTCCCTCGACCGCCCTCGTCAGGCGAGGAACTCCGCGGCCTCCAGCCGCAGCGCCCGGGCCAGTTGCGGCCCGGACAGCTCCCGTACGTCGGCCAGCACCGAACTCCTCAGCCGCCCGCACCGCGGGCACCGGATCAGCCGGCCCGGCCCCAGCCGGCCGGGTCCGAGATTCTGCATCGGGAACGTGGTGGTGCTGAACAGGTGCCCTTCGGCACAACGAACGACGGCGCGCTGCTCCATCGATCCCCTTCCCATCCTTACCCCGGTACTCGCCCGTACTCGTCGCCCCGAACGGCGGAGCCCCCGGGACCAGCGTCACATTAGGGGAAGTTCCGGACATTCCACACCAAGGCTCGCCGCCCGCGCCCACCCGCCGGGGCAGTCCCGCGCGGCCCACACAGTACGCCTCCACCCCCACCCCGCGGGGCTCCGCCACGACCTCCGGTCACCTGTGCAACGACCATCACGGATGGGGTACAGTGAGGACAGATCGAGCGTCCCTGACGTCTCGTCAGGCGGGCGTAGTTTAATGGTAGAACATGAGCTTCCCAAGCTTATAGCGCGAGTTCGATTCTCGTCGCCCGCTCCATTGGTAAAGCCGCAGGCCATCTGACCTGCGGCTTTTGTGTTCCTCGAACCGATCCGGGCCCGCCGGGCCCGGATCGGCCCGCCCGTTCGGTCGCGGAGGCGAAGCTGCACGGCGGCATGCCGGCCGTTGGCGTCGCGGAACAGCGGAAGCACGTCGAGCAGCCGCGTCGCCGCCGTCACGTCGCGGACGACCGGCAGGACCCGCCGGCACCGTCCGCGGGTGGTCCAGCGGGCCGTGTCGGGCCCCACCGGTACGCGAACCCAGTGCCTCAGGTCCTCGGCCACGTTGCCGTCCCAGCGCTTCCGCTTCGAGGCCCCCTGCGGCCACCGTGTCCGATCCCGGAGTCGGCGGTGCCCACGTATCGCGTCGGACGGCGAAGCCCTGGCGCCTCCCGCCGCCCGGGAGCCGGAAGCCGCGTCAGAAGCCGGGTCGGGGGCGGGGGTAGAGGCGCAGGAAGGCTCTGACCCCGGTGGCGACCGTGGTGTGGAGGGCGGTGTCGGGGATGGGCACCGCGCCGTAGAAGGACTGGTCGGCCGCCCCGCTGAAGGTGAGCAGGGTGAAGTGGGTGGCGGCGAGGTCGGGGTCGTCGAAGGCGAGCAGGTCCTGGCGGGCCAGGCGGGTGAGGTGGTCGGCCAGGTCGCGCTGGGAGGCGAGTGGGCCGGCGGCGAGCCAGGCGGCGAGGACGTCGGGCGGGAGGTTGCCGGCTTCGGCGCGGATGGTGCGGCCGAGGGCGTAGTGCTCGCCGGTGGAGAGGACGGCCTTGGCGCGGTCGACGGCGAAGGCGGTGAGGTCGGCCTCCAGGTCGACGATCTTGTGCAGGTGACGGTCGGCCAGGCCGGCGATGATCTCGGTGAGTTCGCCGGCCGTCTCCAGGGCGACGGAGAGGAAGAGCTTCTCCTTGTCGCCGAAGTGGTTGTAGATGGTGCGCTTGGACACGCCGGCCTCGGAGGCGATGGCGTCGACGCTGGCCCGGGTGTAGCCCTCGCGGCCGAACACCGTGCTCGCCGCGCGGGCGATGGCCCGGCGCTTCTCGGGCATGCGGCGTGAGCCGGTGGTCGCTGCCGGGTTCGCTGTGCTCATCGGGCGGGTTCCCTCCTCGGCGGGTTGCACTACCCGGTGCAGTTTACCTGGAGGGGTGTGAAGTGCGGACGGTGGTGAGGGTGGCAATAAGAGGCGGTGGAAGGGCCCGGAAAGCAGGGAGGCGCGGAGCGAGTCCCCCCGGACCCGCTCCGCGCCGCGTCGACGCGCGGCTGCTCGCCGCTCCCCCCGACCACCCCGGACTCCACCGTCCCCCCTGGCGTCGCTCTCCGGCGAGAGCGCTCCGCACAGGCCCGGCAGGCCCCCTTTGCCGTGGGGCGTCGTTGATCATCACCGTAACAAACCGCATGGTTGGTTTGTCAATACCCCTAATCCATGAAACATCCACAATCGGGGATGGCCGTCCGGTTGGCAAGTGGCGGCGGGTGCGGGCGGGGGTGGGCGGAGGCGGCCGAAGTGAACGGTCGTTCGGGTGACGGGGGATTTCGGCCGGAGGCCGCGACAGATGGTTCGGTATCCGATATTCCGAACGGAATGTCGGTATTCGCCGCCGTCAGCGCAGCAGGCGGCGCTCCTTGGCGACCGCCACCGCGCCCGAACGGGTGTCGACGCCCAGCTTGTCGTAGATCCGGCCCAGGTGGGTCTTCACCGTCGCCTCACTGATGAACAGCGCGCGGGCGATCTCCCGGTTGCCGAGCCCCTGGGCGAGCTGGGCGAGGATCTCGGTCTCGCGCTCGGTGAGCTGCGGGGCGGGGGCCCGCATCTGGGCCATCACCCGGGAGGCGACCGGCGGCGAGAGCACCGTGCGGCCCTGGGCGGCCGAGTGCACCGCGGCGAACAGCTCCTCCGGCCGCTCGGCCTTCAGCAGGTAACCGGTGGCACCCGCGCCGATCGCCCGGGTGATGTCGGCATCGGTGTCGTACGTGGTCAGCACCAGGACGTGCGGCGCCCCGGGGACGGCGGTGATCCGCCGGGTGGCCTCCACCCCGTCGATGCCGTCGCCGAGCTGGAGGTCCATCAGCACCACCTGCGGGGCCAGCCGGGCCGCGAGGTCGACCGCCTCCTCGCCGCTGCTCGCCTCGCCGACCACCTCGATGTCGCCGGCGCTGGCCAGCAGGGCGAGCAGACCGGCCCGGACCACCGCGTGGTCGTCGCAGACCAGCAGCCGGACCGGGGACGGGGCGGGAGAGTGGGCGGGGGCGGGGTTCATCGGACGGCTCCTGGGCCCTGGGCGGGAGTGTCGGGGGAATCGGGACGGTCGGGGGAGCCGGCGGCGGGGGTGAGCGGGAGCGCGGCCGAGACGACGGTGCCCTCGCCCGGGGCGCTCTCCACGGTCAGGGTCCCGCCGAGCTGGCGCAGCCGGGCCCGCATCGCGGGCAGTCCGTGACCCCGGCTCCCGGTGGGGGCGGTGGCGTCGGGGGCGAAGCCGCGGCCGTCGTCGGCGATGTCCAGGACGGCCTGGTCGCCGAGGAAGGAGAGGGTGAGGGCTGCCGCCGAGGCCCCGGCGTGCTCGCGCACGTTGGCGAGCGCGCCCTGGGCGATCCGCAGCAGCGCGGACTGCGCCGCCGCCGGGAGCGGCACGGGCGCGCCGTCCAGGTGGAAGCGGACCGGCAGCCCGCTCTCGGCGGACTCCCGTTCGGCGAGCGAGCGCAGCGCCCGGTCGAGCCCGCGGCCGTCGGCGAGCTCGGCGGGCGCGAGGTCGTGGACGAAACGGCGTGCCTCGGCGAGGTTCCGGGCCGCCACCGAGGCGGCGGTCCGGACGTGGCCCCGGGCGGTCGCCGGGTCGCCGTCCCAGGTGCGGTCGGCGGCCTGGAGCAGCATCTGCTGGCTGGAGAGGCCCTGGGCGAGGGTGTCGTGGATCTCCATGGCGAGCCGTTCGCGCTCGGCGAGGGTGCCCTCCCGCCGTTCGGTGGCGGCGAGTTCGCGCCGGGTGCGGACCAGGTCGGCGATCAGCGCCCGCTGTCGTTCGGCCTGCCGCTCCATGTAGAGGAAGACGCCGGTGGCCAGCGCGGCGACGGCGGGCGGCAGCAGGAGGAGATTGGCGTCGACGGCGCCGGGCAGCCGGACCTCGCCGACCACCACCAGCAGGGTGAGCGCGGCCACCAGGGGGAGGGCCGCGCGGGTGGGCAGGGTGCGCAGGGCCGTGTAGACGAGCGGCACCGCGCACCAGGAGAAGCTCGGCGCGAGCAGTACCAGGACCACCCAGAGCACGGTCACCACGGCCAGCGGCCAGGGGCGGCGGCGCTGCCCGGGGGCGGGCGGGCGGCGGTGGGCGAGCCAGGAACCGAGCGGCTGGACGACGGCCAGGGCGATGCTCAGGCCGAGCACCCAGGGGATGCGCGGATTGCCCGGGTGGTGGGTGAGGAAGCGGCTCAGCGAGGTGGCGAGCAGCAGCAGGAACGCGGAGTCGAGCAGGACGGCCAGCCGGTCGGCGTCCGGGTCGAGCGGGGGGCCGGGGTGGTGCACGGGCCGCTCCTCGCTCGTTCGCTCGCTTCCGATGACCGCTCGCCGTGGTGGTCGGGGGCCGGCGGCCGGCGGCCGTGGCCGGTGGTCGGTGGCCGTGACCGCCGGTTGTCGTGACGGTCCGCGTGACCGCCGGTCGTCGTGACGACGGCCGCCGCCGCCCTGGCCGGGGCGATCCCTCGATGGTGACCCGTCCGGCCCGGGGGCGCATCAGCCGATCGGCTGACGGGTCCGTCCTCCATCATGCCCGCGGGAGCTGTCCGGACCGCCGATGCGGTGGAGGGGGCTGTCGCCGGAGGATCGATCCCGTTCCCAGCGACACCGTCCGACGAGGAGCCCGACCATGAAGAAGATCTCCGTTCGCACCAAGGTGCTGACCGGCACCGTCGCCGCCGCCGCCCTGGCCGCCGCCACCCTCGGTGCCGTCTCGGCCAGCGCCGACGCCACCGACACCCCGGCCGTCGCCGCCGCGGCGGTCAAGACCGACATCCGGGACAAGAACCTCGCCCAGACCACCGGTCTGACCATCGACGCCGCCACCAAGGCCGCCCAGGCCACCCTGGACGCGGCGGCCAAGGCCGGTCAGAAGGTCTCCGTGGCGGTCGTCGACCGTGACGGCGTCACCCGGGTGCTGCTCAAGGGCGACGGCGCCGGCCCGCAGTCGCCGGAGTCGGCCGTGCGGAAGGCTTTCACCGCCGTCTCGTGGAACGCGCCCACCTCCGAGCTGGCCAAGCGGCTCGCGCAGGCGCCGAACCTGAAGGACATCCCGGGCACCCTGTTCCTGGCCGGCGGCGCGCCGGTGCAGTCGAAGGGCGCGCCGGTCGCGGGCATCGGTGTCGCGGGCGCCCCCAGCGGCGACCTGGACGAGCAGTTCGCGCAGGCGGGCGTCGAGGCGATCGGGAAGTGATCCCCGGCGGGTGAAGGGCGCTCGGCCGGAGCACGCGCCGGAGCGGACCCCCGACCGCTCCGGCGCGCACCGGCCCGCGCCCGGACCCGCCGTGCGCCTGCCCGGGCCGTCGTCCCGACCGGTGCTCCGGGGCTCCCCGGGGGCTCCCCGTACGGGTGAAGGTCACCCAGGTCGTCGCAGAACACGGGCTCTTTGGCCGAAAAGCCGCTGCCGCTGTCGGTGCCGCGTGGCAGGCTTCCCGCTATGACGGCGTGGACCCTCAACGACATCGAACGTGCGATCCGCTCCTCCTGGGGTGTCGACACCTGCGCGCCCGAGGACCAGGCCCACTGGCGTCCCGACAATCCCGCCCACGGCCAGTGCCGGGCCACCGCCCTGGTGGTGCACGACCTGCTGGGCGGCGAGCTGATGATGGGCGAGGTGCGCGTCGGCGGGGTCCGGACGGACCTGCACTGGTGGAACCGGTCCGCCGCCGGCACCGAGGTCGACATGACCCGCTCCCGTTTCGGCCCGGACGAGGAGGTCGGCCCCGGTCGGCCGGTCGCCCGTCCGCAGGGGCCGGGCCGGCTCCAGGTCCAGTACCAGTTGCTGCGCCACCGGGTGGCCGCGCGGCTGGAGGCGGCGGGGACGGGGGTGGCGGACGGGCACCGCGCGGCGGCCGCCTGACCGCCCTCGAAGAGCTGACGTACAGTCGGTTGCTCGTGGTCGGACGACCGGTCCGTCCGCCGGGTGACAGCGGGAGTGTGCGATGAGCGGGACGACGGTCGGCTTCGTCGGACTGGGCGCGATGGGCCGGGGCATGGCCGGCAGCCTGCTGCGGGCCGGGTACGGCGTCCGGGTGTGGAACCGCTCGCCCGGGCCGGTCGCCGAGATGGTCGCCCTGGGCGCCGAGGCCGCCGAGGGGCCGGCCGACGTCTTCGCGGCCGACGCGGTCGTCTCGATGCTCGCCAACGACGAGGCCGTCGAACGGCTGCTGCTCGATCCGGTCCTGCTGGCGGGTGCCGCGGCCACCCTGCACGTCAACACGGCCACCGTCTCGGTCGAACTGGCCGAGCGGGCCGAGGCCCTGCACACGGAGCACGGCATCGGGTACGTCGCCGCGCCGGTGCTCGGCCGCCCGCCGGTGGCCGCCGCCGGGGAGCTCGACATCCTGGCCGCCGGGGCCCCGGCGGCGCTGGCGGCCGCCGAACCGCTGCTCGCCGCGATGGGCCGGCGCGTCTGGCACTTCGGTGACCGCCCGGTCCAGGCCAACACCGCCAAGATCAGCACCAACTTCCTGCTGGCCTGCGCGATCGAGTCGATGGCGGAGGCGTGCAGCCTGGCCGAGGCCAACGGGGTCCGGCCGACCGACCTGATCGAGATGCTCAGCGGCACGCTGTTCCCCGGCCCGGTCTACTCCGGGTACGGCGCGATGGTCGCCGAACGCCGTTACGAGCCCGCCGGGTTCAAGCTGCCGCTGGGGCTCAAGGACGTCGGCCTCGCGCTCGCCGCCGGGGCCTCGGCGCGGGTGCCGCTGCCGTTCGGCAGTGTGCTGCGGGACGCGTTCCTGGACGCGCTCGCGCACGGGGACGGCGAGAAGGACTGGGCGGCGGTCGCGGCCGTCGCGCGCCGGCGGGCGGGCCTCCCCGCGTAGCCTCCGGTCCGGCAGCCGCGTCGGCAGCCGCGCCGTCCGGCGCTCCCCGGCCGGGGAGCGCCGCCGTCCCCCACCGTGTACCAAGCACCCGCCGCTCCCCCTCGGGCGAGAGCAAAACTCTCTTTCCGGGGCAGAGTTGGGCCAACCGGACAGAAATCGGTCCTCGGTAGTTTAAAACCGGCACCCACCTTTCGGCACGGCGGGGCCCCCCGGTAGTCTCCGTCGGACTTTCAGCTTCGCGGGGGGATCGCGGCTCGGACAACCACCGGGTCCACCCGCGCTCCCGGGCCGCGCCCGGACACTCCCGTGAGGTTTTCCTTGTCCATCTCCATACCTCGCAGTCTGGCCCTGGCCGGTGCCGCCGCGCTCGCCGCGTCGATGGCCCTCACCGGCGCCCAGGGCGCCGTGGCCGCGGCCACGGGCTCGCCCTCGGCCGCCGCCGCGCCGCAGGCCGACAAGGCCGCGCACCGCCAGCTCGACCTGTCGCTGGACGGCGTGCCGGGCACCTTCGTCGCCGGCGGCGAGTCCAAGCAGTTCAACTTCACGATCGACAACAACACGAAGACGGACTTCGTCTTCTACCCGCTGCTGAAGTTCAAGAACGCCCAGGGCACCCTGAAGGCGAAGGACCTCAAGGTCGAGTACCAGCTGCCCGAGTCGCTGGACAAGACCCGGACCTGGAACCCGGCCGGGGTCGCGCCGGGCGGCGGCGACACCGACGACGACAGCGTGCTGTTCCTGCTCGCCAAGCTCCTCGACGGCGGCATCCCGGACTACGAGAACTCGCTGCTGGCCGCCACCAAGGGCAGCAGCGTGACGGTCACCGTCCGCGTCACCGTGGCCAAGGACGCGCCGCGCGGCAACGCCGGCGTGGTTCCGGTGGTCTTCTCGGCCGAGGCCGAGGGCAAGACGCCGACCGGCGAGGGCGAGTTCAGCTGCGACGGCATCCGCGGCAAGCGCTTCAAGATCGTGGCCGACGGCGGTGGCAAGCCGAGCCCGACCGCCACGCCGTCGACGACCAAGCCGACCACCCCCAGCACCAGCCCGACGGTGAAGCCGACCGGCAGCCCGAGCACCAGCACCTCGCCGTCGCCGAGCGCCTCGACGACCCCGAGCACGACGGCGACCCCGTCGACCTCGGCCACGCCGTCCACGACGGGCACGCCGTCGACCTCGGCCACGCCGTCGACGACCGCCACCCCCTCGACGACCGCCACGCCGTCGACCTCGGCCACTCCCTCGGCGAGCACCACCCCGTCGACCTCGGCCTCGCCCTCGGCGAGCACCACCGCGACGCCGAGCGGGAGCACCTCCCCGAGCGCGCCCGCGACCGCCGCCCCGTCGAGCCCCGCGCCGACCCAGGACGACGGTGCCGCCGGGCCGATCGACTTCCCGGTGAGCGTTCCGGCCGTCAAGCCGCTGCCGATCACTCCGGCTGCCGTCGTCAAGGCCAAGTCCAACGCGGACAAGGCGCTCGCCACCACGGGTGGCGGTGACGACACCACCGCCATCGCGATCGCGGGTGGCGCCGTCCTCGCGGCCGGTGTCGGCACCCTGGTCGTGCTGCGCCGCCGCCGCACCGCGCAGCAGGGCTGATCCCGGTCCGTCCCGGCCCACCGCCGAGGCACACCGCCTGAAGCGGAACCGCCCGTGCTCCCGTACCCCGGGGGCACGGGCGGTTCCGTTCGGTCGCCTAGGATGACCGGCCGAGGGGGCGGCACGGCGGACGAGGTACTGGGGTGCGTGGAACGGGCGCGGGGCGCCGGGAGCGGTCAGGACGGCCGGGACGGGCCTGGACCGACTACGAGGCGGCCACCGGCCGGATCGCGGGTCTGCCGGTGCGCAGACACCACGTTCTGCTGCTGGCGTGGACGGTGCTCTGGTTCCTGCTGGTCGAGCCGAGCGGCGGCTTCTCCTGGCACTACCTGCGCCAGGGCGAGGAACTGCTCTTCAGCGACCGGTCGGACGGCGGTCTCGCCCTCTACGCGCACCACCCCGAACTGCAGATCGGCCCGGTCAGCCTGGCCGTGGCCCGGCTCTTCGCCCCTTTCCCGGGGCACTCCGGCGAGGTGCTGGCCGAGGCGGTGATGTCCGGCCTCGGGCTGGCGATGCTGGTCCTGGTGGGCCGCACGGCCGCCCAGTACCACCTGGGCACCGGCACCAACCACCGCCGGCTCCAGCAGCGACTGCTGGTCGCGGGCCTCGCGTTCATCCCGATGTGGGTCGAGGTGTCGGTCCGCTTCGCGCACCTGGACGACGTGCTGGCGCTGTTCTTCACCACCCTCGCTGCGCACGAGCTCAGCCGGGGCCGGGCCGTCGCGGTCGGGGTGTACCTGGCGCTGGCGGTGGACTCCAAACCGTGGGCACTGGCGTTCGCGCCGCTGATCCTGGCCCTGCCCAGGGCCAAGTGGGTGCGGACGGGGCTCTGCTTCGCCGGGCTGGTGGCGGTCGCCTGGCTGCCGTTCTACCTGGGTGACCTGGACACCATGGCGGCCGCGAAGTTCACCATCCCCAACCAGACCGCCTCGGCGCTGCGCTGGTTCGGGGTGACCGATCCGACCACGCCCTGGTGGGACCGCCCGGCGCAGTTCGCCCTGGGCCTGGGCCTCGGCAGTCTGGCGGTGTGGCGCGGCCGCTGGCCGGCCGTCGTCCTGCTCGGGGCGGACGCCCGGATCCTGCTCGACCCGAGCGTCTACACCTACTACACCGCGTCGATCATGCTCGGCACGCTGCTCTGGGACACGGTGGGGCAGCGGCGGCTGGTGCCGTGGTGGAGCTGGATCGCCCTGGTCGCGCTGTACGGGGGCACGCTGTTCCTGCCGTCCGACCCGGCGCGCGGACTGGTCCGGCTCGCGTTCGTGGTTGTCTCGGCGGGGTGCGTACTGCTCCTGCCCGCCCAGCGGCAGCGCGGCACCGGCCGCCGTCCCCCGGGCCGGGGAGGTTCCGGGGGCGGGCCCGGCGGTGGCCTCCCGCAGCAGCGGACGGGTCGGCGGCGGGCCGGCCGGCGGCGGACCGCGCCGTCCCCGGCGTCCCCGGCGTCCGGGCGGCGGGCCACCGTCCAGGCTCCCTAGGGCCGGTCGGACACACCCCGGGAGCTGCCGGACCACCCGTCCTCCCGGCCGTCGAACAGCAGCGCCGCCAGGCCGAGCCCGGCCGCCGCTCCCGCGCACTGCGCGAGGACGAAGCCGGGGACCGAGCCGGGCGCGATCCCGGTCCAGCCGTCGGTGAGGGCCCGGCCCAGGGTCACGGCCGGGTTGGCGAAGCCGCCCGAGGAGGTGGCCCAGCAGGCCGCGACCACCCAGAGGCCGACCAGCGCCGGGACCAGCCGACCCCGCCCGGCGGCGGTCGCCCCGGTCACCACCAGCAGCAGCGTCCCGGTGGCCACCGCCTCACCGAGCCACAGCGCGCCGTTCCCGCGCGGCACCGCCGAGAGCCGGAACACGGGGTGCCCGAACATCGCGTCGGCGAGTCCCGTGCCCGCCACCGCGCCGACCGTCTGCGCGGCGGCGTAACCGACCGCCTCGCGCAGCGGGAGCCCGGCGGGGGTGCCGCGACCGGTCCACCAGGCACCCGCGGTGATCAGCGGGTTGAGGTGCCCGCCGGAGACCGGGCCGAACAGGGTGATCAGTACCGTCAGGGCTGCCGCGGCGGCGCCGGCGTTCGCCAGGAAGCGCAGCCCGGCGTCCGAGGTCAGGGCGTCGGCCTGGCGGCCGGAGCCCACCACGACGAGGGCCAGCAGCGCGGTCCCGACCAGTTCCGCCGCCAGCCGTCGGCCCGGCGGCGGCGGTGCGGCGGTCCGGTCGGTCGGACCGGTCACGGCGGCCGGGGAGGAGGCGGTCGACCGGGAGACGATCGCCAGCGAGTCGGTCGGTGGCGTGGGCCCCGGCAGCGGCGCTCCGGGCGGCACGGGCGGTACGGGCGTGGTCACGCGCACATGCTGGTGGCCGTCCGCCCGTCCCGGCAATTGGCCGGACCCCACAAACCGGGGCCCGCCCGGCCCGGCCGGATCGGAGACTTCTCCACCGGAACCCGACACTGGACTTGACCCTCACGCAACGGGAGGAGGCAGGGTCGTGGTCAGCACGAAGGGAGTACCCCGATGAACAGCGAGGACGAGGGCGGCCGCACCGGACACACGGTCGGCGCGGTGGCGCGGATCGCCAAGGTGACCGTCCGGACCCTGCACCACTACGACGGGATCGGCCTGCTGTCCCCCCGGGGCCGCACGCGGGCCGGCTACCGACGGTACGACGAGGCCGACCTCGGGCGGCTGCAGCGGATCCTCTTCTACCGCGAACTCGGGTTCCCCCTGGAGGAGATCGCGGCCGTTCTGGACGACGACTCGGTGAGCCCGAGCGAGCACCTGCGGCGTCAGCACCGACTGCTGACCGACCGCATCGCCCACCTGCGGAAACTGGCCGCGGCCGTCGAACACGCCATGGAGGCAGAGAAGATGGGTATTCAGCTGACCCCGGAGGAGAAGTTCGAGCTCTTCGGCGAGGACTACCGCGAGGAGTGGGAGGGCGAGGCCGAGCGGCGCTGGGGCGACACTCCGGCCTGGGCGGAGTCCCAGCGCCGCACCGGTGGCTACGACAAGGGCGACTGGGAGCGGATCAAGGCCGAGGCGGACGCGCTCAACGCCCGCCTGGTCGAGCTGTTCACCGCCGGCGAGCCCGCCGACGGCGGCCCGGCCACGGACCTCGCCGAGGCGCACCGGCAGCACATCCGCGACAACTTCTACGACTGCACCTACGAGATCCACCGCGGTCTCGCCGGGATGTACGTCGCCGACCCGCGGTTCACGGCGGTCTACGAGCAACTCGCCCCGGGCCTGGCCCAGTGGTTGCACGACGCCGTGCTCGCCAACGCGGCCCTCCGCACGGGCGGCGGGCAGGACTGACGGCGGGCAGGACCGACGGCGGCCCGTCCGTCGGGGCGGCCCGTGCGGCCGGTGCCGTGCGGTACGTGCCGCGCCGGGCACCCGCCCGGGAGGTCACGCCACGCCGCGGCCGAAGGAGCGGCGGTAGGCCGTCGGAGAGGTGCGCATGACGCGCCCGAAGTGGTGCCGGAAGGTCGCGGCGCTCTCGAACCCCACCGCGCCGGCGATCTCCTCGACGCTGCCGTCCGGCGCCTCCAGCAGCGGCAGGCTGGCCGCGACGCGCTGGCTGATCACCCAGCGCATCGGGCTGGTGCCGTTGCGGGCGGTGAAATGACGCAGGTAGGAGCGATCGGACATCCGGGCGGCCCGGGCGAGCGCGGTGACCGTGAGCGGGTCCGCGAGGTGGTCCAGCGCCCATTGCATCGAGCGGGCGACGCCGTCGTCCTCCTCCTCGACCGGCCGGACGGCGGCCTCGATGAACTGGGCCTGGCCGCCGTCCCGGTGCGGCGGCACGACGAACCGGCGGGCCACGCTGTTGGCGACCTTGGCGCCGTGGTCGCGCCGGACCAGGTGCAGGCAGAGGTCGATCCCGGCCGCGCTGCCGGCACTGGTCAGCACCGATCCGTTGTCCACGTAGAGCACGTCCGGGTTGACCCGGACGGCCGGGTGGCGCTGTCGCAGCAGTTCGGCGTACCGCCAGTGGGTGGTGGCCTCGTGGCCGTCGAGCAGGCCGGCGGCGGCCAGGGCGAAGGCCCCGGAACAGATCGAGACGATCCGGGCGCCGCGCTCGTGGGCGGTGCGCAGCGCCTCCACCAGGGCGGGGGAGACCGTCCCGCCGAAGGCGTTCGGCACACCGGGGACCACCACGGTGTCGGCGGCGGCGAGGTCGTCGAGGCCGTGCTCGGCGGTGAGGGTGAACCCGCCGACCGAACGGAGCGGCGTGCCGGGGCGGTCGGCGCACACCCGCAGCCCGTACCAGGGGGAGGCCAGCAGCCCGCTCAGCTCGGGCCGGGCGAGGCCGAACACCTCGACCACGACGCCGAGTTCGAACGGGGTCATGCCGTCGAAGGCGTAGACCGCGACCTCGTGCACCGGCTCCGGCCGACGCCCGATGGTGACGGCCACGGGGCCCGTGACGGTACCGGGGGCGGTACCGGCGCCCGCACCGGCGATCACGGCATCGGCGGCGGTCGCGCGTTCCTCGGGCATGGGACCCCCTGCTGACGGGTGCTGGCGGAATGCCGGTGAGTGTAGCCGTTCCGGCCAGTTCGAAATTTCCTTCGAACCATCCGCAACTCCTGGGGAGGATGGGCGTCTGACAGGGTGAGGGCCGATCCGGCGCGGGCACGACCGCACCGGTGCCGGGCTTCGCTCACCGGCCGAGTCCGACTACCACGGGGAACCCACCATGCGTCCGTCCACTGTTCGGCGTCTCGTCAGGACCGTTCCACTGGCGGCCGTCGTCGCCGGCGCGGCCGGCTACGCGCTGCTGCCGGCCGAAGCGGGCGCGGGCGCCCGGTCGGTCCGGAGCGCGGCGTCGGCACCCTCGGGCGTGGCGCTCGTCGCACCGGTGGCCGACGCGCGGTCCGCCGAGGACGGGATGTCGCCCACGGCGGCGGCGCCGGGCGCGAGCACCCCGGCCGGGACGCCGGGCACGGGTCCGGCGGGCACCGCGTCGGTCGCACCGACGGGGTCCGCCCCCGGGGCGGCCGCCCCGACCGCCGGGACCGGTCCGGCGTCCGCGGCCGCGAAGCCGGCCGGTCCGGTCCCCGGGGCAGGGCCGGCACCCGCCGGGGCCGCCCGACCCTCGGGCCTCACGTCGGGCCCGGCCCCGGTCACCGCTCCGAACGGCGGCCCGTCCCCCGTGTCCGGCACCGCCCCGGCCTGGCCGGAGGAGATGCCCGGCACGGTCGCCGAGCGCGTGGACGTCTCGATCCGCTCGGTCAGCGGCGCCTGGGAGATCCGCGGCGGCGGCAGCTACTTCGAGTTCGAGGTGACCTGGGCCAACGCCACCGACCGGCGCTTCGACGAGATCGTCCCGGTGGTCCGGGTGCTCCCGTTCGACCACCCGGCCGCCGTGGCACGGCTCGGTGCGACGGCCAAGGGCCTGCTGGACCGCAAGGACATCGACGAGTGGCGCGAGGTCAAGCCGGACCAGAAGGGTGTGGACAGCGGGCCCCAGCAGGGCGCGTTCGCGCTCGACCCGGGCGAGAGCCGGGCCGTCCGCTACCGCCTGACCCTGGCGGCCGACAGCATGTCGGGTCGGCTGCCGATCCAGGCCGACGGCTATGTCGGGCGCGGTGCCAAGGCGGTGTCGGTCGGCGGTACCCAGGCGCGGATGAACGTGACGACGGGGCAGCCGGTCCGGTTCTCGGCGACGAAGGCGACGGACATGACCGCCGGCCGGATCCCCACCGAACTGCGGGTGGAGCTGGCGAACCTGGACGCCACCGGCGACCACACCGTGTCGCCGCTGGTCAGGGTGACCGACCCGCTCGGCCGGAACACCACGCACGGCCTGGTGCCGGGCGACCTGTCGGCCGAGGTGCTGGTGGACGGTGAGTGGCGCCGGCTGTCGGGCGCGCTCGACGCGGACGGTCAGGTCCGGCTGGACACCGGTGGGCTCACCCGGGTGCTGGCGCCGGGCGAGACGGCCGTCTACCCGTTCCGTTTCAACGTGCCGAAGGGCTGGAGCGCCGGCAGTGGACTGGAGTTCACGGTCGGCGGGACGGCCGACGGCGGCGCCCTCCCGACGCAGAAGGCCCGGCCGCGGATCACCTGGATGGCGGACGACATGCCGAAGGCGTCCTCCTAGCCGCGCGCCGGAGCTCCGGCGCACCGCCGGCTGAGCCGAACGGCGCACGCCCCGCTCCGGTGCCTGACCGGTCCGGTGCGTGACCGGTCCGGTGCGTGACCGGCCCCGGCCTGCGGGCGGTCGCGAACGACACCGGGCCCGCCACCCAATGACGATGTCCTGACGCACCGGCCGAGCCGGGCCGCGGTCGGGGGGAAAGCGAAGACGGATGTCCATGGCCATCGGGCGCGCCGCCCAGGACGCCGACGGGCGGGGGTTCGGCCTCCGCCGGCTGGCGGCGCTGCTGTTCGGCGCCCGGGAGACACAGGGCGCGAGCGAGATCCTCGACGTCCCGGTCACCACGCGGACGGCCGGCCGGCGCCGGGCCGGCTTCCGGCTGCTCGCCGGCGGCGGCACCCGCGAGGCCGGGCCGACGCTCACCGAGCTCTACCTCACGCACCGGCTGAGCCTGGTCCGGCTCGCCGTCCTGCTGGTCGACCATCAGGACCAGGCCGAGGATGTCGTGCAGGAAGCTTTCGCCAAGCTGTACCAACGGCACGGGGACGAGCTCGACGACCTCGACAACGCGCTCGCCTACCTGCGCACGGCCGTGGTCAACGGGGCGCGCTCGGTGCTGCGTCGCCGTCGCACGGCCCGCGACTACGTGCCGCCGCACGTGGCGGACGCGCCCTCGGCGGAGGACCACGCCGTCCTCCACGACGAGCACCGCCGGGTGCTGGTGGCCATGCAGGAGCTGACCGCGCGCCAGCGCGAGGTGCTGGTGCTGCGCTACTGGTCCGACCTGTCGGAGTCGGAGATCGCCGAGATCCTCGCGGTCTCGCGCGGTACGGTGAAGTCGACCGCGAGCCGGGCTCTGGACGCCCTGGAGCGGAAGCTGGAGAGCGCCCGATGAGCGACGACCGCCCTCCCGCGTCCGGCCATGAACCGGACGGCGCCGGTTCCGACTCCCAGCACCCCGACCCCGAGCACCCCGATCCGGAGTGTCCCGATCCCGAGCATCCCGAGCCCGTCCGCCCCGAGGCCGTCCGCCCCGAGCCCGTCCGCCCCGAGCCCCCGCGCCCCGGCCCCCACGGGGACGGTCCGCGCGGCAACCGGAGTGCCGCGGGCGGCGCCGGCGTCACCGCCCCGGTCGGCGGGGAGTCGCCGATGGAGCGGCTGCTCCGGGAGGCCCTGGCGGCCCGGGCCGCCAGGATCACCGCCCAGGACCTGCGCCCGGCCGACCCGCCGAAGGGGCCCCGCAACCGCAGACGGCCCGCCTACCTGGTCGGCCTGCCACTGATGGGGCTGGCCGCGGCGATGGTCGTCGGCGTGCTCACCGTCCCCTCCGACACGCTCGCCGACAAGGGCGACGACGCGCCGGCGGCGACGATGAGCGACGGTCCGCAGCCGACCCGGGGCGGGGACGGGGCATCCCCGACCGGCTTCGCCGCGCCGCCCGCGGACGGGACCGCCGGTCCGGTCGGGGAAGCGGACCGGGCGACGGCCGGAGGTCCGCCGCCCGCGCCGGGAGCCGGCACCGGACCGGTCCCGCCCGGTGAGCAGGGGGACGTCCCCGCGGCGCCGGGGGCCGGGGCGGGAGCGCCGGTCCCGCCGCCCGGCGGTGCGGGGGCCGGGGCGCAGTCCGCTCCACCGCCCCCGGTGGCACCCGCGCCCGCCCCCTCGGGAACGGTTCGCCCGGGCGGCGGTGTCACGCTGAGCTTCGACGGCCTGGCGGGGACGGAGGCGATCGTCGGCGCCGGTCCGACGACCTTCTCGGTGACCTGGCGCAACACCACCCAGCGGCCGTACGACGCGGTGGCCCCGGTGGTGTCGGTCCGGACGCTCACCGGCACCGTCCGGTCCGGCCGGTCGGTGCGCGGCCGGCTCCAGCGCGAGGAGGAGGGCGGCGGCTGGACGGACGTCCCGCTGACCGTGGGTTCGGGCGCCTATCTGGCCTCGGGCGACGCGGCCGCGTTCCCGCTCGCCGCGGGGGCCGTCCGGACGGTCCGCTACCGGCTGGACCCCGCGATCGACAGCGCGGAGGGGACCCTGCTGATCGAGGCCCTGGCCGTGCTGTCGACCACGCCGGAGCGGTACGAGGAGGGTTCGGCGCTGGCGCCCCTGCTGCTGACGAGCGCCCCGGCGGCCAGCCGGACGGCGCCCGAGCTGAGGATCACGTCCACGCCGAGCGACGGGGTGATCGCCGGGCGGCCCAGCTACTTCTCGATGACCATCAGCAATCCGGGGGCGGCGCCGCTGGCCTCGGTGGTGCCGACCCTGGTGCTGACCGGTGCGGACGCGGCCAAGGTCGTCGTCGAGACCAGGTACGGCGGGGGCGCCGCGGTCCGCAGGCTCCCGGTCGCGCCGGACGGCAACGGCCAGCTGGTCGTCGACACCTCGCTGCTGGAACGGCTGATGCGGCCGCGCGACTCGAAGTACCTGGAGTTCCAGTTGAGCGTCCCGGAGGACTGGAGGCCCGACGCCGACTTCGCGATGGTCGTGGGGGCCAGGGGCGACGGCCGGGACGCGGCTCCGGTGGTGCTCCGACCGAGGTTCGTGCCGGCGGCGGCGGACTTGTGACCGTCCCGGCCGGCCCGCGGCCTCCGTTCGGGCCTCCGCGTCGGCCTCCGTACCGGTCTCCGCACCGGCCGACGGACGTCGGCGGTCCGGCCCCACTGCTCGGGGGCCGGACCGCCGACGTCCGGGTCGTCCGGGTCGTCCGGGTCGTCCGGGGCTCACCCGCCCCGGCGCGCCGTCGGACGCGGGCCGTCGTCAGCCCTGGTTGAACGAGGCCATCCACGCCTCGACGTCCTCGGCCCGGCGCGGCAGGCCGGCCGACAGGTTCTCGTTGCCGTCGGCGGTGACCAGGATGTCGTCCTCGATCCGGACGCCGATGCCGCGGTACTCCTCGGGGACGGTCAGGTCGTCCTGCTGGAAGTAGAGGCCGGGCTCGACGGTGAGCACCATGCCCGGCACGAGCAGCGCGTCGACGTGCTCCTCGGTGCGGGAGTGGGCGCAGTCGTGGACGTCCAGGCCGAGCATGTGGCCGGTGCCGTGCAGGGTCCAGCGGCGCTGCAGGCCGAGCTCCAGGACCTTCTCGACGTCGTACACCGAGGCGTCCAGCAGGCCCCAGGCGAGCAGCCGCTCGGCGAGCACCCGCTGCGAGGCGTCGTGGAAGTCGCGGAAGCGGGCGCCCGGCTTCACGGCCGCGATCCCGGCCTCCTGGGCATCGTGGACCGCGTCGTAGATCTTGCGCTGGAGCTCGTCGAAGCGCCCGTTGATCGGCAGGGTGCGGGTGACGTCGGCGGTGTAGAGGGTCTCCGTCTCCACGCCGGCGTCCAGCAGCAGCAGCTCGCCGGGGCGGACCTCGCCGTCGTTGCGCACCCAGTGCAGAGTGGTGGCGTGCGCGCCGGCGGCGCAGATCGAGCCGTAGCCGACGTCGTTGCCCTCGACGCGGGCGCGGCGCCAGAAGGTGCCCTCGATCCAGCGCTCGGAGGTGGCGACGGCCTGGCCCAGCTCGCGCACGCAGTCGGTGAAGCCGTTGACGGTGGCGGCGCAGGCGGCGCGCAGCTCGCCGATCTCCCACTCGTCCTTGACCAGCCGCAGGCCGCTCAGGAACTCCTTGAGTTCGGCGTCCTTGTCGGCGTCCAGCACATCGGCGAGCGCGGCCTCCAGGCCGGCGTCGTAGCCGCGCACGATCCGGGTCGGCACGCCGTCGGCGGCGCGGTCGGCCAGCTCGTCGGCGGCCTTGCGGACGTCGCGGACCGGCAGGCCGAGCAGCTGCTCCTGCTCGGTGAGGCTGTGCCGGCGGCCGACCCACAGCTCGCCGTAGCCGTCGAGCCAGAACTCGCCGTTCTCGCGGTCGGAGCGGGGGAGCAGGTAGAGGCCGAAGTCGTGGCCGGTGGCACCGGTGGGCTCGGCGACCAGCACGGCGTCCTCGGTGCGGTCACCGGTGAGGTGCACGTACTCGCTGGAGGCGCGGAAGCCGTAGTCGGTGTCGTTGGAGCGGATCTTGAGGGTGCCGGCCGGGACGACCAGGCGTACGCCGGGGTGGGCGGCGGAGAGCGCGGCGCGGCGCTCGGCGGCGTAGGCGGCCTGCGGGACCGGGGTCAGGCCGTGCAGCTCGGTGTCGGCCCAGCCGGACTTCATCGACGCGGCGAGTTCGTCGGAGACCTCGGAGTAGAGGCCGTTCTTGCGGCCCTTGAACTGCTTCGGTTCCTCGTCGCCGCCGGCGGCCTCGGGGTTCTCGGCCACTGCCGGGGTGCGGTCCTCGGTCACGTACGTCGCCTCCTTGCGCGTGGTGCCGCCCGGGGCGCGTCGGATCACGACACAGGTGGGCGGCCGTGCGTCCATGGTACGGACGCCCGGCCGTTCACCCGTTCGGGCCTTCACTCGAACGTGTCAGGCCGGGTCGGGGTGGGCCGTGCGGGGCGGGCCGTGCGGTGCCGGGCACTGGTACCGACACCGGTACGGCACCGGCACCGGGCGGTCACTCGAAGCGGGCGGCGAGCAGCATCAGGTCGTCGGTGGCCGAGGCGGCGCCGGAGCGCCGGGGGGCGGCCGTGCCGTCCCGGTCGGCCGGGTCCTGGCCCGCCGCGCGGCGGTCGGCCCGCTCCCGCCGGTCGGCCTCCCGCTCGGTCGCGGCCGCCAGCAGGTGGGCGCAGAGCCGTTCGGGGTCGGTCCGGACGTCCCGGGGCGCGTCGGCGGCGGCCCGGCGCAGATCGGTCTGTCCGGAGTGCAGGGTCGGGCCGAAGCGGCGGGCCAGCCCCTCGGTGTAGAGGATCAGCGTGTCCCCGGGCTCGGCGGTGAACTCGACCCCGGGCGCCTCCCAGCAGGAGAGCATGCCGAGCGGCGCCGAGAGCGAGGTCTCGACGAACTCGGCGCCGTACCTGGTGACCAGCACCGGCGGGCAGTGGCCGGCCCCGGCCAGGGTGACCCGGCGCTCCTCCGGCTCCACCCAGGCGTACACGGCGGTGGCGCTGCGGGTCGGCTCGGTGGTCTTGAGCAGCAGTTCGAGGTCGCCCAGGACGGACACCGGGTCCTCGCCCTCCAGTACCGCGTACGCCCGCAGCGCGGCCCGGACCCGGCCCATCGCGGCGGCCGCGCCGGGCGCGGAGCCGGGGCCGGCACCGGGGCCGTCGCCGGAGACCGACCCGACGGTCAGCCCGACGGTGCCGTCCGGCAGCGGGATCGCGTCGTACCAGTCGCTGCCGCAGGAGCGGTCCAGTCCGGCCGGGGCGAGCCGGGCGGCCAGCCGGAGCCCGGCGGGCTGCGGGAGGCGGTCGGGCAGCAGGCCGCGGCGCAGCGCCTCGGTGGTGCGCCGGACCTTCTCCGCGTCCAGCTGCTTGGCCAGCAGCGGTGCGGCGACCTCGGAGTAGCGGCGGGCCAGCTCGCGGCGGCGGTCGGTGGGGTCGGCGGGGCCGTCGTAGAACCACAGGGCGGCGGCCAGCGGACCGTCCTCCTCGGTGGCGAGCGGCAGGCCGTAGCAGCCACCGAGGCCGAGCTGCCCGGCGAGCTCGCGCAGCCGGGCGCCGATCGCCGGGTCCTCGGCGAGGTCGTGCGACCGCACCTCGGCGGGCCGGTCGTGCTCGCGCAGCAGCCGGGCGAGCAGGCTCTGCTCGGGCGGGACGGTCTCCAGCGCGCCGAGGCTGGAGCGGTCCAGGCCGAGCCCGACCGGCTGGCTCGGGCCGCCGCCGGGCAGCACGGTGACCAGCAGGGCGCGGTCGGCGCCGAGCAGCGCGGTGCCGGAGGTGAGGACGGCGTCCAGGGTGGCGGCGAGGCCGCGGGCGCGGGCGAGCCGCTCGGTGTGCTCGTGCAGGCTGGCGAAATCGGACAGTCGTCCGGCCAAACGGTCCTGCACACCGCTCGCGGCCGGGGCCGTGTCGTCGGTAGCGCCGGGGTCCGGTGCCGCGTCCGGGTCGTCCTCCGGGCGGCGGTCCGCGCCCTCGGGGCGTCCGCCGCCCGGCTGGGCGGCCGTGGCCGGGCCGTGGAAGCCCGGCGGGTCGAGGACGGAGAGGCCGCTGGTGCCGCCGGGCTCGACCGGCTCGGAGGACGCCGACGGTGGGGGGGACTCGGTCATGCCGCCACTCCTGACGCGGTGGTACGTGTCACGCGGATCATGCGGAACCCCCCGGGAACGGCCGTTGTGGAGCGAGTACGGCCAAAGGGGCGCGTTTCGCCTCGATTCGCTACTACTCGTCATTGATCGACAGCAATGCCACCACTTCTACACAGGCCATTCGGGGCATGTCCAGAGTCATGACAAGGCGGGTGGCCGGTTCCGGGCCCGGTGGGGCCGGTCGGGGGGCGCGTTCTGCTCCGCGCGCGCCGGTCGGTCGCGCCACGGTTCGTCGGGGCGCGACGGCTCCGCTCGGCGGGCATGGAGCGGCCGGTCAACGGGCAGAACCGAGGGGACGGTTCCGGCGGCCGTCCGGATCGTATGCCTTTACCGCCGGCCGGCCGGGCCGGCCGGAAGCGACTCACTCGTACGGTGGAACCAAGCGCGCCCGGGCGGCGTCCATCCGGTCGCATACGGGATTCTCGTTCCAAGGGCTGTTCTATTCCACGGCCCTTTCACATCGTGCTCCACCGCGTGCTCCAGGCCCGCGCCGCAGTTCGAACCGCCGTCCGCACCGCCGCTCGCCCCGTCCGCCGTTCGGCCCCGGCCCGGCCCCCGGTCCGTTCCCTCCGTCCGGTGCGCGGGCCGTCCGGCGTCCCCGGCCGGTGGTGGCGGCCGGTCCGGCGGCCGCGGGCCGGAGCCATCGAGCGGTCACGGAAAGGAACGGGTGCCAATGCGTGACAACCCACTGCGCGACGACCCGAGGAACCGGGCGGCCCGGGCGGCCCGGCTGGCCGGGGCCCTGTCGGCAGCCACCGAACACCGCTGGCCCGTGGTCCCCGGGACCGTCCTGCTCGCCGGCGGACTCTGCTCCTGCGGCGACCCGGACTGTCCGGCCCCGGGGGCCCACCCGCACGACCCGACCCTGCTCGCGGCCACCACCGATGCCCGGATGGTGCGTTGGTGGTGGGAGCGGCGCTGCCCCGACGCGCCGGTGCTGGTCGCGACCGGCCGGACGGTCTCCGCGGTCAGCCTGCCGGCGGCGGCCGGGGCCCGCGCGCTCGCCTACCTCGCCGCGCTCCGGCTGCGGCTCGGCCCGGTGCTGGCCATGCCCGACCGCTACGCGATGCTGGTCGCCCCGTACTCGCTCGACGCGCTCGGCGAGATGCTCGTCCAACTCCCCTGGGTGCCGGGGTCGTTGCGCTACCACGGAAGTGGCGGATTCCTGCCGCTGCCGCCCGGCGGCGGGGCCGGCGACCGGGTGCGCTGGGTACTGCCGCCCCGTCAGGGCGCCGACGGCGGCGTCTGGCTGCCCCAGGTCGGTCCACTGCTGGGCGAGTTGGTCGACGCGGCGGTCCAGCTCGACAGCGGCCGTTCGGCGTACTGACGGCGCGGCCGGGCCGTTGCCCGCGCGGTGCGACCGGGGACCGCCGGCGTATCGATCGGGCACGGCCGACCCGCGTTGGCGTGGGATGTTCGGAAAAACAAAAGATCCGGCCGCTGGCGACGGGGGATGCACCAGCGACCGGACTCTTTAGACAGTAACAAGGATCCGCGCCCGCGCCAATTTCCAAGACGCCCTCGCAGCCCGGAAATTGCGGGTTTCGGGCGACAATGTGACGCGTATCACGTCGATCGGGCGGGCGGCCGCCTTCCTTGCGACCCGCCTTTAGTTCAGGGTGACCTGACGGTTCACCAGGTTCGCGCGGGCCCGCCGCTCGTCCGCGGTCAGCGGGGCCGGGTCGGCCAGCGTCGCCGCGAGGAGTTCGGCGAACTCGGCGGCCGGCTTCTCGCAGTCGGCCGCGGTCATGTCGAGCGGCAGGTCCCAGACCGGCACGGTCAGGCCGTGCGCCCGGAACGAGCCGACCAGCCGGGTGTCCGGGCCGAGCGAGGACTTCTCGGCGGCGGTCAGCCGGGCCAGCGCGTCCAGCAGCTGCTCCTCCGGCACGGTCATGACCCAGCGCAGGTGGTTCTTGTCCGGGGTGCCGCACCAGTACGCCGAGTCCAGGCCGGCGAGCTTCTCGGTCGGGATCGCCGAGGCGTTGGCGCGCTCCAGCGAGGCGGCCACCTCGCCGGTGGCGGTCTCCGCGTCCTCCAGCCAGAACTCGAAGCCGGTGTGCACGGCCGGCTCGAAGGCGGCGGCGGGGTCGAGCAGGTCCTGCAGGCGGCGGCCGCCCGGCACGGTCCGGCGGGCCGGCACCGGCGAGCCCGGCTCGGCGGCCAGGGCCAGCTCCAGGGCGTCCCCGAGGTCGCGGCTCAGGTCGCCGGAGGAGGACTGGGTCTGCAGGCCCAGCAGGATCGAGCCGTCCTGGCGGCGCAGCGCCGGCCAGGCCAGCGGCAGCACGGTGGCCAGGGTCACGGACGGGACCTCGCCGTTGGCGGCCTCGGCCACCCCGGCGGCCAGCGTCAGCGGGACGGTGGCGGCGGGCACCAGCTCGCGCAGCGCCACCCAGTCGGCCTCGCCGGCCAGGCCCTCGAACGGGCGGTGCACGAGCTCCTGGACCGCGTGCGAGGCTTCGCGGCCGTGGCACGCCTTGTAGCGGCGGCCCGAGCCGCAGGGGCAGTCCTCGCGGGCCCCGACCACGGGGATGTCGCCCGTGACGGCGGGGGTGGACTGGCTGCGCTGCGGCGCCTTCTTGGCGGCCTTCTTGCCCATGGTGCGGCTCTCCCGGGAACGGTGGTGTTGTGCTCCGGGCAGCCTACTGACGTTCCCCGGGAGTGTGGCGCACACCGGACCCGGCTCCGGACCGGGATCCGGGCCGGGACGCGGGTACGACCCGTCGCCGGGCGGCGCCCACCGGCGGCCGAGCCGCCGTCGCCCACCGCCGACCGCGCGGTGTCCGCCCGCGTGGCCGGTGCCGTCCGTCGTCCGTCGGCCGTCGGCCTCAGGGCTCCCGGTGTCCGCCGGCCGTCCGCCGGGCGTGCCGGGCGCGGGCCGGCAGGGCCGCCCACACCGTCACCTCGCCCGGGGCGTCGCGCACGCCCCAGTCGCTCGCCAGTTGGTCCACGATGCTCAGCCCTCGGCCGCCGTGCGAGGTCAGCGAGGGGCTGGACGGTGACGGGCGGGTCGGCGACCCGCCGTCGGTCACCTCCAGGGTGAGCACCCCGTCGGCGTGCATCTGCCACCGGACCAGGACGCCGCCGGTGTCCTCGCCGGGCTCGCCCGCGGCGGTGGCCGGGCCCGCCGGGCCCGCGGCCCGGGACGGCCCGCCGACCAGCAGCGGTTCCGCCGCCTCGGCGCGGGCACCCCGGCCGAGGGCCGGCAGCGGCCCGAGCGGCCTGGCGTAGCGGCAGGCGTTGCTCAAAAGTTCGGAAAGGATCAGAACAGCATCATCAATGACCGGTTCCGGTATCTCGCGGTCTCCCAGATCTCGACGCAGTCGGCGCCGTGCGACCCCGACACTCGATGGGCCGTGCGGCACTGCCATGGTCGATGAAGTCGGCACTTCACGCGCCACCATCAACGCCACCCCCGGACCTCCTTCAGCGTATGCCGAGGGATGGATGCCCCTTGGCAATACGTCGGAAACGACCGGGCGGCGATCCCGCACGGACATTTCAGGCCGGTGCACCGACGGTGCGCGACAGGTGATTCGGCGCTCACCCTCCGTCGTGAAACTGTATGAATTGCGCCAGAAATCGTTGCCGAAAGGTTTGAGTCCCTACCAAGACGGTCAACGAGTCACGGTGGTTGAACGGTTCACCACGGCTTCACGACCTGCCCGTGCGCCACGGCACCCCGTCCGGCGGCCGGCTCGCCGCGGTACCGCGCGGCCCGGCCCCGCCGCCCGGCGATGCCGGTGCCCACGGCCCGGACCACGGCTGCGGACGTCAGCGGCCGAGCTGGGCCAGGACCTCCGCCGGGCGGTTGGTGATGATCGCCGACACCCCGAGATCCAGGCACAGCTCGACGTCGGCCGGCTCGTCGACCGTCCACACGTGCACCTGGTGGCCCAGTTCGAGCAGCCTGGTCACCAGCCCCGGCCGGGCCCGCACCAGGTCGATGCCCGGCCCGGCGATCCGCGCCCCGCCCGGCAGCGGCGCGCCGGGGCGCAGCCGCCCGCGCAGCACCAGGCCGCGCTCGAACAGGAACACCCGGGGGTACTGCGGCGCCGCGGCCGCCACCCGGGCCAGCGCGACGGAGGAGAAGCTCATGATCCGGGCGTTGACGCCGTGGCCCGCGCCGGTCCCCGCCGTCCCGGCGCCCCGGCCCCCGGTCGCGCCGCCGATGCCGAACCGGTCCAGCGTCCGCAGCAGCTCGGACTCCACCCGGCCGCGGAACCGCACCGGGTGCTTGGTCTCGATCGCGAGGTCCACCGGCCGCCCGGAGTCCACGACCAGCTCCAGCAGGCTCTCCAGCCGCAGCACTCCGCGCAGCTCCGGGTCCTCGCTCGGCCGCCCGGTCTTCCAGGCGCCGAAGTCGTGCGCCTCCAGCTCGGCCAGGGTCATCGCGGACACCGTGCCCCGGCCGTCCGAGACCCGGCCGATCCGCCGGTCGTGCACGCAGACGAGCTGCCCGTCGGCGGTCACCCGGACGTCGCACTCCAACGCGTCCGCGCCCTCGGCGAGCGCCCTGCGGTAGGCGGCGAGGGTGTGCTCGGGCAGGGCGTGCGAGGAACCGCGGTGGGCGATCACCTGGACGGGCCGGGTGGTGCGGGCCGTCACGGGCGAGACATCAGGGCTGGTCACGCCCTCCACGATAGGCGGCGGAAGTGACGCGGAGGCGACGTCGGCCCCAACCCGGAGGGCCGACTTCGTCACTCCGTCGCGCGTTCGGGGTCATTCCGGCCGGCGCGTCGGAGGGCGCCCGGGCCGCCGCGCCCGGGGCGTTCCGGCGGCGGTGCCGGGGTGTTCCGGCCGGTGCTCCGCAGGCGTTCCGGCCGACGTTCCACCGGTGTTCCGTGGGCGTTCCGCCGGAATTCCGCGCGCATTCCGCCGCAATTTCCGGCCGCCCTCGGGTCGGCCTCGGTCCGGCCGTCCGGTCAGCGCGCGTCGGCGGCGGTCCGGCCCCGGGTGAGCGGGGTGAGCGCCCAGGTCGCCAGGGCGGGCACCAGGAAGCCGAACAGCGAGGCCGAGGTCCACTCCTGCGGGGTGAAGTGCAGCACCTCCTGCGCGGACGTCCAGAAGTCCGTCCACCAGCCGGCCACCGCGGTCGGCGCGATCAGCTGGTAGACCGCGAAGCCGAGCGCCCACGGCAGCAGCATCAGCCAGCGCGACGGTGCCTCGTCCGAGAGGTCCCAGCCGCGCCGCCCGGCGCCGAGGAAGTAGTCGACCGCCAGCACCGCGAACATCGGCACGAAGACCGAGCCGATCAGCCCCAGGAAGGCGTAGTACGAGTCGGTGAACGCGGTGATCTGCAGCGCGAGCACGGTGATCAGCGCACCGGTGGCGCCCGTGAGCACCCGGCGGTCGACCTTCGGCAGCAGGTTGTGGATCGACATCGCGGTCGAGTAGACGTTCGCGAAGGACTGGTCGGTCTCGCGCAGCACCAGCACCAGCAGGAACAGCCAGCCCGCCCACACGCCCAGGAAGGAGTCGAAGATCCGGTCCGGGTCGCCGTCCGCCTGCAGCAGCGCCATCAGCCCGAGCACGTAGCACCAGACCTGCGCCACCGTGTAGCCGGAGAAGCTGCCCCAGAACGCCGAGCGCGGGGTCCGCGAGTGCCGGGTGTAGTCGGCGGCGAGCGGGACGAAGGAGATGGACACCGCGATCATCGCGTCCGTCGCCCGCAGGAAGCCGTGCCAGTTGCCCGCGCCCGGGTCGGTGATGCCGTTCCGGCCGAGCTGGACGGTGAAGTAGACCATCGCCACCGCCACCGCGACGGCGACGAAGCGGCGCAGCACGGCGATCGCGCCGAGCGGCCAGATCGTCAGCGCGGTGGTGACCGCGCCGGCCAGCACGACGAAGAGCCAGCGGTAACCCTCGGTGCCGACGACGGTCTGCGCGCCGAGCGCGATCGTCAGCAGCTCGTACACGCCCCAGCCGACGCACTGGACGATGTTGAGCACCGTCGGCACGTAGGACAGCCGGGTGCCGAACAGTCCGCGCAGGGTGGCCATGGCGGGCGCGCCGGTGCGGGCGCCGATCAGCGCGGCGACACCGAGCATCGCGGTGCCGACCACGGTGCCGGCCACGATCGCGGTCACGGCGGCGGCCAGCGACAGCTCGCCGCCCTTGGCGCCGAGCACGGTCGCGGCGGTGCTGAAGCCGATCAGCGAGACGCCGAGGTTCATCCAGAGCGCGAAGTGGTCGCGGAAGCGGAGGGTGCGGGGCGGCTCGGTGTCCAGCACCAGCGGCGCCTCGACCCGGGCGGCGGGTTCCAGGACGGCGGTTGCCGAGGACGAGGACGTCGAAGCAGGCGGCATGGCCGATTTCTCCCTACGCCGGCATTACCCGGACAGGTTCCGGCGGTCTGCGCCCCCTCGACGGCTGTCCACGGATCCCGTGGCGTACGGTCGACCGGCGCACTCTCAGCCTGGTGGGTCCAAGCTCCCGCGTGTCAGTTCGAAGCGACAGGCTAGCGGGCACGGCGAGGAACGCCAAGGCCAGGGGGCCGGACGGGCGGCGCCGGGGGGCGTCCGTCTGGCCGGGCTAAGGATTCTTATGAGTTCTTCAGAAGGCTCCTTACGGCAATCGAATCGAGTGTGCGAAAAACTATGGTTGTTGGTCCTGTCAGCGATGGAGGTCGTCCGTGAGCAGCGAGCGCGAGGTTGGGTCCACCGGGCCGCAGGGGGAGCAGCCCTCCGGCGGCCAGGGGGTGGTGGGTTCCCCTGCTGACGGTCCGGCGCAGCAGAGTGCGGCGGTCCCGGCGCCCGCGGCGGAGCAGCCGGCTCCGGCCACCGAGGGGGGTTCCGGCGGGTTCACGCCCACCGTGGCCTTCGGCAAGCTGACCGCCCCCGAGCCGGCGGCCCCGCCGGCCCCGGCGCCCGCCGTGCCCGGCGCGCCGCCGGCCGTCGAACCCGGCTACCTGGACGCCCCGCCGCCGGTCCTGCCGCCGGCCGCGCCCGCCGCCCCGGCCGCCCCGCAGGGCGGCAACCCGTACGCGACCCCGGCCCCCGGCACCCCGGTGCCCCCGGCCCTGGCCGCGCACGACCCGTACGCGGCGCCGTCCGCCCCGCACGACCCCTACGCGGTGCCCGCCGCCGCGCAGCACGACCCGTACGGGGCGCCGGCCGCCCCGCCGGCCCCGGGCGCGACCGGGCAGCACCACCACCCGTTCGGCGCCGGCCAGCCGCTCGGCGGCTGGGGCGCCCACGACGTCACCCCCGGCGCGCCCGGGGCCCCCGGCGGCCCCGGCGGTCCGCACGGCTACCCGGGCGACTACCCCGGCGCCCCCGGCCACGGCGGCCCGCGCAAGAAGCGCGGCGGTGGCCTGATCGCGCTGGTCGCGGCCGTGGCCCTGGTGGCCGGCGTGGCCGGCGGCGCGGTCGGGGTGGCGATCGCCGACCGCGACGACAGCTCCGTCAGCGCCGCGGCCGACCGCAGCTCCACCACGGTCCAGGCCAACAACACCCAGAAGAACGAGCCCGCCCCGGGCTCGGTCGCCGGCATCGCGCAGAAGGCGCTGCCCAGCGTCGTCACCATCAAGGCGCAGGGCAACGGCGAGTCCGGCACCGGAACCGGTTTCGTCTTCGACACCGAGGGCCACATCCTCACCAACAACCACGTGGTCGCGCCCGCGTCCAGCGGCGGCAAACTGACCGTCAAGTTCGCCGACGGCAGCTCCTACGGCGCCTCCGTGCTCGGCCGCGCCGAGGGCTACGACGTCGCGGTGATCAAGCTCGACAGCCCGCCCAAGGGCAAGCTGACGCCGCTTCCGCTGGCCGACTCCGACAAGGTCAACGTCGGTGACTCCACCATCGCCATCGGCGCGCCGTACGGCCTGGAGTCCACCGTCACCACCGGCATCATCAGCGCCAAGGACCGCCCGGTCGCCTCGGGCGACGAGACCGGCTCGCAGGCGTCGTACATGAACGCGCTGCAGACCGACGCCTCGATCAACCCCGGCAACTCCGGCGGTCCGCTGCTGGACTCCTCGGGCGCGGTGATCGGCATCAACTCCGCGATCCAGTCCAACGCCTCCGCCAACGGCCGGGCCGGCTCCATCGGCCTGGGCTTCGCGATCCCGGTCAACCAGGCCAAGTGGGTCGCGGACACCCTGATCAAGACCGGCAAGCCGGTCTACGCCAAGCTCGACGTGCTGCGCAACGACGACTACAAGGGCGACGGCGCGCAGATCCAGACCCGCGACGTCCAGGGCCAGCCGGCCGTCACCCCCGGCGGCGCCGCCGACCAGGCCGGCCTCAAGCCGGGCGACGTGATCACCAAGCTCGGCGGCAGCCCGATCGAGAACGGCCCCGCCC
This sequence comes from Kitasatospora sp. NPDC094019, assembly GCF_044764505.1. Taxonomy (NCBI): domain Bacteria; kingdom Bacillati; phylum Actinomycetota; class Actinomycetes; order Kitasatosporales; family Streptomycetaceae; genus Kitasatospora; species Kitasatospora sp. NPDC094019. Next base: position 303,292 of record NZ_JBIWIF010000004.1, read on the forward strand.
TGGTCAGCAAGATCTGGACGCACAAGCCGGGCGAGACCGTGGACGTCGAGTACACCCGCAACGGCCAGACCGCCACCACCAAGGTCACCCTCGGCACCCGCGTCGGCGACAACTGACCCCCGCCCCGCCCCGGAAACCCGGTGCACCGAACCCCGCCGGACCCGTTAGGCTGACCTCCGCCTGGAGAGCTGCCCGAGCGGCCTAAGGGAACAGTCTTGAAAACTGTCGTGCGGTGACCCCGTACCGTGGGTTCGAATCCCACGCTCTCCGCCGGTAGGAGATGAACCACCTGCTCAAGGCGGGTGTCGACCTGAGGGTCGGCACCCGCCTTTGTGCTTGTCGGGGGTGGGGAGGTGTCCCGTTTTCACCTGAACGGGGGGTTTGTGGGGGATGCGTCGTTCTGGGGAGGGCCGGGTCTCGTGTGTTCGGGCGTAAGGGGCGAACTGCCCTGGGCCCGGCAAGGAGAGACGCATGGCCTGGTACCCCGGCGCGGAGAAGATGGAGCTCCAGCCAGAGTCGGACGAGCAGCCGGCGATCACGCCGACGCAGGTGATCTTCCACAGTGTGGCGGCGCCGTGGACGCCGCGGCGGATGTACGAGTACTGGCGGGACTCGACCAACCTGGAGTCGCACTTCGGGGTCGGATACGACGGCGGCGTGGGACAGTTCGTCGGCACCGAGACGCGGGCCGACGCCAACATGGGTGCCAACCGCAGGGCCGACGGCACCGGCGCGGTCAGCGTGGAGACGGCCAGTGACGACGGGAGCACCGATCCCTGGACGGACGCCCAGGTCGGCGCTCTGATCGCGCTCGGGGTGTGGCTGCACCAGCGGCACGGCGTCCCGGCGCGGATCTGCCCGCGGTGGGACGCGCCCGGATTCGGGGTGCACCGGATGTTCCCGGAGTGGTCGGACGGCGGCACGGCCTGCCCGGGGGACGCCCGGGCCCGGCAGTTCCGCGAGGTGGTGCTGCCCGGCATCGTCGCGGTGATCGGCGGCGCGCCGGTGCCCACGCCGCGCGGGGACTCCGGTCCGGCCGGCGACCCCGGACCGGCCCGGTACCGGGTGACGATCAACGGCCTGGAGTACGGCTACGGCGCGCACGGGCCGCAGGTCCGGGAGGTCGGCGAGGCGCTCGTCCGGCAGGGCTTCGGCCGGCACTACGCGTCCGGTCCGGACGAGGACTGGCGGGACGCCGACACCCTCAACTACCAGGACTTCCAGCACGGTCTGGGGTACTCGGGGCCGGACGCCGACGGCGTGCCGGGCGAGGGGTCGCTGCGCCGACTGCTCGGCCGGCTGCCCTCGTCGCGCCGGGTGTCGCTGGCCCACGTGGTCGCGGCCGCCCGTACCGACCCGGGCGCCGAGCAGGGGCACCAGACCTACGGGGGCGAGGTGCGGATCGTCGAACAGGCCCTCGCGGACGAGGGCTTCCTGGAGCAGCGCTGGGTGGACGGCTCGCTCGGCACCCGGACGGTCCAGGCGTACGCGGCCTTCCAGCGCAGCCTCGGCTACGCGGGGGAGGACGCCAACGGGCTCCCCGGCCAGCGCAGTCTGCGCACGCTGGGGGACCGGAGGGGGTTCGATGTGACCGACTGAGCGCCGCCCGCCGGGGACGGCGGGACCGGCGGTGGTCCCGGGGCTTGACCATGACACGGTGTGAGGGCCTGCACTGGAGGGACCATGTTGAACATCGGAGACTTCGCCAAGCACGGTCGGGTGTCGGTCCGGATGCTGCGTCACTACGACGCCATCGGGCTGATCCGGCCGGCCCGGGTCGACCCGTCGAGCGGCTACCGCTGCTACGAGGCGGCCCAACTCGCCCGGCTCAACCGGGTCATCGCCCTCAAGGAACTCGGCTTCACGCTGCAGCAGGTGCGGGCCGTGCTGGACGAGGAGGTGGACCCGGCGGAGCTGCGCGGGATGCTTCGGCTGCGGCGGGCCGAGCTCGCCGCGGCCATGGCCGCGGACGCCGAACGGCTGGCCCGGGTCGAGGCGAGGCTCCGGACGATCGAGAGCGAGGGGACCATGTCCGCACAGGACGTCGTGGTGAAGCGGCTGCCGTCGGTCCGGGCGGCCGAGCTGGCGGGTGTCGCGGCGAGCTACGAGCCGCAGGACATCGGGCCGGTGATCGGCCCGCTGTTCGAGGAGCTCTGCGGTCGCCTGGCGGCGGCCGGCGTCGCGGCCGCCGGGCCGTCCGTCGCCCGGTACGAGGACACCGGGGAGGGCGACGGTTCGGTGCTGATCCGGGTGGCGGGGGGGGGGGCCCCCGGGGGCCGCCCCCCCCCCCGGGGGGGGGCCCGGGGGGGGGGGGGGGCGGGCCCCCGCGGGGGGGGGGGGGGCCGCGGGGGGGGGCCGGGGTGGGGGGGTGGGGGGGGGGGGGGGGGGGCCGGGCCCGGGCGGCCCCCCCCCCCGCCACGGGAGAGGAGCACGGTTTCGCGGTGGTCGACCTGCCGGCCGTCGAGGCGGCGGCGACGGTGGTGCACCGGGGCCCGATGGACGAATCGCTGGGCTCGTTCCAGTCGCTGGCGCGGTTCGTCGAGGAGAACGGCTTCCGCTCGGACGGGTACGCCCGGGAGCTCTACCTGGAGTGCCCCGAGGACCCGGCGCACTGGGTGACCGAGCTGCAGGAGCCGGTGGTCCGCGCCTAACCGGCACCGTCCCACCCGTCCACCGGCCTGTCGCCCGCCCGCCCGCCTCGTCCCGAGCGCTCCGGCCCGACCCTTCCGCACCGCCCCGGCGTACTTGCCGGTCGGTCGGGCGGCGGGCAGAGTGCGAGGACGGGGCGGGCGGCGGACGGCGGAGGCGGCGATGAGTGATCTGACGGACCGGCTGGCGGAGGGCCTCCCGCCCGGCGCGATGGCCGTGGACCCGGACGTGACGGCCGCCTACCGGCACGACATGGCGGACTTCTGCCCGGCCGGCACCCCCGCCGTGGTGGTCTTCCCGGAGACGGTCGAGCAGGTGCAGCACGTGCTGCGCACCGCGACCGCGCTGCGCGTCCCGGTGGTTCCGCAGGGGGCCAGGACCGGTCTGTCCGGCGCCGCCAACGCGGTCGACGGCTGCGTCGTGCTGTCGATGCTGCGGATGAACCGGATCCTGGAGATCGACCCGGTGAACCGGATCGCGGTGGTCGAGCCGGGGGTGGTCAACGCCGAGCTCTCCCGGGCGGCCGCCGCCGAGGGGCTCGCCTACCCGCCCGACCCGTCGAGCTGGGAGTCGTGCACCATCGGCGGCAACATCGGCACCGGCGCGGGCGGGCTCTGCTGCGTCAAGTACGGCGTGACCGCCGAGTACGTGCTCGGCCTCGACGTGGTGCTGGCCGACGGGCGGCTGCTGTCCACCGGCCGCCGGACGGCCAAGGGCGTGGCCGGCTACGACCTGACCCGGCTCCTGGTCGGCTCCGAGGGCACCCTGGGCGTGGTGGTCCGCGCGGTGCTGGCGCTGCGGCCCGCTCCCGCCCCGCAGCTGGCGCTGGCGGCGGAGTTCCCGAGCACGGCCTCGGCGGGCGCGGCGGTGTGCGAGGTGATGGCGCGAGGCTTCACGCCCTCGCTGATGGAGCTGATGGACCCGGTGAGCGTGCGCGCGGTCAACGAACTGGGGCGGATGGGCCTGCCGGAGTCGACCAGGGCGCTGCTGCTGGTCGCCTTCGACGGCCCGGACCGGGTGGCCGAGCTGGCCGCGGTCGGCGAGCTGTGCCGGGCGGCCGGGGCGACCGAGGTGGTGCCGGCCGAGGACCAGGCCGAGTCCGAGCTGCTGCTGGAGGCGCGCCGGCTGGCACTGCCGGCGCTGGACCGGCTGGGGACGACGATGATCGACGACGTGGCGGTGCCGCGTTCACGGCTGGCCGAGATGCTGGAGGGGGTCGCGGCGATCGGCGAGCGGACCGGGCTGACCATCGGGGTGGTGAGCCACGCCGGGGACGGCAACACCCACCCGATCGTCATCTTCGACGCGGCGGACCCGGAGCAGTCGGCCCTGGCGCAGCGCTCCTTCGACGAGATCATGGCGCTGGGACTGGAGCTGGGCGGGACGATCACCGGGGAGCACGGGGTGGGGCTGCTCAAGCGGGAGTGGCTGGCGCGGGAGCTGGGACCGGTGGCGATGGAGCTGCAGCGGCAGCTGAAGGCGGTCTTCGACCCGCTGGGGATCCTCAATCCCGGCAAGGCGGTTTGACCTCCCCCCGGCGCCGGGCAACGAGGTATTGTTCTCCGGATTTTCAGACTGTCGCAGGATGGCTGGAATTATCGACACGGTAGCGTGACCGCACCGGCGGGGGGCGTGTTTGTTGTCGTCGCGCGCCAGGGTGGTGCGCCGGATTGTCCGTGTGCCCCCCTCGCGCCACCCCAGGAGACTCGGTCGTATCCGACCGTTCGGGCGAAATCGCAGGTCGGTGGCGGTGTGTCGGCGCGCTTCCAGGGTTGGACGCAGTTATGCGCGGGGCTGCTGGATATCACGCTAAAGGGCGAAAAGGGCACTGGGAGGTGGTGCTTTGTCGATTTGTTGCGGAAGTCTGTGACCCGGCGTCGCAGCCCGCAGGTGTTCGTCTGGCCGGCGAACTCCCGCACCCAATGCACGATTACCGTTTCTTGGAGGCTCCCATGGCTCGCAACCGAATCCGTCGTACCGCCGGTGTGCTGCTCGCGGCCCCGCTCGCGGCCGGGCTGCTGCTCGCCGGTGCCGGCGCCGCAGCCGCCGACAACGGCGCGCTCGCCAACGACGGGTCGAACAGCGGGGTGGTGTCGAACGTCGGGACGGGCAACGTCTTCGGCTCGGTCGACGGCAACTACATCTCCACCCAGCAGACGGCGACCGGCTCCGGCGCCTCGAACCAGGCCAACACCCTCGCGGTGAAGGACAACTCGGGCACCATCCTGGCCGGCCAGTCCAACAAGAACTACAGCATCGTCTTCGCCCCGATCTTCCACTGAGCACCCGGGTGATCGGGCACCGGGACGCCCCGGGTGCCGGCACCGACCGGGAGCCGTCGACGGCGGGGGCGCCGTCGGCGGAGGACCGGGGCCGGCCGGGGCGGACGCGGGTGGGCTGAGCACCCGCGACGGGTCCGGAGCGGACCGCGAAGTGGATCGGAAGAACCGCGATCGGAACGGATCGCACAGCGCGCAACCGGGCAGCGGAAAGGGTCACCGCGAACCGGTCCCGTGGGCGGCACCGAGCATCGGTGCCGCCCACGGGCGTGTCCGGGCGTGTCGCGGTGTGTCCGCACGTGTCCGCACGTGTCGGGACGTGTCAGGACGTGGCCCGGCGCCCACCGGTGCCACCCGCGCGGGCCGCGGTGCCGGGACCGGGCCGGTGCGGGGCCCGCGCCCTGGGCCGTCACCGTACGGCGGTACGGTTGCGCTCCGACAGTGCACCCCCGAGCCCGGCGCCCCCCGGCGGCCCGTCCGGCGAGGGGCTGCGGCCGCGGCAACCGGAAGGAAGGGCGCGATGGCAGCCGAGGACGAGGGCCCGAGCGGCCCGGGCGGGACCACGCCCGCACCCGGCTCCGGGCCGGGCCCGGAGCCGCGCCCGGAAGCGCGGCCCGAGCCCCGGTCCGTGCCCGAGCTGATGCTGGGCCGCCCGCCGATGGCCCGCCCGCTGCCCGGCTTCGACACCGCGGCGGCCCCGGCCGAGCCCGGCCCGCTCCTGGTCGACTGGCTCGCCACCGCCCTCGACGCCGGGGTGCTGGACCCGCAGGTGTTCACCCTCTCCACGGTCGACGCCGACGGCCTGCCGGACGCCCGCGTCCTGGTGCTGCGCGACGTGGACCCGTCCGGCACCGGCTGGGTCTTCTCCGCCGCGGCCGACAGCCCCAAGGGCCGCCAGCTCGCCGACCACCCCGCCGCCGCGCTCACCGTCTACTGGCCCCGACTGGGCCGCCAGGTCCGGGTCCGCGGCACCGTCGAACGGGCCGCCGACCTGGTCGCGGCCGCCGAGTTCGCCACCCGCTCCCCGGACGCCAGGATCGGCGCGCTGGTCGGGCGGCAGAGCGAGCCGCTGGCCTCGCCGGCCGAGTACGAGGAGGCGGTGGCGGTGGCGCGGCGCCGACTGGAGGCCACCCCGGACGCGGTCGCCGCCGGGCACGCCGTCTACACGCTCTGGGCGCACGAGGTCGAGTTCTGGCAGGGCGAGGCCGAGCGGCACCACGTCCGGCTGCGGTACACCAGAACCGGTCCGGTGCTCACCCCGGAGTGGTCGCGCACCCTGCTCTGGCCCTGAGGCGGGTCCGAGGCGCCCCGAGGGACTGAAGCACCCGAAGGACCTGAAGTACCCGAAACACCGCGGCGGACGGCCGGGGGCACGCATCGACCGGATACGCGTCCCCGGCCGTCCCCGGCCGTCCCCGGCCGTCCCCGGCCGTCCACAGTCGGACAGTTGGGGCCCTCAGGTCGTCGGGCCGTCGGGCCCCCGACCGCCCGTCTCGGCGCCGCCCGTCTCAGCGCCGCCCGGTCAGGGTGGCCCCGACACTGGCCACCACCACGCAGCCGATCCCCGCCAACTGGGCCGCGCCCAGCAACTGCCCGAGCACCACCAGCCCGACCAGCGCGCTGACCGCCGGCTCCAGGCTCACCAGCACACTGAACACCCGCTGCGGCATCCGCCGCAGCGCGGTCATCTCCAGCGCGTAGGGGATCACCGGCAGCAGCAGGGACACCCCGGCGACCGCGAGCAGCAGCATCAGCGGCGAGGCGTCCGGCGCGGACAGCCCGTCCCACGCCTCGCCGAGCCCGAACGGCGCCACCACCAGCGCGCCGACCGTCATCGACACGGCCAGCCCCTGGAAGCCCTGGAACGCCGCCCCGACCTTGTCGGTGAACAGGATGTACGCGGCGTAGCAGGCCGCCGCCCCGAAGGCGCAGAGCAGGCCGACCGGGTCGAGTCCGGCGCCGCCCTCCCCGCCCTCGCCGAGCAGCGTCAGCAGGGCCACGCCGCCGGCCGCGAGCAGTGCCCACAGCAGGTGGCTGGCGCGGCGGGCGAAGTACAGCGCCACCGCGAGCGGACCGAGGAACTCGATGGTGGCGGCGGTGCCCATCGGCAGCCGGTCGATCGCCCCGGCGAACAGCAGGGTCATCCCGGCCGAGGCCATGCCGAGCAGGCCCGCGGCGGCCAGGTCGCGCGGCCGGCGCCCGCGCAGCCGGGGCCGGGTGACGGCGAGCAGGACGACCGCCGCGAAGCCCAGCCGGAGGAAGGTGGTGCCGCTGACCCCGAGCGGGCCGAACAGCGGCTTGGAGAACGCGATCCCGGTCTGCACCAGGAACATCGCCGTCAGACAGAGCAACGGCGCCGGGATCCTCTCCGGGCGCCGCAGGAAGTTCGGGAACCGTCGGCCGGACGGCCGGCCGGGTCCCGGGTCCGGTGGCAGCCCCTCCGCGGGCGCCCCGCCTCGTCGCCAGCCGCCCCGCTCGCCGGCGGGCTCGCCCTTCGGGGCGGGCGGCATGGCAAGCGCCTCGGCGACGGCGGTGGCCGTCGTCGGGGCGGAGGTTTCGCTGAGGTGGGGCGTGGGCATGAAGGCGAGTTTGCCGTAAGGAGCCACTGGGCGGCAAGCTCGTTACAAATATCGGGACGGATACGGACGGGTGCGTCCGAAAGGGTGGGCTTTCCCGGTGCGTACGGCGCGGCGGCCACGGTTGTCCGACGTTCCGTCAGTATCAAGGCGGCGTGCGCTATCTCCGTCCCGCGGCCCTCGCCGCCGCCTCCTTCGTCCTGCTGCTGGCCGCCGGCGGTCCGGGCGCGAGCGCCGACGAGACCGCGCCGGTGGTCGCCGCCGTCCCCCGGATCCGGGCCACCGTCCTCCCCGACCGGGTCGGCCCGCCCACCGCCCGGGCCCGGGACCTCTTCACCGGCGCGGCCTTCGACGCCTGCACCGCGCCGCCGCTGGAGACCATGCGGGCCTGGCGCGACTCCTCGCCGTACGGGGCCGTCGGCATCTACACCAGCGGGAGCCAGCGCGGCTGCGCCCAGCCGAGGCTCGGCGCCGACTGGGTGCGGCAGGCCAGGGCCATGGGGTGGCGCTTCCTGCCCGTCCACGTCGGCCTCCAGGCGCCGTGCAGCGAGCTGAGCCGGAAACCGAAGCGGATCGACCCCGCCCGGGCCGTCCAGCAGGGCCGCGAGGAGGCGGCCGAGGCGGTCCGCGGGCTCAAGGCGGTCGGGCTGGGCAAGGGCAGCCCGGTCTTCCTGGACATCGAGTCCTACCCCGTGCGCGACCCCGCCTGCGGGCAGGCCGTGGTCGACTTCACCCTTGCCTGGACCCAGGCCCTGCACCTCGCGGGCTACCGTTCCGGCTTCTACTCCAGCCTCGATTCCGGCGTCGCGGACCTCGCCGCGGCCGCCCGGGCCGGCAGTTCTCCGCTGCCCGACACCCTCTGGTACGCCCGCTGGGACGACCGGGCCGACACGGCGGGCGGCGGGCCGCTCGCCCCGGACCTCTGGGTCGGGCACCAGCGGGTCCACCAGTACCGCGGCAATGTCGAGGAGACCTACGGCGGGGCGACGCTCACCGTGGACCGCGACCAGGTCGACGCCCCGCTGGCCGGCTGAGGCGGCGCGGTCGCTGCCGCCGGGCGGGGCCGGTCCCCCGGCGCGGGCCTACTCCCGCAGGGCGAGCCCCAGGAAGCCCAGGCCGCCGCAGTGGGGGCAGGTCTGCGGGATGTGCCCGGTGCCGGTCCGGCCCGCGCGCAGGCCCATCCGCGCCTCCGTCCGCACGCCCTCCGCACAGCAGGGGCACGGCATCCGGAGCCCGGTCGGCGGTGATCCCGCCCTTCGTTCGTCACGCCCGTCACCCATGCCCCCAGTATCCCGTCCGTCCCGGTGGCCGTGATCGGGGCAACTGGGCGGGAATGCTGACAGCGAGGGTGCGGCGCGGCACAATCGGGCTCTACTGCCCCGTATTACCGCCCAGTAGCCGGTCTCCGGTCGGGCCGGGGGCAGTACCGCCGCAGTGCAGCCCAGGTCGAGGAGGACCCGTGTTCAGCACGATGCAGGACGTACCGCTCACCGTCGCCCGAATCCTTGAGCACGGGTCGACCGTCCACGCCCGCTCCACCGTCACCACCTGGGACGGCACCGGACCGGTGGTCCGGACCTACGCGGAGGTCGGGGCACGGGCCGCGCGGCTGGCCTGGGCCCTGCGGGACGAGCTCGGCGTCACGGCGGACGACCGGGTGGCCACCCTGATGTGGAACAACGCCGAGCACCTGGAGGCGTACCTCGCGGTGCCGGCGATGGGCGCGGTGCTGCACACGCTCAACCTGCGGCTCCCGGCGAACCAGCTGGCCTTCATCGTCGATCACGCCGCCGACCGCGTGATCATCGTCAACGGCACCGTGCTCCCGCTGCTGGCCGCCGTGCTGCCGCGGCTCGCCCCGACGCTCAAGCACATCGTGGTCAGCGGCCCGGGCGACCGCTCGGTGCTGGCCGGCTTCGCGGGCGGTGTGCACGACTACGAGGAGCTGATCGCCGACCGGCCGGTCGAGTACCCCTGGCTCACCGACATCGACGAGCGCCGGGCCGCCGTGCTCTGCTACACCTCCGGCACCACCGGCGACCCCAAGGGAGTGCTCTACAGCCACCGGTCGGTCTACCTGCACTGCCTCCAGGTCAACACCGGCGACAACTTCGCCTTCACCCCGCGCGACACCGCCCTGCCGGTGGTACCGATGTTCCACGTCAACGCCTGGGGCATCCCGCACGCCGCCTTCATGTCCGGCGCCAACCTGCTGATGCCGGACCGCTTCCTCCAGCCCCGGCCGATGGCCGAGATGATCGCCGCAGTGAAGCCCACCGTCAGCGCGGCCGTGCCGACGATCTGGAGCGGGCTGCTGGACGAGCTGGACGCCGGCGACTACGACACCTCCAGCCTGCGGATGGTCGTCATCGGCGGCTCGGCCTGTCCGCCCTCGCTGATGCGGGGGTACGAGGAGCGCCACGGCATCCGGGTCATCCACGCCTGGGGCATGACCGAGACCTCGCCGCTCGGCTCCTTCGCCCAGCCGCCGGGCGGCCTCACCCCCGAGGAGGAGTGGCCCTACCGGGTCAGCCAGGGCGTCTTCCCGGCCTCCGTCGAGGCCAGGCTGATCGGCCCGGGCGGCGAGCGGATGCCCCACGACGGGGCTTCGGCGGGCGAGCTGGAGGTGCGCGGCCCGTGGATCGCGGGGGCGTACTACGGCGGCGCCGGGCAGGATCCGGAGCGCCCGGACGACAAGTTCGCCGAGGACGGCTGGCTGCGCACCGGCGACGTCGGCACCATCACCGCGGACGGCTATCTGAACCTCACCGACCGGGCCAAGGACGTGATCAAGTCCGGCGGTGAGTGGATCTCCTCGGTGGACCTGGAGAACCATCTGATGGCGCACCCGGAGGTGGCCGAGGCCGCCGTGGTGGCGGTGCCGGACGAGAAGTGGGGCGAGCGTCCGCTGGCGACCGTCGTGCTGCGGCCGGGCGCCACCGCCGGGCTGCCGGAACTGCGGGCCTTCCTGGCCGGGCGGATCGCGTCCTGGCAGTTGCCGGAGCGCTGGGCGATCGTCGAGGCGGTGCCGAAGACCTCGGTCGGGAAGTTCGACAAGAAGGTGATCCGCGCCGACTACGCGGACCGGAAACTGGACGTCACGCTGCTCGGCAAGGACTGACGCCGCCGGAACCGCCAGGGCCGGCCGCCCCCGGGAAGGGGGTGGCCGGCCCTTGGCGCCGGTCCGGTACCCGGGCCGCTCCCGTGCCCGGTCAGCCGGCGGCGGCGACGCCCGCCTCGCCCATGGAGCCGATCCGCCCGAGCAGGTCGACGATCCGGGACTGGACGTCCTCCCCGGTCGAGCGTTCGGCGAGGAAGAGGACTGTCTCGCCGGTGCGCAGCCGGGGCAGCTCGCGCGGGTCGAGGTCCACCGAGGTGTAGACGACGAGCGGGGTGCGGTGCAGCCGGTCGTTGGCGCGCAGCCAGTCCAGCAGGCCGACCCGGCGGCGGCGGATCTGGAGCAGGTCCATCACCACCAGGTTGGGCTGCACGCTGCTGGCCCGGGCGACGGCGTCGTTCTCGTCCACCGCGTGCTCGACGTGCATGCCGCGCCGTTCCAGGCTGCCGATCATCGCGACGGCGATGTCCGGATCGCTCTCGACCAGCAGGACGCGCGGGGCGTGGTTCTCGCCGTCGCGCGGGGCGAGGGCGCGCAGCAGCACGGCCGGGTCGGCGCCGTACGCGGCGTCCCGGGTGGCCTGGCCGAGCCCGGCGGTGACCACCACCGGAACCCGGCTGTTGAGCGCGGCGGTGCGCAGCGACTGCAGCGCGGTGCGGGTGATCGGGCCGGTCAGCGGGTCGACGAAGAGCGCGGCGGGGAATCCGGAGACCTGGGCGTCCACCTCCTCGCGGGAGCGGACGATCACCGGATGGTAGCCGCGGTCCTGCAGTGCCCGGCTGGTGGCCGGGTCGGGCTCGGGCCAGACCAGCAGTCGGCGAGGTCCGCCGTCGGGGGCGGGCGCCAGTGCCGGGCGTTCACCCGGCTCGGTGCCGCCGGCCGCCGGGGCGATCGGCAGGGCCGTCGGGGCCGTCGGAGCGGGCGCGGCGGCCAGCTCGGCCATCGGTCTCGGCGCGAGTCGGACCTCGGCGGGCGCGGACCCGGCCGCGGGTACGACGGCGGCACCCGGTCCCGGTCCGCCGGGGGTACCGGGACCGCCGGCGCCGCCGAGCGGCCGCGGCGGGGCCAGTTCGCCCAGTCCGGTGCCGACCGGCCGCGGTCCGCCCTCGCGGCGGTCGCCGCCGGGTGAGCCGGGGGTGTCGGGGCCGACCGCGTCCGGCAGCGCCGGGGCCGCCGATGGCAGCGCGGGCAGTGCCGCGGGCGTGCCCGCTCCGGGGCCGTCGGGTGTGCCCGCTCCGGCGCCCTCCGGCGCGGCCGGGCCGCCGTTCTCGCCACCGGGACCGGGCGGGACGGCCAGTCGGCGGCGGCGGCCGGTCGGCGTGGGACCGGCGGGCTCGGCCGGGGCCGGGGCCGGGCCGGTCGGCAGGGCGTGCTCCAGTCCGGGGTAGACCGGGGTCTCGGGGACGCCGGGCAGGGCGAGGCCGCCGGAGGAGTCCTCGGCGCCGGGCAGCGCGCGGCGGCGCCGGGACGGCCGGGGCTCGGTGCCGGAGTCGTCGGGGCCGACCGCTCCGTCCGGACCGCCGCCGGTGGCCGGGTCCTCGGAGGAGGGGCCGGGGCCGAGGGCGATCGGCGTGCGCGGGCCGTCCGCGCTCCGGCGCGCTTCGTCCGCGCCGGTGTCCCCGTCCCCGTCGCCGGGCTCCGGGGCCGGGCGCCCGCCGTCGACCGGGACGGCGTAGGCGGTGCCGGAGCGGCCGTCGTCCTTGCCCCAGGGGTCGCTCTGCGGGCCGCTCGGGCCGCCGAGGACCTGCCGCCCGTACGCGGGGTCGTTCCCGGTGCCGTTCCACTGCTCGGGGACGGCCCGCTCGACCCGGGCCGGGGCGTTCGGCCACTGGTCGGCCGGGATGTCGGGGGAGCCGCCGGGGCCGGGGGAGTCCTGGGCGGGGTCGCGGTCGGCGGCCGGCAGCTCGACGGCGGGGCGTCCGCGTCGGCCCCGGCGCTGCTCGGGGGCCGGGGCCCGGTCGGTGCCGGGCTCGGCGGCCGGGTCGGCCGGCGGACCGTCGGGGGCGGAGCCCGGGGAGTCGGCGCGCCCGCCGTCCCGGGGGGTGCCGTCCGCCGGAGTGCCGTCCGCCGGAGTGCCGGCGGGGATGCGATCGGCCCCGGGGCCGGCCGCGTCGGGACCGGTGGCCGGGGAGCCCTCGGCCGCCGGCTCCTCGGCGCGCGCGGTGGGCAGCTGCGGGATGCCCGGCAGGTCGGGCAGGACGGCGCTGTCGCTCTCCTTCGGCCGGTCCGAGCGGCCCTCGGCGCCGGCGCGCTCGGCGGCGGCCTTCGCGGCGACCGGGTCCAGCGGCAGTTCGACGACATAGGTGGTGCCGGCGCGACCCGGCAGCTCGTGCGGCTGGAGCACCCCGCCGTGGCGCTCGACCACCGCGCGGGCTATCGGCAGGTGGACGGGGCTGCCGCCGCGTCCGGGGCCGCGGATCTCGACCCGGGCGACCTCCCCGCGCTGGGCGGCGGCGAGCACCACGGCCGGGGTGGTGCCTCCGCCGGTCGGCAGGGCCGGGGTGCCGGGGGCGGCGAGCCCGGGGGAGGGCAGGTCGGGCTCGGCGTCCAGCGACAGGCCGACCCCGCTGACGTCCGCGACCAGGTGGGCCAGCGCCTGGGCGAGCCGCTTCTCGTCGGCGATCACCTCGACGGCGGCGGCGTGCACGGAGAACCGCACCCGCCCGGCACCGACCAGCTCGCCCGCGAGCTCGACGGCCCGGCGGACCACCTTGTCCAGGGCGACGGGGACCCGCTCGGCGGGCTTCTGCCCCTCCTTGCCGTCCTTGCCCTCCTTGCCGTCCGCGCCCGCGGCGCTCTCCTCGGCCTCGGAACGCTGGTGGGCCAGCACCCCGTCGATCAGCTTGCCGAACCGGCGGCACTCGTCGGCGAGCCGGCGCAGCGTCCAGTTGGCCTCCGGCCAGAGCTGTCCGGCCGGATCGGCGGCGAGCGCGTCGATCCGCCGGTGCAGCGCGGTCAGCGCCCCGCCGAGCTCGCTCTCCAGGACGGCGGTGAGGTGCTCGTTGCGGGCGACCAGCGCGAGTTCGCGGCTGCGGTCGGTGAAGGTCATGACCGCGCCGACCAACTGGTCACCGTCCCGGACCGGGGCGGTGGTGAGGTCGACGGTGACCGGCCGGCCGTCCTTGCGCCACAGCACGGTGCCGCGCACCCGGTGCTTGCGCCCGGAGGTCAGGGTGTCCAGCAGCGCGGACTCCTCCAGCGACAGCGGGGTGCCGTCGGCCCGGGAGTGCTGGATCAGCGGGTGCAGCTCACGGCCGCCCAGCTCGCTGGCCCGGTACTCCAGGATGTGCGCGGCGGCCGGGTTGACCAGGACGCAGCGGCCTTCGAGGTCGACGCCCAGTACGCCCTCGGCGGCGGCCCGCAGGATCATCTCGGTCTGCTTGTGCTGGCGGCGCAGCTCGGCCTCGATGCCGAGCCGGCCGGTCAGGTCCCGGACCAGCAGCAGGAGCAGGTCGGAGGAGCGGGAGCCCTCGCGGTACGGGTCGTAGGGGACCATCGGGGAGGCCGCGTAGCCCCGGCCCTCGCTCGCGCCGGAGCCGTCGTCGTCGAAGTCGTTGCCGGAGACCTCGACCGGGAAGGTGGTGCCGTCGGTGCGCCGGGCGGTCATCCGGACCGGGCGGTCGAGCGCCTCGTCGTCGCGGGCGGCCGGTCGCATCGAGCCGGGGATCCGGCTCGGGTCGAACTCCGGGAGGAGATCGAGCACGCCCATGCCGACCAGCGAGGTGCCGGGCGCCTGGAGCGCGTGTACGGCCGCGTTGTTGGCGTCGACGACCGTGCCGTTGCTGTTGACCAGCAACAACGCGTCGGGCAGGGCGTCGAGTATGGCGGCGAGGCGAGCAGCGCCTCGGATCGGCCTGCTGCTCACGTCGACAGGTCTCCTCGGCTTCAGGGCAGCTCTCTCCGGAGAGGGCAGTATCTCATTCTTCTTTGCGGCGAGGACGACCCGCCTAGTAACGTTGTCGGCGGTTGGTGCCGGGCCCCCGGGTTGTGGCATCATCACTGGCACAAGGAACGGGTCCGCGCACGCGGGCTTGCTCCATGTGGAGGAGGCTTCGCCTAGTCCGGTCTATGGCGCCGCACTGCTAATGCGGTTTCGGGGTTATTCCTGATCGAGGGTTCAAATCCCTCAGCCTCCGCAGCCGGGAGCCCCGTCGACGATCTTGTCGGCGGGGCTCTTCGCATGTCCGGACCCGGCCGGTGGGGGCGTCCGAGGTGCCCGGATCAATCGATTTCGTCCCGCGCCGCAGGTCATGTAATGTTGTTCCCGCACCGCCCCGCTGGCAACGTTCACCAGGGCGAGCGCTCATAGCTCAACGGATAGAGCACTTGACTACGGATCAAGAGGTTGCAGGTTCGAATCCTGCTGAGCGCACCAAACCCCGCAAGGCCGGATCCGTCCGGCACTTGCGCTCATAGCTCAACGGATAGAGCACTTGACTACGGATCAAGAGGTTGCAGGTTCGAATCCTGCTGAGCGCACCAGAAGAGAACCCCCGGCCCTGGCGGCCGGGGGTTCTTTCGTTTCCGGTCCGGCTCGGCCCGTGCCGGACCGGACCGGACGGGGCCGGGGCGGCGCTCCCGCTGTCGAGGCCGGCGGTCCCGGCGGTCCCGGCCCCTCCGGCGTTCCCGGCCGTCCCGGCACGAAGGACGCCCCGGCACATCCCGGCTCAATGGGTGGAATGCGGTCCTTTCGGGTACATCCCGTCTCGCCGGGGCCCCGAGGCTGCCAATCGGGTGTCATACGGCCCACAGCGCAAGTGTCGCGGTATGACCGGACCAGGATCGTGATTCCGTTTTGTCACATCTTGTGTCCAGACTGCCCGGCCATCCAGGTCGCCCGGCAGCCGATGTGAAGGAGAGCCGGATGAACCGACAGTTCCCGGCTGCGGCCGGTGCCGCCGCGGTCCTGGTGGCCGGGCTGCTGATCGGTTGGAACCCGCCGCCCTCGGCCGCCCAGCAGTCCCCCGGGGCCTGGACCGCCGAACGCGGCGCGGTGCTGCCCTCCGGACTCTCCGTCCGACTGGACTTCTCCGCCGACCCCGGGATGTCGGTCACCGCCGGCCCGGGGAAATTGGCGGACCGCGCCGGCGGCGGCCGTTCCCGCGCGCTCTACGCCGACGGACTCCGGCCCGGAGACCCCGCCCAGGCGTTCCGGATCGCCGAGGACCGTCCGCAGGCGGACGGTTCCTGGCGCACCGTCGGAACACTGCGGCTGACGTTCTCCCGGGCCGTCCGCAATCCCCGGCTGCACCTCAGCGGGCTCGCCGGAATCAGCACCGGGAGGACCGGTTCCACCGGCACCGCGACCAGGCTCACCCTGACCGGGGGCTCACCGGCCGCCCCCACCCTGGTCAACCGCACCGACTGGCCCGGCTGGACGGTCGACGGCAACACGGTCGCCCCCGCCCGGGCCGACGGCGGCGCCGACGGTGACCCCGGGTCCGCGGCCGAGGGCAGTCTGGAGCTGGCCGGCACCTTCCGCTCGGCGATCTTCCGGGTCGAACGGCGGTCGACCGCCCGGGCCGGCTCCACCACCGCCCCGCCCCCGCTCACCCAGGCGTACACGGTCACCCTCGACGAGGGGGTCGGCACCGCGCCGCAGGGCTACGGCAACGCCTCCCACCTGCTTTCCGACCTCTATCTGGGCGGTGACGCCGCCACCCAGGGCGCCAAGGCCGACGGGCGGCCCAGCTGGCTGTTCCGGCGGCCCGACGCCGGTCGGGCGGACGGAGTCGGCGGCGGCCCGGAGGGCGGCTCCGCGGCGGGGAGCGGCGGGGAGGACGGCGGGGCCAATCCGCCCCCGCCGCAGCTCCAGCCCGGCCGGGGCGAGTACCAGGGCGCCGACCCCGCCGTCGGCTACCCCGCCGAGGCGGCGATCGGCCACGACTACCGGCTCACCCTCCCGGTCGCCGTCGGCGACTCGTCCGCCACCCTGGCCGGCTGGGTCGACTTCGACCGCAACGGCCGCTTCGACGCCACCGAGCGGGTGCAGACCGAGATCACCCCCGGCGAACACAGCGCCTCGCTGAACTGGACCGTCCCCGCCGACGCCGCCTCCGGCGAGACCTGGGCCCGGCTGCGGATCGGCCGGGACGCCGCCCAGCTGGTGCCGGCCGGCGGCTTCGCCGACTCCGGGCAGGTCTCGGACCAGCGGATCCGGCTGACCGTCGGGGCCGCCCGTCCGGAGATCGTCGAACCGGTCGACGGCACCACCCTCGCCGACGCCCGCCCCCGGATCTCCGGCGAGGGCGCGGTGGCCGGCGCGACCGTCGAGATCCGCGAGGGCGACACCGCGCTCTGCCGGACCAGGGTCGCCCGGGGCGGCGACTGGTCCTGCCGCCCGGACACGGCGCTGACCCCGGGGCGGCACAGCCTCACCCCGGTGGAGACCACCGGGGGCGGCGTGGTGCTGCTCGGCGAGCCGGTGCGGGTCACCGTCAAGACCGCGCCCCCGGGCGCACCGGTGCTCACCCTGCCCGAGTTCACCAACGACCCGGGGCTGCAGCTGGCCGGTACCGGCGAGCCGGGCAGCACCGTGACCGTGGCCGACCGGTCGGCCGGAACGCGCGAGGCGGCCGCCGGTGGCGGTGGCGCCGGCGGCCAGGGGACCGACCTGTGCAGCACGGGGGTCCGGGCCGACGGCGGCTGGTCCTGCCTGCCGGTGGAGAACCTCGCGGACGGTCGGCACCGGCTCACCCCGACCGCCACCGACCTCGCCGGGAGCCGGACCGCGGGTCAGGCGGTCGAGCTGGTCGTCGACACGGTGCCTCCGGACCGGCCGGTGCTCACGGTGCCGACCGCCGGGGAGACCCTCCGGGTCGCCCGGCCCCGGCTCGCCGGGAGAGCCGAACCCGGGGCACAGGTACTCGTCACCGCGCGGCCGGAGCGCGCCGCCGAGACCGCGCGGATCGTCGCCTGCGGGACGACGGCGGCCGTCGACGGCAGTTGGGCGTGCACGGCGAACCGTGATCTGCCGGAGGGGGAGCAGTGGCTGGTCGTCACCGCGACCGACCTGGCGGGGAACGGTACGGCGGCCGACGCCGTGGGCGTCACCGTCACCGCGGCGGGTGCGGCGGCCACGCCGACGCCGACTCCGGACCCGACTCCGGACCCGACGCCCACGGTGACTCCCTCGGCGGCTCCATCGGTGGGTCCGGCTCCGGTGGCGACCGCCGTGCCGACGCCGGTGCCGACGCCCACGGGGGCCCCCACGGCGGTGACGGTCGTGCCGTCCTCGTCCCCCACGGCCGAGCCGACGGCGTCCGCGCACCCGACGCCCACGCTCTCCCCGTCGCCGACCACGGCGGTTCCGTCCGTGGCCGCCTCGCCCTCGGTACCGGCGCCGTCGACTCCGACGGTGTCGTCCACTCCGTCCAGCCCGTCGACCCCGTCCACCCTGTCCACGCCGCCCATTTCATCGGCTCCGTCGGTGCCGTCGGTGACGGTGGCCGAGCCGGTTCTCGATCCCGTTCCGCCGGGGTTGCTGCCGGTTGTCGTTCCGCCGGTGGTGGTCCCGCCCGCGCCGTCCGCCGCTCCGGTGACGGCGGCTCCGACCGTGCCGTCGAACCCGTCGAACCCGTCGAACCCGTCGAACCCGTCGACCCCGTCCGCACCAGCCACACCGTCGAACTCGTCCACGCCGTCGACTCCGACGGTGTCGTCCCCTCCGTCGGCTCCGTCGGTGTCTTCGGCTCCGTCGGTGCCGTCGGTGACGGTGGCCGAGCCGGTTCTCGATCCCGTTCCGCCGGGGTTGCTGCCAGTTGTCGTTCCGCCGGTGGTGGTCCCGCCCGCGCCGTCCGCCGCTCCGGTGACGGCGGCTCCGGCCACCGGCGGCCCGTCCCCGACCATCTCCCCGACCATCTCCCCGACCGCTTCCGCCCCGACGTCCCCGAGCCCGACCACGCCCTCGACCCCCGCCCACACCACCGCACCGACGCCAACGTCTACGGCCACCGCCGTCACCACCCCGAGTCCGACCGCGACGGCGACCGCGACGGCGGCCGTCGCTCCGACCACCGGGGCGGACCCGGCTCCGGCGGAGGTCTCCGTCCCGGATCGGGACCGGTCCGACCGGGCCCGGGGTCCGGCCGCCCCGCCCGAGCGCGGGCAGCAGCGGGCGACCGAACCGGTGGACCCCTCGTCGCCGGTGGCCGCCGACCAGCAGCGGTCGGACGCCTGGCGCGGTGCGTTCGCCGGAATCCTGCTGATGCTCACCGGGATCGGACTGATCACCCGTCGGGTGCTCGCCCGGGGAACCGGGGTCCGGCGGCGCTGAACCGCTCCCACCATCCGCTCATGTGCCTGCGCGTCAGCCCGGCTTCGGATGATTCGTCAGGAAATGTCGACACACATAAGCTCAAATGTCGCATTTGATGACGTATGAACTTAGCCTGGCTCTGGCACTGCCCGTCAGATCCGGGCCGCCCGTTGCGCGACACACTGAACCTGAGGATCCGTGCATGGACGTCACCCGCGACTCTTCGCAGCGACCCGACCACCTGCCCAAAGCACTTCCCCCGGCCCTGCCGGAACGTTCCGCCTCCGGCTCCAGCCCGCTCGCCAAGGTGCTGCGGACAGCCGGGGCGGCCGACGGCGGTCCGCCGACCACCCCGCTGACGGTCCTCCCCGGGCCCGCCGGTTCCTCCGTCGACCCGCGCGATCCGCTGGAGGGGGGCGGGCCGGCCACCCGGCCGGTCCCGGTGGCCCCGGTGCCCCCGGTTCCGGCCCAGGACCCGGAGGCGGGCCGGGCCGGGACGTCGGCCGCCGCCACCTCGCGCCGGCCGCCGCGTGCCGACCAGGCTCTCCGCGAGCGGAGCGCGGCCGTCCTGCCCGGCTGGGTCGCCCTGCTGGCGCTGCTGCTCGGCACGGCCGCCGTCCTGCTGGTGCTGGTGCGCGACGGGGTCGTCCCGCACTGGGACGTGCTGCCCGACCTGCGCCCTGACACCGTCCGGGCCGACGGCCGGGCCGAGGTGACCGCTCGTTCGGTGGCCGCCGTGACCGCCGCCGGGCTGCTCGTCGTGCTCGCGCTCGCCGGACTGCTGGCCAACGCCGGTGGTGAGACCCGGGTGCTCACCCGCTGGGGCCGCTACCGGGGCACCGTCCGCCGCACCGGCCTGGTCTGGGTCAACCCGCTGCTGCGCCGTCGCCGGGTGGACGTCCGGCTGCGGCACTGGCGCAGCGAGCCGGCCAAGGTGGTCGACCGCACCGGTACGCCGATCGTGGTCCGGCTGCTGATCGTGTGGCGGGTCAAGGACACCGCCCGCGCGACGCTGGCGATCGAGGACCACGAGGGCTATCTGCGGGAGCAGGTCCAGGCGGTGCTCACCCGGACGGCCTCCACCCTGCCCTGCGACAGCAACGCGGCTCCCGGGCCGGCCCTGCGCGACGGCCAGTGGTTCGCCGACGAGCTGACCCGGGCGCTGGCCGCCGAGGTCGCCCCGGCCGGGCTGGAGGTCTACTCGGCGCAGCCGCTGGCACTGGACTACGCGCCGGAGGTGGCCGAGTCGATGCGCCGCCGGCGGCTGGCCGACCTGGACGCGGGCCTGCGCACGGTGCTGGTGGACGACGCGGTGGAGGCGGCGGCGCTCGCCGTGCGCCGACTGGAGCGCGCCACCGCGCACGAGCTGGACGAGGCCGCCCGGAGCGCGCTGATGGAGCACCTGCTGGTCGCCTTCGTCGCCCCGGCCGGAGTGGCCGCCTCGGTACCGCCCCCGGCCGCCCGGGCCGGGCGGAAGGAAGGACGACCGGCATGAGGATAGCCACCGGTACGGACGTCGGCCTCGCGTTCGTGGACGGGACCGCCGACGGGCTCGACACGCTCGACACGCTCGACGGGTACGACGGGTACGACGCCCGCCAGGGCTTCGAGGGCCCCGGCGGTTCCGAGGGCCTCGACACCCCGGACGGTTTCGAGGAACGCCTCGGCGGCGGTCCCGCGATCGCGGGCTGCGCCTGCCCGCACTGCGCGGCCCGGCCGCGCACCGCCGGACCGGCGCGGCCGTCCGGGGGCGGCCGAATACACCGGGCGGTGCGCACCGCCTGCCTGGCCACCACCGTGCTGGCCGGTGCCGGGGTGGTCGGACTGACCGCCGGAGCCGGGACGGCCCAGGCGGCGCCGGGCAAGCAGGGCTGGGACGGTTCCAAGTACTGGTTCAAGAACGCCCGGGGCGAGTGGCGCTGGACCGACCACTACAGCGTGTACGCGAAGGCCGTGGGCGGCTCCGCCTCCGCCGCCGGCACCTCGTCCGGCACCTCGTCCGGCTTCGCGGCCGGTGCCCAGGCCGGTTCCGGCGGGTCCACCGCGCAGCCCGCCGCACCCGAGGGAACCGTCCGGTCCGCCGGCCCGCGCCAGGGCTGGGACGGTTCCAGGTACTGGTTCAGGAACGCCCGGGGCGAGTGGCGCTGGACCAGCCACTACGACATCTATCTCGACCGCACCGGCCGGTCGGGCGGGGGGACGCCGGCCCCGGGCCCGACCGCCTCCTCGGACCGGGCGGAGTCGGTGATCGGCTACGCGCTGGCCCAGCTCGGCAAGCCCTATGTGTGGGGCGGCAACGGGCCCTCCGGCTTCGACTGCTCCGGTCTGGTGCAGCAGTCCTTCCGGCGGGCGGGCGTCGAGCTGCCGCGGGTGGCCGACGACCAGTACGCGGCGACCACCCCGATCACGGAGGACCGGCTGCGCCGGGGCGACCTGCTGTTCTGGTCGGACAGCGGCCGGGCCTCGGGGATCCACCACGTGGGGATCTACCTGGGCGGTGGGAAGTTCGTCGAGGCACCCCGGCCGGGGAAGCCGGTCCGGGTGTCGACGATCAGCGACGGCTTCCGGCCGACCCACTTCGGCCGGCCCTGACGGCAGTGGCTCCGGCGGCCCGCGTCGTCCACAGCCTGTGGACGACGCGGGCCGCCGGACGACCGGCCGAGGGTCGGTCGGCCGAGGGTCAGGCGGAGGCGTCGTCCAGCAGCGCGGTCTGCGCCGGGGTGAGCTCCAGCGCGGTGGCGGCCAGTAGCGGCGGGAGCTGGTCGACGGTGCGGGCACTGGCGATCGGGGCGGTGACGGTCGGCCTGGCGGCGAGCCAGGCCAGGGCGACGGTGGCGAGCTCGGCGCCGTGCTCGGCGGCGACGGTGTCCAGCGCCTCCAGGACCTTGGGGCCGCGCGGGTCGTCCAGGTAGCGGCCGGCCCCCACGGCGCGGGCGCTGCTCACCGCGGCGCCGCCCGGGCGGTACTTGCCGGTGAGGAAGCCCGAGGCCAGCGCGTAGTAGGGGAGGGTGGCGAGGCCGTGCGCGGCGACCACCTCGGCCAGCGGGCCCTCGAAGGTGTCGCGGGAGACCAGGTTGTAGCGCGGCTGGACGGCCACGTACTTCGCCAGGCCCTCGCGCTCGGCGAAGGCGAGGGCCTCGGCGAGCCGGTCGGCGCCGATGTTGGACGCGGCGACGGCGCGCACCTTGCCCTCGCGGACCAACGCGTCCAGGGCCGTGACGAACTCCTCCACCGGGGTGTCGTCGTCCTGGTGGGTGTAGTAGAGGTCGATGTGGTCGACGCCGAGACGGCGCAGCGAGCCCTCGGCGGAGGATTTGACGGTGGCCGCGCGCAGGCCGCGGGCCTCGGGGTGCAGGCCGACCTTGGTGGCGACCACGACGGAGTCGCGGTTGCCGCGGCTGCGCAGCCACTTCCCTATGATCGCCTCGGACTCGCCGCCGGTGTTGCCCGGAACCCAGGAGGAGTAGGTGTCGGCGGTGTCCAGGAAGTTGCCGCCGGCCGCGGCGTAGGCGTCGAGGACGGCGAAGGACTCGGCCTCGTCGGCGGTCCAGCCGAAGACGTTGCCGCCGAGGGAGAGCGGGAACACCGAGAGCTCGGAGTCGCCGAGCTGCGCGTAACGGGGGGCGTCGCTGCGGGAATCGGTCATGGGCCGAGTCAACCCGATCGGAGGGGCGGGCATTCCGGGGTCGTGGGGGACTTCACATGCTTGTCGCACAGTCGTAGCGCCGAGACCGGGTGTCGTGGCGGTCCGCGGATTGGTTAGAGTCCCTGCCATGGCTGACAACGACTACGACCCCGCCGGCAGCACCCAGATGTTCCGGGCCTTCGTCGACGAGACCCCGGCACCCCAGGCGCCGGGCTCCGTCAACACCTACGGCGCCAGCGGCGGCCGCACGGGCAAGGTCGCGGCGATCGCCGTGGCCGTGCTCGTGGTGCTGGGCGCCGTCATCTGGCTGGCGGTCAAGTAACCCTCGTGACGGGTCGCCTGGCGGCCCGGCGGCCGTACGGCCGCCGGACCTGCGTCAGCAGGGCTTCCGCCAGGCGTCCAGTTCGAGCTTCTTCTGCATCGAGCTGAAGCCCAGGGCCTTCGTCTTCGCGCAGAAGCGGTCCGTGCCGAGCTTGTACTCGACGTGGAACACCGCCTTGCCCGCCTGGATGAACGGCGAGAGGCGGCCGCACTCGTCGAACTGCGCGCACTCCTCGTTCACCGCGAAGTCGAAGTCGCCCAGCAGGGCGGGGATCTGGTCCAGATCGTTCTTCAGACCGATCGCCAGGCCGCGTTCGTGGGCGAGCGTGGCGAGCATGCGGTTGTAGCGGAGCTGGTCGTCCGCGGTCAGCGGGAAGCCGCTGTTCTGGTTGTACGCCTCGATGGTGTCGGGTTCGACGGCGTCGAAGCCCTTCTGCCGGCACATGTCGAAGCGGGCCGCCATCAGCGGCCGCAGCTGGTCGAGCTTGCGGATGTCGAACCACTTCTCGCCCTTCCAGCCGTTGCCCGAGCCCTGGAGGGCCTGGGCGAAGGCGGCGGCGTCGGGGCGGAAGTCCTCCCAGGAACCGGCGTTGATGTAGCAGATCACCTTGCGGCCCTTGGCGTGCAGCGCGGCGACCACGGCGGCGTCGGTCTCGAAGCCGTCGATGTCGTAGACCGGGACGTCGACGGACTGGTCCACGCCGCCGCCGAGCTGCCACTGCCAGGCGAGGCCGGGCGTGGGCTGCCAGCGGGCTCCGGCGGGTGCGGCCGGCGTGCCGGGCGCGGCCGGAGTGCCCGGGGTGCCGGGGACGGCCGGAGTACCGGGGGTGCCGGGTCCGGTCGGGGTGCCCGGCGTGACCGGGCGGCCCGGAGTGGCGGGCGTGCCGGGTGTCCCCGGGGTACCGGGCGGGACCGTCGGCGTGCCGGGAGCCGGCACCGTCGGCGAGTCCGGGGCGGCGGGGGAGGTGGACGTGGCGTCCGGGGTGCCGGGGGTGCCCGGCACGGGGGCGGCGGTGGCCGCCGGGGGCTGCGCGCCGGTGGCGTCGGCCGAGGGGTCGTCCTCGTCCTCCGAGCCCGAACTGCTGCACGAGGTCGCCAGCAGGGCGACGGCGGTGGCGAGGGCGAGGGCGGCGGCCAGGGGCCGGGTGCGGCGGGTCACGGTGCTCGAACTCCGGGTGGGGTCAGGTGGGTTCGGTGACGGGCCGACCGGCGGTCAGCTCGTGCGGCAGGGTGCGCCAGGGGTTGTCCCCGGTGCCCGGCACGGCGCAGCCGACGCCGGCCCGGCGGGCGGCGATCAGCGCGGCCGCCTCCCCGGAGCGTTCGGCGGGCACGTCGTAGACCAGGTGGCAGAACCGGGCGGCGGCGTGCCGACCGGTCCACAGCGGCAGGGCCAGCTCCTGGTACGCCGTCCAGTCGCCCTCGAAGGTGACCAGCAGGTCGGCCAGGCCGACCTCGGCGTACCCGGGGTCCGGGTGGTCCCCGTGGCCGAACACGACTGTGGTGCAGCCGGCGGCGCGGGCCGCGGTCGCGAGGCGCCGGTAGTGCGGCAGCGCGCCGGGCGCGGCCGACACCTGGTCGAGGTAGACGCCGGTGATGCCGTGGCGCTGACGGTACGTCAGGATGTCGCTCACCACGGCGGCGTGCGGTCGGCGGCCGTAGTCGGTGTCGGCGTAGCCGAGCAGTGGCAGCCCGGCCGCGCGGAGCTCCTCCGCGGCCTCGGCGAACACGTGGTCGGGGTCGCCCGGCCCGTCGGCGAGGTTGAGCACGACGGCGGCGATCCGCCGCGGGTCGGCGGCGGCGACCGCCTGCCAGGCCGCCGGGTCCACCGCGGGGTGGACGTACAGCGGCACCAGCAGGCGGCCGTCGTGGTGGCTCGCGCCCGTCATGCGGTGACCAGCGGTTCGGTGGAGAGCCAGAGGTCGCGCAGGGTCTCGTCGAGACCGGTCTCCGGGTGCCAGCCGAGCGCCCCGGCGGCGGCCGACACGTCGGCCTGCTGCCAGGAGACGGCGGCGGAGCGCTCGGAACCCGCTCCGCTCTCGTCGATCCGGCCGGTGAATCCGGCGGCCGCGACCAGACCCTCGGCGATCGCCCGGACCGGCCGGGCCCGCCCGGAGGCCAGGTTGAGCAGCCGGGGCAGCGGACCCTCGGCGGCCACCGCGAGGGCGACCGCGCGGGCGATGTCCCGGGCGTCGACGAAGTCGCGGTGGGCCGAGAGGTCCCCGACCCGCACGACGCCGTCGGTGCCCTCCGGCGCGGCCCGGCGCAGCTCGGCGGCGAGCCGGCCGGGCAGCGAACCGGCCGGGGCGCCGGGGCCGACCGGGTTGAACACCCGGAGCACCACGGCGTCCAGCGGCGAACCGGCCACCGCGAGGGAGCCGGCCAGCTTGGTGGCGCCGTAGACGCCGACCGGGCGGGCGTCGGCGTCCTCGGCGAGCGAGCTGCCGGGGGCGCAGACGCCGTACTCGCCGGCCGAGCCGATGTGCACCAGCCGGGCCTTCGGGGCGCCCTGTTCGAGCGCCTCGCAGAGCACGGCCGGGCCGCGGGCGTTGACCTCGGCGAGCTTGACGGCGCTGCCGGCCACCGCGCCCGCGAAGTTGACCACCGCGTCCGGGGCGTGCGCGGCCAGTTCCTCGCCGAGCGGGCCGGCCTGGGCGGTGGCCAGGTCGAGCCGCAGGTCGTGGTCCGGCCGCCGTCCGGCGGTCAGCACGGTGGCACCCGGCAGGGACCGCAGGGCGGTGGCGGCGTGGCGGCCGAGGAAGCCGTCGGCGCCGAGCAGGAGAATCCTCACGCGGCCCGTCCGTCGTTCTCGGGGCCGGTCGGTACCGCCGCGGCCGGCTGCCCGTCGGCGTCGACGGCGGTGCGGGGGGCGGGGACCGGGTGGTCCTGGCCGTTCGGCACCGCGTACAGGCCCTCTCCCGCGGCAGGAGCGGCGGCGGCCGGCCCGTCCGGGAGCAGCAGCGAGCGGTTGAGCGGGAACTCGGCGTTGGCCCGGTCGTAGTCGTCCGGGCGGCCGATGTCGAGCCAGTAGCCGTCGAACTCGTAGGCGGACGGCGGGGTCTTCGCGGCCAGCAGGTCCAGCACCAGCTCGTCGAACCCCAGCGGCAGACCCGGGGTGTACTTGGCGAGCGCGGTGCGGGAGACGCCGTACACGCCCATCGAGACCCGGTAGTCGATGCTCGGCTTCTCCTGGAACCCGGTGATGGCACCGTCCTCGGCGGTCAGCACGCCGAAGTCGATCTTCACCTGACGGGCGTAGGTGGCGATGGTGAGCGGGGCCCCGGACGACTCGTGGTGCTTGAGCACCCCGGCGAAGTCCAGGTCGGTGAGGACGTCGCCGTTCATCACCAGGAAGTTGTCCGGCAGTCGGTCCTGCATGGTGAGCAGCGGACCGAGGGTGCCCAGCGGGCTGTCCTCGACCGCGTAGCCGACCCGCAGCCCCCACTGGGAGCCGTTGCCGACGTAGGCGCGGATGATGTGGCCGAGATGGCCGATGGCCAGGGTGACGCTCTGGAAGCCCGCCGCGGCGAGCTGGCGCATCACGATCTCCAGGATCGCGTGCTGGTCGCCGATCGGGACGAGCGGCTTGGGAAGCGCGGTGGTGTACGGGCGGAGTCGAACGCCCTTACCGCCGGCGAGGATCACTGCGTGCATGGTGGTTCCCCCACGGAAGTCGGTGCGACAAGGGGCCTTCGGTGCCGGAGCGGACGGAAGGCGGGACCGGGTCAGACGTTGTAGATGTCGGTCTTGTAGCGGGCCAGGTTCGACGGGTCGCGGAAGAACTCGATGGTCTGCTCCAGGCCCTCTTCGAGGGAGTACTGCGGGGTCCAGCCGGTGGCGGCGCGCAGCCGGGAGGCGTCCGCGACCAGGCGCATGACCTCGGAGTTGGTCGGGCGGATGCGCTGCTCGTCCTCCTTGACCGTGACGTCGACGCCCATCAGCTTGCCGACCAGGGTGACCAGGTCGCCGACCGAGATCTCGCCGCCGGTGCCGGCGTTGAAGGTGCGGCCGACGACGGCCTCCGCGGGGGCGGTGCCGACGGTGCGGAAGGCCAGCGCGGTGTCCTTGACGAACATGAAGTCGCGGGTCGGGCGCAGGTCGCCGAGGGTGATCTCGGTCTCGCCGGCCGCGAGCTGGGCGATCACGGTCGAAATGACGGCACGCATCGACTGGCGCGGGCCGAAGGTGTTGAACGGGCGCAGGGTGACGACCGGGGTCTCGAAGCTGGCGTGGTAGCTGTCGGCCAGCCGGTCCCCGCCGGCCTTGGAGGCGGCGTACGGGGACTGGGTGTTGATCGGGTGGTCCTCGGAGATCGGCACGGTCTGCGCGGTGCCGTAGGTCTCGCTGGTCGAGGTGTGCACCAGACGGGGGATGTCCAGGTGGCGCACGGCCTCCAGGACGTTCAGGGTGCCGGTGACGTTGGTCTCGATGTACGAGTGCGGGGCCTGGTAGGAGTAGGGGATCGCGATCAGGGCGGCCAGGTGGTAGACCGCCTCGGTGCCCTTCACCAGGCCGTTCACGGAGCCGGGGTCGCGGACGTCGCCGAGGACGATCTCGACGGAGTCCAGCACCTCCTTGGAGAGGGTCTCCAGCCAGCCGAAGGACGAGAACGAGTTGTACTGGACCATCGCGCGGACATGGTGCCCGTCGGCGACCAGGGCTTCGACGAGGTGGGAGCCGATGAAGCCCTCGGCTCCGGTGACGGCGACGCTGCTCATGGTGATTCGCTTCCTGTGTCTTTCGGGGACGTGTACTGCACGGACCGGCCGGGTGCGATGACGGTGTGGTGACCCGGCCGGAGGTGGTTCGGTCGGTACTGGTTCCGTGGTGCGCTGTTCAGCTGTGCGGCGGTGCCTGTTCAGCGGTGCGGGTTCAGCGGGCTCCGCGTCAGCGGTGCCTGGTGGTGCGGCCGAGCACGGGCCCGGCGATGGCGGTGAGGACGGCCGCCGCGGCCCCGCAGCCGATCAGCTGCAGGACGGTGGGGTCCGCACCGGTCAGCAGTCCGGCGCACTCGGCGCCCGCGGCTGCCAGACAGATGAGGGCGGTGCTCCAGCTGAGCCCGAAGGCGTTCAGCAGCAGCGCCAGCCAGAGCGAGCCGCCCAGCAGCAGCAGCGCGCCGAGCTCCGGGACGCCCAGCGCGGGGGCGCCGGGCCAGAGCACGGTGGCGGCGGCGTCGAGGGCGGCCACGGTGGTGAGGTAGATGAAGAGGCAGCCGAGCAGCACTCCGCCGGTGCGGCGGGCGAACTCGACCGGGGTGTGACTGGTGCGCAGCGCGGCCACGGCCATCGCCCGGTAGCGGAAGAGCAGCCACTCGGCGAGCCCGAGGCTCAGCGTCAGGGCGATCATGGCCGGCCCCGTCGGGCTGGTCGAGACGCCCTCGGCGCTGCCGGTGCGCACCGCCTGGTGCACGGTGACACCGAGTCCGGCGATCAGGGTCAGGGTGCCGACCGCGAGTCCGAACAGCAGGTGCGGGAGCTCCTTGGCCAGCGGCAGCCGCAGCGGGACCGGCTCGGCCTCGCCGCGTCGGCAGCGCAGCAGCTCCCGGGCGGCGAGCCAGACCGCCAGTCCGAGCGAGGCCAGCAGCACCGCGGTGCGGACGACCTGCGGCACGTCGACGGCGAGCACGACCCCCGCTCCGACGGCCGACGGCGCCAGCGCCAGCAGCAGGAACTTCTCCCGGCCGAGCACCAGCAGCACGGTGGCCGCCGCGAGGTAGCCGGACTGCCCGGCGGCGAAGCACAGCGCGCCCAGTGGTCCGCCGACGACGTAGCCGGCGCCGGCGGCGGTCAGCGCGCCGAGCGGCGCCCCGATCGCCAGACAGGTCGCGGCCGACCGCCGCCGCCCCCGGCCCAGCCAGGCGTAGGAGCGGTGGGCCAGGGCCTGGTTCCAGGACCAGCTGACCAGGGTCGCGACGGACAGCGCGAGCATGCCCGAGGGCAGTCCGAAGCGCATCCGGTCGGCGGCGAAGAGGTTGGCGCCGAGCAGGTAGCCGAGGCCGGGCAGGGCGAAGACCAGGCCGCGCACGACGCACCGCCACGGATCGGCCCGCCACGGGTTGGCGAACTCGGCACTCGGGCCGGGGTAACGGCGCTCGACCCGTTCGAACAGCTCCTCGGCGAGGGTGAAGGAGTCGGGGCGACCGTACAGCAGGGCCGCCTGCTCGTCGGACAGGCCGTCGGACTCCAGGATGGCCGCGATCTCGTAGGGGTGGACCGCGTCCGAGCAGATGTCGCGCAGCCGGTCGGCGAGTTCGTCCAGCGGGTCGGCCGAGAGGTGGAGCTGGTCCGGCACCGCCGGGCTCTGCTCCGGCAGGGTCGGGCGGCGTCGCTTGAGCGGCAGCACCCGCAACTGGACGGTCTCGTCGACCGCCTCGTCGGGAACAAGACGGAGAGGACCACTCACGCGGTCACCTCGCTGCGCTCGGAGAGACCGGCGTCCTGCTCCCAGTCCGGCTCCGGCGGGCCGTCGGTGACGGCGACCACGCCCTCGGGGAGCCAGCGGGCGGTGCCCAGCAGCTCGGTGTAGATGCCGCGGAAGCCGTCGATGTTCTGGCGGAGCGTGAACTGGTCGATCACCCGCAGCCGGGCCTGCTCGCCGAGCCGGGCCCGGCGCTCCGCGTCGCGCAGCAGCTCGATCGCGGCCGCTGCCATCGGCTCGGGCTCGCGCGGGGGGACGACCAGGCCGGTGTCACCGACCGCCTCGCGCACACCGCCGACGTCGGTCGAGACGGTGGCGCGGCCGCAGGACATCGCTTCGATCAGGGTGAACGGGAAGCCCTCGCTGATCGAGGAGAGCATCACCACGTTCCCGGCCGCGTACGCGTCGGTGATGTCCGCGACCCGGCCCTCGAAGATCACCGAGTCCGCGGTGCCGAGCTCGGCGGCGAGGGCCTCGCACTTCTCGCGGTACGCCTCGCCGCCCTTGGGCGTGCCACCGAACAGCCGCAGCCGGGCGTCGGGTATCTCGCGCCGCACGATGGCGAACGCGCGTATCAGCGTCTCCAGGTCCTTGATCGGGTCGACCCGGCCGGCCCAGCTGAGCGTCGGGGTCTCCGGCTCGGGCCCGGCCGGCGGGAAGGCCGCCGGGTCGACGCCGTTGTACACGGTGCGGATGTGAGTGGAGGGGGTGCCGCCGCGCTCCTCCCAGCGCCGGTTGTACCGGTTGCCGGGGGTGACCAGCGCGGCCCGCCGGTAGCTCTCCTCGGCCAGCATCCGGTAGAAGCCGAGCAGCAGTGCCTTGACCGGCCAGCGGTACGGACCGGTGCGGTAGCCGAGGTAGCGCTCGCGCAGGTAGATGCCGTGCTCGGTCAGCAGAAACGGTACGCCGTACTGCTGCGAGGCGATCAGGCCCGGCAGCGTGGCGAGGCCGCCGCTGGCGGCGTGCGCCACGCCGTCGCGCGGCGGCTCGACCGAGAGCGGACGCAGGGCGTGCTCCAGCAGGTCGGTGGCGTTCAGCGCGTCGTGCATGGTGGGCCGGGAGACGGCGGTGGAGAGGTAGTCGCGGGTCCACACGTGCTGGAGGGTCCGCAGGGCGCGCTCGCTGCGCAGCGCCGGGCTGAGCAGCCCGCGCCGGGCGAGGTCGGCGAAGCCGTACAGCTCGGTGCCGAAGTGGGTGGTGTAGACCGGGTCCAGGATGGAGTGCAGGAAGCGCTCGTAGGCGTTCAGGAAACGGCGCATCTCCTTGCCGCGCGGTGCCTTGGCCTCCGAGGCCGGGCCCCACAGCGGTGCCGTGGTGACCGACCGCACGTTGGCGGGAAGCTCCCAGGCCAGTGCTTCGTGGCCGGTACCGGTGACGGCGACGATGTCGAACTCGACGTCCGGCATGCCCTGTACGAGTTGGTCGCACCAGACACTCACGCCGCCGTGCTGGTGCGGGTACGTCCCCTCGGTGAGCAGGGTGACGCGCATTTCTGTCCCCCCTCCTGTTCTTGCCTCAAGCGCCCGGCCGTGTCGGCCGGTGGGTGGTGCCGGTGGCGGGCCGGGGGAGCCGACCCGCCACCGGGTTCACCTGTCTAGCGGGTGCCGGGAGTACCGGCGTTCTTCTTCACGGTTTCGGTCTTCCCCCCGGAGACCTTGCCGTGCGGTGCGGTGTCGCCCTTGCCGGCGGCCTTCCCGGTGGTACCGGTCGCCTTACCAGCAGTGGTACCAGCAGCGGCGTTCTTGCCCGCCACCGGGGCCCCACTACCGGGGACGAGGGTCGGCGCGTCGGTGCGGTCGGTGTCGCCCGGACCGGCCGGGACGGCGTCCGCGGTGCCCTGCGGAACGACCTTGGTGTCGGCCGGCGCCGGGGCCACGACGGACTTGGCCGCGACCGACGGGCTGGTGCCGGCCGGAGCGGCCGGGACGGCCGCCGAGGCGAGCTGCAGCTGGACCGAGCTCTGCAGCTGGCCGGGCTTGACCCAGCCGGACAGCGAGCCCGCGTAGGCGGTGCCGAACGCGGCGGTGCCGATCGCGAGCTGCTGGACCGTGCCGGTCGGCATGGTGGCCTGGACCTGGACGCCCGACGGGGCGGTGACCCGGACCGTGTCGCCGACGCGGTAGGCGGTGACCTGGCCGGCGGTGACGGCGTTGCTCCAGGCCGCGCGGCGCTGGAACTCCAGACCGAGGTCCTTCTGCGCCAGGTTCACGACCGGGGTGTTGTCCGCGTGCAGCGAGCGGTAGGTCGAGAGGACCTTCTCCAGCACCGGGTAGACGATCCGGTCCTCGGACAGGTTCGACTGGTGGATGAAGTGCGGCCGCGGGTCGTTGTTCAGCACGTGGCCGAGGTCGATCCGGGCCTCCAGCGGCACGATGTACGACTGGTAGCCGGTGTTCACGTCGAGCGGGGTGGGCAGGCAGGTGGAGTTGGCGTTGTTCTCACAGACGCCGCTGCCACCGTTGGCCACACTGGTGTAGATCCAGTTGTACTCGTCGGTCTCCTCCTTCGCCGTGGCGGCGTTGTAGAAGACGTTCATCGGGTAGCGCGGAACGGTCAGCGCCGCGCCGACGGCCCGCTGGGCGGACTCGCGGGAGGCGTCGCTGGCGGTCCACTTGACCCCGTTGGCGGCCAGCGACGGGGCCAGGTACGGGTTGTCGCTGGTCTCCTGCGGCGCGGTCAGCAGACCGGAGTGCTCGCCGGTGACGAGCTCGCTCTTGTCCAGCTGCAGGCCCCGCGCGGCCGCCCAGTCCAGGTTGTTCTTGATCTGGGAGGTGATGGTGGCCTGGTCGACCCAGACGGTGCTGCCCGCGGCGTTCTTGGTGCACTTCCACGGGACCACCGTGACGTCCTGGAGGCAGCCCAGGTACGGGTGGGTGTAGGTGTGGTTGACCCACCGGTAGCTGCTCTGGTCGGCGATCATCTGGTCGACCACCGGGTCGGTGGTCGTCTCGTGGTCGGCCTTCCAGTCCTCGCTGCCGCCGCCGTTGAACACCATGTCCATGGTGAAGTTGTTGGCGGTCTGCCACTGCTTGGCGTACTGCGCGTCGGCGACCGTCATCCGGATCGGATTGGCGGTCTCCGGGGTGCCGGGCGGGCAGGTGACGTCACCGGGGGTGCACTTCAGCACCGTGTCCCAGCGGTCGTCGGCCAGGAAGACGTCGTCGACGTGGGCCGCGAAGTAGTTGCGGTCGTAGCCGAGGTGGACGCCCTGGGTGATCCAGTCGACGATGCCGCGGGCCAGCAGCCGGTACTGCTGCTGGTACTGGTTGTAGACGAAGGTGACGACGAGTTCCTTGCGGCCGTCGTGCGCGTACTCGCCGACCAGCGAGCCCTTGGCCGTGCTGCCGGGGATCGGCACCTCGACCAGCGGCGTGAACGTGGAACCGGCCGGCAGGTCGGTCCGCGGGGTGGACAGGTAGCCGTAGCTCTCGGAGATGGCCGGGTCGTTGTCCTCGAAGGGTATGGTGCCCTTGAGGTACCCGAACGATCCGCCCAGGCCAGTGGTGGTGACCTGGCCCTGGAAGCCGTCCAGGGTGCCCATGTACCCGGGGTTGACGGCCCAGTTCAGGCCGACGTCGGGGCGGGCGTAGGTGTACGCGTCGACCTGGCGGACGCCGAACGCCGCCTCGTAGGTGGCGATCGCGGCCATCTCGGCCGAGCCGGCCGTGAACGGGTTGTCGTTGGGCAGGACGATGCCCTGGTACTTGCCGCGCGGCTGGCCGTTCAGCGTGTCGCTGAGGAAGGCCGCGTCGATCACCGGACGCCCGGCGTCGTTGAGATCGACGAGCTTGTACGGGGTGCCCTGGCTCTTGAGTTCGGCCGCGATGGCGGCTGTGGCCGGACCGCCGTCACTGATCACCAGGACGGTGAGGTCGATCCGGGGCGCGGTGGTGGCGGCGTGCGCGAGGGACGACTGCAGGCCACCGGCCAGCAGAACGGCTGCCGCGCAGGCGGCAACTCTTCGGGTCGCTCGACCCATGTTGTCTTTCCTCCCCTGGGCAGGGCGCTCCGCTGCTCGCGTTCACCTGCCCTGTAGCTGTTCGAGGGCAGCAGGCTGCCCGGCGCCCATCCTGGTGGAACTTGCGTTCCTGGCGGGACCGAATGGGCAGGAGTGCAGCGAATCTGTTACCAACGTTCATGGTCGGGCCATGAGCGCGCTGATTGTGGCCGAAACCGTACCGGCTGCGCAAATAATCAATTAAAAATTAAAACCCTGGAACCGAGCGTTACCGCTGATCACCCATCGTGTGACCAGGTGGATGAACCGGACCCTACACTGGCCGCGTTGCCCGTGACACTCTCGCACATCCTGCCGTTTTGATGGGCAGGTTCATGCAATATCGCTCACGGTTGTGCCATGTCACCGTCCGAATATCCAATGGGGGTCGCAGCGTGACCGATCAGCCGACCGGGGCCGCCGATATCCCGGCCGCCCGCAGCCTGGGCCTGTTCGGCGCCGTCAATGCCCGCGACCTCGGCGGCTACCGCACGGCCGAGGGGACGGTGCTCCGGGCCGGCGTCGCGCTGCGCAGCGACGGGCTCCACCGCCTGACCGACGAGGACCTCGGGCGGCTGGCCGGGCTGGGCCCGCTCCGCATCGTCGACCTGCGCAGCGGCGACGAGGTCCGCGACGCGGGGGCGGACCGGACGGCCGACGGTATGACCTCGCATCACCTGCCGGTCTTCGCGGCGCACTTCGACATCCACGCGACACTGCGCTCGGCGCTGGCCGATCCGGATCCGGCCGGGCAGCGCGCCCTGCTCGGGGACGGCCGGGCCGGGGCCATGATGACCGGCCTCTACCGGTGGTTCGTCACCGATTCCATTGCCCGCGAACAATTCGCCCGGGTGCTGCGGCTGCTGGCCGAGCCGGGTGCCGCGCCGGTGCTGTTCCACTGCTCGGCCGGAAAGGACCGGACGGGGTGGACGGCGGCGGTACTGCTGACCGCTCTGGGGGTGGACCGGGAAACGGTGTTCACGGATTATCTGCTCACCAACGAGCGTTCCGCCGCCGTGGTCGGGACCGTCCTGGAGAGCCTGCGGGCCGGCGGTCTGATGAGCGAGCCGGAGCTGCTGCTTCCGGTCCTCCGGGCCGAGCGGCACTACCTGGAGGCGGCCTTCGAGGAGGTCGCGGCCGGCTGGCCGGACTTCGACGCGTTCTGGGCGGACGGACTCGGGCTGGACCAGGGCGTGCTGGCGGGCCTGCGGGCCAATCTGCTGGACGCCGGGGCCCCGTCGGACCTGGTGGCCCCGGTGGGCGCGACGGCTCCGCGGACGGCTCCGCAGGCGGCATCGTAGGGTGGCTTCGCAGGTGTTCCCGTGAGCGTTGCTCGGGAGCTTGGAGGCGCCTTGCGGCGCCCGGGGCGGGGCCCCGGGCCGCCCGGCTCACCCCTCGGTGGTCAGTCCCTGGCGCAGCTGGGTGAGGGTCTTGGTGAGCAGCCGGGAGACGTGCATCTGGGAGATGCCGATCTCCTCGCCGATCTGGGACTGCGTCAGATTGCCGAAGAACCGCAGCATGATGATCCGGCGCTCGCGCGGCGGCAGCTTGGCCAGCAGCGGCTTGAGCGACTCCCGGTACTCCACGCCCTCCAGCGCGAGGTCCTCGTAGCCGAGCCGGTCGGCCAGCGGGCCCTCGCCGTCCTCGTCGCTCGGGCTGGAGTCGAGCGAGCTCGCGGTGTAGGCGTTCCCGACCGCCAGGCCCTCCACCACGTCCTCCTCGCTGACACCGAGGCAGGTGGCCAGCTCGGCGACGGTCGGGGAGCGGTCGAGCCGCTGGGCGAGGTCGTCGCCGGCCTTGGTGAGCGCCAGCCGCAGTTCCTGGAGGCGCCGGGGCACCCGCACCGACCAGCTGGTGTCGCGGAAGAAGCGCTTGATCTCGCCGACCACCGTCGGCATCGCGAAGGTCGGGAACTCGACCCCGCGCTCCGGGTCGAAGCGGTCGATCGCCTTGATCAGGCCGATCGTGCCGACCTGGACGATGTCCTCCATCGGCTCGTTGCGGCTGCGGAACCGCGCCGAGGCGTAGCGGACCAGCGGCAGATTGAGCTCGATGAGGGTGTCGCGGACGTAGGTGTGCTCCGCGCTGCCCGGGGCGAGGGCGCCCAGCCGCAGGAACAGCGAACGGGAGAGCGTCCGGGTGTCGAGCGCGGCGTCCGGCGCGGTGGCCGGCCCGGCCCCGGCGCCGGGCCCGGTGTCCGGTGCCGCCCCGGAGCCGGCCGTGGTGTCCGGCGCCGTTCCGGAGTCCGGCGCTGTCCCGGCCCGCTGGAGCGGGATCTGCGCGGCGGAGGCCGCTTCAGCGTGGATCTCCGCAGTGCCCAGGTCTCCGGACATGCACCCACCCCCTCGTGACTGACGGTCCAACGGGTGCCGCCGGGGGAACGTTCCCGTCTCCCGGCCGGCCCTCTTCCCCCCTGCATACCGGCTCACGCTCCCCGGCAAACCCGAACGTCGCAAGATGTCACGCGGCGGTGACGCCGCGTCGTCGGGCCGTGACGCGGCGGACCGGTCAGTCGTCCCAGGAGTTGCCGGTCCTGAGCCTGGTCAGGATCCGGGACAGCAGCCGGGAGACGTGCATCTGGGACATC
Source organism: Kitasatospora sp. NPDC094019 (assembly GCF_044764505.1). NCBI lineage: Bacteria > Bacillati > Actinomycetota > Actinomycetes > Kitasatosporales > Streptomycetaceae > Kitasatospora > Kitasatospora sp. NPDC094019. The sequence goes on from NZ_JBIWIF010000004.1 coordinate 339,136, forward strand.
CCCAGCTCGGTGCTGATCTGCGACTGGGTCAGGTTGGCGAAGAAGCGCAGCATGACGATCCGTCGCTCCCGCTCGGGCAGCTGCACCAGCAGGTGGCGGACCATGTCCCGGTGCTCGACCTCGGCCAGCGCGGAGTCCTCGTAGCCGAGCCGGTCGAGCAGGGCCAGGCCGCCCTCGTGCTCCTGGGCGGCCTCCAGGGAGGCCGCGTTGTAGGCCCGCCCGGCGTCCAGGCAGGCCCGGACGTCCTCCTCGGGGATGCGCAGGCTGGCGGCGATCTCCGGCACCTTGGGAGTCCGGCCGTGGACCACGGTGAGCTCCTCCATGGCCCCGCTGACCTGGACCCAGAGTTCCTGGAGCCGGCGCGGAACGTGCATGGTGCGGACGTTGTCGCGGAAGTAGCGCTTGATCTCGCCGAGGATGGTCGGCAGCGCGTAGGTGGGGAACTGCACGCCGCGGCCGGGGTCGAACCGGTCGATGGCGTTGATCAGGCCGATCGTGCCGACCTGGACGACGTCCTCCATCGGCTCGCTGCGGCTGCGGAAGCGGGTGGCGGCGTACCGGACCAGCGGGATGTTCGCCTCGATCAGCGCCGCCCGGACGCGTTCCCGCTCCGGGGCGTCGGGGGGCAGTTCGGCGAGCCGCTCGAACAGCACCCGGGTGAGGGTCCGGATGTCGACGGCGGGACGCCCGCCGGGGCCGCGCAGGCCGTCCGGGCGGAGCTCGCCGGCCGGGCCGATCACGGTGGCGAGCACCTCGTCGTCCGGTGCGCTCCCTGGTGTCCGCACGGACACGTCACCCCTCCCAATGTCGACAACGGTGGGACCTGCGGCCGAGGGTCCCGTCTCGCTCACCACCTCGCCATGTCCGGCAAAACCGGTCATAGCATCACAAGGCGGGCGCATGTCGGGCAAGTACCGCGCGGAGGTGTGTTGATGCGGCGCCCGGCGCCGACCGGTCCCGCCGGGGGCTCGGCGGGGGATCAGCGGGGGCTCGGCGGGGCGTAGGCGGAGATCGTTCCGGGACAGAGCAAGGCGCCCCGCCCGGGTGTCGGGCGGGGCGCCGCGGGCCGTCCGGGGGACGCGCCGGCCGGGGCCGGGGCGTCCGCCGGACGGGCCGCCGGGGTCAGACCTCGATGTCGGCGATCACCCAGGTGGCGAACTCGCGCCACTGGGCGGCCGCGGCCTGGTGGGCCGGGTGGGTGAGGTACGCCTGGAGGGCCTCGCGGTCCTCGACCAGGCTGTTGATGGCGTAGTCGTGGGCGATGTCACGGTCGGTGGTGTTCCAGCCGCACTCCCACTCGCGCAGCTCGGGGACGACCGGGCCGAGCTCGGCGAAGGCCCGGGCGCCGGCGAGCGCGCGCTCGTCGTCCTTGCCGATGCCTTCGTTGAGCTTGAACAGGACCAGGTGGCGGATCACGGTGCCGCTCCTCGCGGACGGGGTCGGATGTCGGGCCCACCGTAGCCGGTGGGGCCCGGCCTACTTCACCAGGCCGGTCATGAACGTCCCGATCGCCTTGGCGGCGTTGGAGATGCCTTCGAAGCCCAACTGCACCAGCTCGGCCGAGCGGGCCGGCGAGGTGATGATCGTGTAGAGCACGAAGATGAGCAGGAGGACCATTCCGATCTTCTTCGCCTGCGCCATCCGGTGACCTTCCTCCCTGCTGTGGGCCGCCGTCCTCCGGTCCCCGAGCGGCCCGTGCAACGGGCAGCTTATCCACCCGGACGGTCTATCAAGTGAGCGACGCGTTCACCCGGCGGGACGAAGGTCCCCGCGACAGGGGCCTTTCTCCGGGTGCCGGGGCCGGTCGCGGACGGCAGGATGGGTGATGTACCGAGGATCTGGCAGGAATCACCGGTACGTGGATCCGGGGCCCCCGCTGTGGGACCGGGCGCTGCGACTTCCCCCCGACGCGGCTCCCGGTTGTGGGACCCCGCCGGGGGAGCGGTCAGTCCCCCCGAGCCGCTCCCCCCTTCCAGGCTCCGTACTCGACAGGCGTTGGTGGTCATCGGCCGACGGGTACGGAGCCCTTTTTCATGCCCGGGGCCGGGTCCGCGCCGGTCGGAGGGCGCCCCGCTCGCCCCCGGCGCGCGGAAACGCCGAGGGCCCGTCCGGTTCAACCGGACGAGCCCTCGGTCTTGCTGGCGGTAGCGGTGGGATTCGAACCCACGGTGAAGTTGCCCCCACACACGCTTTCGAGGCGTGCTCCTTTGGCCGCTCGGACACGCTACCGAGGGGAACTCTACCGGACGGGTGGCGCGGGGACGAAATCCGTATCGGGGGCCGTCGGCGCCGGTGGATCAGCGGTGGGTGTCGAAGAAGGCGCGGAGCTGCTCGCCGCATTCGTCGGCGAGGACGCCCGGGATCACCTCGGGGCGGTGGTTGAGCCGCCGGTCGCGCATCACGTCGAAGAGCGAGCCGGCCGCGCCGGCCTTCTCGTCGAGGGCGCCGTAGACCACGCGGTCGATCCGGGAGAGCACGATCGCGCCCGCGCACATGGTGCAGGGCTCCAGGGTGACGACGAGGGTGCAGCCGCTCAGCCGCCATTCGCCGACCCTGCGCGCGGCCTCGCGGACCGCCACCACCTCGGCGTGGCCGGTCGGGTCGCCGACGGCCTCGCGCACGTTGTGGCCCCGGCCGAGGATCTCGCCGTCCGGGCCGAGGACGAGGGCCCCGACCGGGACGTCCCCGGCGGCCGGCGCCAGGGCGGCCTCGGCGATGGCGAGACGCATCGGCGCCGCCCAGCGGTCGCGGACCGGGTCGGGGCGGACGGGGGCGGGCAACGGCGGGATCGGGAGGGCGGACTGCATGGCATCCAGTGTCCGGCACGGTGCGGGCCGGGCGGTCCGGGTGGTGGACACGGGGTGTTATCGGACGGCCTCCAGGACCTCGCCGCAGCCGAGCGCCTCGGCGATCTCCTCCAGGGCGTCACCGGGCACCGCGCCCTCGCCGCTGAGGGACAGCAGGGCGTCCGCGGCGAGTCCGAACTCGGTCAGCAGATGGGCGTCGCCGAGCGGGCCGACCGGGACCCCGCCGTGGCCCTCGCCGTCCTCGTCGTCGTTCTGCTCGGCGGCCTCGGCCTCCTCCTCCAGCTCGGCGACCAGGTTGTCGAGGTCGCCGAACTCGCTCTCACCGGCCTGGTCCACCAGTTCGTCGGTGAGTACCGAGCCGTAGGAGCTGCGGGCGGCGGCGGCGCCGTCCGACACGAAGATCCGCGGGTCCTCCTCGCCGTCCACCCGGACGATGGCGAACCAGGCGTCCTCCTGTTCGATGAAGACCAGGACGCTGTCGTCGTCCTGGGCCGCCTCGCGGGCCAGTTCGGCCAGGTCGGCGAGGGTTTCGACGTCGTCGAGTTCCGTCTCGCCCACATCCCACCCGTCCTCGGTGCGAGCAAGCACTGCAGCGAAGTACGCCACCAGGGACACTCCCAAGATCTCGTCTCGGCTGTCGGCGCGCTCGGGCGACGCGGAACTGGCCGCCCCCGCGCCAGAGGCGGTCCGCTGTTCGGACCGTCCCATCGGAATCGTGACAGAAAGCCAGGCTCTGCGGGGGGTGTTCTGCAGCGCGTCTTTGCAGGTCGTGTCGGAAGGGTTGGCCGCCGGACGGTGTACGGCGACCGGGTGGCAGCGGGACTGTGGAGAACCTGTGGAGGGCCCGTCAGATCCGGAAGGTTCGCATCCGCATCGCTTCGCGCATCCGGCGTTCCTTGGTGCGGCGGGGTTGGACCCGCTCGCGCAGTTCGCGCGCCTCGGTGAGCTCGCGCAGGAAGACAGTGCGGCGCCTGCGGCGCTCCGCCTCGGTCTCCGGGCGGTCCGGGGGCGGGCCCGAGAGGCCGCCCGACGAGGTCGGGGCCTCGTCCGCCGAGCCGTTCCCGGGGTTCGGGTTGCTCGTCATAGGACCTGACTTTCCCAGATCGGCCGGGTTGATACCACAGGAGGCCGTTCCGTCCGGACATTCGCGGTGCGTCACCGCGCGTCACGGCAGAGTGAGCACCGGACGGCGCGGCGCGCGGCGCCGCCTGGCACGGCGTGTCGTACGGGCGTCCGGGCGCGGGCTAACCTCGACGCATGCGGATCCACGTCGTCGACCACCCCCTGGTCGCCCACAAGCTCTCCACCCTGCGCGACGAGCGCACCGACTCGCCGACCTTCCGTCGTCTGACCGACGAGCTGGTGACCCTCCTCGCGTACGAGGCCACCCGGGACGTCCGCACCGAGGAGGTGGAGATCACCACCCCGGTGGCCGTCACCACCGGTACCCGGCTGTCCTACCCGCGCCCGCTGGTGGTGCCGATCCTGCGGGCCGGCCTCGGCATGCTGGACGGCATGACCCGGCTGCTGCCGACCGCCGAGGTCGGGTTCCTGGGCATGGTGCGCAACGAGGAGACCCTGGAAGCCTCCACGTACGCCACCCGGATGCCGGACGACCTGTCCGGCCGCCAGGTGTACGTGCTGGACCCGATGCTGGCCACCGGCGGCACCCTGGTCGCGGCGATCCGGATGCTGATCGAGCGCGGCGCGACCGATGTCACCGCCGTCGTGCTGCTGGCCGCCCCGGAGGGCGTCGCGGTGATGGAGCGCGAGTTGTCCGGCCTGCCGGTCACCGTGGTGACCGCGGCCGTCGACGAGCGGCTGAACGAGAACGGCTACATCGTGCCGGGCCTCGGCGACGCGGGCGACCGCCTGTACGGCACGGCGGGCTGAGCCCCTCCGCACTCCTCCGGCGCCGTCCGGAACCCGTCCCGACACGCGGACGCGACGGAGCCCCCCGGTGGTGAACCGGGGGGCTCCGTCGCGTCCGCGTGTCCGGGGCTCGCCCCCGTGCGGCTCAGCAGCTGCCGGTGCTGCTCGGGGCGGGGACCGGCCGGGTGGCCAGGGCCAGCGCGGCGGCGGCCTGGGTGTCGTCGAGCAGCGTGTTGTAGCTGTCGCCGATGACGAAGTCCACGGTGCCGTCGGTCCGGGCGTCGGCGGTGCTGGTGGCACCGGCGATCACCGAGCCGACCAGGGTGGCCGCTCCGGCGCCGGTCGGGCCGGCGACCACCTGGGCGGTGCCGGGCACCTTCTTGTCCAGCTCCGCCGGGGCGTTGCCGACCTTGCCGATGGTGAAGCCGCGCTTCTTCAGCTCCTCGGCGGTGCGGGCCGCCAGGCCCGCCTTGGCGGTCGCGTTGTAGACGTTCACGGTGACGGCCGCGGGCTGCGGGACCGCCGCGGGATCGATCGGGGCGGTGGCCGAGCCGGGGACGGTCGGCGCCTCCGGGGTCGGGGCGGCCAGCGGTTTGCCGGAGGGTCCGGCGCAAGCCTGGGCGGAGGCGTTCTTGCCCTTGCCGCTGAAGATGTCCCAGAGCTGGACGCCGCCGAGTCCGATCAGCGCCAGTGCGAGCAGCGCGCCGAGCAGGGCGAAGACCTTGCGGCTCTTCTTCGGTGGACGGCCCAGCCGCGGATACGCGTTGCCGGTGATCCGGTACTGCTTCCCCTTCAAACCTTGGGGAGTCAACATGCTCACGGTTTGTCTCCCCCTCGTGCCGGGGCGGGGATCGGGTGACGGTGGGCACGGCGTCGCGGGAAGGCGATCGCGGCCGTAGTCAGCAGATTAGTGCCGTACAGCGGTGAAGGTACTAAACGATCATCATCCGGAGTACTCCGAGACCCGAATGGCGGCACCCGGGGACGAACGGACCGCCCCCCGGTACTGACCGGGGGGCGGTCCGACACGTGCGGCCGGGTGGACCGGCCCGGTGGTCATTCCATTTCGAGGACACGGGCGTGCAGCACCTGGCGCTGCTGGAGCGCGGCGCGGACGGCCCGGTGAAGTCCGTCCTCCAGGTACAGGTCGCCGTGCCACTTCACGACATGCGCGAAGAGGTCCCCGTAGAAGGTGGAGTCCTCCGCCAGGAGGGTCTCCAGGTCCAGTTGTCCCTTGGTGGTCACCAACTGGTCGAGTCGCACCGGGCGCGGGGCGACGTCCGCCCACTGGCGGGTGCTGGTACGGCCGTGATCCGGGTACGGCCGACCATTGCCGATGCGCTTGAAGATCACACGGAAAGCCTACCGTTTGGGCGGCGGATGGCCCAGCAGCCGTGGCGTCGCCACGCGCACCGGTGCGAGCTGCGGGCGGAGGATTGCGGCTGTTTCATGGGAAATGTCGTGTAGATCCCCAGGGATCGAATCCCGTTCCTGCGGCCCGCGGGGCCGCCGCACCGCCCGGGAGGGTGCCCGATGTCCGATCCCGTTCCGTCCGCCGTCCGGGAGATCGCCGACGGGTACGCCTTCACCGGGCCCGTGCTGGACCTCGGCGCGGTGCTGCTGGACGGCACCGCGTACGCCGGGGCCCCGGTGCGGCTGCCGCTCGCGGTGCTCAACCGGCACGGGCTGGTGGCGGGGGCCACCGGCACCGGCAAGACCAAGACCCTCCAGCTGATCGCCGAGCAGCTCTCCGCCCAGGGCGTGCCGGTGTTCCTCGCCGACATCAAGGGCGACGTCTCCGGGGTGGCCGCGCCCGGCGAACCGGGGGAGCGGACCGCCGCCCGCGCCGCCGAGGTGGGCCAGGACTGGCAGCCGCGCGGCTGCCCGGCCGAGTTCTACGCGCTCGGCGGCCTGGGCACCGGCATTCCGCTCCGGGCGACCGTGACCAGTTTCGGTCCGCTGCTGCTGGCCAAGGTGCTGGACCTGAACGAGACCCAGGAGTCCTCGCTCGGCCTGGTCTTCCACTACGCCGACCGCAACGGTCTGGAGCTGTACGACCTCAAGGACCTCACGGCGGTCATCACCTTCCTCACCTCGCCCGAGGGCAAGGAGGAGCTGAAGGGCATCGGCGGCATCTCCGCCGCCACCGCCGGGGTGATCCTGCGCTCGCTCACCCTGCTGGAGAACGAGGGGGCGGGGGCGTTCTTCGGCGAGCCCGAGTTCGACACCGCCGAACTGCTGCGGACGGCGGACGGGGGCGCGGGCGTGGTCTCGGTGCTGGAGCTGCCGGCGGTGCAGGACCGGCCGCGGCTGTTCTCGACCTTCCTGATGTGGCTGCTCGCCGACCTCTACCAGGAGCTGCCGGAGGTCGGGGACCTCGACCGGCCGAAGCTGGTGTTCTTCTTCGACGAGGCGCACCTGCTGTTCAAGGGCGCCTCCAGAGCCTTCCTGGAGGCGATCACCCAGACCGTCCGGCTGATCCGTTCGAAGGGCGTCGGCATCTTCTTCGTCACCCAGACGCCGAAGGACGTGCCGGCCGACGTGCTGGCGCAGCTGGGCAACCGGGTGCAGCACGCGCTGCGGGCGTTCACCCCGGACGACGCCAAGGCGCTGAAGGCGACCGTCTCGACCTTCCCGAAGTCGACCGCCTACGACCTGGGGGAGGTGCTGACCTCGCTCGGGACCGGCGAGGCGGTGGTCACGGTGCTGTCCGAGAAGGGCGCGCCGACGCCGGTGGCGGCGACCAGGCTGCGGGCGCCGCAGTCGCTGATGGGGCCGATCGGGCCGGCGGCGTTGCAGGCCGCGGTGGACGGGTCGGCGCTGGTCGGGAAGTACCGGGACGCGATCGACCGGGAGTCGGCGTACGAGAAGCTGGCGGCGCGGGCGGCCCGGCCGGAGGCGGAGCCGGTGCCGGACCCGGCTCCGGCGCCCACGGACGGCGGGGAGCCGGTGCGGGAGCGGGCGCCGGGGCGGGCCCAGGAGCGGGAGCAGGAGGGCGGTGGGCTGCTCGGGGCGCTGATGAGCAACCCGGTGCTCAAGTCCTTCGCCCGGTCCGCGGGGACGCAGCTCGGGCGGGAGATCTCCCGGAGCCTGTTCGGCACCTCCCGACGGCGGCGGTGACCCGGTGCCGGTGGTCGGGGGCCGGTGAGGGGCCTCAGGACAGGGCGGCGCCGATCCGGTCCAGCGAGGACAGCCGCATCAGGCCGTAGTGGTAGAACTCGACCTCCGGCACCCCCAGGCCGCGCAGCACGGCGATCTTGGCGGCGAGGTTCTCCGCTCCGTCGCAGTCGGAGGCCATCGGCCGCAGGATCACCGCCATGTCCTGCGGGCGCACCCCGTGCAGGGCGAAGGCGGCGACCTTTTCGCGGACCGCCTCGGGCGTGCGGGCGTAGCCGAGCGTCTCGATCTGGTGGGCGGCCTTCGCCAGGCCCGGCAGGTCGATCCCGGACAGCCAGCCGGTGCCCGGTCCGCCGCCGTCCATGAAGCTCAGCCGCATGCCGTGGCGGGTCGCCTCCTCGGCCAGTTCGGCGGCCAGGGAGGTCACCGTCGCGGCCGAGGCGTCCACGTACGCGGCGACCGCGCCGTCCGCCAGCTCGTCCAGCGCGGCCGGCTCGGCGGCCGCCGCCTCGTCGGCCAGCCGGCGGCGGAGCTCGGCGCGGACCGTCGCGGCCACCTCCTCGGCGGGGACGCCCGCGCGGACGGCGGCGGCCCGGCAGTGCGCGCAGAAGCAGAGCCCGAGCAGCGCCTCGGCGGCCGGGCCCAGCTCCTCGAAGTAGCGCTCGTGGTGGTAGCCGTGGCGCAGGCCGTGGAAGTGCAGCGACTCCGCCCGGATCGCGTCCACGCCGTACCGGGCCAGTTCGGTGACCAGGGTGCGGGCGTACTCGCGGACCTCCGGGTGGGCCGGGCACAGCTCGGTGAGGTGCCGGTCGCCGAAGGCGTTGGCGGGGGCGCAGTCCGGGTGCTCGAAGCCGAGCCGGTCGTTGTGGCAGAAGACCGTCCACGCGTGCAGCTTCAGACCGCGCCGGCGGGCCTCCCCGGAAGCCTCGGCGAAGGGGTCGCGGTCGCCGATCGCGGTGGACGGCGCGGGCCGCAGCCGACGGCCGGACCAGCGGGCCGGGTCGGGCCGGAAGTACGCCGCGCCCGGCTCCAGGTAGCGGATCACCCGGCGGGGGTTGTGCGGGAAGACGTCACGGGCCTCGTGGTAGACCGAGGCGAGGGTGACACCGCCGACCCCGGCCCGGTCGGCGAGGTTGCCGAAGAAGGTGTCGGCGCCCTCGTCGAGGAGGTCGGTGGCGAAGGCGAGGACGGACGACTCCACGGTGCGGCTCCGGAGCAGGGGGCGGGTGCTCGCCCACGCTAACCGGCGGGGTGCGGAATGGTCTATACCTGGCTGCGGTGGCGCGCCGGGGGCGCCCGCCCGGGGCCGGGGGTCAGATGCCCAGGTCGTCGAGTTCCTTGAGCAGCGCGGAGGCCGGGCCGCTGGGGGCGGCGCCCGCGGCGGGAGCGGGGGCGGCCGGCGCCCGCCGGGTCCCGCGGTCGCGCAGCAGCCAGGCGCCGAGGAGCCCGCCGACCAGTCCGCCCAGGTGGCCCAGCCAGCTGACCCCCTGGGCGCCCGGCAGCACGCCCAGCAGGAGGTAGGAGTAGAGCGCGGCGACGACCACGCCGATCACCGTGTCCAGCGGGTTGCGGTCGAAGATCCCGCGCAGCACCACATAGCCGAAGTACCCGTAGACCACGCCGCTGGCGCCCGCCGTGACGGCGTCCGGACGCTCGAACCACCAGACCGCCAGCCCGCTGGACAGCACGATCAGCGCGGTCGCGAGCAGGAAGCGCCGCATGCCCCGGTACGCGGCCAGGAAGCCGAACGCGAACAGCGGCCAGGAGTTGGCCTCGACGTGCTCCCAGCCGAAGTGCAGGAACGGCATGGTGAGCAGGTCGGGCAGCTCGTCGAGCCGGCCCGAACTCATGCCGTACTCGTACGAGAGCCGGTAGTCGTCCAGCCAGTTCGCCACCTGGACGGCCCAGATGACCGCCAGCACGCCGAGCATCGTGAACAGCGCGGTACGGGAGTCACGGAGCGGTCGGGCGAATCGCGGAGCCATGCTCCGACTGTAGGGCCGGGCCGGGGGGTTGGTCACCCCACTAAGGTGAATCCTGTCCCACGGTCCGCGTGTCCGGACCCGGGCCCCCCTTTCCCGCCGTGCCGAGAGGTGACCCTCCATGAGTGTGCGTCCGCCGCTGCCGTACGAATTCCTGCCGCAGGTGCCGTCCTTCGAGCTGACCAGTGAGGACATCGCCGAAGGCGGCACGCTGGCCGAGGAGTTCATCCACGCCGGGGGCAACCGGTCGCCGCAGCTGGCCTGGTCGGGTCTGCCCGAGGGCACCCGCTCGATCGCCGTCACCTGCTACGACCCGGACGCGCCGACCGGCTCCGGCTGGTGGCACTGGCTGGCCCTCGGCCTGCCCGCCGACACCGCCGGGCTGGCCCGCGGCGCCGGGGCCTCCGACGGCGACCTGCCGGGCGAGCGCTCCTTCCACGGGCGCAACGACTTCCCGGGCAACCAGTACGACGGCGCCGCTCCGCCGCCCGGGCACGCGCACCGCTACGCCTTCGCCGTGCACGCGCTCGACGTGGACGCCCTGGACGTCACGGCCGACACCCCGGCGGCCCAGATCGGCTTCCACATCACCTTCCACACCCTGGCGCGGGCCGTGCTCACCGCCGAGTTCGGGGTCTGAGGACCGCCGCCCCGGAACGTCGCCGACGTCGCCGCCGCCCGTTGACCCGCGGGCGGCGGCGACGTTCGTTTCCGGGCCCTCTCGGCTCGGGCCCGGTCCGGTCCCCGGTTCAGTCCCCGGTTCAGTCCCCGGTGCGGTCCCCCGTCCCGGCCGGGGCGGCGGCGCGGTCGGCGCGGTCGGCGAGGGTGCGCAGCAGGGTGCGCAGCTCGGGCGGCGAGTGGACCTCGAAGTCGCAGCCGGCCATCAGCAGGCGCATCGCCAGCCAGTCCAGGGAGTCGGTGCGGGAGCGCACCCGGCAGGTGTGCTCGTCGACCGGTTCCACCTCGGTGTCGCCGTAGCCGCCCAGGCGCTGCCGGGCGTCCTCGGCGGAGAGGCGCAGGGTGGCGTCCAGGGTGTGGGCGGAGGACTCCCGGCGGAGCTTGCTCGCGACGTACGCGGCGGCGTCCTCGGCCGGGAGCGGGCGCGGGGTGAAGCGGGCGCCGGTGGCGAACGGGTCGCTGACCCGGTCCACCCGGAACAGCCGCCAGTCGTCCCGGTCGAGGTCGAAGCCGACCAGGTACCAGCGGCGGCCGGCCGACACCAGGCGTTCCGGCTCGACCTGGCGGCGGGTCTCGGCGCCGTTGCCGGCCCGGTAGCCGAAGCGCAGGCGCTCGTGGTTGGCGACGGCGTTGGCCATCACGGTGAGGTCCTCCGGGTCGACGGTCGGGCCGTCCCCGCCGAGCAGCGGGAGGGTGGCCCGGTCGAGGGTGGAGACCCGGTGGCGGAGCCGGGAGGGCAGCACCTGGAGCAGCTTGCCGAGGGCGCGCACCGATGCCTCCTCGATGCCGACCACGGCGTGTCCGGCGGCGGCGCGCAGGCCGACCGCGATCGCCACCGCCTCCTCGTCGTCCAGCAGCAGTGGCGGCATCGCGGTGCCCGCGACCAGCCGGTAGCCGCCGACCGGGCCCATCGCGGCCTCGACCGGGTAGCCGAGCTCGCGGAGCCGGTCGATGTCGCGGCGGATGGTGCGGGGGCTGACGCGGAGCCGTTCGGCGAGCTCGCTGCCGGGCCACTCGCGCGGGGTCTGGAGCAGGGACAGCAGGCTGAGGAGTCGTGCCGGGGTGTCGGTCATGGGGTCCAGGGTGCCGGAAGTCGCGGCCAGGATCTGACCTACATGCTTCCTAATGTGGTCCACGTGCTGATGACGAACGGCGACGAGGAGCGTGCGGTGCAGAAGGATTCGGGTTCGGCCGGGGCGGCCGGACCGGTGACGGTGTCGGACCGGCGGAGGTGGATCGCGCTGGCGATCGTGATGACCGCCTCCTTCATGGACCTGGTGGACGTCACGATCGTGAACATCGCGATCCCGAGCATCCAGGAGTCCACCGGGGCGTCGTTCTCCGCGGTGCAGTGGGTGACCGGTGGCTACGCGCTGGCCTTCGCGATCGGACTGATCACCGGTGGCCGGCTGGGCGACATCCACGGCCGGAAGCGGCTCTTCCTGGTCGGCATGGCCGGCTTCACGCTCGCCTCCGTGCTCTGCGGTCTCGCGAGCGGCCCCGAGGTCCTGGTCGCGATGCGGATCCTCCAGGGCGGGACGGCGGCGCTGATGGTGCCGCAGGTGCTGTCGATCGTCCACGCGACCTTCCCGGCGGAGGAGCGCGGCAAGGTGTTCGGCCTGTTCGGCGCGGTGGTCGGCCTGGGCGCGGTGAGCGGGCCGCTGATCGGCGCGCTGCTGACGGAGTGGGACCTGCTCGGGCTCGGCTGGCGGCCGATCTTCCTGATCAACCTGCCGGTCGGGATCGCCGGCCTGGTGCTCGGCCGGATCTACATCGGCGAGTCGAAGGCCGAGCGGGCGCTCCGGCTGGACCTGCCGGGCGTGCTGCTGGCCAGCGCCGGACTGCTGATGCTGATCTACCCGCTGACCCACGGCCGGGAGGCCGGCTGGCCGCTCCGGGGCCACCTGATGATGGCCGGGAGCCTTCCGGTGTTCGCGCTGTTCGTCGCCTACGAGCGGTTCAAGACCCGGCGGGACGGCTCGCCGCTGGTGGAACTGTCGCTGTTCCGGGTGAAGTCCTTCGCGGCGGGCATCGGCGTCCAGCTGACCTTCGGTGTGGTGTCCGGGATCTTCTTCCTGGTCTGGACCCTCTACATGCAACTCGGCCTGGGCTGGAGCCCGCTGAAGGCCGGCGCGACCGGTGTCCCGTTCTCGTTCGCGGTGTCGACGGCGGCCGGTGTGTCGGTGCAGCAACTGGTGCCCCGGTTCGGACGGAAGGTGCTCCAGGCGGGGGCCCTGGTGATGGCCGTCGGCGTGCTCGTCTATATCGCGGAGGCACACCGGTACGGCACCGGCATCGCGCCCTGGCAGATGGCGCTGCCGCTGGTGGTGATGGGTGCCGGGATGGGCCTGATCGTCGCGCCGATCACCAACGCGGTGCTGGCGGACGTTCCGCCGGAGCACGCCGGCTCCGCCTCCGGCCTGATCAACACGGTGAACCAGGTGGGCCTGGCGCTCGGTCTGGGGCTGGTGTCGGTGGCGTTCTTCGACGCGGTGCCGTCCGGCACGGCCGCGGGGCCGGCGTTCGTGGGCGCGTTCCAGCACGCGATGTGGTGGGTGCTCGGGGTCCTCGCGGTGGTGTTCCTGCTGATGTTCGCGCTGCCCGGGCGGCAGTCGGCGCAGGCCGCCCCCGCCGCCGTCGGGGAGGCCGAGCGGGAACTCGCCCTGGTCTAGCGGCTGGCCCCTCGGTGGCAGCCGCGGGGCGGGGCCCCGACCGGAGGCTCAGGCGCGGACCTTGGTCCTCGCCTGGGCCTCCTTCGCCGCCTTCTCCTCCTTGGCGGCGCGCTTCACCTCCTGCTTGGTGGCCCGCACCTGCTCCAGCGACTCGGGGCCGGTGATGTCCGCGACCGAGCGGAACGCGCCGTCCTCGCCGTACGCCCCGGCCGCCTCGCGCCAGCCCTCCGGCCGTACGCCGTACTGCTTGCCGAGCAGCGCGAGGAAGATCTGCGACTTCTGCTTCCCGAACCCCGGCAGGGCGTTGAGCCGGCTGAGCAGCTCCCGCCCGGTCGCCACGTCCTTCCAGAGCGCGGCGGCGTCCCCGTCGTACTGCGCCACCAGGAACTGGCAGAGCTGCTGCACCCGTTTGGCCATCGCCGCCGGGTACCGGTGCACCGCGGGCTTCTCGCAGAGCAGGGCGACGAACTCCTCCGGGTTGTAGGTGGCGATCTCGTGCGCGTCCAGGTCCTCGTGCCCCAGCCGCCCGGCGATCGTGAGCGGTCCGGTGAACGCCCATTCCATGGGCACCTGCTGGTCCAGCAGCATCCCGACGAGCGCGGCGAGCGGGCTCCGCCCGAGCAGTTCGTCGGCCTCGGGCTGCTGCGCGAGCCGCACGGTGACGTTCATGGGCTGACCTCCTCGGAGCGTGGACTCGGGTCGCGCCCAGTCTGCTGGACGGGCGACGAGGGGGCCGCGTCAACACGCCATGACCAGCTGATTCCTTGGAACGGGCGGTTGGTTCGTCGGCGGACTCCCGCGCGCCGGCGGCGCCGTCACTCCAGCCCGAGGGTCAGATGGGGGTACCCGAGGCGGATCCGCTCGCCGAGGCCGGTGTCGGCGCCGGGGCCGAGGCCGGCGATGAACGCCTCCAGCCGGGCGGTCGCCTCGGGGACGCCGGTGGCCTCCCCCTTGAACTCGAACTCGACGAACTCGCCCAGGCCGGCGACCCGGTCGAAGGCGACCGCGACCCCGTCGACGTGCCACTCCTCGCGGGTCTTGTCCACGACCGTCAGCTCGGTGAAGTCCAGTGAGGCGAGCAGCCGCCGCACCGCCTCGGCGTCGGCCACCGTGCTCTCGTACTCGTCGCAGTGCGTCTTGAGCGGCGAGGCGATGGGGTGGAACCGCTTGAAGTTGACCGACGCCGCCCCGTCCTCGACCCGCACCCGCAGCCACTCGGAGACCACCTCCTGGCCGAGGAAGTCCCGGTGCGGCGCGTTGTAGTACGTGTCGACCTGCCGGGACGGCCGCCCCGGCCTCCCTCCGAGCGCGACCAGCCGTTCCTTCAACCCGGCGGCCGGGCCGACGAGTCGGAACTTCTGCTCGACCTCGGTGTACTCCACGGCGGTGTGCCCCTGTCGGTGGTCGGATGCCGGATTCGCCGGTGCGGCCCGGGTGCTGGCGCCCTCGGCCGGTGCGGTCCGAGCGTAGTGGGTTGGTGGGGGGAAGGGTGGGGTGGAGCCGATCAGTCGTACGGGTGATCCATTTCAAGGGGGAGGATTGGTCAGGTGTTCGACTGGAGCGGGCCTAACTGGGCTATCTCATATGACTGTTCCGGTTCCGCGCCTGGGAGCGTCGGAGTCGGGTAATGCTGAGTCGGCCTTGTCGACGCGTCCAGAAAGGCTCGCCCGGTGTCCCAGCCGTTCGAACTGCCCTCCTTCTACGTGCCGCACCCGGCGCGGCTCAATCCGCATCTCGACGAGGCCCGGACCCATTCCTCGGCGTGGGCACGGGAGATGGGGATGCTGGAGGGGTCGGGAATCTGGACCGGGGCGGACCTGGAGGCCCACGACTACGGGCTGCTCTGCGCCTACACCCACCCCGACGCCTCGGCCGAGGTGCTGTCGCTGGTCACCGACTGGTACGTGTGGGTGTTCTTCTTCGACGACCACTTCCTGGACGTCTTCAAGCGGACCAACGACCGGGTGGGCGGCAAGGCGTATCTGGACCGGCTGCCGCTGTTCATGCCGACCGATCCGGCGGCGGCGGTGCCCGAGCCCACCAATCCGGTCGAGGCCGGGCTGGCGGACCTCTGGCGGCGGACCGTGCCGGCGATGGGCGAGGACTGGCGGGCGCGGTTCGCCGAGAGCACCCGGAACCTGCTCGACGAGTCGCTCTGGGAGCTCGCCAACATCAACGCGGGCCGGGTCGCCAACCCCGTCGAGTACATCGAGATGCGCCGCAAGGTGGGCGGCGCGCCGTGGTCCGCCGGGCTGATCGAGTACGCGGCCGGTGCCGAGGTGCCGGCCGAGGTGTCGGGGTCGCGCCCGCTGCGGGTGCTGATGGACGCCTTCTCGGACGGCGTCCACCTGCGCAACGACCTGTTCTCCTACCAGCGGGAGGTCGGGGAGGAGGGCGAACTCAGCAACGGTGTCCTGGTGTTGGAGAAGTTCCTGGAGTGCGGCACGCAGGAGGCCGCGGACGCCGTCAACGACCTCCTCACCTCGCGGCTCCAGCAGTTCGAGAACACCGTGGTCACCGAGCTGCCGCAGTTGTTCGCCGACACCGGGCTCGACCCGGTGGGCCGAGCGAGGGTGCTGGCCTACGTCAAGGGGATGCAGGACTGGCAGGCCGGCGGGCACGAGTGGCACATGCGGTCCAGCCGGTACATGAACGGCGGCGGCACGGCGGCCGACGGGCCGACCTGGTGGGACCCGTTCGCGATCGGCGGGGTCGGGACGTCGGCGCTGGACGTCCTGCGGTCCGGCGGGGCGCTGGACGATCTGGCCGATGAGCTGGGCTCGTTGAGCCGGAGCGGGCCGGTGACGCGGGACTGGGCGCCGACGGTCGGGGCGTCGCCGGTGGCGGCCCTGCTCGACGCGCTGCGGGGGTCGGGTGCCTCGCTGGAGTCTCCCGGAACCGGACTGATCGGCGGCTCGCACGGGGACGTCGGGCCGGGGATCCGGCGGGCCCGGTCGCACGCGCATGTGCCGTTCCAGGCGGTCGGCCCCTCCCTGCTGCCCGAGTTCCGGGTGCCGTTCACGGTCGAGCCGAGCCCCTATCTGGAGGCCGCGCGGCTCAACGTCATCGCCTGGGCCGACCGGATGGGCCTGCTGGAGCCCCGGCCGGGGGACCCGACCGCGGGCGCCTGGGACGCGGCGAGCACGGCCGACTACGATCTCGCGCTCTGCGCGGCCGGCATCTACCCGAATGCCAGCGCGGACCAACTCGACCTCGCCACCGCGTGGTTGATGTGGGGCACCTACGCCGACGACTGGTTCCCGAAGGCGTTCGGCCAGCCCACCGACCTGGCCGGCGCCAAGGCCCTGCGGGCGCGGTACCTGCTGCTCATGCCGGTCGACGGCGAGCCGGGCGCGGAGCCGCTCAACGCCATGGAGCGCGGGCTGGCCGACCTCTGGGCGCGGACCACCGGGCCGATGGCCGCGCCGGACCGCGCGACGTTCCGCACCGCCGTCGACACGATGCTGCTGGCCTGGATCTGGGAGATCGACAACCAGGGCCGGAACCGGATCGCGGACCCGGTCGACTACCTGGAGATGCGCCGCGCCACCTTCGGCTCCGACCTCACCATGAGCCTGTCCCGGCTGGCGCACGGCAAGGTCGTGCCGGACGAGGTCTACGCCAGCGGTCCGATGCGCTCGCTGGAGAACGCGGCCGCCGACTACGCGGCCCTGATGAACGACCTCTTCTCGTACCAGAAGGAGGTGGAGTTCGACGGCGAGCTGAACAACGCCGTCCTGGTGGTGCAGAACTTCTTCGACTGCGACTACCCGGCGGCGGTGCGGATCGTCGACGACCTCATGCACTCCCGGCTGGACCAGTTCCGGCACGTGGTGTCCGAGGAGTTCCCGGTGCTGGCCGAGGACTTCGGGCTGGACGGGCCGGCGCGGGCGGTGCTCGCCGGGTACGTCGAGGAGCTGGAGAACTGGATCGCGGGAATCCTGCTCTGGCACCGGGGCTGCCGCCGGTACGGCGAGGAGGACCTCCGGCGGCACTTCGGCCGGGACGCGGCCGGTGCGGCGGAGGTGGCGGTGGAGCCGGTGCCGCCGGCCGGCGGCGTGGTCGGCGCGCCGCTGGGGCGGCCGACCGGGCACGGGACCTCGGCGGCCTCGCCGACGGGCGGCCTCGGCCGGGTCGCGGTCGGGTCCTGACCGGGCGCGGGGCCGATCGGACGTCCGCGGCGGCCCGTCGGGGGCCTGGTCCCCGGCGGGCCGCCGGGCTCTGCGCGCGCGTACCGGCGGGGTACTGGCTAGGGTGGCGAATCGGGACAAAATGCCACACGAGAGGCTTCGCCATGCCCGTGCTACCCGAGGGAACGCCCTGCTGGGCCGACGCGATGTTCACCGACCTGGAGGGCGCGAAGACCTTCTACGGCGACGTACTCGGCTGGACCTTCGGTGAGTCCTCCTCCGAGTACGGCAACTACACCCAGGCGTACTCCGACGGCAAGGCGGTCGCGGCGATCGTCCCGCCCATGCCCGGCCAGGACGGGACGGCGGTGTCGGCGTGGTGCCTCTACCTCGCCTCGCCCGACGCCGCCACCACCGCCGAGAAGATCCGCGCCGCTGGGGGCGAGGTCCTGATGGGCCCGATGGCGGTCGGCGAGTTCGGGTCGATGGTGATCGCCAAGGACCCGGCCGGGGTCGTCTTCGGCGTCTGGCAGGGCGGCACCCACGAAGGCTTCGAGAAGCAGGGCGCGTCGGGCGCGTACACCTGGTCCGAGGTCATCACCCGTGACCCGGCCGCCGCCGACCGCTTCTTCCCCGCCGTCTTTCCCTACGCCGTGAAGCGGATGGACACGGAGCAGGCGGACTACAAGATCTTCCACGTCCGGGATCAGCCGGTGCTCGGCCGGATGCTCGCCGGGCCGACCGACCTGCCGCCCGAGGCGCCGAACTACCTCAGCGTCTACTTCGCCGTGGACGACTGCGACGCCACCGTCGCCAAGGTCACCGAGCGGGGCGGGAAGCTCTACTTCGGCCCGATGGACAGCCCGTTCGGCCGCTTCGCGGCGGTCGGGGACCCGCAGGGCGCGGCGTTCGGCGTGATCGACCTCGGGCGTACGGCCGGCGACATGCCGGTCATGGTCGCGGAGTGAGCGCGCCGCCTCCGGCGGGGGCCGCCGGGCTCGGCGGGGAGCGGGCGGACCTGCTGCAGACCCTCGACAAGCACCGGGGATTCCTGCGCTTCACGGTCCGCGACCTCACCGACGAGCAGGCCGCCCGGCGCACCACGGTCAGCGCGCTCTCCCTGGGCGGGCTGATCAAGCACGTGGCCGGGACGGAGGCGGTCTGGACGCGGTTCATGGTCGGCGGCGCGGACGCGATGGCGTCCGACCCCGCCGACTGGGAGGCGCAGTTCAGGATGGCCGAGGGGGAGACCCTGGTCGGGCTGCTCGCCGGGTACGAGCAGGTGGCCGCGGCGACGGACACACTGGTGCTGAGCCTGCCCGACCTGGAGCAGGCGCATCCGCTGCCCGCCGCGCCGTGGTTCGAGCCCGGCGCGGTCTGGTCGGCGCGGCGGGTGCTGCTGCACATCATCGCCGAGACGGCGCAGCACGCCGGGCACGCCGACATCATCCGGGAGTCGCTGGACGGCGCGCGGACGATGGGCTGACCCGGGCGGTGGGCCGATCCGGGCGAGGGCGGCCGAGGCGGGCCGTGCGGGCCGCGGTTCAGGCGGGCAGGGGTTCAGGCGGGCAGGAGTTCCACGCCGAGCAGCTCGCGCAGCGCCCGCTCGCCGTCCGGCGTCACCCGCAGCGCGCGGCCGGAGCCGATCCGCTCCACCCAGGCCCGGTCCAGCGCCGTCCGGCAGAGCAGCGCGCCGAAGGTGCCGCCCAGGTGGTTGCGCCGCTCCGTCCAGTCCAGGCAGGTGCGGACCAGCGGGCGGGCGCCGGGGCGTCCGGCCCGGGGCGGCAGCTCCGCGCCCAGCTCGGCCAGCCACGCCCGGCCCCGGGCGGTCAGGGCCGGGCCGTCCTCCTCGGTCACCAGACCGCGGGCGAGCACGGCGTCGCCGACCGTCACGCCCAGTCGGCCGGCGAGGTGGTCGTAGCAGGTCCGGGCGCGGGCCTCGGCGCTCAGCCGGGTGCTCTCGCGCAGGGAGCGCGGGCCGGGCGCGCCGGTGTTCGCCGGTCCGGCCGCCGCTCCGCCCGGCGTGACGGCCGTCGGCCCGGCCGGGGGCGTGAAGGCGGAGAGGTCCTCGATCAGGGTGGCGACCTCCGGTCCGGCCAGCCGGACGTAGCGGTGCCGGCCCTGCCGCTCCTCGGCCAGCAGACCGCCGTCGATCAGCCGGGAGAGGTGCTCGCTGGCGGTGGACGGTGCCACGCCCGCGTGTCGGGCGAGTTCGCCGGCGGTCCAGGCGCGGCCGTCGAGCAGGGCCGTGCAGAACGCGGCTCGGGTGGGGTCGGCGAGCAGGGCGGCCAGTCGGGCGAGGGACATGCGTCCATGGTGCCCCCGGGACGGTTCGGTGCGGGCCGAAACGTTCCCGCCCTAGCCTGGGCTCCATGGCCGACACCACCGCTGCCGTCACTCCCGGCGCCTCCGGGCGGGACGACCGTCCGCCGGGCGCCGTCCCGCTCGACACGCCGTTCGCCGCCCTCCACCGCCGCCCCGGTGAGCCGTTGCTGCTCCCCAACGCCTGGGACCACGCCTCCGCCGCTCTCCTCGCGGAGCAGGGCTTCGCCGCGATCGGTACCACCAGCCTCGGTGTCGCGGCGGCGGCCGGGCTGCCCGACGGGGCCGCCGCCACCCGGGACGAGACGCTGCGGCTGGCCCGGCGCCTCGGCCGGTCCGGGCGCTACCTGCTCTCCGTCGACGTGGAGGGCGGATTCAGCGATGACCCGTCCGAAGTCGCCGCGTTGGCGGTCGAGTTGGCCGAGGCCGGAGTGGTCGGCATCAACCTGGAGGACGGCCGTCCGGACGGCACGCTCACCCCCGTGACCGTGCACGCCGCCAAGATCGCCGCGATCAAGGCCGCCGTGCCGGCGCTGTTCGTCAACGCCCGCACCGACACCCACTGGCTCGCCGTGCCGGATCCCGCCGAGGAGACCGACCGCCGGCTCGCCGCCTACGAACGGGCGGGCGCGGACGGCCTGTTCGTCCCCGGGCTGACCGACCCGGCCGCCGTCGCGCGGATCTGCGGCACCGTCACCGCCCCGCTGAACGTCCTCCACTCCCCGGCCGGCCCCACCCTGGCCGAACTCGCGGCCCTCGGGGTGGCGCGGGTCAGCCTCGGATCGCTCCTCTACCGGACGGCCCTCGCGGCCGCCGTCTCGACCGCCCTCGCCGTCCGTGACAGCGCCCCGGCGGCCACCGCGGGAACCCCCGGGTACGCGGTCGTCCAGGCGCTGCACGCCGACGGGCGGTGAGAGCGGAGGCGCCGCACCCGTGCCGGGGCTCCGGGGCGGTCGGAGGGATCAGTCGTCGGTGAGGTACCGGCGGCCGGGTATCTGCTCGAAGATCAGGTTGGTCCGGGTCTGCGCCACCGCCGGGTGGGTGGTGAGGTGGTCCACGACGAAGTCGCGCAGCTCCTCCGGCCCGGCCACACCGACGTGCAACAGGTAGTCGTCGGACCCCGCCATGTGGAACACCGCCAGGACGCCGGGCAGGTCGGGCGCGGTGCCGCGGAAGCTCTCGTTCTGCTCACGGGTGTGCGCCCGCAGCCGGACCGAGATCATCGCCTGCAGCGGCAGCCCGATCGCCGCCGGGTCGATCTCGGTCCGGAAGGCGCGGATGATGCCGCGTTCGCGCAGGACGCGCACCCGTGCCAGACAGGTCGAGGGGGCGATGCCCACGGCCTCGGCGAGCGCGTTGTTCGGCGTGCGGGCGTTCTCGGCGAGGACGCGCAGAATCGCGCGGTCGACGTCGTCGACGGGCGCCCGGTGGGCCTGCGGATAATTCGGCACGCCGCCCAGAGTCGCCGACCCGGCCGCAGATTGGCAAGGCCGACCCGGTCGATTCCGAATCTTGTGCGGAAGACTTTCGCGGAGGCGGGGAGAAGTTCCATCCTGGCGGGCGAGCGGCTCCGGCCGACCCCCGCCCAGTGAACCCGGAGTGCCGCGCCCATGAGCCCCACGACCGCCCCTGCTCCGGTCCCCGCCCCGGCCTCCGTCCCGGCCCCCGCGAACAGCCCGGACAACGCCGCCCCCGCCGCCCCCGTCGCCCTCGCCGACCTCGACGCGGAGCCGGAACGCGGGGACTTCGCGATACCCGCCGAGGGGCTCACCGACGGCGAGCGGCTGCGCGCGCTCGACCGGATGGACGGCTACCTCACCCGCAAGCGCCGGCACCTGGTCGGTTACCAGGCCACCCAGGAGCTCGCGGGCAGCGCGCTCGACCTCGCCCGCTTCATGCTGAGCAACATCAACAACCTCGGCGACCCGTTCCAGAGCGGGGGCTACAAGCCGAACACCAAGGTCGTCGAACGCGCGGTGCTCGACTACTACGCCCGCCTCTGGCACGCCGGACCGTCCTACGACCCGGCCGACCCGGAGTCCTACTGGGGCTACATGCTGTCCATGGGCTCGACCGAGGGCAACATGTACGCGCTCTGGAACGCGCGCGACTACCTCACCCGGCCTGGCGCGCCCCGTCCGGTGGCCTTCTACTCCGAGGACACCCACTACTCCTTCGCCAAGGCCGTCCGGGTGCTCGGCGTCGACACCTTCGCCGCCGTGGGCGCGGCCGACTACCCCGGTGAGTGCCCGCTCGGCGGGGACTGGCCCGCCGAGGTGCCCTCGACGCCCGGCCCGTCCGGCCTCTCCTGGGACGGCTCCGGGGCGGTCGACATCGACGCGCTCGCCGTCCTGGTGGAGTTCTTCGCGGCGAAGGGGCACCCGGTCTTCGTCAACTTCAACCTCGGCAGCACCTTCAAGGGCGCCCACGACGACGTCCGGGGCGCGTGCGAGCGGCTGCTGCCGGTCTTCGAGCGGCACGGACTGCTGCCCCGCGCCGGGGACGACGCCCGCCGGGGCTTCTGGATCCACGTGGACGGCGCGCTCGGCGCCGGCTACGCACCCTTCCTGCGGATGGCCGCGGCCGACCCGGCGTTCGGCTGGACGCCGGAGGCCGATCTGCCGGAGTTCGACTTCGGCCTCACCCTGCCGACCCGGGAGGGCGGGCAGGTCGACCCGGTCGCGTCGATCGCGATGAGCGGGCACAAGTGGGCCGGGGTGCCGTGGCCCTGCGGCGTCTTCATGACGAAGACCAAGTACCAGCTCGAACCGCCGACCCAGCCCGAGTACATCGGTGCCCCGGACAGCACCTTCGCCGGATCCCGCAACGGCTTCTCGCCGCTGGTGCTGTGGGACCACCTGTCCCGGCTCTCCTACCGCGACCAGGTCGACCGGATCCGCCGCTCCCAGGAGCTGGCCGCGTACCTGGAACGCCGGCTCCGCGAACTGGAGGACGAGACGGGCGCCGAACTCTGGCCCGCCCGCACCCCGGGCGCGATCACCGTGCGCTTCCGCAAGCCCGGCGCCGCGCTGGTGGCCAAGTGGTCGCTCTCCTCCGAGAACGTCTCGACCACCCCCGGCGACCCGGCCGGCCTGCGCGGCTACGTGCACGTCTTCCTGATGCCCTCGGTCGACCGCGCCAAGCTGGACGCCCTCCTCGCCGACCTCGCCCGGGACCCGGTGATCCTCGGCACCGACGGCCGGGCCTAGGCCCTACACCTGCTCCCCGGCCTGGTCGGCGCCCCCCGTGCGGGCGGTGATCAGGCCGGACTCGTAGGCGGCGATGACCGCCTGGGCGCGGTCGCGGACGTCCAGCTTGCCGAAGATGCTGGTGATGTGGTTCTTCACGGTGGAGTTGCTGATGTCCATGGACCGGGCGATGCCGGCGTTGTCGAGGCCGGTGGCCATCAGTCGCCAGACCTCCACCTCGCGCGGTGTGAGTTCGCCGGTCACGGCGGTGTCGACGGGCGGCGGCGGGGTGTCGACGGGCGCCCGGACGTAGGTGGAGATCAGCCGGGAGAGCAGGCGCGGCGCGACCACCGCCTCGCCGGCGTGCACGGTGCGGATCGCCGCGCCGAGGTCCTCCGGCGAGACGTCCTTGGGGAGGAAGCCGTGGGCGCCGGCCCGCAGCGCGGCCACCACGTACTCGTCCATGTCGAAGGTGCTGAGCGCCAGGACCTTGCAGCCGGGCAGGGTACGGGCGAGCTCCTCGGTGGCGCCGACGCCGTCCAGGACCGGCATCCGGATGTCCATCACCACGACGTCGGGGAGCAGCCGGTGGGCGAGGGCGACGGCCTGTTCGCCGTCCTCGGCCTCGCCCACCACCTCGACGGACGGGTCGGGCGAGAGGATCAGTGACAGACCGCGCCGGACCAGCGGCTGGTCGTCCACGAGGAGAACCCGGATCGGGGGCGTCGTGGTGGTCATCGGGGCACCTTTCCGTGCTGGACGGCCGCCTCGGCGGTCTCGTCCGGGGCCAGCGGCAGTTCGGCGAGAACGGCGAAGCCGCCCTCGGGCCGTGGACCGGTCCTCAGCGTGCCGCCGTGCAGGGCGACCCGTTCGCGCATGCCGACCAGGCCGTACCCGCCGCGCTCCCCGACGGCCGGGCCGGTGTCCGACGACGCGAAGCCCGCCCCGTCGTCCAGGACCTCGACGGTGATCCCGTCCGGGCGGTAGTCGAGCCGGACGGTCGCGCGGGCCGGTCCGGCGTACTTGCGGGCGTTGGTGAGGCCCTCCTGGACGATCCGGAACACGGTCAGGCCGACGGTCGGCGGCAGCGGCTGCTGGGCGCCGCGGACGCTGAGTCCGGTGGGCAGTCCGGCCCGGCAGGACTCCTCGACCAGCCGGCCGAGGTCCTCCGCCCCGGGCTGGGGCGAGGGCGGGGCGGCGTCCGGTTCGTCGCCGGCCCGCAGGACGTTCAGCAGCTGGCGCATCTCGCGCAGGGCCAGCCGGCCGGAGGACTCCAGGGTGACCAGGGCGTCCCGGACCACCTCCTGGTTGTTCAGGTTGGCCCGGGCGCCGCCCGCCATCAGCTGCATGGTGGTGATGTGGTGGGCCACGATGTCGTGCAACTCGCGGGCGATGCGGCGGCGTTCCTCGGCCACGGCCCGGTCGGCCAGCAGTTGGCGGTTGGCCGTGACCTCGCGCTGCCAGCGTGAGATCGCGAGGCCGCCGGCGGACACCAGCGCGGTGGAGGCGGTGGCGGCGATGAACTGCTCCCCGGAAGGGACGCCGAAGCCACCCTGGCTCAGCATCGTCGACACCGCCGTCACCACGCCCGCGACGGCCGTGACGCGGCCGCTGCAGTGCCGGGCGACGGTGTACACGGCCACCGTGATGACGGCGCCGAAGCGGGAGCCCATCGGCGCCAGCACGTTGGCCAGGGTCTCCAGGACCAGGACGGCGGCGAGCGCCTGGGCGGGGTACTGACGGCGGGCGAGCAGCGGCAGGCCCGACAGCAGGAGGACGAGGAAGCCCGGCACGCTGATGCTGGTGGAGCTGTTGACCTGGCTGAAGAGCAGGTAGGCCATCAGGTCGAGCAGGCCGGCGCCGACGGCGACCATCGCGTCGGTATGGCTCCACGGAGTGCCGTCCGTGAAGCGGGCCAGCAGCGGGGAGCCGGACGGGTCCCCGGGACCGGGCCGGCCGTCGGGGTTGTCCGTGGCCGCTCCGGGGCGCTGACGCCCGTCCATCTCGGTCCTCCCGGGCTGATCAGCGATGACGCCCCCCATTCTGGCACCGGCATGCCGGACCGGTCGTGGTCCCCGGGGCCGAGAGCAGGGGGCCGGGCCCAGGACCACGGTCCCGGGCCCGGGCGGGCCGGGGGAGCAGGACCCCCGGCGCGGATCGTCCGTCGCCCCGACGCCCGGCGCCTTCCGGGCTGGTGTTCTGGGAACAGGCCGGGAACCCCCGGTTTCGAAGCCGACGTTCGCGTCCAGCCACCGGAGGGCAGCGTGATCCGCGCACTGACCCGTTTCTCGACCAGGAACGCGTGGAAGGTCATCGTCCTCTGGGCGGTGGCGGGCATCGGGCTGACACTGCTGAGCCCGATGCTGATCTCCCGCGTCACCCAGTCGCAGAGCGGCGACTTCCTGCCCGCGAGCTACGACTCGGCGGCGGCCCTGCGGATCGCCGAGAAGAACTTCGGCATCGACCCGGACGCCACCACGGTGACGGTGCTGGTCGCCCGGACCGACGGCAAGGCCCTCACCCCCGCCGACGAGAAGCGGATCGGGGCCGAGGCGGAGAAGCTCGCCCAGCGCCGGGTGGAGATGCCCCGGGAGAAGGACGAGCCGGCCTTCCTGGTGCCCGACCGCTCGCAGACCCCCAAGGTCGCCCCGGCGATGGTCGCCCCCGACCGGACCTTCGAGCTGCTGTCCGCCGAACTGACCGGCAACGCCGCGGACGGCGGGGTCCAGAAGGTCTACCAGGCGTTCCGGGACGCCACCCGCGCGCAGTTCGCCGAGGCCGGGATGCGTACCGGCTTCACCGGCGGCCTGGCGGAGGTCTCCGACTCGGCGGAGGACAACAAGACCGCCACCACGATCGGCGGCGCCCTGGTGATGGGCCTGATCGTGCTGCTCAACGTGCTGGTGTTCCGCAGCGTGCTGGCCGCCGTGCTGCCGCTGCTCGCCGTCGCCTTCATCAGCGGCGCGGCCACCGGTGCCGTGGCCGGCGCCGCGTCGCTGACCGGGCTCAAGCTGGACGCCTCCACCCCGGGCCTGATCGCCGTGGTGCTGCTGGGCATCGGGATCGACTACCTGCTGTTCCTGCTCTTCCGGTTCCGCGAGCACCTGCGGGCCCGGCCCGACCAGCCCGCCCGGGAGGCGGCGGCCGAGGTGGCCGGCCGGGTCGGTACGGCGATCACCTCCGCCGCGCTGACGATCGTGGCCGCCTTCGCGACCCTGAGCGTCGCCAGCTTCGGCCAGTTCCGCTCGCTCGGCCCGGCCATCGCGGTCGCCGTCCTGGTGATGCTGCTGGGCAGCCTCACCCTGATGCCGGCCATGCTCGCCGCCTGCGGCCGCAAGATGTTCTGGCCCTCCCGCAGCCTGCGGCAGCAGCCGCGGGAGGGTGTCGCCGCCCGCTTCGGCGCGCTCGTCGCCCGTCGGCCCGCCGCGATGCTGTTCGCCTCCCTCGCCCTGCTCGGCGCCCTGACCGCCGGGACGGTCGGGATCCGGATGGACTACGGCCAGGGCGGCGGCTCGAAGACCGCGGCGGCGGCCACCGCCGCCGAGATCTCCCGGGCGCTGCCGGCCGGCGTGTCCGACCCGACCGGCGTCTACGTCACCGCCGCCGGCAACGGTGCCGTGGACCCGGGCAAGCTGGCCGGCCTCTCCCGCGCCCTCGGCGGGGTCGAGGGGGTAGGCCAGGTCGGCGGCACGGTGCTGAGCCCGGACGGCCGCGCCGCCCGGATCGACCTCTACCTGACCGCCGACCCGCAGAGCGCGAAGGCTCGCGAGCTGGTCTCCGGCCCGGTCCGCGACGCCGTCGCCGCGAACACCCCGGCCGGTACGAGCGCCCATGTCGGCGGCACGGCGGCGATCTTCGCGGACATCTCGGTCGCCGTCGACCACGACCTGGCCGTGGTCTTCCCGGTCGCGGCCGCCCTGATCGCCCTGATCCTGCTGCTGCTCCTGCGCAGCCTGCTGGCCCCGCTGGTGCTGATGCTCGCGGTCGGCCTCGGCTTCGCCGCCACCCTCGGCGCCGCGACCCTGCTGTTCCAGCACGGGCTGGGCAAGCCCGGCGTCAACTTCACCCTGCCGCTGGTGCTGTTCCTGTTCGTGGTGGCGCTGGGCACGGACTACAACATCCTCATCACCGACCGGATCCGGGAGGAGATGCAGCGGCCCGGTCCGGTCCGCGGCGCCGTGGCCCGGGCCGTCCGTCACACCACGCCCGCCATCGCCACGGCGGGCCTGGTCCTGGCCGGCTCCTTCGCCACCCTCGCCACCACCCCGGGCAGTGAGCAGGTCGCCTTCGCGATGACGCTCGGCATCCTGCTCTCGGCGCTCGTGCTCTCGCTGGTGCTGGTCCCGGCGCTGGCCGTGCTGCTGGGCCGGGGACTCTGGTGGCCGCTGCGGCCCACCCCGCGCCACGCGTCGGACCGGGCGGAGGCGGTGGCGCCGGACCGGGAGCCCGCCCCCGAGTGGACGAACGTCTGAGCGGCTGAACGCCCGCCGTCCGAACACCCCTCGTAGCCCCGGTGCCCGGCCTGCCCCCGCAGGCCGGGCACCGGTCGTTACGGGAGGTGTCCGGCCTCCGTCACCGTTGCCTCCGCCGCGGCCGCCACCTCCGCCGTCGCCACCTCCGCCGTCGCGCTCGGCAGCAGGCGCCGGTAGGCGACGCCGAGTTCGGCGATCCCGCGGGCCAGCCCCTCGCAGCCGACCGTCGCGTAACTGAGGACCAGGGCCGGCGGCCGACCGGTGTCGCTGAGGGTGTGGAAGCGCCCGCCGCGGATCAGCACGGAGCGGCCGCGGGCCGCGCGGATCAGGGCGTCCTCGTCCATGGCGGGCGGGAGTTCGAGGTACGCCTGCAGCCCACCGTCCCCGCCGAGCACCCGGGTGCCGGGCAGGTGGCGGGCGACCTCCCGCCGGACGACCTCCCGCCGGCCGGCGAACTCCGCGCGCAGACGGCGCTGGTGGCGGTCGAGCCCGCCGGTGTCGATGAAGCGGGCGAACGCGAGCTGCTCCAGGCCCGAACAGCCGATGTCCCAGCCCGCGCGCACGTGCTCCAGCGAGGCCATCAGCTCGGACGGCGCGGCGAGCCAGCCCAGCCGCAGCGCGGGGGCGAGGACCTTGCTGGCGCTGCCCGCGTAGACGACCCGGTCCGGCGCCAGGCTCTGCAGGGCCGACGGCTGGCCGGAGCCGCTCCGGAAGGCGTTGTCGTAGTCGTCCTCGATGACATAGCCGTCGACCGCCCGGGCCCAGGCGATCAGTTGCTCCCGGCGGGCCCGGCTCAGACAGGCGCCGGTGGGGAACTGGTGGCCGGGGGTGGTCAGGACCGCGCGGGCGCCGGACCGTTCGAGCAGGTCGACGCGGATGCCCTCGGCGTCGACCGGGATGCCGACCGGCCGGACCCGGGCGCTGGCGATGAACTCCCGCTCGCCGGGGTGCCCCGGGTCCTCCACGGCCAGGGTCCGGTGGCCCCGGTCGCCGAGGACGCGGCAGAGCAGGGCGAGGCCCTGGGCGAAGCCCGAGGTGATCATGAGGTCCTCGGAGCGGGTGCGCACCCCGCGGACCCGGCCGAGGTAGCCCGCCAGGACGTGACGGGTCAACGGGACCCCGGCGGGCGGGGAGTAGCTGAGCTCGCGGTGACCCGCGCCGGCCAGCGCGACGGTGACGCTGCGGATCCACTCCTGGCGCGGGAAGGCGAGCAGGTTGGAGGTGCCGGTCCGCAGGTCCCAGGCGGCCTCGCTGCCGTCGCCGTCCACCGGGGCGGAGGCGGAGGTGGCGGCCGCGGCGGTGAGCGCGGAGGACACCGGGGCCAGGCCGCCGCCCTCGGCGACCGAGGTGCCCGAACCGCGCCGGGTCACGAGGTAGCCCTCGGCGGTGAGTTGTTCGTACGCCTCCACCACCACGCTGCGCGAGACGCCCAGGTCGGTGGCGAGCTGACGGCTGGAGGGTAATCGCGTTCCGGCGCGCAGGGTCCCGTCCTCGACCAGGCGACGGACCGAGTCGCGCACCTGGAGGGCCAGCGGGACGCGTGAGCCGCGATCGACGTCGAGGGCCAGATGCCAGGCCAAGTGGCCTCCTGTGCAGAGGGCGAAGTGGTATGGACCGAGCATTGTCACATTTGATGGACTCCTTCCGCACAGGCATTCGCCGCGCGGGAACGCGCGAGGGGCCCGGGGCATGCCGCGCGGGCGGCAGGGCCGTCGACCGGGTTCCGCCGAGTGGCCGAGTGGACGGAAGTGGCACCAACAGATGTCCGGGAATTGGCCGCAGTGGACGCGGCCGGGCTCCCTATCGTCGGTCAGGTCATCAACCCAGCTCGGACGCGAAGGACTCACCTCATGGACCGGACCAGCGCCCTGAAGGTCATCGTCGACGAAAGTCTTCTGGCGCGGGTGCCCGGCTACGTCCTCGGACTGATCGCCGTCCCGGTGGTCGACGTCGCGGCGGCCGCACCGGAGGTCGACGACCTCCTCACCGCCGCCGAGGACGCCGTCCACGGGCTCTCCCTGGGCAAGGCGGAGGTCTCCGCCCTGCCCCCGATCGCCGCCTGGCGGGACGCGTACCGCAGCGTCGACGTCAACCCCAACCGCTTCCCCTGCGCGGCGGAATCGGTGCTGCGACGGGTGGCCAAGGGCGACCGGCTGCCGCGGATCAACGCCCTGGTCAACCTCTGCAACGCCGTCTCGCTCGACAGCCGGCTGCCGGTCGCCTCCTGCGACGTCGGCGACATCACCGGGGAGCTGGCCGTCCGGCTGGCCCACGGCGGCGAGACCTACCTGCCGCTGGGCGCGCCGGAGGCCCCGGAGCAGCCGGAACCGGGCGAGGTCGTCTACGCGGACGCCCAGGACCGCGCGCACTCGCGGCGGTGGAACTGGCGGCAGAGCGAGGTGATCAGGACCGACGTCGGCCGACGCCGGCTGCTGCTCACCGTCGAGGCGGTGCACGAGGGCGGACGCGCGGACGTGGAGCGGGCGCTCGACCGCCTCGCGGCCGCGCTCGACGCGCTCGGCGCGGTGCGTCGGCGGCCGGTCGTGCTCGACGCCGCCGAGCGCGGGGCCGAGCTGTTCGCGCCGGACCAGGACGTCGCGGGGCAGGACGTGCCGGAGCAGGACCTGCCGGAGCAGTCGGCCGCCGAGTCGTCCGTCGTCGCGGGTTGATCGTCGTGGGAACCGGCCCCGGTGCCGGACCGACCGCTACCTCCAGGAGAACCCGATGAACCCCGCGATCCTGATCGTCTACCGCCCCGCCGCCGGCCGCTACCTCGCCCAGTTCCGCAGCGTGGTCCAGGCCGCGACCGAGCTCGGCCACCACCCCGTCGTCCTCGTGCCCACCGGTGAGGTGCCGCCCGAGGTCGAGGGGCTGACGGTGCGTGAGGCCGAACTCGACTCCACCCCGGCCTTCCGGGCCGCGGTGGACGCGATCGCCGCCGAGTACCGCCTGGTCCGGATCTTCCCGCTGTTCGAGGGCGACGTCCTGCCCGCCGCCCGGTCCCGCCGGGACCACGGCATCCCGGGACTGACGCCCGACCAGGCGCTCAACTTCCGCGACAAGAACGTGATGCACCGCCGCGCCGAGGAACTGGGCGTCCGGGTGGCCCGCTCCTGCCGTCCCGACACCCTGGGCGCGGTCGAGGAGTTCGCCGGCCGGACCGGCTACCCGCTGGTGATCAAGCCCTACGCGGGCTGGGCCTGCGGCAACACCTACCGGGTCGACGGCCCGGAGCGCCTGGCCGAGGTGTGGGCGGAGATGGGCGACGACCGGCACGAGTACCGGGTCGAGGAGTTCGTCCGCGGCACCGAGTTCCACGTGGACTCGCTGCTCCAGGACGGCGAGGTCGTCTTCGAACAGCTGTCGCGCTACACCTACTCGGTGCTGGAGTACCGGGACGAGCCCGGTGGCACCATCTCCCGCAAGCACGACCTCAGCAAGCGCGAGCAGCGGATCCTGGAGCTCAACGCCACGCTGCTGCGCGGCTTCGGGATGCACACCGGCGTCGCGCACGTCGAGTTCTTCCTGCTCGACGACGGCGAGGTCGTGTTCGGCGAGGCGGGTGCCCGGGCCGGCGGCGGCTCGATCGTCCCCGCGATCCAGGCCGGGCGCGGCATCAACCTGGCCGGCGAGTGGGCCCGGCTCGACCTCGACCCGGGGCACCGCACCGAGGCCCGGCTCGGCCCGGAGATCGGCACCGAGTACCTGTCCTCGGGCAAGTACGGCCGGATCACCGGGATCAGCTCGCCCGGGGACCTCAACGCGCTCGACGGCGTCCTGGACGCGGACGTCTGGAAGGGCGTCGGCGACGTGCTGGCCCCGCCGGTCGCCTCCAACGACGTGCTCGGCTGGTACGTCTGCGAGGGCAGCGACTACGACGACGTGCTGGCGCGGTTCGGCACCGTCCGCGACGCCTTCCTGGTCGAGACCGAGTCGGCGGTCTGACCGGGATGGCCACGAGCACCGGAGAAGGGACCGCCGCCGCCCCGAAGAGCTGGCCGGCCAGGTTCAAGGAACTACCGCTCCCGCTGCGGGTGCTGTTCGTGACGTCCTTCGTCAACCGCGCGGGCATGTTCGTCTTCCCGCTGCTCGCCGTGTACCTGGTGCGCAGCAAGGGACTCGGTACGGCCGAGGCGGGTCTGCTGATCTCGGTCGGCTCGACCGGCCTGCTGGTGGGCTCGCTGCTCAGCGGTCCGGTGTGCGACCTGCGCGGCCGCCGGGACGCCCTGGTCGCCGCCCTGGTGCTGAACGCCGTCGGCTACCTCGGCCTCGGCACCCTGGACGGCCCGCCGTGGACGTACGCGCTGTACCTGTTCGTCGCCCTGGTGGGAATGGGCATGTTCGGCCCGGCGGCGAACACCCTGATCGCCGACCTGGCGACCCCCGAGCAGCGGCCGTTCTCGTACACGGTCAGCTACATCGGCAACAACCTGGGCATGGGCATCGGCCCGCTGCTGGGCGGGGTCGCGGCCGCGTACTCGTACCACGTGATGTTCGCCGGCAACATCGCCGTCGGCCTGCTGTGCGCGGTCGTGATCAGGGTATGGGTGCCCCGGGACACCCGCACCGGCACCGCCGCGCCCAAGGCGGCCCGCGGCGGGTTCCGGTTCGGCGGCGTCCACGGTCATGTGCTGTGGATGGTGCTCGCCTCGTTCTTCTACGTGGCGCCGCTGATCGGGCTGGAGTACGCGCTGCCGCTGGCCGTGACCACCGAGCTGAACGCCTCGGCGGGGCTGGTCGGCGTCGTCTACACGGTGAACAGCGTCGTGGTGGTGGGTCTCGGGCTCCAGTTGGAGAAGCGGATCGCCAGCTATCCGATCCGCACCCTGCTGCTGGTGGCCGGGGTGCTGTGGGCGCTGGGGCTGGCCGTGCTCGACTTCGGCTTCTCGCTCGCGGCGGTGCTGGCGTCCACCGTGGTGTGGACGCTCGGGGAGATCATCGCCTCCGTGGTGGTGCCCACCTACATCGCCGACCACGTCGACGAGCACCGGGTCGGCCGCTTCATGGCGCTCAACGGCTTCGTGCTGGGTCTGGCCCGGCTGGTGGTGCCGTTCGGCCTCGGGCTGATCTGGCAGAACCACGGCGCGCGTCCGGTGCTGCACACCATGCTGGTCACGCCGCTGGTCGGCATCGCGGTGTTCGCGGTGCTCCGTATCCGGTCCTCGGCCGCGAGCGCTCCGGCCGGTCCCCAGGACGCGCCGGTCGGGCCGGGTTCCGCTCCGGCCTCCACCTCGGCTTCCCCCTCCACCTCGGTTTCCCCCTCAGCCTCCGCTTCCGTCGAAGCCGGACCCGGACCGGCCGATGCCGTCCGCTCCGGCGCCTGAACCGTGTGACCGTCCGATCGACCGCCGTATTCACGCATTCCGGGAGGGCCCGATGATCACCAAGTTCTTGCTGCCCGAGGACCGAATCCCCACCACCTGGTACAACGTGCTGGCGGATCTGCCGAAGCCGGTGCCGCCGATGCTGCACCCCGGCACGAGGGAGCCGCTCACCCCGGCCGACCTGGCGCCGCTGTTCCCCGAGTCGCTGATCGCCCAGGAGTTCAGCACCGAGGCCGAGATCGACATCCCCGGCGCGGTGATCGACGTCTACCGCCAGTGGCGGCCCAGCCCGCTGGTCCGGGCCCACCGGCTGGAGCGCTCGCTCGACACCCCGGCGCGGATCTACTTCAAGTACGAGGGCGTCAGCCCGGCCGGCAGTCACAAGCCCAACACGGCCGTGCCGCAGGCGTACTACAACAAGCAGGCCGGGGTGGAGAAGCTCACCACCGAGACCGGCGCCGGTCAGTGGGGCAGCTCGCTCGCGATGGCCTCCGCCTACTTCGGCCTCGAATGCGAGGTCTTCATGGTGAAGGTGAGCCACCAGCAGAAGCCCTACCGACGGGCCCTGATGGAGACCTTCGGGGCGACGGTGCACGCCAGCCCCAGCGAGCTGACCGACGCCGGCCGGGCCGCGCTCGCCGCCGACCCCGACGCCAGCGGCAGCCTGGGCCTGGCCATCTCCGAGGCCGTCGAGGCCGCGGTCAAGAGCGGCGGCCGGGCCAAGTACGCGCTCGGCTCGGTGCTCAACCACGTGCTGACGCACCAGACGGTGATCGGCCAGGAGGCGCTGCTCCAGATGGAGTTGGCGGAGGACTACCCGGACATCGTGATCGGCGCGGCGGGCGGCGGCTCCAACTTCGGCGGCCTGGTCCTGCCGTTCCTGCGCGAGCAGCTGCGCGGGGGCCGCTCGGTGCGGGCGCTCGCCGTCGAGCCGGCCTCGTGTCCGACCCTCACCCAGGGCCGCTACGAGTACGACTTCGGCGACACCGCGGGCCTCACCCCGCTCACCATGATGCACACCCTCGGCCACGACTTCGTCCCGCCGAGCATCCACGCGGGCGGCCTGCGCTACCACGGCATGGCGCCCATCATCAGCGCCCTGAAGGACCTCGACCTGCTGGAGGCGCGGGCCGTCCCGCAGACCGCCTGCTTCGAGGCCGGCGTCCTGTTCGCCCGCAACGAGGGCATCGTCCCGGCGCCGGAGTCCACCCACGCGGTGCGGGCGGCCATCGACGAGGCGCTGGCCTGCAAGGAGAGCGGCGAGGCCCGCACCATCCTGTTCACGCTGTCCGGCCACGGGCACTTCGACATGCAGGCGTACACGGACTACTTCGCCGGCAAGCTCAAGGACTGACGGGACGGCTCAAGGGCCGGCGAACGCCCAAGGACCGGCGATACGGCCCAAGGACCGGCGATACGGCCCAAGGACCGGCGATACGGCCCAAGGGCCGGTGAACGCCCGAGGATCGGCGAGAAGGCTCAAGGACTGACGAGTACTGAGCGGTGACAGGCGGGCGAACAGCCGGACGGGCCCTCAACACGGGCCCGTCCGGGCGCCCGTCCCCGTAGGGGCAGACTACGAGGGGGAACCACGTGCAAGGAACATCTCCGCATCCGATCGTGCTCGGGATCTGCGGCTCCGAGCGGCCGGGCGGCAACACCGACCTCGCGTTGGAGTACGCGGGCCGCCTGGTGCGGGAACGGGGCGCCGAGTTCCGGACCGTCCACCTGCGCGAGCACCGGATCTCGCCGTGCAGTCCGTGCGGCGACTGCAACCAGCGGACCGCACCCTGCGAACTCCGCGACGAC
This sequence comes from Kitasatospora sp. NPDC094019, assembly GCF_044764505.1. Lineage (NCBI taxonomy): Bacteria > Bacillati > Actinomycetota > Actinomycetes > Kitasatosporales > Streptomycetaceae > Kitasatospora > Kitasatospora sp. NPDC094019. The sequence goes on from NZ_JBIWIF010000004.1 coordinate 373,509, forward strand.
ATGCCCGCGATCGTCGAGCAGATGAAGCAGGCGGACGCCATCGTCTACGCGACCCCGGTGCACGGCTTCGGCCCCGCCCATCTGATGCAGATCTTCATCGAACGGGCCGGCGTCGGCTTCCTGCGCTTCGACCGCCCCCTGGCCAACAAGGTGGGCGGCATCATCGTCGTCTCGCGCCGCTACAGCGACGCCGCGGTGCACAGCCAACTGGTCGACAACCTGCTGCTCAACCGCATGATCCTGGTCGGCAGCGGCTTTCCGGCGCTGCTTCGCAACACCTCGCCGCAGCCCCAGCTCCAGGACGCCGAGGGCCTGGAGGCACTGGAGCGGATGCTCCACCGCATGATCGACATGACCCAGCTGCTCCGCCGCCACCAGACGGCCGACGGCCGGCCCGTCCTGCCGGTGGACGACCGCAACGAGCGGGTGTCCCGCGCCCCGCGCGTCGTCCTGCCGGGGCAGCGGACCTCCTCGGAGAAGCAGGTCAGCTGAAGCACCGCCGATCCACCGATACCCCTTTACCGACGTGTTGTTGAGGAGTGCCATGTCCACCGAGACCGAGATCGGCGACCAGACCGGCGACCGGACCGGCGACCACACCGGCGATCTGGCCGGCAGCCGGAGCGGCAATGAGAACAGCGGTGCGACCGGGACCGGGGCCCCCGTCCTGGTCGGTGTCGACTTCGACCTGATCCCCTGGGAGAAGTGGCAGAAGCCGGGAGCCGAGGGCCGGGTGAAGATCGCCTACACCCAGGGCCTGCGGGTCCGCCTGATGGAGCTGCCGGCCGGCTTCGACGAGCACGAGTGGTGCCTGCGCGGGCACCAGGGCTACGTGCTGCAGGGCGAGTTCACCATCCACTTCGAGGACCGTTCGGTGCCGTGCCGCCCCGGCATGGGCTTCGTGATCCCGGACGACGAGAAGCACCGTTCGCAGGGCGCGGAGGGCGAACCGACGGTCGTGTACGTCGTCGACAAGGTGGTGCCGACCGCATGAGCGCCGACACCACGGGGGCCGACCGTACCGGGGGCGCCCCGGCGTCGCCCGCGATCGATCCCCGGATCGACGAACTGCGGCTCTCCGTCGACGCGCTGGACCGCCGGATCGTCGCGCTGCTGGCGGAGCGCACCGCCGTGGTGCGGGAGCTGACCGGATTCAAGCGGGACGAGGAGACCGTCCGCTCCCCGGGCCGGGTGGAGCAGGTCGTCGCCAAGGTCCGGGGTCTGGCGGACGAGCACGGCATGCCGCCGGGGATCGCCGAGGCCACCTACCGCACCTTGATCGACGAGCTGACCCGGATGCAGATGGTGCTCCTGGAGGAGCGCCGGGCCGCCGCGGCCGGTTCCGGCGCCGGTTCCGGGGGCACCGCCGGAGAAGGGCCATGAGCCGTCGGCATCCGGCCGACCTGCGGGCGGCGCTGGCCGCGCTGGACCTGATGCCAGGAGAACTGGTCCGGGTCCGGGAGGAGGTCCCGGCCCGGTTCGGGGTCTCCTCCCGCTACGCCCGGTGGGCCGGCGCCCCGGCGGCGCCGCCCACCGGCCCCGGCCCGGCCGTCCTGTTCGAGCGGGTGACGCCCTCGGGCCTCGCCGCGGGGGAGGACGGCACCACGTCCGGGGGCGCCGGGCCGGCCGAGGACGGCATCACGTCCGAGGACGGTGCGGAACCCGGGGCCGGGGCCGTCCTGATGGGCCTGTACGGGACCAGGCGCCGGGCGGCCGCCCTGCTCGGCGCCACCCCCGCCGAGCTGGCCCACCGGCTGCTGGACGCGGTGGCCGCACCGCTGCCGCCGGTACCCGCCGCCGACCCGGACCGGTGGGCCCGCAGCGACCGGAAGCCGGACCTGACCACCCTGCCCGTCCCGGTGCTCACCGACGAGGACGCCGGCCCGTACCTCACCCTCGGCGCGGTGCTGGCCACCGATCCGGCGACCGGTGTGCGCAACCTGTCGATCCACCGGATGTGCGTCCAGGGCCCCGACCTGCTCACCATCTGGATGGTGCCGGGGCGGGACCTGGAACAGGCCCACCGCAACTCCCTCGACGCCGGGCGGCCGCTGCCGGTGGCGATCCACCTCGGCCTCGGCCCCGCTGTCCTGCTCGCCTCCTGCTGCCCCACCTCGCTCGTCCCGACCGGGACCGACGAACTGGCGGTGGCCGGGGCGCTCGCGGGCGCGCCGGTGGAACTCCTGCCCTGCCGCACGGTGGACGCCGAGTACATCGCCCACGCCGAGTACGTGCTGGAGGGCGAACTGCTGCCGGACACCATGCCGGAGAACCCCCGGGGCGCCGCCGCCACTCCGGAGTTCCTCGGCTACCAGGGCACCGCGCACCCGGCCCTGCCGACCGTCCGGATCACCGGGATCACCGCCCGGCGCGGCCCGATCCTCCAGGCGGTCTCCGGCCCCGGCCACGAACAGTCCGTCCTGCTCGGCTTCGGCATGGAGGCCGCGGTGCTGGCCGTACTGCGCCGCCGCGGCGCCCCCGTCCGGGCGGTGCACTGCCACACCGCCGGCGGGGGACAGCTGATGGTGGTGCTCCAGTGGGCGGCCAAACGCTCGGCCGAGGACGACGCGCTGGTGCGGGAGGCGTCGCAGGCCGTGCTGGAGGAGTTCCGGATGGCCAAGCTGGTGCTGTCCGTGGACGAGGACGTGGACGTGGAGTCCGACCAGGACCTCTGGTGGGCGATGGTCACCCGGTGGCAGGCCGACCGGGACCTGCTGGTCCTGCCGGACCGGGAGGGCTTCCCGCTCGACCCGAGCCAGTCGGTCGCCTACTCGCCCGCGCTGTCGGCGGACGGCCGGACCGCGAAGGCGGTGTTCGACTGCACCGTGCCGTACGCGCAGCGGCACCGCTTCCGGCGGGCCCGGTTCACCGAGGACCCGGGCCCCGGCTCCGGCTAGCGGCGGTGGCGGCCCGGACCGTCGTGGCGGTCCGGACCGTCGTTGCCGCTCGGGCCGTTGTGGCCGCTCGGGCCGTTGTTGCCGCCCGGGTGGTCGTGGCTTCCCGGACCGCCGTGGCCAGCAGCGCCGTGCCCTCGGCGATCCGGGCGCCCGGGAGGGCCGCGTAGCCCATCAGGAAGGTCGGTTCGGCCGGCGGCTCCCCCACGAAGTACCCCGAGGCGGGGTACACCCGCACACCGAGCGCCGCCGCCCGGCGCACGATCTCGTCCTCGCCGACGCCGCGCGCCCCGGTGAGGGTGACCAGGACGTGCAGACCGGCGGCCGCCCCGGAGATCCGCACCTCGGCGCCGAAGTGCGTGTAGAGGCCGTCCAGCAGCGAACGGCGGCGTTCCCGGTACAGCCGGGTCATCCGGCTGACGTGCCGGGCGTAGGCCCCGGTGGCGACGAAGTGCGCCAGCGCCTCCTGGGTGACCGTCGGGGTCAGCCGGTCGGTGATCCACTTGATGCCGAGGAACGGCTGCACCAGTCGCTGCGGCACGATCGCGTAGCCGATCCGCAGCGCCGGGAAGAGCGTCTTGCTGAAGCTCCCGACGTAGACCACCGTGCCCTGGTGCCGGGCGGCGGCCAGGGCCGGCAGCCGCTCGGCGGCGAAGGTGAACTCGTTGTGGTAGTCGTCCTCCAGCACCGTCGCCCCGCGCCGCCCCGCCCAGGCCAGCAGCGCCCGCCGCCGGGCCTCGGACATGATGAAGCCGGTCGGGAACTGGTGCGAGGGCGTCACATAGACCAGCCGCACCCGGTCCGGGTCCTGACCGTGCGCCCGGACGTGGGCGTCGATGTCCGCGACCCGCAGCCCCTCCTCGTCCACCGGCACCGGCACCACCGTGCCGGAGGCGGAGCCGAAGACCTGGCGCAGCACGGTGTGGCTCGGGTCCTCGATCACCACCACGTCGCCCGGGCCGACCAGCAGCCGGGCCAGGATGTCCAGCGCCTGGGTGGCCCCGCTGGTCACCAGGATGCTGTCGGGCGGGGCGTCCAGCGCCCGGCTCTGCCGGACCAGCGTCGCGATCTCCGCCCGCAGCGCCGAGGACCCCTCCGCCGGCCCGTACCCGAGCGCGGCGACGTCCGCCCGGGCGTACGCCTCGTGCACCGACTGCCGCCAGCGCGACACCGGGAAGTTGGCCAGCGCGGGGGTTCCGTGCCGGAAGTCCAGCGCCGCGCCGGCCCGGTGCATCGGCGGCGGCTCCCACGGCTGCCACAGCGCGTCCCCGCCGTCGGTGGCGAGCGGCGGCTGCGGCGCCAGCGCCGTCCGGGCCGGACCGGGCTCGGACCCCTCCCCGGCGGCCCGCTCCGCCACCCTGGTCCCCGAACCCCGGCGGGCCGTCAACAGCCCGTTCGCGGTGAGCAGTTCGTACGCCCGCAGAACCACCGTCCGCGACACCCCGAGCTGCGCCGCCAGCTCCCGCGAGGCCGGTACCGCCTCCCCGGCCCGCAGTCGCCCCGACCTGACCAGCCCGGCGATCCCGTCGCACACCTGCTGCTGCAGGGGCGTCGCACTCCCCCGGTCCAGCACGATCAGCAGCTCCGACGATCCCACGCCTCTCCCTCCGGCCCCGTTTTCCCGAAGTGTCGCATGCACGACACCCCGTCAGCGCGGCCCGGCCGTCGGGAGATCGGCGCTACTTAGGACCGGAACTGACCTAGATGACTTCTACTGTCTGTTCCGAAGGCAGTGACCGGAACGGTGAGGGAGAGGGATCCACCATGATTCTCGTGATCGGTGCGACCGCGCACTTCGGGCGGCAGACGGTGGAGGCGCTGGCGGGCGCCGGGCGCAAGGTGCGGGCGCTGTCGCGCACGCCGGAGAAGGCCGGACTGCCCGAGGGCGTCGAGGTGGTCGCCGGGGACCTGACCCGGCCGGAGACGCTCGGGGCCGCGCTGGACGGCGTCACCGAACTGTTCCTGGTGCTGCCCTACGGCATGGACGTGCAGCCGCTGCTGGAACAGGCGCGTCGGTCCGGGGTGCGGCAGATCGTGTTCCTGTCCTCGGGCGCCGTCGTCGACGGCGCGGACCCGCAGCCCGACGTGATCGCGGCCTACCACGCCCGGGTGGAGCGGGAGATCACGGCGACCGGCGTCGACCGGACGTTCCTGCGGCTGTTCTTCCCCGCGATCAACTCGCTGTCCTGGGCGATGCAGTTGCCGGGCGGCGACGTCGTCCGCGGCCCGCACGCCGCGGCGGCCGCCTCGCTGGTCCACGAGCGCGACGTCGCCGAGGCGGCCGCCGCCGTGCTCGGCAGCCCCGAACACTTCGGCCGGGTGTACGAGCTGACCGGCCCCCAGTCGCTCACCCAGACCGAACAGGTCGAGGCGCTCGGCCGCGCCCTGGGCCGCGGGCTGAGCTTCGAGGAGGTCCCCGCCCCGGCCGTGCGGGAGCAGCTCGGCCGGTTCATGGACGCCGACTTCGTGGCCGCCCTGCTGGACCTGATGGCCGCCACCGCCGGCAAGCCGGCCCCGGTCAACGACACCGTCGAGCGGCTGACCGGCCACCCCGCCCGCCCCTACACCCGGTGGCTCACCGACAACCTGGCGGCCTTCCGCTGACGGGCCCGACCGCCGAAGGCCCGGACCGCCTGCCTCGGTCCGGGCCTTCGCGCTGCCATGGCCGGCGGGGCGGAGGAACGGCATGTCTGGTGATGCAGATGTACATCGGATACACCCCGCATGCTCAGCGGGGCATGCTCAAGATCCCCCGCCCGGACGCCCTGCGGATCCTCTACCGCCTCACCGAGCTCCAGCGAGGACTGGACGAAGGGGACACGACCGCCTTCGACATCAAGGCCCTGCAGGGGCACAGCTCGCGCTGGCGTCTGAGGGTCGGGGACTACCGGGTCGTCTGCACGATCGAGGGCGGCCGACTGATCGTTTGGGTCCTCGCCCTGGGCAACCGCCGCGACGTCTACCGAAACCTGTAGACGCCGGGCGCCCCGGCCGTCACGGGGTGCGCTGCAGCTCCTGGGCGGGTGCCTCCTCGGCGGGGGCGTCCTGGGCAGGGGCGGCGGCCGTGTGCCGCGGTGGGGTCGTGGCACCCGCTGCGGGGGACCGGCGGCCGCCGCTCGCCGAGGCCGGGCGCAGCAGCACGGCGCAGACGAGGGCGGCCAGCAGGGCGAGGGCGGCGGAGACGACCAGGCAGAGCCGGAGGCCGTCGAGGAAGGACCCGCTCAGCGCGGAGAGCGCCGGTCCGGTGGCAGGGCCCAGGTCGAGGCCGGCCACGGCGCCGAGCCCCTGCTCCCGGGCGACGGCGAGGACGTGGCCGCCGGTCTCCGCCGGCACCGCGGCGTCGGCGAGGCGGTCGGGCAGGGCGTCGAGGGCGCGGGTGGTGAGCAGGGCACCGAGCACGGCCGGGCCGAGAGCGCCGCCGAGCTGGCGGAAGGCGTTGTTCCCCGCCGCGGCCATCCCTGCCAGGTGGTGCGGGACGGAGGAGACGGCGGATGCCGTCATCGGGGTGAGCACGGTGCCCACGCCCAGGCCGAGCAGGACCAGGCGCCAGGCGAGGGACCCGTAGGAGGTGCCGGCGTCGACGCCGGTCAGCGACAGCAGCGAGCCACCCATCACCACCAGACCGGTGGTGATCATGACCCGGGCGGAGATCCGGTGCATCAGCCGTCCGACGGGGACGCCGACGACGAGGGACGTCCCGGACACCAGGATCAGCCGCAGTCCGGCCTCCAGCGTGGTCAAGTGCTGCACGAGGCCGAAGTACAGGCTCAGCACGAAGAAGAAGCCGATCAGCCCCAGGAAGCTGATCATGGCGATCAGCGAGGTGGCCGCGAAGGCGGGGCTGCGGAACAGCGCCAGGTCGAGCATCGGGCTGCTGCTGCGGCGCTCCACCACGACGAACAGGACCGCGCTCACGGCGCCGAGCACCAGTGCCGCCACCACCTGGGGCGTGCCGAAGCCGTCGGCGCCGCCCTCGATCACGCCGTAGACGACCGCGGTGACCGCGACGGCCGCCGTGATCTGCCCGGGCCAGTCCAGCCGGCGGCCGTGCGGCGCGCGCGAGTCGGGCAGCAGGAAGGCCGCGACGGCCAGTACGACCAGGGACACCGGGATCGGCAGGAGGAAGATCCAGCGCACCCCGACGTGCTCCAGCAGCACCCCGGCGATCAGCGGTCCCACGGCCAGCGAGGCCAGCATGGACGTGGCCCACAGGGCGATGAACCGGCCGCGTTCCCGGTGGTCGGGGACGGCATGGCTGATCAGGGTCAGCGTGGTGGGCAGCAGTGCCGCCGCCCCCAGGCCGGAGGCGGCCTGTCCGACCCAGAGCGCCTGCACCGAGTCCGAGGCCAGCGAGACGGCCGCGCCCAGCGCGCAGAACGCCATGCCCGCCTGGAACACCCGCTTGCGGCCGTGGACGTCGCCCCACACCCCGGTGGTGAGGATCAGCGCGGCCATCGGCAGCACGAAGGCGTCCGACACCCAGGACAGCTGGGAGGTCGAGGCGCCCATCGCCCGCTGGATCGCCGGCAGGCTCACCGAGACGGTGGTCACGGGCAGGTAGGCGACGAAGACGCCCAGGCAGGCCATGACGAGCGTGACGCCTCGTCCGGCCCCGGGGCGCTGCACCGTTGCGGAGTTCACGAAGTGGTTCCTTCGACTGCGGGGTGCCGCGCGGGCACCGGCTGTTGCGGGCGCGGACCAGCTTCACCCGGGCGGTCGAGAAATCCCCAAGTGATCCCCGGAGATGCGGAACAACATCCATATCGGCTTCTGACCGTGTGACCATTCCTCCATGTACGACGATCTGGACCGCAGGATCATCCACGGTCTCTACTGCGCCCCGCGGGTTTCCTTCCGCCGCCTCGGCGAGGTCGTCGGCGCGTCCGAACAGACCGTGGCCCGCCGCTACAACGCGCTGCGCCGCGACGGGGTGATGCGTGTCGTCGGGCTGAGCAACCCGGTCTCCCAGGGGCAGGTGGAGTGGATCACGCGGCTGCGGTGCCGCCCGGACGCCGCCGGGCCCGTCGCCGACTCCCTCGCCCGCAGGCCCGAGGTCGGCTACGCCAGCGTCGCCTCCGGCGGATCGGAGATCATCTGCACCATCCGCTCGGCCGCCGACACCGGGCGCGACGACGTCCTGCTGCGACAACTCCCTAAAGCCGCCTCGATCCTGGACATGAGCGTGGACCTCCTCCTGCACCAGTTCAGTCCCCCTGGCACGGCGGGCTGGGCCGGGGGCAGGCGCGCCCTCACCGACGAACAGGTGGGACAGCTGACGGCGCGGCGTCCCGTGCCCGTGCCCGTACCCGTGCCCCCTGTGCCCACGCCCGCCTCGACCGACGCGGACCGCCCCCTCTTCGAGGCCCTGGCCGAGGACGGCCGGGCCTCCCACACCCGCCTGGCCCAGGCCACCGGCTGGTCCGCGACCCGCGTCGCCCGCCGACTGGAGACGCTGGAAGCCGCCGGCTCCCTCACCTACGGCATCGACATCCTGGCCGAACGGCTCGGCTACGACCTCAACGCCGTCCTCTGGCTCCAGGTCGACCTGCCCGGGCTCCACCGGATCGGGGAGGAACTCGCCCGGCACGAGGAATGCCCCTTCGTCGCCGCCACCAGCGGCAGGCACAACCTCATGGCCGTCGTCATCTGCGAGGACACCCCCGCCTTCTACCGCTACCTCGGCAGCCGCCTGGCCGGCGTCGAGGGCATCCGGGGCTACGAGATCAGCATCCGCGCCCGCCGCCTCAAGCAGTCCGTCTCCCTCGTCCACCACGGCCGCCTGATCCACCCCGCCCTCGCCTGACACCGGCACACCGCCACCGGCCGGCCGCCGCAGGAGAAAGATGAAGGCCCGACCGTGTGACACGGTCCGGCCTTCTGCCCTCTGCCGTTCTTGGGCAGATCCCTCGTCGGTTATCTACAGCAGTCGGACGATATGCAGAGCAAGGACGCGGCGGTATTTCGACCTGAACTCGCGGATCCTTCCAGCGTCCGATGCAGTGATGAAGCGGTCACGCCTCTGTTTCTGCGGATGTGACCTCAGGCTGAAGAAGCTGAACTGGCACGGCGCTGGTGCCGTGCAATGATGGACTCACGCCGGAGATACCACAGCGTCCCGAAATGAGAGCTCAGGAGCGCAGAGAAATCATCGCCGGGGATGAGTTCCAGCCGGGGCTCTCTGGCGGCGAGCATCACCGCCCCTCGCGTGAACCGTCCGCAGGTGACCAGCACGCCTTTATTCGCACGCTCGGTCGACACCACGCCGAGCAGAGATCGGACGATCTCCACGCCGACCGGGGAAGAATGGGCTTTGCACTCGATCAGCACGACTTCTCGCTGCCCGGGACCTTCCTTCACGCTCACGACGTCACGGCCACCGTACCGCTGGGGCGGGGTGAGTGTTGCGGTGTAGCCCATGGCTTCGTACAGCGCGCTGGTCAGGCACTCCAACTCCCTGGGGCTGAGGGAGAAGAGCAACTCTCGCCCTTGGGCGTCCGGATCCAGCCGCCTTGCCCGAATGACCGCCATGGCGTCACTCAGGCCATCGATCCTCCCGTCCGGGAGCATCCAGAAGTGCGCGGCAAGATAGCCGTGAATCACGTCGATCGCGCCCTTCGGGGCGAAGGGCAGAAGATCAAGGCACCAGCGGACTCCGGGGTGCGGTCTGCTCTTCTTGCCCATCCACCGGTGCAGCCTGCGCACATATTCGAAAGGAGTATCGTCATAGGTGCTCTCGTCCTTGCCGCTCAGGATGGCTTTGAGCGTTCGGAAGTCCGCATCGAACGCGGCGTCCTCGAACAGGAATCGGCGAAGGAGTCGAAGTACGGATTCCTCGGAGCGTGAGCCTGCGGACGCGAGGTACGCGTCTCGCAGTTCGTCGGTCGGAAAGGACCAGTCCTGGATCTTTCCGGGCGGCTTGTGCTCGTGCTGTGCACGGCTCTTGACGTTCTCCAGCGGATCGGGCCCAATGACCGCGTCCAGCCATTCTTCGAGGCGTGTGTCCCAGTCGTGTCCAACTTGGATCTGGGCCTCGAAGTCCCCGTCCGTCGCTCCACTGCGCGCCATGCGAGTCATCCTGGCATTCCCCTGTGACACAGGGCTTGCGCACGATGCACTGAGTCGCCGCCCACTCGGGAGCAATGAAGGTCAGGGGCCTTCGATCAGGCGCAAGAGGCCCGAGCCCATGCGGCGGGCCGGCTCCCGCCCGGGCAGTCCCCGAATCTCGCGCTGGTACGGGCCTCCGCCGCGCACGCGTCGGCGTGCTCGACCTTTCTCCTCCTGCTCGATGTGCCGAGGCAGCCCGTGATGGCGATCACGGTCTGGTCCTCGATTGCCATGGCCCAGTACCAGCCCATCACCGAGCCGGTGTTGACCGGTGCCGGAAAGGGGATCGGTGACACGCTGCGGGGCGAGATCGTGAGCCCACGACGAGGATGCCCTGAGTGCAGTCTGCTGCGACTGCGTGGGGAAGCTCAAGGAGGGAAGCGGCGGCTCGGGGTACGTCCGGGGCGGACGTACCCCGAGCGATCACCCGGCGCCCGTCAGCACCGCCGAGTGGCGCATCGCCGCCCGGACCTCCAGCCCCCAGGACGGCATCGTCCACATCGGCGACACCGTTCATCTGTGGGGGCAGCGGCCGCTTCCTGGAGACCGGCCAACGTGACCGCCGCCGTGGGTGGCAGGGAACGCCGAAGGCCCCGGCCGGTTTCCCGGTCGGGGCCTTCGTGCTGCCATGGCTGGCAGAGGCGGAGGATACGAGATTCGAACTCGTGAGGGGTTGCCCCCAACACGCTTTCCAAATGTTCGTCCGACTGTCCAGGAGCGGTCGCAGGCGTCCTGACCTGCGGCGGAACGACTCGCCGGTCGGGCGCTGAACGCCCCCGGACGGGGGTGAATGCAACCAGAACTGCAACCACGACGGGCCGCAGTCCGGGACGGGGACCGGCAACCCCGTTGCTGCTCTGACCGCACCTTGGTAACTTCGCATGGCTATGCAGGCTCGGGCTCAAGTGCCGGGCGTGACGGCGACCCGCTTGGTCGACCATGCGAACGAGCACGTAGCTCGGGTGACACGTCGGTACGCGGGATCCTCTATTGCCCGCGACGGTGGTGCTGACGCACACGTGCGTTGTGCTGCCGTCTCTGAGACGTGAAGCGAGCCAAAAATGGTCCATTCGTTCATCGCGCACACGAGCCCGGGGCGATGCAGGGTATTCGCCCTCGTCAAGGACCCTGATGACCGGTTGGAGGTGGTCACCACGCTGGGGGCCGGCGATCTCCATCTGAGTGGCGAGCTCATCAGTGCGCTCAACGACTTCCTGTCCGACCGGGACAACGCGGCCCTCCAGACCGTGCTGGACCGTGCCCCGAGCCCGGTGCGTATGGCCGTGCAGCAATTCCTCAAGGACAAGTGCGCACCTGAGGCAGGAACATTCACCACATACGGGCCAATCGACATCGTCCGCCATGCCGTCTACTTCAGCAGGATCGACGAAGAACTCGAGGACTACCTTGAGGGCGCCTACATGATCGGGCTCGGCATCCGCATGTCGAACGAGCGCGGTACGGACGGCGACGTCGGTTGGGTGATTCAGTTGCTCAGCGACGAGGTCTCCGTGCCTGCCAGCGACGAGCCGCGTACGTGGGCGCTTCCCACAGAGGTGAAGCTTCTGAATACCTGGACCAGCAAGCAGCCGCTTGCCGGCCTCGGGCCCGTTCGCAGTGCGCTCAAGGCTGCGGCGGGTGCGAGCGCGGAGGGGCACTGGGTCAGGATTCACACCCTGCTCCACAGCGACCGCGACGAAGACTTCGAAGGCAGCGGGACTTCGGAGTTCGTCGTTGACGTCTTCGACGCGCCGATTCCGCTGCAGGAACTGGACGAGTAGGGCGCAAAACGTGATGTGCGCCCCGACCGAGGCTGGTCGGGGCGCATGTTTCAGGAGATCGATTCCGGCCTGCCGGTGTGTTCTAAGCCTCTGTCTCCGCCGTCGGCGCCCGCCCGATGATGGAGGAGAGCGCGCCCCGATACGTCGTGCCCAGCGCCGTGACCACACCGACCACTGGTCCTGGGCCGCTGCTCATGCGGCTCACGTAGTTCTCCGGGAGCAGTACTCGGTCGCCCACTTTGAGGTGATCGCCACCTCGCCACCGGTACGCGTACCCACCGACATCTACGACCTGATCGCCGCCGACTTCATAGATGCGAGTGGCCTCGTCGATCCGTTGCTCGAGTTCCTTAACCCGCCGCTCCAACCACTCGATCTTCAGCTTTGATGAACTGGCTCCAGACTCGCAGCCGACCTTGTACCCCTCGCTCCAGCCCTGTCGATGCGCCTTCGCTACTGCGCGATCTTCGTCCGTCGCGTGCGTACCACAGGCGACATCCGAACCGGATATGCGAACGCGGCACGGCTTGCCAGTGCGCGTCGGCCGCCCACAGGTTCGCTCCTCGTTTTGCGCCATGCTGGCCCTCCAGTGGTCGAGTGGATCGACCATAGTCCCAAGCGCCCGTCCAGGCGTACGAGTTCAGTGCAACGGAGACCACAAGCGAGGCGTTCGAGAAGGCGAATTGTGAGGGGTTGCCCAAACATGCTTTCCAATTCTCCCGAACGCCGTCCGCCGGGGTTCATACCTGTCCTGACCTGCAACGGAGCAAACGGCTGGGCGACGGCTGAACCTGGCTGGACGGGGATGAATGAGACCAAAACTGAGACCAGGATCCGTCGCCCAGCGGGCGGTCTGTTGCTAGCCGACCGACACTTGATCATGTGCTTAGACCACCGGACCGAGCGCCGACCTCGTTCACAGTGTGTGATCGGCTCGTGGTGCGACGATTCGCCGGGCGCGACTCGGTGGAGGAGCTGACGAGCCTCCTCCACCGTGCCTACGCCGATCATGCTGCAGCAGGGCGGGCCTTCTTTGCCTCCTACCAGTCGGTGGAGGACACGGCCAGCCGACTGGGAAAGGGCGAGTGCTGGTCGGCAGTGCTGGGGGCAAAGCTGGTGGGAACCGTGACGCTGGCGGCCCCACACAAGGTGCCGGACGGCTACCCAGCTCCGGCGGGCGCGGGCTCGTTCTGGCAGCTGGCGGTGGACCCCGCGTATCGGGGGACGGGGCTTGGGCAACGGCTGTTGACCCTGGCGGAGGAGCGGATCATAGCTCTCGGGGCGACCGAGGTGGTCATCGACACGTCGGTCGAGGCGATCGAGTTGGTCGACTGGTACCAGCGGCGGGGATATGTGCCGGTTGGGACCTGGCGGTGGGATGTGACCAACTACGAGAGTGTTGTGCTCCTGAAGGGCCTTGCCGCCAGCTGACTGGTGGGTCAAGCGGGTCGTACCGGAGTCGATCAGATCTTGGCCTTGCGCCATGGAGCGGCGGGATCCGAGAGCGTGTCGAGAATCAGCTCGCACCAGGTCACGGCAGCATTGACCGTCAGGCGAGCATGACGTACGCCAAGCCCGGACGGTGCGCTCGCCTGACCGTGACCGCTGCCGAAGCCCTGGTTTCGCAGCTCGGCAACGCCGATCGCGATGTTCACCGATCCCGAAAGGATCTTCTTCACGGCTTTGCTGCCGTCGGGCCCGTCGGGAGCCGAGGCGGCATCGAGCTTCAGCGCCTTCTGGACTGTGCTGATCAGAGCGGGGAGCGCGGCGTTCCTATCGACCTCGACGTTCAGCTCCCGAAGGGCTGTCTTCGCCGTCGCCTCGATGAGCTGCTTGGCCGCGCCAATGGCCCCGTGTGGGTCGGTCGTCAGGTCTCGCCGAATTCGTTCCAGCTCGATCGTGATGCCCGAGGCATCGCTCAGGGTGCTGAGGTCCCGGACAAGTACCGGGGGGTTGGACCAGGAGATCCTCCCCTCCCTGTCGAGGGTGAAGCCGTCCCGCTCCAAGCGCACCCTGATGTCGTCCAGCCATTTCGGCGTGCCCTGGTCGTCCGGGTTCCGGTATGCACGGATGAAGTCCTCGAAGACCAGGAGCGCACGCCGTACGTGGTTCGGATCCGACCAGTCCACGCCCTCCGCGTACAACATGAACTCGGTCCGCCGCTGGCCTGGGTCTTGGTACTTCAGCTCGTCTGGCGGAATGGGCGCGAACCCGTGGTCCTCCCACAACTCGGCCACGATCCGGACAGTCAGGTCCGTGGCCAGAGAGCGGAAGGCGTTGCGGGTTGCGGGGCTCACCAGCTCCCGCCGTGCGGTGACGGTCATGGTCTGAAGATAGGAGCAGACCCCCATGCCGTCACGGTCTTTTCCCGAAAGGGGCAGCCGCTCCCTGCTGCAACTGTCTGACCAGTCAGTCTCGGCCACCGAAGCTGAGACCTTGGCGAAGGGTTGTGGGCGCGGTTCCGGGATCGGAAACGCGCCCACAACGCGCAGATGTCGGGCGTGGGACCGCTACTGGGCGAGGTGCTGTGCGGCCTCCTGGGCGGCGATCGTGAGGGCTTCGTCGAGGGCTTCGGTGCGGCGGCCTCCGGCGCTGGCGATGGCTCCCTTGCCGCCGGCTCCGCCGCCGACAGCACGGGCTGCGGAGGTGAGGATCTGGCTGGCCTGGGTGTCGGCCTCGTGGAGACTGCGGGTGATTGCGGCGGCGAGCAGGGCCTTGCCCTGGTGCTCGGTGCCGAGGACGACGACGGCTCGGCCGTCGTCGAGGAGGTCGACGGTCCCACTGGCAAGGCGACGGAGCTCGTCGGGGCCGAGGCCGGTCACCTTCTGGGTAGTGATCCGGCCGCCGGCGACTGGGCGCGCCGCTGCGGCGAGCCGCTGGGCTTGGTCGCGCAGCTCGGCATCCTTGAGACGATCGAGTTCCTGCTGGGCGGTGGTGAGGGCGTCGAGGCGCTTGCGCAGGGCTTCGGGAGCGTCCTTGGGGCGGGTGCCGAGGAGAGCGGAGAGTTCTTCGAGGAGGCGGCGTTCGGTGTCGTAGTAGTTGAGGGCGTCGCGGCCGGTGAGGGCCTCGATGCGGCGGAGGTTGGAGCCGATGGAGGCTTCGCCGAGGATACGGACGGGGCCGGCGTTGGAGCCGTGGCCGACGTGGGTGCCGCCGCACAGTTCGCGGGAGAAGTCGCCGATGTCGACGACGCGGACGTGGTCGCCGTACTTCTCGCCGAACAGTGCCGTCGCCCCGGCGGCCTCCGCGTCGGCGCGGGAGGCGTGCCAGATGCGGACCTCGGGGTCGTCGAGCAGGTGGTCGTTGACCAGGGCCTCGATGGCGGCGAGCTGGGTGGGGTCGACGGCGGAGAAGTGGGCGAAGTCGAACCGGAGCCTTCCGGTGTCGACGAGAGAGCCGTGCTGGCGGGCGTGGTCGCCGAGGGTGCGGCGAAGCATGGCGTGCAGCACGTGGGTCGCGGAGTGGGAACGCGCGACGGCATCCCGGCGCCCGCCGTCGACGACGGCCTCGGCGGCCTGGCCGCTGCGGATCTCGCCTTCGAGGACGCGCACGGTGTGGACGTGGAAGCCCTCCAGGCCGAGCCTGGTGTCGAGCACCTCCAGGACGGCGCCGCCGCCGGTGCGGATGATGCCGGTGTCGCCGACCTGGCCGCCGGACTCGGCGTAGAACGGGCTGCGGTCGAGGACCAGCTCGAGGGTGCTGCCCTGCTCGGCTCCGGGCACGACGGTGCCGTCGGCGATCAGGCCGAGGACGCTGGCCTCGATGGTGAGGCGGTCGTAGCCGACGAAGTCAGTGCGGCCGTGGCGGGCGGACAGCTCGCGGTAGGTGTCCTGGCGGCGCAGGGCCTCGGCGGTCTTGGCTTTGCCACCGGCCTTGGCACGCTGCTGCTGCTCGGTGAGCAGGGCGGCGAAGCGGTCCTCGTCGACGGTCAGGCCGGCGTCACGGGCGGCCTCGACGGTCAGCTCGACGGGGAAGCCGTACGTGTCGTGCAGTTCGAACGCGGTGTCCCCGGCGAGGGAGGTGGAGCCGGTGGTGCGGGTGTGGGTGATAGCGGCGTCCAGCAGCCGGGTGCCCTGGGTGAGGGTGCGGGTGAAGGACTCTTCCTCGGCGGTGACGACCTGCTCGATCAGCGTGGACTGGGCGTTCAGCTCGGGCCAGACGTCGCCGAGGTTGCTGACCACGCTTGCCGTGGCGGCCTGGAGGACCGGGCCGTCGATCCCGAGCAGGCGGGCGTGGCGGACGGCGCGGCGCATCAGGCGGCGCAGGACGTAGCCGCGGCCGTCCTTGGAGGGCAGGACACCGTCGGCGATGAGGAAGGCGATCGAGCGGGCGTGCTCGGTCACGACCTGGAAGGAGACCTTCTGCTCGCCGCTGCCGGGGTAGTCGCGGCCGACGAGCTCCTGGACGGTCTTGAGGGTGGGCAGGAGCAGGTCGGTGCTGCAGACGTTCTCGACGCCCTGGAGGATCGCGGCGAGGCGGTCGAGGCCGAGGCCGGTGTCGATGCTCTGCCGGGCGAGTTCTCCGAGGATCGGGAAGTCGCCCTTCTTGTCGCCCTCCCCGCGCTGGTACTGCATGAAGACGAGGTTCCAGATCTCCATGTAGCGCTCGCCGTCGACGGCGGGGCCGCCCTCGCGGCCGAAGGCCGGCCCTCGGTCGTAGTTGACCTCGGAGCAGGGCCCGCACGGTCCGGGGACGCCCATGGACCAGTAGTTGTCCTCCATGCCCAGGCGCTGGATTCGGTCAGCGGGGACGCCGATCTTCCGCCAGAGCTGCTCGGCTTCGTCGTCGTCCTTGTAGACGGTGATCCAGAGCCGGTCCTTCTCCAACTGGTAGCCCTTGGTCAGGAGTTCCCAGGCGAAGGCGATGGCGTCGGCCTTGAAGTAGTCGCCGAAGGAGAAGTTACCCATCATCTCGAAGAACGTGGCGTGCCGATTGGTGCGGCCGACGTTGTCGATGTCGGAGGTGCGCGCGCACTTCTGGATGGTGGTGGCGCGCGGGTACTCCGGGGTGACCTCGCCCAGGAAGTAGGGCTTGAACTGGTTCATACCGGCGTTGGCCAGCAGCAGGGTCGGGTCGGAGGGGATCAGCGGGCTGGACGGGACCTGGCGGTGACCGCGGGAGGCGAAGAAGTCCAGGAAGGTGGAGCGGATCTGCGTCGAGCGCATAGCGGAATGGCCCTCACGGAAGAGTCGTGGAGAGGTGGGGGGTGATCACACGCCGAGCCGGGCCGAGAACAGGGACTGAGGGGTTCTCAGTTCTCCAGCTCGACGCAGATAGCTCGCGCCCCCACGGTGTAGACCATGACTCCAGATCCATTGCTCTGAGGTGGCGCAGCCGACACCGGACGCAGCGGTCCGCTGCGACTGCACCACCAACAGTAGCGGGTCTGGGGTCAAGATCGCTTGGCGTACTCGTCGGATTGGCCGCTGCCCACCAGAAGGAGCAGCGCACCGGCGAGGTCGCCGGCATGGGGGAGGGCGAGGTCAGCGCCCGCCCGGGCCAGGGACTCGGCACCCGCGAAGCCCCAGCCAGCGCCGATGGCCCGTACGCCGGCTGCCCGGGCCGCATGCATGTCGACCTCCATGTCGCCCACGAACGCGGCGTCCCGCGGGGCGACGCCGAGTCGGCCGAGGGCGAGCAGCAGCCCATCAGGTGCGGGCTTGGGCGCGGCGTCCTCGTAGCAGACGACCGTGTCGATCAGGGCGAGAACGTTGGACGGGAGGAGCCAGCTGGCCCTGCGGCGGCTCCGCAGGGTCACGATGCCGGTGGCTGTACCGGACTCCCGCAGCGCGGCGAGGGTGCCGGTGACGAACGGGAAGACCTCGGCGTGAAGGCTGGCGGTGGCGGTCGCCGCGTCCCAGGCGTCCTCGTTGATCGCTCCCCGCATCCCGAGAGTCGCCAGTACCTGCTCGCGCGGTGTGGTGGCGGCATCGGCCGGGAGGTCGGCGACGGTGATCCGGCGGTCGAGGGCCGAGGTCGCGTATCCGGCCAGCGTGGCGAGTTGGGCGGCTCGGCTGTCGACGAGGACGCCGTCGAGGTCGAAGAGGACGGCCCGCTTCACGCGGCATCACCGGTCCGCTGGGCGGGCAGGTCGGCCTCGGTGAGCAGGGCGTGGAGGGTGACGCGGTGGTCGGCCAGCAGCATGCGGCCGCCGAGCGGGCGCTCCAGGACGCACAGGGCATCGGTGACCGGCACCCCGGCCATCCGCAACGTACGGGCCATGGTGAGCAGTTGACCACCGGAGCGGACGACGTCGTCGACCAGGACGGTGCGGCGGCCGGTGATGTCGGCACCCTCGATCTGGCGGCGGGTGCCGTAGCCCTTCGGGCGACGGCGCAGGAAGGCGGCGGGCAGGCCGGTGGCCGCCGACAGCGCGACGACGAGCGGGACTCCGCCCAGCTCGATGCCGGCCAGCGCCTGGGCGTCGTCGGGGATGAGAGCGGTCATCGCGCGGGCCGTGTCGCGCAGCAGCGAGGGGTCGGCGGCGAGGCGGTACTCGTCGAAGTAGGCGCTCAGCTGAGTGCCGTCGGCGAGCCTGAACGGGGCGTTCACGCAGGCGGTTTCGGAGAGGCGGGCGGTGAGGCCGGCCAGCGTCGGGCTGGTGGTCATGCTCCTCCGATCGGGCTGGTGTCGAGCGTTGTCAGGTGGGTGCGGAAGTCCTCGGCGGTCTCGGCGGTACGCAGGAAGCCGAGGGACCGGGTGGGCGTTTCGAAGAGCCACTTCTCCTCCTGCAGGAAGGCGAGCAGGCGAAGGGCAGCCGGGCCGGTGACGCAGAACGGCACGGGGCGGACGGTGGTCGCGTAGTAGAGCGCGGCGGTCAGCTCGTGGAGGGTGCCGACGCCGCCGGCCATGGCCACGATCACGTCGGCGTGCTCCAGGTAGTGGTTGAGCCGGGCGCCGAGGTCGGGCAGGTGGACGGACAGGGTGGCGTGACGGTTGAACGCGCCCCACTCGTCGTGCTTGCCGATCAGGGTGACCGCGGTGACGGTGGCGCCCTGGGAGGCGGCTCCGCGGGCGGCTGCCTCCATCAGGCCGTTGTAGCCGCCGTGCAGCAGCTGGTACCCGGCCTTAGCCAGGCTCCGGCCGATCTCCTCGGCCAGGGTCTCCTCCGCGGCGGAAGCCGGGACGACGCCGCCGAAGAAGACGGCGGTCAGGGCCTCGCGGGCCCGGCTGGCGGCCGGGCCCGCAGGGTGGAGTGCGTTCACACCAACTCCTGGTACGTGCGGTAGGCGGTGACGGCGTCGTGCAGGTTGTGGAGCGCATGCGGGCAGGCCCGCTCCACCAGGGCGAGCACCCGCTCGATCGCGCCGTTGACGTCGGTCGCCTCCGGGATCGCGGGGCCGCTGATCGCCGCGTCCAGGTCGCCCAGGCAGGCCCGGCCGATCGGGGTAACGGCGATCTCCTCGCGCAGCTGGTACCAGCCCCAGAACTGCGAGGCCGGCGCGAGGGCGGTCTTGATGAGGTTCTTCGTCGCGGTGTGCAGCCGGTGCCACTCCGAGTACGCGACGAACCGCTGACCACGCTTGATCCGCTTGTGCAGGAGCACGGCCAGGACCAGGTGCTCGATCAGCAGCTCGGTGCACGTGCGCGGCCGTGCGAGGAAGGCGGCGGTGAAGCTCTCCGCCACCGCGACGTCCGGCGTGGCCGCCGGTGCGGGTTCGCGGTCGAGGATGACGGCGCTGCTGACCGTCTCCCGCAGACGCGGGATGCGGGAGGCGGGCGCGAGGTAGAGGTCGATCTGGTGGAGTCGTCCGTCGTCGGGGACTAGGAAGACCATCCCGAGGCCGCCGAGGTCGGCGACGATCGTGTCGCGCCAGCCGGGCAGCAGGGCCCCGGCCTCGACGGACATCAGGGTGTCCAGGGCCTCGACGAAGGCCGGCAGCTGGGCGTCGTGCACGCCGACGACGAAGTCGAGGTCGGAGAGGCGGTCGGCGGTGCCGTGGGCCAGCGACCCGCGGACCATCAGGTGGGTGACGGCCGGGGAGGTGGCCAGGATGTCGGCGAGCTTTGACAGCAGCGGCAGCTGGGCGGGCCGGTTGGCCTGGGTGATCTCTGCCAGTTGCAGGGTGGGCATGCGCTTCTCCCTTCGGAGTGTGGGATTCGTGGGCGCGGGCTGCTGAGGCAGTCAGAGCGTGAGGGCGAGGAGGCGGCGCTTGGCCGCCGTCCAGCGCGTCGCGGCCTCCATGTCGCCGAGCGAGGTGTGCAGTTCGGCGATCAAGTCGTAGGCCGTTCCTTCCGGCAGGTCGTAGGTGTAGAAGAGCCGCAGCAGCATCCGCTCGGCCGCCTCGGTGTAGCCCAGGGTGGCCATGTTGCGGGCGGTCTCCAGCCGTTCGGCCAGGACCGTCTGGTCGGCGGCGGGCAGCGGCTTTGCGACCGTCGGGTGGAGCGTGGGGCGGCGGGCGAGGCGCCGGTAGGTGTCGTCGGCGTACACGTCGGCGATCAGGTGGATCCGGTCCGGGCCGAGCAGGTTGCACACCCCGTGCGCGTAGGTCGGGGTGAGTCGCCAGATCCGGCCGCCCGCCATGTGCACCTTGGTGCCGCCGGTGACCAGGAAGGCGGAGCTGTTGGTGTGCAGCGGGATGTGCAGCCGGTGCCGCTCGACCTGGTCGAGTTCGTCGTAGTCGCGGTGTTCCCAGAGGAAGGCGTTGCCCTCCAGCCGGGCGAGCCGCACCCACATGAAGTCCAGGCCGAGCTCGGCCAGGAATGCGGCGGTGGCCGGCATCTTCCCCAGCAGGCCGGTCGGGCGGGCGGCGCAGTCGCCGATCGTCACGTCGGCGGCGTCGCCGGAGGCGTTCATGAGCGAGGTGGTCCACCAGCCGCCGGACTGGTAGGCGCCGTACTCTGCCTTCCACGGCGCCTTGGCGGTCAGGGCCTCGTGGCGCATCCGCTCCAACTGGGCGGAGTCCACGGAGTCCAGCTGGGCGATCTGCCCGGCCAGAGTGGTCAAGGTGCTGTCCATCGGTTCCCTCCCGTTGCCGGCCCCCGAGCGGCGAGCCGGTGTGCACGTAGTGCTGGATGGGGCGGTTCGGACGGCGCTACCGTTCGCAGCTGCCGATCTCACGCTTCGCTGTCGGAGATTCACGGAAAGCGAAGTGCCGCTCAGCATGGCCTCGGAGGCGGTGGCACCGATACGACGTGGCCGCCGTCACGAATACGCCGTCATCTCCGGCGCTGAGGCGTGGTCGATGGCGTCGTGCGTCATGACTGCCGTCATGGCTGCCGTCATCTGGGCCGCAAGGCCGCCGAAGGGGTTTCCTGCCGAACGCTCGTGGCTATCGTCGAATCAGACGAACGGGGACCGGAGAGGATCTGCGGTGGCTGAAACTCCCACGCTCTTACGGGTCTTGACGCTGAGGCGGCACTGGCAGGTCTACGAGACCTTCAAGATTCGGTTCGAAGGCGCCGCAGCCCGCCTCGCCAAGGCCGAGACCGACCCGCGCCTGGCAGGGCTGTCGGTCTCCAAGCGGCAGTTCGAGCGCTGGTACGGCGGCGCCGTGAAGACCCGGCCCTATCCGGACCAGTGCCGGGTCCTGGAAGCCATGTTCGGCGGCATCAGCGTCGACCAACTACTCGGACCCGCACGCCCGCGGCCCGATGTCCGCGGGGTGTCCCCGCTCGTCGTCCCGCCGCCACAGCCGGTCCCTGTCCTCCTCCCATCCGAGCAGGCACAGGTACTGCCTGCTGGTGGCCTGTTCAGCAGCGAGGCCCGCCTCGACGCGGGCACCACGGAATTGGAAAGGCAGGTCGCGATGGCGGCTCGTCGTGCGCTTCGCTTCACCGCGATGGCGGAAGGAAGCAGTATCGGCCCGGAGACCCTGGGCCAGATTCAGGACGAGGTACGGCGACTCACCGTCGCGTATCCCAAACTCGCCCTGCCGACCCTGCTCGGCGACCTCGTCGAGGTCCAGGATCTGACCTTCCGGCTCCTGGAACACGGCCGCGTCAAGCCCCTGCAAGCCCGCGAGCTCTACCTGCTCGCCGGCATCACCTGCGGCATGCTCGCCAAGGCCAGCCACGACCTGGGCAACCCGAGCGCCGCCATGATGCAGGCCCGCACCGCTTTCGTCTGCGCGGACAACGCCGACCACCACGCCATGCGCGCCTGGGTCCGGTCGCTGCAGTCGCTCATCTCCTACTGGGCGGGCCGCCCGGCCGAGGCCGCCGACTACGCCGACCTCGGGCAGGTCGCCGCCGGCACTGTCCGAGGCACCACGAGCGTCTGGCTCGCCTGTCTCTCCGCTCGCGCCCACGCCCTGCTCGGTGACGGCGAGGCGACCCGCGCTGCCATCCAGCGTTCCGAGGACGCCCGTGCCGTGGCCCAGCCCGACGACCTGGACGGCTTCGGCGGCATCATGACCTTCCCCGTGCCCCGACAGCTCTACTACGTCGCCGAGGCCACCGTGCACCTCGGCGAGGATCCCGCGCTCGGCGAGCGCCAGGCGGAGGCCGCCGTCGCCGCCTACCGCACCGCGACCGAGGACGAGTGGGCCTTCGGCGACGAGGCCGGCGCCCAGACCGACCTCGCGCTCGCCCGCCTCGCCCGAGGAGAGATCGACGGCGCAGCCGAGGCCGTCCGGCCCGTGCTCGACCTGCCTATCGAGCAGCGGAATTTCGGCATCATCAGCAGTGCCCAGCGCGTCTACGCGGCCCTGCCGTCCGGCGGCCGACGAGTCGTCGGGGCGGTGGCCGATCTGCGTGAGGAGATCGAGGCGTTCACCGCCACCCCGACCTCGGTCCTCATCCGGTGACCGCGCAGGTAGGCTCCGCGGCCATGACCCCAGTCCACCTGGCCGGCCCCCGCCTGGCACTGCGCGAGATCGAACACGAGGACACCGACGCCCTCCTGGCCATCTACGGCGACCCCGAGGCCACGCGGCACCTCAGCTTCGAACCCCGCACGCGAGACCAGGTCCAGGCGATTGTCGACCGCTCGATGAACTCCGCGCAGGACAACCCGAGGACCGAGTTCGCTCTCGCCGTGACCCACCTTGGCGAGCACCGGCTGATCGGGTACGCGCGCCTGGCCGCCGAACCCCAGCAGGCCGCCACCATCGGCTTCGCTCTCCACCAAGCGGAGTGGGGCAAGGGGCTCGGCGTCGAGATGGTCGACCTCCTGTGCGCGCTCGGCTTCAAGTTTCTGGGTCTGCACCGCATTTGGGCCGCACGCTCACCGCTCAACGAGCCTTCTGCGCGAACGCTCCTGCGCGCGGGTATGACCGAGGACGGCCGCATCCGCGACCACGTCTTCGTCCAGGGCGCGTGGCGGGACTCGATCACCTATTCGATCCTGGAGCACGAGTGGACACCGGTCGACGGACTGCAGGCCGTTGGGACGGTCGTGTCCGATGGTGCGGAGAGCGCTCAGTCACCCGGCGGCCGACCTGGCGGAGATGTGCCAGGGGAGAGGTGACGTCGTGCTGACCGAGTTTTCCGTGCCGCACATGGTGATCCCTGGTGTAACTGAGTTCGCCCGTGGAGGGCTGCCCGACCCGCCGTCGACCGATGACGGAAACTGCCGGGTCGGCGAGGATGCGCTGGGCGTGGTCGGGGACGGCTGAGCGGATGTCGCCGGCGAGGGTGTTGGTGATCTCCGGCTTCGGTTGGCGGTGGGCTAGGGCTGCGGCCTGGTCGTAGGCGGTCTGCTGGACGGCCTGCTGGGCGTGGCTGCATGCCTGGTGCCAGCGGCCGGACACGGCCATGGATTGCCTCCTGCCGGAGGAGCGGTGCCCGGTGGGAGCGAATGCGATGGCTCGGCCAGAGAGGCTGTCAGTCGGATGCGGGCGTGTCGCCGCCCCATCCGGTGGATCTCTGCAACTGCAAACCAAAACTGCAACCATGCAACGCCGAAGGCCCCGGCCGGTTTCCCGGTCGGGGCCTTCGTGCTGCCATGGCTGGCAGAGGCGGAGGATACGAGATTCGAACTCGTGAGGGGTTGCCCCCAACACGCTTTCCAAGCGTGCGCCCTAGGCCACTAGGCGAATCCTCCGTGGGAGAGCTTAGTACATGTTTTGGGGTGCTCGCGACCACGTATCTCGCAGGTAGGGGGTGGGGGTGGCCTGGGGATGGTGGGGCGGGGTGGTGGTGGAGGGGAGGGGCCGGGATCCGGTAGTGTTGGGGCCAGCCCCTCGTGTGGCGCTAACTCTCTGAACTCCCCCAGGGCCGGAAGGCAGCAAGGGTAGGAGGGCTCTGGCGGGTGCACGAGGGGTCTTCGCGTTTCCGGGGGCCGGTGGGGCACGGGGTGTCGAGGGGCGACGCGTTTGTCGGTCCGTCCCGATATCGTCGGGGGTGTGTCCCTAGCCCTGTACCGCCGCTACCGCCCCGAGACCTTCGCGGAGGTCATCGGGCAAGAGCACGTGACCGCTCCGCTCCAGCAGGCCCTGCGCAACAACAGGGTCAATCACGCGTACTTGTTCAGTGGCCCGCGCGGCTGCGGCAAGACGACGAGCGCGCGCATCCTGGCCCGCTGTCTGAACTGCGAGCAGGGGCCGACGCCGACGCCGTGCGGTGAGTGCCAGTCCTGCACGGACCTCGCCACGGGCGGGCCCGGGTCGATCGACGTGATCGAGATCGACGCGGCCTCGCACGGTGGTGTGGACGACGCCCGGGACCTCCGCGAGCGGGCGTTCTTCGCGCCGGTGCACAGCCGGTACAAGATCTTCATCCTGGACGAGGCGCACATGGTGACCTCGGCCGGCTTCAACGCGCTGCTGAAGGTGGTGGAGGAGCCGCCGGAGCACCTGAAGTTCATCTTCGCCACCACCGAGCCGGAGAAGGTGATCGGGACGATCCGGTCCCGGACCCACCACTACCCGTTCCGGCTGGTGCCGCCCGGCACGCTGCGGGACTACCTGGCGCAGGTGTGCGGCCGGGAGGGGATCCAGGTCGAGGACTCCGTGTTCCCGCTGGTGGTGCGGGCGGGCGCCGGTTCGGTCCGTGACTCGATGTCCGTGATGGACCAGCTGCTGGCCGGCGCCGCCGAGGGCGGTGTGACGTACGGGATGGCCACCTCGCTGCTCGGGTACACGGACTCGGCGCTGCTGGACGAGGTGGTGGACGCGTTCGCCGCGCACGACGGGGCGACGGTGTTCCAGGTGGTCGACCGGGTGGTCGAGGGCGGTCACGACCCGCGCCGGTTCGTCGCGGACCTGCTGGAGCGGCTGCGTGACCTGGTGATCCTCGCCACGGTGCCGGACGCGGGGGAGAAGGGGCTGATCGACGCCCCGGCCGACCGGATCGCCGTGATGCAGGCGCAGGCGGACGCGTTCGGGGCGGCGGAGCTGAGCCGGGCGGCGGACCTCGTCAACACCGGGCTGACGGAGATGCGCGGCAACGCGGCGCCCCGGCTCCAGCTGGAGCTGATCTGCGCCCGGGTGATGCTGCCGGGCGCGTACAGCGACGAGCTGTCGTTGCAGGCGCGGCTGGACAAGCTGGAGCGGCGTGCCGCGAGTGGCGGTTTCGCCGGCGGCGGGGGTTCCGGCGCTCTCGGCGCTCTCGGAGGTGTCGGCGGTGTCGGCGGTCTCGGAGGTGCGGCCGCGGCCGCACCGATGACGGTGCAGCCGGTGGTGCAGCCGGTGCAGGCGCCGCCGGTGGTGCCCGAGGTGCCGCAGGTCGCGCCGCAGCCGTCCGTGCAGGCGGCGCCCGCCCCCGCGCAGCCGGCCGCCCCGGCGCCCGGGGCGTGGCCGATCAAGCGGAGTTTCCCGCCCGCCGGGGAGGCGCCCGCGGCGGAGACCCAGGCCCCCGTGGCCGCGCCGGCCCCCGCCCAGCCCGCTCCGGCCGCCACCCCGGCACCGGCACCGGCCCCCGTCGCGCCCGCGCCCGCCCCGGTGTCCGGCGGGCAGCCGTCGGCGGCGGCGCAGCAGGGCGCGGGCCAGGTCCGGCAGCTGTGGCCGCAGATCCTGGAGGCGGTGAAGAACCGGCGCCGGTTCACCTGGATCCTGCTCAGCCAGAACGGCCAGGTGGCCGGATTCGACGGCAGCGTGCTCCAGGTCTCGTTCATCAACGCGGGTGCCCGCGACAGCTTCGTGAGCAGTAACAGCGACGACGTGCTGCGGGCCGCGCTGGCGGACGCGCTCGGCGTGGACTGGCGGATCGAGTGCATCGTCGACCCGTCCGGCGGCACGGCGGGCCCCGGTGGCGGCTCCGGTGGTGCCGTTGCCCCGAGCGGCAGTGGCGCCGCGGGCGGCTGGGGTGCCGCCCCGGCGCGTCCGGCGGCGCCCGCGCCCCAGCCAGCACCGGTCGCGCCGGTTCCCGCGGCCGCGCCCGCTCCGGCACCCCGTCCGGCCGCCGCGCCGATCCCGGCCCCGGTCGCGCCGGTGCCGCCGCCCGTCCAGGCGCCGACCCCGCCGCCCCCGGCGTACCCGTCGCAGGCGGTGGCCCCGGAGGACGACGTACCGGAGGAGGACGACCCCGATCTGAACGAGGACGTCTTCTCCGGGCAGGAGCTGATCATCCGCGAGCTGGGCGCCACGGTGCTGGAGGAGATCCGGCACGGTGGCAACTGAGCAGCACGTAGGCTCGTCGAGGACGTTGTAGGAGCGGACCGAACGCAAGGAGTGAGCCGTGTTTCCCGGTGGTGGCCAGCCCAACATGCAGGCGCTGCTCAAGCAGGCGCAGAAGATGCAGCAGGACCTCGCCCAGGCGCAGCAGGAGCTGGCCGAGGCCAAGGTGAGCGGTTCGGCGGGCGGTGGCCTGGTCGAGGCGACGGTGACGGGGTCCGGCGAGCTGGTGGCGCTGACCATCGCGCCGGCCGCCGTCGACCCGGAGGACACCGAGACGCTGGCGGACCTCGTCCTGGCGGCCGTCCGGGACGCCAACCAGGCCGCGCAGAAGATGCAGGCCGAGCGGATGGGTCCGCTGACCCAGGGCCTCGGCGGCGGGATCCCGGGCCTGCCGTTCTGAGGGTGAACGGAACCGTGACACTGGGTACGGCCCGGGGCACCGGAGCGTACGGGGCGGACGGCCGGGTCCGGAGTTCGGACAACGGACCTGTGTGATTAATGCGGGAGTCGGGCGTCGGGCGGTGCGCCCGGCGCCCGATTCGTTGGATGATGGCACCGGAGCACCCCGCGCGGGTGCCACCGGTCCAACCCGAGGGAAGGCGCGACGTTGTACGAGGGCGTGGTTCAGGACCTGATCGACGAACTGGGCAGGCTGCCCGGCGTCGGGCCCAAGAGCGCGCAGCGGATCGCCTTCCACGTCCTTCAGGCCGACCCGGTCGACGTCCGCCGGCTGGCGCACGCGCTGCTGGAGGTCAAGGACAAGGTGCGGTTCTGCGCCGTCTGCGGCAATGTCGCGGAGGCCGAGCGGTGCCGGGTCTGTCTGGACCCGCGCCGCGACCTCACGGTCATCTGCGTGGTCGAGGAGCCCAAGGACGTCGTCGCCATCGAGCGCACCCGGGAGTTCCGCGGCCGCTACCACGTGCTGGGCGGCGCGATCAGCCCGATCGAGGGCGTCGGACCGGACGATCTGCGGATCCGCGAACTGCTGTCGCGGCTCGCGGACGGCACTGTCACCGAGCTGATCCTGGCCACCGACCCCAATCTGGAGGGGGAGGCGACCGCCACCTATCTGGCCCGGCTCTGCAAGCCGATGGGCCTGAAGGTGACCCGCCTGGCGAGCGGCCTGCCCGTCGGCGGGGATCTGGAGTACGCGGACGAGGTCACACTCGGTCGCGCCTTCGAAGGGAGACGACTGCTCGATGTCTGACCGGACGATCAACCAGCAGCCCCACGCGCCCCATCAGGCCGGGCCGGAGGAGGAACGGGACACCGCGCAGGTGCCGCGCCCTCCGCACACGCACGCGCACGGCTCCGAGCCGGACGACTTCGCGGTGCAGATCGCGGACTCGGTGGAGAGCTTCGTGCTCTCGGTGACCGAGGTCGCCAAGGGCGACGAGCCCGGCAGCGCCGTCTCCCTCCTCCTGCTGGAGGTCTCGCAGCTGCTGCTGGCCGGCGGCCGGCTGGGCGCCATCGAGGACGTCGTCCCCGAGGACCGCTTCGAGCCCGACACCGGTCCGGAGCCGGACGGCGAGCAGCTGCGGGAGCGGCTGGCCGTGCTGCTCGCGCCGATCGACGTCTACCACGAGGTCTTCGACCCGTACGGGCCGCCGGAGAAGCCGAGCGCGTTCCGGATCTCGGACGACCTGGCCGGGGTGGTGAGCGAGCTGCAGCACGGGCTCACCCACTACCGCGAGGGCCGGGTCAGCGAGGCGCTCTGGTGGTGGCAGTTCTCGTACCTGTCCAACTGGGGCACGACCTGCACGGCCGTCCTGCGGGCGCTGCAGTCGCTGATCGCGCACGTCCGGCTGGACAGCCCGATCGGGGCGGCGCCGGACGGGGCGGACACGGACAACGACGGGCTCACCGACGAGCAGCTGGAGCAGCAGGCCGGTGACCTGATGGCGGCCGAGCTCGGCCGGGGTCTCTAGGGGCCGGCGCCCGGGCGGGAAGCACGGGGACGCGGGCCGCCCGGGGCCCCGGGCGGCGGGAGTGTGACGGAAACCTCACTCCTGGCCGCCGGACGGAAAACCCCGGGGCGGCCGTCCCTCCCCCCGTCGATTCTTCGGAACGGCGCACGCCTGCCCGCAGACCTGCCGGTGGCGGTATCCACACCCCCGCTCACCTGCCGAAACGTGTGTCTCATCATATGGAAAGCGGAGGTCGGGGCACCCCCGCTCGGTAGACTGGCGCCGACCGCACAGCCCCCGCCACCCGGGGGTGCGGGGGCCGAGCGCCCCCGGAAACGACACAAGTCGAGGAGCGCACGTGGGCCTTGTCGTGCAGAAGTACGGCGGCTCATCCGTTGCGGATGCCGAGGGCATCAAGCGCGTGGCCCGTCGAATCGTTGACGCCAAGAAGGCCGGCCATGAGGTCGTCGTCGTGGTGTCCGCGATGGGCGACACGACGGACGAGCTCATCGAACTCGCGGAGCAGGTGTCACCTCTCCCCGCCGGCCGCGAGTTCGACATGCTGCTGACCGCTGGAGAGCGCATCTCCATGGCGCTGCTGGCCATGGCGATCAAATCCCTGGGCCACGAGGCGCAGTCGTTCACAGGGAGCCAGGCCGGCGTCATCACCGACTCCGTCCACAACAAGGCGCGCATCATCGATGTGACGCCGGGCCGCATCCGCACCGCCCTGGACGAGGGCAACATCGCGATCGTGGCCGGCTTCCAGGGCGTCTCGCAGTCGAGCAAGGACATCACCACGCTCGGCCGGGGCGGCTCGGACACCACCGCCGTCGCCCTCGCCGCCGCCCTCAAGGCGGAGGTCTGCGAGATCTACACCGACGTGGACGGCGTGTTCACCGCCGACCCGCGCGTGGTGAAGAAGGCCCGCAAGATCGACTGGCTCGCCTACGAGGACATGCTGGAGCTGGCCTCGTCCGGTTCCAAGGTGCTGCTCGACCGCTGTGTGGAGTACGCGCGCCGCTACAACATCCCGATTCACGTACGCTCGTCGTTCTCGGGTCTTCCCGGGACGATCGTCAGCAACGACAACCCGCACCAGCCCGAAGGGGGCGAGATGGAGCAGGCCATCATCTCCGGAGTCGCCCACGACACGTCCGAGGCCAAGGTCACGGTCGTCGGCGTCCCGGACAAGCCGGGCGAGGCGGCGCGCATCTTCCGCGCCATCGCCGACGCCGAGGTCAACATCGACATGGTCGTGCAGAACGTCTCGGCGGCGTCGACCGGTCTGACCGACATCTCCTTCACCCTGCCGAAGGCCGAGGGCCAGAAGGCCATCGACGCGCTCGACCGGGTCCGGGAGGGCATCGGCTACGAGTCGCTCCGCTACGACGACGCGATCGGCAAGATCTCGCTGGTCGGCGCGGGCATGCGCTCCAACCCGGGCGTCACGGCGACCTTCTTCGAGGCGCTCTCCGCGGCCGGCGTCAACATCGAGCTGATCTCCACCTCGGAGATCCGGATCTCGGTGGTCACCCGCGCCGACGACGTCAACGCGGCCGTGCAGGCCGTCCACTCCGCCTTCGGGCTGGACAGTGAGACGGACGAGGCCGTGGTCTACGGGGGCACCGGGCGATGACCCGGCGGCCGAACCTCGCCGTCGTCGGCGCCACCGGCGCGGTCGGCGAGGTGCTCCTCGGCCTGCTCTCCCTCCGTCAGGACATCTGGGGCGAGATCCGTCTCGCCGCCTCCCCGCGCTCGGCCGGCCGCAAGGCGTTCGTGCGCGGGGAGTCCGTCGAGGTGCTCCCGCTGTCGGAGGAGCTCTTCGAGGGGGTGGACGTCGCGCTGTTCGACGTCCCCGAGGAGATCGCCGCCCGCTGGGCGCCGATCGCGGCCGCCAAGGGCGTCGTGGTGGTCGACAACTCCGGCGCGTTCCGGCTGGACGACGCCGTTCCGCTGGTGGTGCCCGAGGTCAACGCGGCCGCCGTCCGGATGCGCTCGCGCGGGATCGTGGCGAGCCCGGACTCCACCACGCTGACCATGATCGCGGCGATCGGCGCCCTGCACGCCGAGTACGCCCTGGAATCGCTGGTGGTCGCCTCCTACCAGGCCGCCTCCGGGCTCGGCCGGGACGGCACGGACGCCCTGCGCGCGCAGCTCGCCCAGGTGGCCGGCACCGAGGTCGGCGAACAGACCGGCGACCTGCGGGCGGTGATCGCCGACCACGGACCGTTCGCCGCTCCGCTCGCGCTCAACGCGGTGCCCTGGGCCGGTGTGCTGACCGACGGCGGCTGGTCGTCGGAGGAGCGCACCGTGCGCGACGAGTCCCGCAAGATCCTCGGCCTGCCCGGCCTCAAGGTCTCGGCGACCTGTGTGCGGATCCCGGTGGTGCGCACCCACGCGCTCGCCGTGCACGCGGTGTTCGAGCGCGAGGTCACCCAGGAGCACGCCCACGAGATCCTCCGCGACGCCCCCGGGGTGCTGCTGTACGACGACCCGGCGGCGGGCGAGTTCCCGACGCCGAACGACGCGGTGGGGACGGACCCGGTCTGGGCCGGCCGGCTGCGGCGCGCCCTGGACGACCCGAACGCGCTGGACCTCTTCCTCTGCGGCGACAACCTGCGCCGGGGCGCGGCGCTGAACGCCCTTCAGATCGCTGAGCTGGTGGCGCGGGAGATCGCCGAGCGGGCCGCGGTGACCGATGCCGATGACGCCCGCGGTGTCGCCGCCGGCGCGGCCGGTGCCGGTGGTTCCGATGGTTCCGGTGGTGCCGGAGCGGGTGCCGATGCTGCGGGGGTCGGCGCCGAGGGTGCCGGGACGGGTACGGACGGTGTCGGCGCGGCCTGAGTCCGCCCGTCCACCCGGAGTCTGCGCGGTTTGTTCGCGGACTGCTTGACGAATCCTCGCCGAATTCCCTGGAGGGGCGTTCGGCCCATGCGCGAGAATGTGCCGCGGGCCGGGCAACCATGACAGGGGATCGAGTGTCCAACGGGCGTGGCGAACGTGATGGTGGGGGCAGGAGCGGGTATCTCGGCGGCAGCCGCGGTGACGTTCCCGTCGCGTGTCCAGTGGCCTGCGGATAGGCCGGAAGAAAGCCAGATGACGGCAGTTGCACCCGGTGCCGCGGGTCCTGGCGCCGGTACCGCTGCCGGTGCCAGCGAGGACCTGCTCACCGAGACCTATCAGGCGCACTACCGCTCCTTGCTGCGGCTGGCGGCGCTGCTCCTCGACGATCTGTCGAGCTGTGAGGACGTGGTCCAGGAGGCGTTCATCCGGGTGCACGCGGCCAGGCGGCGGGTGCGGGAGCCGGAGAAGACCCTCGCCTATCTGCGGCAGACCGTGGTCAACCTGTCCCGGTCGACGCTGCGGCGCAGGATCCTCGGGTTACGGCTGCTGCCGAAGCCGATGCCTGACATGGCCAGTGCAGAAGAAGGCGCCTACGATGCGCTGGAGCGGGACCAGTTGAAGGTCGCGCTACGGGGTCTGCAACGCCGTCAGCGGGAGGTGCTGGTGCTGCGCTACTTCGTGGACATGACGGAGGCGCAGGTCGCCGAGACCCTCGGCATCTCGCTCGGTTCGGTGAAGGCGTACGGCTCACGGGGGCTCGCCGCGCTGAGGGTCCAGATGGAGGCCGGGCATGGCTGAGGGCGGTCGGATGGATGACGGCGATCGGACCGGTGACGGCGATCGGGCCAGTGGCGGTGGCAGGGCGGCCGACGGCGGCAGGTTCGGTGACGGTGGCGGTGTGGGCGGCGGTGGCACGGCGGCCGGGGGCGGCCGGGCGGACGCTCCGGCGTCGGCCGGCCACGAGGAGCTGCTGGTACGGGAGTTGATGCTGCGGGCCGTCGCCGAGGTCCAGCCGGAACCCGGCGGGCTGCAGCGCATCCGGCGGGCGGTGCCCCGGCGGAGGGCAGCCCGGCGCGGGGCCTGGACCGGCGCCGCCGCCGTGGCGGTGGTCGCCTCCTTCCTCCTGCCCGCCCTGCACACCACGGACCACCTCGGCCTGTCCGGCGGCCCGGGCGCGTCCGGCGCCGGGAGCGGCAGTTCCTCCCCGAGCGTCGCGGGCACCCTCCCCGGCGGGGGAGTCGGCACGGCCCACCGGCCGCCGGTTCCCGACAGCGGGACACCGACCGCCCCCGGCAGCCCGTCCGGCAGCGTCGGCAGCGAGCCGAGCGCCGGCGCAAGCGGTACCGGCCAGGCGTCCGGTACCTTCGCCCCGAGCCCCGGCACCACCGGCGGCGAGGCCGACAGCCCGGTGCTGGCCCTGTGCACGCGGGCCGACCTCGGACAGGGCACCGCGCAGATCGGTGCCCCGGACGCGAACGGCCGCGTCTACGGCTCCTTCACGATGACCAACGTCTCCGGCCGCAGCTGCCGGCTCGGCGGGCCCGGATCGGTCACGGTCACGGGCCGGACGGGACCCGCCGGCGCCGCCGGCACCACGGGCGCGGACGCCGGGAGGATCCGGATCGCCTTCCACACCGCCGGCGACCCGGCGACCGGTCTGCCCGTACCCGGGCCCTCGGCCGGCCCGGCCGCGGGGAGCGATGCCGGGAGCAACGGCCTCGTCCTCGCGCCTCGCGCCGCCTACCGGGTCGACATCGCGTGGATCCCGGACCCGGCGGGATGCCCCGTCCCGGGCGGGACGACCTCGCCGAGCGCCTCCGCCGGGTCCGGGGGAGCGGGCTCGACCGGCGGCGGTACGGCGGGCGGGGGCGGAGCGACCGGCGGCGGCGCCACCGGGTCCGCGACGGGCGAGGGCGGTGCGACCGGCGGCCCGGGAACGGGCGGGGGCGGCGCACTGCCGGGGGCGGGCGGCGCCAATGGCGGGAGCGGTCCGACCGCCTCAGGTTCGGGCGCGGGTTCCGGTTCGGGCTTCGGTTCGGGTTCCGGGCCCGGCGCGGGGGCGAGCTCGGGCGGCACCGGCACGGGTCCCGTCGGCATCGCGGCGACCGGTGCCCGGCCGGGCGGCGGGCCGGGGATGTCGACGGGCGGCCCCGCCGGGGCGGGCCTGGCGACCGAGGCGGCTCCGCCGGCCGGTCCCACCGGGGCGCCGAGCACGGCACCGCAGCCGAGCGGCTCGACGACCGGGGGGAGCACCGGGACCCCGAGCCCGTCCGCGAGCCCGGCGCCCGGGCCGGGCAAGGCTTCGGCGAGCGTCACCCTGGCGTACACGCCGGCTCCGGGCAATCCGGCCGCCGCCCGCGTCGTCCTGGCCGACGCCTGCGCGGGCACGGTCTACCGCACCGCGCCGCGGGCGGTGGCCCCGGACGCCCAGGCCCCGACGCCCGACGCCTCGCCGTCGGCGGGGTGACGGGCGGCGGGTGACGTCCTCGTCGGCGCGCCCGCTGACACCCGCCCGTCGCGCACCCGCCCGCCACGGCCGCCCGCTTCACCCGCCCGCCTCGGGCCGGGCGGGAGAAGTCGGCGGGGCCGACTTTCAGGCCGAGATGGGGGCCGGGGGACGGGCGGAGTGTGAGGAGTGGTTACCGTGGGGGGTGTGTACCGGTTTCTCCTCACCCCGCGCTGGCTGAGCGGCACCGCGCTGGCCGTGGCGGCCGTGGCGGTGTGCGTCTGGCTCGGTTCCTGGCAGCTCGGCCGGTTCGAGGACCGGGTCTCCTCGCACGAGGAGATCAGCCGGGCCGTGAGCGACGCCGGCGCGCCCCGTCCGCTCGGCGAACTGCTCGCCGCCGACCGGCCGCAGGTCACCACCGACACCGTCGGCCGCGCCGTGACGGTCACCGGCACCTTCGACCCCGAGCACCAGCTGCTGGTCCCCAACCGGGTGCTGGACGGCCGGCAGGGTTACTACGTGCTGACCCCGCTGCGCACCGCCGACGGCCGGACGGTCGCGGTCGTCCGAGGCTGGGCACCCGGGGCGCCGCCGGCCGGGGCGACCGCGCCCGGGGCGCCGGCGGACGCGCCCACCGGTGAGGTGACCGTCGGCGGACGGCTCCAGGCCGGCGAGACCAGCGGCAGCAACGGCGCCGTGGCCGGCGGCCTCCCGGACGGTCAGCTCGGCACCATCAACCGCGCCGCCCTCGTCAACAAGCTCGCCCTCGACGGTTGGTACGACGGCTGGGTGTCCGCCGACGTCGCGCCCGACGGGCTGACCCCGGTGCCGACCGTCCAGCCGCAGGGCGGCGACGGCCTCTCCCTGCGGGCGTTCCAGAACCTCGGCTACACGCTGGAGTGGTTCGTCTTCGGCGGTTTCGTGGTGTTCATGTGGTTCCGGCTGCTGCGCCGCGAGGCGGAGGCCGAGCAGGACCGGGCCCTCGGACTGGACCCGGTCCTGGACTGACCGGCCGACGGCGGCGCCCCGCGCGAGGGGCGCCGCCGTCGTCGCGTCAGCGGGTCGGCTTCGCGGGCGGCACGGCCGGAGCCGCCGGCTTGGACGGGGGCACCGGCTTGGTCGGAAGCACCGACGGTGCGGCGCCCGACGGCGTCGGCGACGGTGGGACGGTCGGCGACGGTGAGGTGGTGGGCGGCGGGTTGTCGCACCGGCGACCGTTGCCGTTGCCGCTGCCGTTGGAGTCGTCGTCCGAGTCGTACCGGTCGGTGTGGTGACGCGTCGTGCGGCCGCTCTTGGAGCTCTTCGACCCCTTGGACCCCTTCGAGCCCGACTTGGCGAGCAGCACCGCACCGCCCTCCGGCCCGCCCCCGGCCACCGCCGTGCGGAAGGCCGCCTTCACCACCGTGCCGCCGGCCGTCGGCGTGGCGCCGACGGCCGGCGCGGACGAGGCGGGGGAGGAGGGCGAGGAGGAGGACGATGTCGACGGCGAGACCGGCGGCGGGCAGGCCGCGCTCCCGCCGCCACCGCCGTCCTGCCCCGAGCAGCCGGTGAGCACCAGTGCTCCGGCCACCCCCGCCCCCAGGATCGTCAGCAGGCGTCTCACCCGTGTCCCCCGTTCGCTACTTCTCGCTGTCCGCCCGATTCTCGCCGACCGGGAGGCCGCCGAGGTGCCGACGGACGAAGTCGATCTCCAACCGCAACTGCTTGATCCGCTCGTCCACGACCAGCGAGCCGTGCCCGGCGTCGTACCGGTACACCTCGTGCGGCTTGCCGAGCCGCTCCAGCCCCTCGACGTAGTTGTCGATCTGCTTGATCGGGCAGCGCGGGTCGTTGACCCCGGCACTGATGTAGACCGGCACCGCGACCCGGTCGAGGTAGGTCAGCGGGGAGGAGGCGGTCCAGCGCTCGGGCACCTCCTCGGGCGTGCCGCCGAAGAGCGTGCGGTCGATCGCCTTCAGCGCCTCCATCTCGTCGTCGTACGCGGTCAGGTAGTCCGCGACCGGAACGGCGGCGACGCCGAGGCTCCACAGCTCGGGCTGCACGCCGAGCCCGAGCAGCGTGAGGTAGCCGCCCCAGGAACCGCCGGCCAGCACCAGCCGGTCCGGGTCGGCCAGTCCGCTCTCCACCGCCCAGCCGCGCACGGCCGCGATGTCCTCCAGCTCGATCAGGCCGACCCGCTCGCGCAGCGCGTCCGTCCACGCCTGGCCGTAG
This sequence comes from Kitasatospora sp. NPDC094019, assembly GCF_044764505.1. Lineage (NCBI taxonomy): Bacteria > Bacillati > Actinomycetota > Actinomycetes > Kitasatosporales > Streptomycetaceae > Kitasatospora > Kitasatospora sp. NPDC094019. The sequence goes on from NZ_JBIWIF010000004.1 coordinate 409,197, forward strand.
CCGGTCGAGCCGCGGTAGTTGACCCGGACCACCGCGAAGCCGTGGTCCAGCCAGGCGGCCGGCCCGGCGGCGAAGGAGTCGCTGTCGTGGTGGGTCGGGCCGCCGTGGATCTCGAACACGGTCGGGAACGGGCCCTCGCCCGCCCCGGCCGGCCGCTGGACCAGCGCGTGCACCCGGCCGCCCGGGCCGTCCACCCAGACGTCCTCGACCGGCACCGAACCGGGCGGGACGGCGCCGGGCGCGCGCAGCACCACCGTGCCGGCGGTCGACCGCACGGCGGACGGGTCCGCGGCGGAGGACCACAGGAACTCCACCGTGCCGTCGGGGCGCGGGGTGGCGCCGCCGACCGTGCCGCGCGGGGTGTCCAGGCGGGTGAGCACGCCGTCGTCCAGGGAGTAGGAGAACAGCTCGCTGCGCGCCTCGTACTCGTGCTCGATCAGCAGCGCGCGGGCACCGGGACGCCACTGGGCGGAGAGGTCGCCGGGCAGTTCGCGGCCCTGCTCGTCGCGGAGCGCCAGGGCGGTCTCGGTGCCGGTCGCGACGTCCCAGATCATCGGCTCCCAGCGGCCGGTGCGCTGATGGGCGACCAGCAGCCGGGTGTCGCCGTCGACGGGGGCGAAGCCCAGGCAGGCGACCCCGCGCGGGTGCTCGTGGCCGGTGACCTCGTCCAGCTCGGCGACGGTGGGAACGGTGGTGGGGTCGTCCGCGCCGTCACCCCGGGCCGCTTCCTCGCCCTCGCTCTCGCCCTTGCCGGAGAGGCGGACGACCCGGATCGCGCCGTGCATGGCGTCACCGTGCTCGGTGTGGTCGATGGCCAGCAGGGTGCCGTCGTGGCTCAGGTCGCCGACCCCGCCGTACTCCGCGTGCCGGTAGATCTCGACGGCCTCGGCCGCGCCCGGGCGGCGCAGGTGCAGGGTGGTGCCGTCCTCGTCGGTGGACCGGCCGACCACCACGGTGCCGTCCCGTCCCAGCGCCAGACCCGCGTCGTAGGACGGGGCCAGACCGGGGACGGCCTCCTCGTCCGGACCGGTGGCGCCCTCGGGCCGGCCGGCGAACGGCTGGCGGCGCCAGACGCCGTACTCGTCGCCGTCGCTGTCGTCGAACCACCAGATCCACTCGCCGTCCGGGGACAGCTCGGCGTCGGTGGTGCCGTTCGGCCGGTCGGTGGCCCGCCGGTGGGTGTCGGTGGCGCGGTCCCAGGCGTAGACCTCGTAGGTGCCGCTGGAGTTGGACACGTACAGCGCCCGGTCGGGGGCGTCCTCGGCCCAGTCCGGCAGGGAGACCCGTGCCGCCCTGAACCGCTGCTCCCACGCCGGTACCGCGCTCTTCTCCTCGCTCATCCACCCACCCAACCAGATCGGGGCGAGGAAACGGAACGGGACGGGGAAACGGGGGTGGGGAGGACCGGTACGGCCCTCCCCACCCCCGTTCGTTCGTGCTCCCCGGTCCGCCGCCCGGTCCGCTCCGCCGATGCGCTCGGTCGATGCGCTCACCCCGTCCGGCGGGGCAGCAGCTGGACCAGGCCCGCCAGCAGCACCTCCAGGACGGCCAGCGCCCCCAGGCTGTGCCCGAAGGCCGCGGCCGGGTCCGCGGCGCCGTAGTAGAGGATGCCGATCAGCGCGACCCCGAGCGCTCCCGCGACCTGCTGGACCGTGGCCACCAGACCCGCGGCCGAACCGGCCAGCCGGGGTTCGACGCCGGCCAGCACCAGCGAGGTCACCGGAGCGATCACCAGACCCATCCCGAGACCGTCCACGAACAGGCCCGGTGCCAGCCACCAGACGCCTCCGGCGGAGCCCGCCAGGTGCACGGCCGCCCCGAGCAGGCCCAGGCCGGTGGCCATCAGCACCCCGCCCAGCGCGATCGTCTGCCGGCCGAGCCGGGCGGCCACCCGGTGCGCGGTGGTGGAGGTCAGCAGGTAGCCGAGCCCGATCGCGGTGAAGACCAGGCCCGCCCCGAGCGCGTCCAGGCCGAGGCCCGGCTGCAGGTAGAGGGCGAGCACCAGGAAGAACGGTGCCTGGCCGAGCCAGAAGACCAGCTGGGCGAGCAGGCCGACGGTGAACCCGCGGTCCCGGAACAGCCTGGTGTCGATCAGCGGCGAGCCGCCCGCCCGTCCACGCCGGTGCTGGTGGACGACGAGGAGCGCGAGCAGCGCCGACGTGCCGCCCAGGCAGAGGCCGGTCCACAGCGGCCAGCCGCTCTCGCGGCCCTGGATCAGCGGCAGCACCAGCCCGGTCAGAGCGAGGGAGACCAGCACGACGCCCACCGGGTCGAGGCCCGGCCGGTGCGGGGCGCGCGACTCGGGCAGGCAGCGCCGCACCAGGGCCAGAGCGGCCAGGCCGACCGGCAGATTGAGCAGGAAGCAGCTGCGCCAGTCCAGGCCGAACAGGTCGGCGCGGATCAGCACTCCGCCGATCAGCTGGCCGAACACCGCGCCGAGCCCCATCGTCAGCCCGTACATCGCGAACGCCCGGGCCTGCGCCGCGCCGCTGTACGCGGTCCGCAGGATCGCCAGCACCTGCGGGCCCATCAGCGCCGCGGCCAGGCCCTGGGCGACCCGGGCACCGACCAGCGCGCCCGCCGTCGGGGCCAGTCCGCAGGCGGCCGAGGCCAGGGTGAACAGGGCCAGGCCGAGGCCGAACATCCGGCGGCGGCCGTACCGGTCGCCGAGGCGGCCGGCGGTGATCAGCCCGACGGCGAGGGCGAGGCCGAAGCCGGCCACCACCCATTGGACGGCGGCGGGGCCGGCTCTCAGGTCGGTCTGGAGGGAGGGGATGGCGACGTTGACGACGAAGACGTCGAGGGCGGTCATGAAGGTCGCGGTCAGCAGGATCGGCAGCAGACCGCGCGGGGCGGGGGCGGTCGGGGCACCGGTCGGGGTGGTGGTCGAGGCGGTGGTCCGGGCGGGGCGGGCGGTCAGGGTGCTGGACAAGGTCTGCTCCAAGGGGGCGCGGTGGCGTGTGCGGGGTGGGGCCCGGGATCAGGCGGCGGGACCGGTGAGGGGACCGGGACCGGCCGGGGCGGGCGTCGGTGCCGCCCGCCCCGGTGGTGCTTCCGTCCTCCGGCGTTCTCCGGCGTCCGCCGAACGCCGGAGGACAGTGGAGGACAGCGGCCGACGCCGGACGGTTCAGGCGCCGGGGACGCGGTCGAGGAAGCCGTACACCGAGGCGATCCGGCCCTCCGCGTCGGCGACCAGCACGTCGAAGCCGATGACCAGCGGCTCCTCCCCGGCCGGGCCGAGGTTCCACGTGAAACGGGCGATGTCGTGGTGGGCGTCGACCGGGCCGAGGGTGAACACCAGGCCGGGGAACTGTCCCTGCGCCGCGCCGATCAGCGCGTCGACGCCCTCGCGCCCGGTGACGGCGGCCAGCGGGTCGGTGTAGCGGCCGTCCTCGGCCCACGCCTCGTCGATCAGCTTCCGGCGGGCGGCCGGGTCGGTCTCGTTCCACGCGGCGAGGTAGCGGGCGGCGAGCTGTCCGAGGTCGGTGGTCAGGTCGGCGGTCATGGTCTTCTCCCTTGTCCGGTGCGGTGGTTGGCGGGCTGTTCCCCGCTGGTCGAAAACTTACGGACGCCGGGCGGCGGGCGAATCCGTCACGGATAGGTAGGGGGTACCGAGGTGGGCGCCAGTAGGGTCGGACCAGCGGGGTTGCGGGGAATCGGGGGAGGGAGTCCGGAGTGCTGTACGGGCGGGAACGGGAGCGGGCGGCCGTCGACGCGCTGCTCGACGGGGCGCGCGGCGGGCGCAGCGGCGTCCTGCTGCTGCGCGGCGAGCCGGGGATCGGCAAGACGGCGGTGCTGGAGTACGCGGTCGCGGCGGCCGGTGACGGGTTCCGGGTGGTGCGGGCGACCGGTGTCGAGTACGAGGCCGAGCTCCCCTTCGCCGGGCTGAGCCTGCTGCTGGCGTCCGGACTGGACCGGTTGCACGCCCTGCCCGGACCGCAACGGCGTTCACTGGAGGGCGCGTTCGGGCTCGGCGAGGCCACCGGAGGCGCCGACCGGCTGCTCGCCGGGCTGGCGACGCTCGGGCTGCTCGCCGAACTCGCCTCCGAACAACCCTTGTTGTGCGTGGTCGACGATGTGCAGTGGCTGGATCGCTCATCGCTGGACGCGCTGTTGATCGCGGCGCGTCGGCTCCAGGCCGAGGGCGTCGCCCTGCTGCTCGCCGCCCGGGACGCGGGGGCCGGTGTGGATGTCGGCGCCGGGGCGGACATCGGCGGCGTGAGTGTCGGTGGGGCGGGCGGCGGTGCCGGGACGGACCTCGGGCCGCTGGCCGGCCTGCCCGAGCTGCGCCTCGCCGGCCTGGACGAACCGGACGCCGACCGTCTGCTCGACGACCGCACCGGTGCGGCCCTCACCGGTCCGGCCCGCCGCCGGCTGCTCGCCGAAGCCGCCGGAAATCCGCTGGCCCTCGTCGAACTCCCCTCGACCGAGGCGGAACTGGCGTCCGGCGGGCTCGCCCTCAGCAGCCGGCTCCGGATCGCCTTCCACGGCCAGGTCACCGGCCTGCCGCCCGCGACCCAGACCCTGCTGCTGGTCGCCGCCGCCGAGGAGAGCGGCGAGCTGGACGTCGTCCTGGCCGCCGCCGCGGCCCTCGGTGCGGGCACCGAGGCGCTGGCGCCCGCCGAAGGGGCCGGACTGGTCGCCGTCGGCGCCGACCGCCGGTTCGCCTTCCGGCACCCGCTGGTGCGCGCCGCGATCCTCCAACGGGCCCCGCTCCAGCAGCGGTTGGCCGCCCATCGGGCGCTCGGCGGGGTGCTGGAGGAGGGTGACCGGCGGACCTGGCACCTCGCGCTCGCCGCCACCGCGCCCGACGCCGGCCTCGCCGCCGCGCTGGAGCGGACCGCCGCCCGGGCCGAGGCCCGGGGTGCCCACGGCGGCGCGGCCGCCGCGTACGAGCGCGCCGCCGGGCTCACCCCCGACCGCGACGGCGCCACCCGACGTCTCGTCCTGGCCGCCGAAGCGGCCACCGAGGAAGGGAAGTTGGACCTCGCCGAGGCGCTCGCGGACCGGGCCGCGGCGCGTACCGACAGCGTCTTCGCGCACGCGCTGCTCGACCAGGTCCGGGCCGTCGCGCACTTCTGGCGCGGTGCCTACCCGGCCGCGTACCGGCTGCTGCTGGACGCCGCCGCGACCGACATCGAACCCGCGCACGCGGCCCGGATGCTGCTCCAGGCGTTCCACGCCGCCTGGTACGTCGGCGAGGGGCCGGTGGCCACCGTGCTCGACCGGCTGGCGGCCCTGCCCCTGGGGGCCGACGAACCGCTCGCCCCGCTGGCGCGGCACCTGCCGGCCGCCGTGCTGCCCGCCCTGGGGCGTCCCGCCGGCCCCCTGCCCGACGTCCGCGCCACCGCGGCGGCGGCACGGCGGGCCGGGGCGGAGAGCCCGGTCGACCTGGTGCAGCTGTGCGGCGCGGCCCTCGTGCTCGGGCGGGACCACGAGACGCTGGAGCTGGCGGCCGAACTCACGGCCGAGGCCCGGGCCAAGGGGACGGTCGGGGTGCTGCCGACCTTGCAGTTCTTCCTCGCCGAGGCCGAACTCTTCCACGGCCGGCACCGCGACGCCGAGGTGACGGCGTCGGAGGGCCTGGCGCTCGCCCGGGACACCGGGCAGAGCCAGTGGACCAGCCAACTCGCCTCGCTGCTGGCCTGTGCGGCGGCCTTCGAAGGGGCCGACGAGCGGTGCGCGGAGCTGGCCGCGGCGGCGCTGGTCCCCGGTTCGGCCGCGCCCGCCGCCGGGGAGCCGTGGGCGCACTGGGCGCTCGCCCTGCTGGACCTCGGCCGGGGTCGCGCGGCGGCCGCCGCCGACCGGCTGCACGCGCTGACCACCGGGCCGTACCGTCACCATGTCGGGGCCACCCGGGCGGTCCCCGACCTGGTCGAGGCGGCCGTCCGGCTGGGCGAACCGGAGCGGGCGGCCGAGCCGTACGAGCGCTTCGCCCGCTGGGCGGGCGCGGCCGGCACGCCCTGGGCGGAGGCCCTGCGACTGCGCTGCCAGGCGCTGCTCGGGCCGGACGAACTCGCCGAATCCGCCTACCGGGCGGCGCTCGACCTGCACGAGGGCGCCCACCGCCCGTTCGAGCGGGCCCGCACCGCCCTGCTGTACGGCGAGTGGCTGCGGCGGGAGCGCCGCCGGACCGACGCCCGCCCGCACCTGGCCGCCGCCCTGGAGACCTTCGAGCGGCTCGGCGCCGCGCCCTGGGCGGACCGTGCCCGCACCGAACTGACCGCCACCGGTACCGCCGTTCCGGCCCCGGCCGTCGTCGAGGGCGAGGGTGCGGGCGCGCTGGCGGCGCTCACGCCGCAGGAGTTGCAGATCGCCCGGCTGGCGGCCCGGGGGCTGACCAACCGGGACATCGCCGCGCAGCTCTTCCTCAGTCCGCGGACCGTCGGGCACCACCTCTACAAGGCGTATCCGAAGCTGGGGATCGCCTCGCGGACGGAGCTGGCGGCGTTGTTCCGGGCCTGAACCGGAATCGACCCCATTGCAACGGAGTGCGGGGCGGGCATTGCCTTTCGACTTCGTCTTCATTGCAACGAAGTGCCAGTTCTCCCGTATATGAAGGGCTTCATGGCTCTTGAGTCGTTGACGAAACCATAAACGCAATGTAGCTTCCTGGGTGTTCGAAGGTTCACGAACACAATCGGGTGGGAGCGTCACCATGACCAGCAACAGCAATGGCTTCACCGACGAGGGTCTGCGCAAGGTGCGCGAGGTGCTGACGAGGCACGTCGAGTCGGGCCGGGTCCCCGGAGTCGTCGCCCTGATCGGCCGGGGGGACGAGACGCACGTCGAGGCCATCGGCACCATGCGCCACGACGGCGGCGCACCGATGGGCCGGGACACGATCTTCCGGATGGCCTCGACCTCCAAGCCGGTCACCATGGCCGCGGCCGCGGTCCTGCTCGACGAGTGCCGGATCCGGCTGGACGACCTCGTCCAGACCTGGCTGCCGGAGCTCGCCGACCGCCGCGTCCTCAAGCGGATCGACAGCCCGCTCGACGACACCGTTCCGGCCCGGCGGCCCATCACCGTCCGGGACGTACTGACCTCCACCTTCGGCCTGGGCATGGACATCACGGCGCTCGGCACCCCGATCATGGGCGCGATCATCGAGAACGGCCTCACGCCCGATCTGCCGCAGCCGATGCCCGAGCCGGACGAGTGGCTGCGCCGCCTCGGCACGCTCCCGCTGATGCACCAGCCCGGTGAGCGCTGGCAGTACCACATCGCCAGCGACCTGGTCGGAGTGCTCGTCGCCCGGGTCACCGGCCAGTCGTTCGAGAGCTTCCTCCGCGAGCGGGTCTTCGGCCCGCTGGGGATGACGGACACCGGCTTCCACGTGCCCGCCGAGAAGATCGACCGACTGCCCGACCTCTACGCCCCCGACCCGCAGACCGGGGAGTTCCACGTCTGGGACCAGGCGGCGGACGGCCGTTGGAGCAAGCCCCCGGCGTTCCCCGGCGGTGGCGGCGGCCTGGTCTCCACCGTCGACGACTACCACGCCTACTTCCGGATGCTGCTTCGCGGTGGCCTGCACGGCGGCGAGCGGATCCTCTCCCGCCCCGTGGTCGAGCTGATGACCACCAACCGCCTCACGCCGGAGCAGACCGCCCTGCGCGAGGCGCTGGCCAAGGACAACGTGCACCTGTCGTACGGCCAGGGGCAGCACGGCGGTTGGGGCCTCGGCTCGGCGGTGCGGACCTACCGCGGTGACTACGCCCCCATCGGCCAGTTCGGCTGGGACGGCGGCAGCGGCACCTCCACCTACGCCGACCCGGAGCACGGCATCGTCGGTCTCGTGCTCACCCAGGTCGGGATGACCGTCCCGAACCCGGCCCGCCTCATCCACGACTTCTGGACCACGCTCTACCAGGCCGTCGACGCCTGACGGGCCGGGCCTTCCCGCTCCGGTGGCCGCGGTGGCCGGGCCCGGTGGCCGGTCGCGGTGGCGGGGCTCGGTGGCTGGGCGCGGTGCTTGGCTGCAGCCGTCAGGCGGAGTCCCGGAGGGCACTCCCGGAGGTCCCCCCGCCCCGGACGGCCAGGTCCCGGCCGAGCGCGTACGCGGCCGAGACCAGCGTCATGTGGTGGTGCCAGCCGGTGAACGAGCGGCCGGAGAAGTCCAGCAGGCCGAAGTCCGCGCCGAGCCGGTCCACGGTGCCCCGGGTGGCCGAGGTGGCGTCCAGCAGCCCGAGCACGACCGGGGCGTCCTCGGCCAGATCGGTCAGCCAGTACCGCTGCTGCCCGCCGTCGTCGCCGTCGCACTGCGCCCACAGCCGGTGCACCGCTCCGCAAGCCGCCCCGGGAGCCGCACCCGCCGCGCCGGGCGGCAGGACGGGAGTGCCGCGCAGCACCGGCTGCGGGTCCGCCGCCGTCCGCGGCCGTCGCCGGGGGAAGAGCGATTCGGCGGACACGGCTTCCTGGTGCACCCGCCCGTGCCGGCCCGTGGTGGCCTGGAGCACCGGTCGGACGGCCTGGCCGCCGCGGACCTCCAACAGGTACGGGACCGAGCGGTGGGCGAGCGCGGCGGCCAGCCGGACCGGGTCCTCCGCCGCGTCGAGGCCGACGACCAGCGGCGCCACCGGATGGTGCGCGGCGAGCCGGTCCACCATCCCGACCAGCAGTTCACCCGCCGACCGCGGACCGACGTCCCCGGGGATCCGGGCCCGGGCGCGCCGCTGCGGGTCGTCCGTCCAGCTCGGGTCGAGCAGCAGCGCCCAGTCCACCGGGACGGCGTCCCGGTCCGTGGCCACGAAAAGGCCGCTCGCCGCCTGACATTTGACGGTCCGTCCGGTCGCCGGGTCGAATCGCCGATGGACACCCACCACCTGGTCGCCGCGCCTGGGCACGACCACCAGCGCGGCGGTCCAGGCCCGCACCGCCCGGGGCCCGGCGGCGAGCTCGGCGAGCACCCGCCGGGCCGGACGCCAGTCCCAGGGGCTGCCGTTGATGAACTGCTGCAACGAGAGCGACACGGTGGCCGCCGCCGGTCCGGTGGCCAGGCCGGCGGCCATGTTGGCCAGCGACTTGCGGCCCGGTACCGCGAGCAGCCCCTGCAGATAGGCCCGGGCCCAACGCCGCTGGTCCGTCCGCCCCAGATGGGCGAAGACCAGCTCGGCGAACCGGGACACGGCGGCTTCGCCGACCGGTGAGAGGGGTTGCACGTCCATATGCTGAGCTCCCCGCGAGCGTACGGTGCCGTTCCCCGGAGGATAGTGAACGATCCCCCCGCCCCGACCCCCCGCCGCCCCCACGACCCGCTTTGGCGAATTCCGACCTCCCCACTGGCCGACGCCCACGCCACCCCCGCAGCCGCCGCCGCGGTCGCCGCGTCCCCGGCCGCAACCGAAACGTGAGCACCCACCAACGCTCCCGCCCTCCCTGCGGCACCGTCACTCGCAAGGCCGGGCAGCAACGACAGAGGCTCTGCCGGATCTCTCCGGCAGAGCCTCTGCACTGGGTCGGGGTGGCGGGATCTGAACCCACGGCCGGGAACCGGGGCACGTGCCCGACGTCGGCGGGTGTCCGTGGTAGCGCTGTTGGCCGCTCAACCGGTCCGGCAGTCCGAGTCGAGCGGAATCCCTCACTGACGCCAGCGCTTGCGATGCTGCCGTACGCAATTGAAGTCGATCTTGTGCTTGGGGTGCGTCCGAAGCACGCCCATCTCGATGCCTCCCTTGACGATCGTGAGATCGTCACTCAGGACGATGGCACCTGAGTCAAGCATGACGTGGCAGTTCGGGCAGAGGCAAAGAACGTTCGCGGTGACATCAGGCCCGTTGTGGGGGCTGCCAAGGGCTTGGATATGGGCGCCCTCGCTGTAGCTGCCGCCGGGAACCTCAATGCGCAATGCGCAGATCTGACACTGGTTGTCGTGCCATGCCTTGACCTGCCGCTTCACAGCGCTACTGCGGACGATGCGCTGCACCGTCGTGGCTACCCGGTCGGGCGTTTCACTGCCAGTGGAAGGTTGTCCGGAGTCGCCGTCGAACGGGAGTTCGTCGATCTCCGGTAGGTATGCCGTCTCTATGGCGGGCGGGACCGGGGTCCCCTCGTGTGCCTCCATGCGGAACTGCCATATCAAGTGACCGTCAATGCCGAGCTTGCTGCCGTAGCTCGTGACGCGGAACAATCCGTCGTACCGATAGCCCGACTTGGGCGCATACTTGGACCCCTTGTGCGCCCCGCGCAGCACTCGGACGAGGAGTCCTTCCAGATAGCTTGTGACCAGGGCAGCGTTCCCCGGGTCCTCCAAGGTTTGATCGGCAACCTGGTTCTTCGACGAGTCCTGTCCACCGTGGCCGGTGTAGACGACTACGTCTCCGTGGTCCTCGTCGTCCTTGTAGCCACCGGAGAGGACGATCGATTCAGCGCCGGTCGCCTTCGTGCCACAGATGCCAGCCTGTAGCGGACGATGCACACCCGCCGCATGGGCCAGGCGGCGGGTGCTGAATTCCTGGCCGACGTAGGCGTCGCGCGGCTCACCAATCATGGACCCAGCCTCGCACGGTGTGATGACGACCTGCGCGCGATTTACGCGGCGTACGATCACGGCCATCACGCTTGATTCATGGCGCGGGGCGTAGCGGCGGGTGGTGCCCTCGCTGGCCGCCGTCAGCTCAAGCTCGACACCCCCGCCTGCACACTGGCGCGCTGTGCGCCCTTGATCCGCCTCGCACCCTCCAGGTGTTCCGGGCGGTCGTCGGTACGGCAGAAGGGATCAACGCACCGGGCTTCGCGTGAGCCGGGACACAGCTTCGTGTCCCTCTTCTCCCGAGGTACTGAGGCTCGGTCACCCAGTCGGACACGCACAACGCCAGAGGGCCTATCGGATCTCTCCGATAGGCCCTCTGGACTGGGTCGGGGTGGCGGGATTTGAACCCACGGCCTCTTCGTCCCGAATTATGGGCTGGGTGGTCGCTGAGGTCATCTGGGCAGGTCAGGGGTGGTGCGAAGAGCGTTGAAGGCCACTGCGGGACGGACTGGTTGCTGTACTTTGCTGCTGTACTTCTGGAGCCTGCCGATGCAGGCTGCGAGCCGGTCTCGGCGCCCTCACGGCCAGGTGCCGACCAGCACCGGCTCGGGCAGCAGCGCGATCCCGGTGGCGATCTCGACCTGGGCCGAGAGTTCGGTGAGGGCCCGGGCGAAGCTCGTTGCCGTCGCTCCGTCGTGGGCGGTGAGGGTGAGGGTGCGGTGTTCCGAGCAATGGATGCCGGTGGCGATCTTGTAGCCCGGGCGGTAGCCGATGTGTTCCAGCAGCCAGCCTGCGCTGGCTCGGAGCTGTCCGTCGCTGTCGGTGTGCGTGGGACAGCCGGCGGCGGACAGGCGGGTGGCCTGGGTGGTGGTGACGGGCGGGTTGAGGAAGACCGATCCGGCCTGGCGGGCGGCGGGGCCGTGGGGGTCGAGGAGAAGTCCGCGGCGGTGGCGGTTGGCGAGGACGGCGGCCGTCACCTCGGCGACGGGTGGTCGGGAGCCGACGCGGACGCCGAGTTCGTCGGCGAGCGGCTGGTAGGTGATGGCGGCGGCCGGTGAGCGGGTGAGGCGGAAGGTCGCTGTGAGGATGGTCCAGCGGCCGAGGTTGCTCTTGAACCGGCTGTTGCGGTGGCGCAGGCGGCACGCCCTCGCAGGCAGGGTCCGCATGCGGGCCGCCTCCCAGTCCCACACCGTCAGGTGGTCGAGGGCGTCGGCGATCTGCTGGCCGTAGGCGCCGGCGTTCTGGACGGGGGCGGCCCCGGTGGTGCCGGGTATGCCGGCCAGGCACTCGATCCCGGCCAGGTGTTCGGAGGCGGCCCAGGCAGTGAGGTCGGTGAGCGGGTGTCCGGCCTGCACGGTGACGTTGGCTGTGGTGTCGTCCACGCGGATGGCGGTGATGCCCCGGGTGTTCATGACCAGGACGGTGCCGGGATGGCCGTTGTCGGAGGCGATGACGTTGCTGCCGTGGCCCAGCACCACGGGTGCCTGTTCGTGGCGCTGCCCGATCGTCCTGACGGCGTCGGCCCAGTCGGCGGGGGTGGAGATCGTCAGAACGTGCTCGGCTGGGCCGCCGAGCCGCAGGGTGGTGAGGGACGCGAGCGTGGTGCTGGGCACGGGTGGCCCTCCTAAGGTGCGTCGGTGATCGCCTTGAGAGCGAGGGCCCGGAGCGGGGCGAGGCGGGTGCGGTTGTCCTGGTGGTGGTAGACGGCGTTGGTGCAGATGGCCAGGTACCGGCCGGTGGTCGGGGCGAGGTAGAGGCTGGTGCCGGTGAAGCCGTGGTGATAGGCGACCCGGCCCTCGTCGGCGAGGATCCAGGCCAGGCCACGGTCGAGGCCCGGCTCGATCTCGGCCTGCGGCTGCATGCTGTGGGCGAGCCAGCGGCCCAGGGGCCCATCGGTGGCGTGCGAGGTCAGCAGGTGGGTGGCGAAGGTGGCGAGGTCGGCCGGAGTGGTGAACACCCCGGCATGGCCGGCGACTCCGCCGAGCAGGGCGGCGTTGTCGTCGTGCGGCATGCCCCACAGCCGGGGCCCGCCGGTCAGCCGCTGCTCGGTCGGGGCGACCTGAGCTGAGCGCGGCACCGGTCCGTAGGTCGTGCTGGCCATGCCGAGGTGCTGCCAGAGCTCTGCTGCCAGCTCGTCCAGGCGCTGGCAGCGGTAGCGGGCCAGGGCCAGGCCGAGGAGGATGAAACCGCGGTTGATGTAGCGGTGACCGCCTCCGGGCTCGGCGATCAGCGGCTCTCCGCAGATCAGGTCGGCCAGCGGCTCGGTGCGGTTGCGGTACTGGTCGAGGCGGGTGTCGGCCCGCAGGCCGGAGGTGTGCGACAGGATTTGGCCGACCGTCACCTGGCCGCCGGGTGCCTCGGCCGGGATGCCGGGCAGCAGCTCGCGCATCGTGGTGTCCAGGGTGAAGCCGTCCATGTGGGAGGTGCCGGCCAGCAGCCAGGTGGCCAGGACCTTGGTCAGAGAGGCCACGTCGTACACCGTGCCCGGCCCCGGACGGGCGCCGCCGCACTCTGGGGCGACGACGCCGGAGGCCAGGTAGCCGGGTTCGGTGTCGAAGGTGCCGTGGGCGATGATGCCGCCGGGCACGGTGCCGTCTGCGGTCATCAGGTCCAGGCAGTCGCGCAGGTCGGCGAGCGCGTTCGGGGTCCACGGCGCGGTGAGGGTCACGGTTACTCCTGGTCGATCGTCAGGTGGGCACCGAGCGCGGCCAACTTCGGCAGCAGGCTGCCGTATCCGCGCCGCAGGTGGTACATCCCTCGGATCGTAGAGGTGCCCTCGGCGGCCAGGGCGGCGATCACGAGCGCGGTCACCGCCCGGATGTCCTCCCCGGCCACGTCGGCGCCGCTGAGGGCGGACCGGCCTCGGACGGTGATCACCGAGCCGCTCGCGTTGACGGCGGCGCCGAACGCGGCCAGGGCCGGCAGGTGGGTGTCGCGCTGGGTGTAGATCCGCTCGTCGATGCGGGAGTTGCCCTCGGCCTGGGTGAGGAAGGCGGTCAGCTGCGGTTGCACGTCGGTCGGAAAGCCCGGGTGCGGGCCGGTGGCCATCTGTACCGGTCGCGGCCCGGCCGGGGTGCTCACGGTCGTTCCGCCGTCCAGCGGGTCGAGCTGGATTCCGGCGTCGGCGAACACCGACACCAGCCCGTCCGGGAACGCGGCCGGCGGGAAACCGTCCAGGTGGACGGTGCCGCCGGTGATGGCGGCGGCCAGCGCGAGAGTGGCGGCCTCCAGACGGTCCGGTGGGACGGTGAACACCCCGCCCCGGATGTGGTCGATGCCGGTGACGTTCAGGGTCTTCCGGCCGCGCCACTCGATGCCGACGCCGGCCTGCGCGAGCAGGGCAGCGGTGTGGGTGACCTCGGGTTCCACGCTGGGGTTGAGGATCACGGACGTGCCCGAGGTTCGGGCGGCCAGCAGCATCGCGGTGACCGTCGCGCCAAGGCTCGGCCCCCACGAGCGGGTCTCGGCGTCGGTGGTGAACGGCAGCCGTTTGCCGGTGAATCGGGCCCGTACCCGGCCCCGGCTCACCTCGACCTCGGCCCCGGCGGCTTCCATCGCGGCCAGGTGCCGGTCGATGTAGCGGGCGCAGAAGGCGTCCCCGCCAGGGGTGGGGAAGGTGACCTTGCCGGCACGGGCCAGCAGGGCGCCGCCCATCACCGCGGTGGTGCGGATGCGCCGTCCGAGGTCGTCCGGGATGACGGGGAAGTAGGAGTCGGCCGGTCGGGTGGCGAACTCGTCGCCGGTCACGGTGGCGCGGGTGCCGGTGCGGTGCAGGATGTCGGCGACGACCAGGGTGTCCAGGATCTCGGGTGCACCGGCCAGGGTGAGCGGGTCGTCGGCGAGGATCGCGGCGGCGTACAGGTGCAGGGCGATGTTCTTGCTGCCCTGGACGGTGGCGGTGCCGGCGAGGCGGCAGCCGCCGGTGATCCGCACGGCCCGCTCGTCGGTCGTCGTGGTGGTGGCGGTGGTGGGCATGGTCACCTTCCCTGGCTTCCGGCCGGGAAGAAGCCCCCGACCTGGGTCTTCGGGTAGAGCAGGGTGTGCGCGCCGATGAGGGTGGCGGGCTGGAGGACGGTTCCGGCGGGGACGATCACCCCGTCGCCGATCACGGCGCCGAACTTGGTCTGGCCGGTGGCGACCCGGTGGCCGTCGAGGTGGGCGCAGACCTCTTCGGTGGCCGGTTCGGTGACCGGCCCGGAGGTGACCCGCAGGCCGGTGGTGGACACGAACGCGCCGATGTTGACGCCGAGGCCGAGCACGGAGTCCCCGACGAAGCTGGTGTGCTTCATGAACACCCCGCCGGTGAGCAGGGAGCGGGTGACCTCGGCGCCGAAGCCGATGCGGCAGCCGGGGCCGACGACGGTGTTGTCGCGTACCCGGGCGCCGGCCTCGATGACCGCACCGGGGCAGACCAGCACCGGTCCGGTGACGAACGCACCTTCGGCGACGACGGCCCCGGGCGCCACGATCACGTGGCCCCGGACGCTGGCACCGGGCTCGATGATCCCGGTCGCCTCCGGCAGCGGGATGTCCAGGTTGCCGGCGAGCAGGTCGGTGATCGCCTTCTTGATGCCGAAGACGGTCGGGCAGCAGTTCAGCAGCTCCAGCACGACCGGGTCGGTGACGTGTTCGGTGTCGAAGTAGTACTCGGGGGTGGTGCGGTAGTCGATGCGCTGCAGCTCGGTGTGCAGCGCGGGCGCGTCGGTCAGCCGGTGCATGGCTGGATCTCCTCTCGGGCGAGCGAGTGGAAGAAAGGGGCGGGGCCGTCACGGCGGCCCCCGGGGCCTCAGGAGGCAGGAAGGTCGGGCACGGTCGCCGCCGCCTGGGGGCCGGCCTCGGCCGTGTGGTTGTGGACAGCCAGGCCGAGCAGGGCAAGGACGGGTAGGTGCAGGGCGGCCCAGGAGGCGGTGAGGAATGCGCCGAGCCGGTCGCGGTCCGGCGGGGCGGCGTGCCGCCGGCTGGCGGGCGGCGGGGAGGTGCTGGGCGTTGGCATGGGAGGGCCTTCGGCAGCAGGGGGAAGGGTGGACGTTCCCCAGTGAACCGCCGGGCGAAAGGCCGGATCCGTAGCCGGACTACGGGCCGTAGTCCGGCTACGGGTCAGATGATCTGGACGCCCGCTCGGGCGGCGAAGTCCCGGACACCGGGCAGCTTGTGGTCGTGCCGCAGCAGGGTGGTAGCGAGGTCGCGGACGGCACCCCGGCGGATCTCCTGCGGGGCTGCCTCCTCGGCGGCCAGCAGGGCCCGGTAGCACTGTTCGGGCTTGCCCCACTGGTCGAACGCGCGGGCCACGTCGGTGAAGAAGCGGGCTTGCCGCTCGGCGGTTGGCAGTGCGGTGGGGTCGATCGTGGAGGCCAGCTCGATCGCCCGGCCGGCGTCGCCGAGCTCGTAGTGCACCGACAACTCGTGCAGCGCGACGCCTTGGACACCGTCCACCAGGCCGGAGGTCCGGCCGGCAGCAGCAGCGCTGTCGGCGGCTTCGCGGATCAGCGAGTGCGCGTAAGCGCGGTCGCCGGTCTTCGCGGCGGTGTAGGCCGCGGTGGCGTACAGGTCGCCACGGACGGCCAGGCGGGCGGACTCGGGCACCGTGGTGTCGGCGAGGAGGTCCTCGGCGGCGACCACCACGATGTCGGTTGCCCGCGCCAGGCTGCCCTGGCGGCGCCAGGCGCTGGAGACCATGCGCTGTGCTTCGGCGACCACCAGCGGGTCGCCACCGTCCCGGGCTGCGGTGAGCGCGCGGTCGGCGGTGATGGCCACCAGGTTGTTGTCGCCGATCTTGATGCACAGCCGAGCCGCGAGGTTGTAGAGCCGGGCGACGTTGCGCGCCCGCTCCTCGGTGCTGCCGACCATCTGGGCGGCGGCGATCCGGCTCGGCAGGGCCTCGGCGAGCGCGTCGTACTTGGCTGCCTTGAACTCACGACGGGACGTCAGGAGGGAAGCGGCAACCGTCTCGTGGGTGAGCCCGCTGCGGGGCGCCGGAACCCGCCCTGTCCCGTAGAGCAGCAGGTCTTCCAGGCCGGCCAGTGGTGAGGCTGCCTCGGCGTGCGCGGCCTGCTGGCCGGCGACCGGGGTGAACAGGGCGGCAGCCGCCAGGGTCAGGAACGGGCGGCGTCGCACATCGTCCTCCTCGGCAGCGGAACTGCTCGTCAGCGTAGCCGAGGTGGACTTGCGGGGGCGGGACCTCGGCCGGTCGGAGGCCGGTTGCGGTAAGGCCATCAGCTCGCTGAGCTCGCAGCTCAGTACCTCCGCAAGGCGCCGGAGTAGGGTCAGGTCCTTCACCTGCTGCAAGTCCCGTTCGACCAGCGACATCCAGACCTCGCTGCGGTCGAGCTCAGTGGCGAGGCGGAGTTGGGTCCACTCCATCTCGGCGCGACGGAGCGCGATGAACTTGCCGAACGTGATGCCGTTGCCCCCCACGCTGGCCCCCGGTGCCGTGTTGAAGCCACTACGGATCGCTACCGTACCGATGGTCGGGGCCACGGTGTAGGGCTTTCGGACCGGAGCTGGCATTGACCGCGTTGTTCGGGAAGGTGTGGCGCTGCTGGTTCGTGGGCTGGCCCTGGAAAGCCTGAGGCCCGCCGTGTAGGCGAGCCTCAGGCTGTGGATCACGACCAGGTGGTGCCGGCGAGCAGGCCGTCGAAGGTGAGTGCCCGCATGGCCGTGTCGTAGTCGTCCTATTCGTGTTCAGGGGCGGTGAAGTGCAGGTCGAAGTACGCGCGGGTGAGGTCGGGCTCGTGCCACTCGGCCGCGCAGCGGCATCGGACGAAGACCTGGTGGCGAACGTTGGGGAAGGGCCGGTCAGCTGTGCTGGCTTGCCTCTTGATGCTGGGCTTCGACGGCGATGAGGCGGATGGCGAGGGCGCGTCCCTCGGTGGTGAGGCCGTCGAGGACCTGGCGGGTGTGGAGGCTGTCGGGATGGCGGGCGAGGTCCAGGAGGGCGCCCCAGTGTTCGGCGATGGCGGTCAGCTGCTGCTGGTCGCGGCGGACGGCTTCCTGCCGCTGGCCGAGAGCCTCGGTCGCGATGTCGAGGGTGAGGTGGCCTTCGGTGACCTGGACGGCGAGGTCGGGAGCAAGCAGGCGCAACTGGTCGTGCTTGGCCTGGGCGGCCTCGGTCGCGGCCTTCCGCTGGCGGACGATGTCGGCGGCGGCATCGAGGCTGGCCTTGCCATCGCGGACCTTCTCGGCGAGGTCGGGGGCGTTCTTGAGCACGGTATTGGCGAGGGACAGACGGGTGCGGCTGATGTCGTGGAGCTTGGCATGGCCGCGAAGGGAGTGTCCCGAAAGTGAAAGCGCCATGGCGTGGATCATGGCGCGCTGGCCCTCGCTGAGGTGTCGGCGCCGCACGTTGGCGGCGATGATGTAACTGGTCTGGTCGGTGCCGGTGTAGGTGGTGAAGCGGGGTTCGGCGCCGACGATTTTGCAGGCGGCGAGGCGGTTGCGGCCGTCGAGGAGGACGCCGTCGGGGTCGAGGACGATGGGCATCTGCAGGCCGAACTCCTTGATGGATTCGGCGAGGTCGTGCATCTCGTGCTCGGGGATCATCGGGAAGTTGGCGGCGAGCGGGTGGACCTTCAGAGGTAGCTCCGTGGTGGGTGGGGTGCCGGGGCACCGGGTCGGTGCCCCGGCGTGAGGAGTCGGCCGGGCGCGTGGGCTCAGCGGGTTCGGTGCTGAGAGCTGGCGGGTCGTGCGGCGGCCGGGGGGATCGGGTTGACGGGGTCGGTGGGGGTGGTGTGCGCGGCGGTTCGGGCGGTGGCGGCGCGTACGCGGGCGGCTTCGGCTGCGGGGTTGTGGTTGGGGTTGCGGCTGGTGTGCTGGATGCGGCCGAGGAGGACCTTGGCAGGCAGGCGGGCGGTGGTGAGTTCGCGTTGGGCGGCGGCCTCCTGGAGAAGCTGTCGGGGCTGGTGGCCGAGGGCGGTGGCGTCGGCGAGGACGGTGGCCAGGGCGGGCCAGTTGGGGTCGGTGAGGATCCGGGTGGCGTGGTCGGGGACGGCGGAGCGGACGTCCCCGGCGAGGGTGTTGGTGGTCTCCGGCTTGGGCTGGCGGTGGGTGAGGGCGGCGAGCTGGCCGGCGGCGGCCTGGTCGTAGGCGGTCTGGAGGTGCTGGACGGCCTGCTGGGCGGCGTGGGCCTGCTGGGCGTGGCCTCGGGCGGCGTGCCAGCGGCTGGTGAGGATCGCCGCCCATACGAGGGCCGCGATCATCACGGTGAGCGCGTTGCCGTCGGGCCCGTCGCCGGCGTGGAGGATGTCGCGGGCGGCCCGGCGCAGGTCGGCGGCGCTCTGGTGGTGGGCGCGGACCTGGGAGCGCTGGGCGCGGGCGAACACCCGGGTGGCGGCTCGCAGTTCGGCCCGCAGCTCGGCGGGGGCCTGCTGGGCGGTGGCGTTGATGATGTCGCCCAGCGCGGTGATCTGGGCCTGCGCGAGCGCGCCGCCGTCCTCGCCGCCGGTTCCGCCGGTGGTGTCCTCGGTGAGGTGCCGGTGGACGGTGTCGAGGGTGTCGGTGGCGCGGTGCCAGCTGGTGGTGGGCCGGTTGCGCCGGGCGGTGGGGTGATCCTCCGGTGCGGTGGCGGCGAGGCGGGCCTGGAGCTTGGGCAGGGAGAGGTCGGGGGCGATCTTGCCGCCGGGGATGTAGATCTGCTCGCCCTTGGCGTTGGTGTCGCCGGGTCGGCCGACCGCGTAGCCCTGGAGGTCTCCGGAGGGCAGGCGGCGGGGCTTGACCTCGACGCCGTCTGCCTGGAGATAGGCGAGGAGTTCCTCCACGTTGCCGGCGTGGGGGATGGCATCGCGGATGCGGTCCTGCAGCCAGGCGCGGCTGGTCTGCTGCCAGCCGAGGCGGTCGGCCTTGTGCATCTCGGCCTGGGTGGGGCGGCGCTCGCCGGTGCGGTCGCCCGGCTTCACCTGGTGGAGGCCGAGTTCCTTCTCGATCTTGCGGGCTTCGGCCTGGGCGTGCTTGCCGCTGTTGTGCTGCTTGGGGCGGCGGCCGTCCTGGCGGACGGTGGTGGCGAGGATGTGGATGTGGTCGTCGGCGTGGCGTACGGCGATCCAGCGGCAGCCGTGCGGGTCGTGGTCGGGGGCGATGCCGGCGGCGTGGACGATGCGGCGGGCGATCTCGCCCCACTCGGCGTCGGAGAGGTAGCGGTCGCTCTTCGCGGCGCGGACAGGGCAGTGCCAGACGTGGTCGGTGACCTTCTTGCCGAAGCCGCTGTTGTGCAGGTTGACCGGCTCGTCGAGGATCCGGGCGAGCTGGGTGAGGGTGGCGTTCGGGTTGCGGCCAGGGTCGCGCAGGCCGAGCGGGCTGAAGGAGGCGACGATGTGCGGGTCGGTGTGCTCGTCGTGGCGGCCGGGCCCGTAGAGGTAGGCGAGCAGTCCGCGGGTGTTGTGGCCGGGGGCCTTGATGGAGGGAATCACGCTGCCAGGCATCCTTCCGGGGCGTGGTGGGTGGTGGGTATGAGCAGGGCTTCGGCGATGTCGGTCAGCAGTCCTTCGAGGCGTTCCAGGCGCTCGCGGCTGTCGGGTTCGAGGCGGTCGTCGCGGTGCAGCACGTGAACCATCTGGTTGATGTTGTTGCCGACGGCGTTGATCTCCCGGAGGACCTCGGCCCGGAACTCCTGGAGGGCGAGGCGGTCGGCGTGTAGGGGCAGGTCGACGGTGAACTCGCCCCGGATGAACGCCAGCGAGATGTCACCGACGTATCCGGAGACCGTGTTCCCGTATCCGTGGCGGTCGGCGGCGTCCAGCAGTTCGGCGTGTTCCGGCGGGGTGTAGCTGACCGGGCCGACCCGCTTGCGGCGGCGCTTGCCGGTGTGCTTCCGGATCTTGCCCTTGGGCATCGGCTGGGCGCCCTCGGGGGCGTTCAGTTTCGGGACGTCGAGGGCTGCGGTGTTCTCGTGCAGGAATGCGGTACGGGCAGCGCGAACGCTCTCGTCGTCGACGGCGGCGGGCGTCTCGTCGGCGCGGGCATGGGCGAGGATGTCGAGCTGCAGGAAGTTGAGTTCGTCCGGGCCGAGGGCCTTTACCTGGCCTGGCGCGCCCTCGCGCCGGGCCTCCTCCGCCACCCCTGGGGCGGAGGACCCCAGTCCCGCGCGAAGTTTCGGAGACTGGGTACAACTGGCTCCGCCAGGAGCCGAGTTACCGAAAGCGCGGAGCAGACGGCCGAGCAGCCTACCGCCCTTGGGGCCCTGTTCGGGAACGGTACGGGCAGGGTCGTGGTGGGGCTGCGGGTCGGGCACGGGATCCTCCGGACTTCTGTCGGGACAGGCGGGTGCGGGCACGGGGTGCGTGCGGGATACGGGGTGATGGTCGGGCCGGAAACCCGGTTCGGCGGTGCCGGATATCCGGTGTAGAAGCCGGGGGTTCGGGACTTCCGGAACACCCGGCTGGCGATATGCGGGGCCCGGTGATCACCGGTCAGCGCCGGTGAGGGGCCACTCGCCCGGTCCGGCAGCGGCCGATGCTCGGGCGAGCGGCCGGGGCGTCAGGCGGCCGAGAGGCTGGTTTGCGCGTCGGCCTGCCGGGCGGCCTGTTCGTCCTTGAAGCGCTGGGTCAGCTTGCCGAGGCGGTCGCTGGCGATCGGTATGCCAGCCTTGCGCAGGGCGGTCCTGATGACGGCCTGGGTGGGGCCGTGCTCTTCGACGGCGGGGCGGACGGTCTCGGCCAGCTCGTCCATGGAAGCGGCGGGCTTGCGGCCGGTGCGCTTGGTGCCTACCACCGGTTCCCGCTCGTCGGGTCGGACAGCGCCGTCGGGGCCGAGCACCGGTTCGTC
Organism: Kitasatospora sp. NPDC094019; assembly: GCF_044764505.1. Classification (NCBI taxonomy): domain Bacteria; kingdom Bacillati; phylum Actinomycetota; class Actinomycetes; order Kitasatosporales; family Streptomycetaceae; genus Kitasatospora; species Kitasatospora sp. NPDC094019. The sequence continues at coordinate 430,423 of NZ_JBIWIF010000004.1, forward strand.
GCCGGGCGGGCCGTCCTGCTCCGCGTCCTCCACCGGTGCGGGCTCGGCCGCCGGGGTGGGCTCGGGGCTTTCACGGAGCGGGCGTTCGCCCTCGGTGCGCTTCGGGTCGGTGGTGGTCGCGGTCGCGGTGGTGTTGTGGGCGAGGAGGGTGCCGCCGAAGAAGGCGAGGGCGGGCCATCCGGCGACCAGGATCCGCAGCCAGGCGGGGACGTGGGCGAGGTCGAGGAGTCCGGCGGTGGCGACGTTGGCGCCGAGGGAGGCGGTCAGGGCGATGGCGAACCAGGTCCAGGCGGTGCCGGCGGGTCGTCCGGTGGTGCGCAGGGTCCGCATGCGGTGCCAGGCGGCGACGAGCAGCAGGTCGACCGAGACGGGGTAGGCCCAGGCTTTCCAGTCGTGTTGTCCGGCGGCTTCGGCGATGTCGTGGAGGTGGGCGAAGGACAGGGCGCCCGCGATGGCGGCCTGTACGAGGACGGGGTCCAGGCGGGCGCGGCGCGGTGGAGCGGTGGCGGTCATGCGGAAGGTGGTCCTCGCGGGTCGGGGTGGTGGTTTGCGGGCTTGCCGTCTTGCCGTCCCGGCCGCTGGGGAAGGGGTTCCGGCTGGGGCGGGTGAGGCTGGCCGGGGGTGTCACGGCTGCGGCGTGTTCAGGTTCGGGACGGTGTGTGCATCCGTCTTGGGACTCGTATCCGTCCCGCCTTCATGGCCTTTGACCTGCTGTTTTACGGCAGGGACGGCTGGGACGGCACAAGACGGATGTGTTTCCCGTCCCCGAGGTGGCCCGCCGCTCGCGCTGTGGTTTGGGCGGCGGCGGGCCGGTGGAGGCGTGGGCCGGTTGCCGTCCCGCTGCCGTCTTGGCCGGGCGTGGTGCCGTCTTGGTGCGGCGATCAGTCCCGGTGGCAGGTGCTGTGACCTGCGCTGTTACGGCAGGGACGGCAAGGACGGCAGTTCGGCGATGGGGTCATCTGCTGCGCGCGCCCGCGTTCTCGTCCGTGGCCGTGGGGGTGCTCGGGTGGACGGTGGGGCAGTAGCGGCGCCAGGCGTCGAGGAACTTGTGGCGCGTATAGCCCTTGCGCTGGGTTCCGTCGCCGAGGCGCACGTTGCCGGAGGTGATGCCGAACTCGCGGAGCATCGAGCCGAGCCCGCGCGGGGTCAGCCCACCCCGGGCCGACTCGGCCCACGGGGCCTCGTCGAGGCCGTTGAGCGTGAACAGCAGTTGGTCGGTGGTGACGCTGTCCGGGTCACCGGCAGCGTGGAAGCTCCGCCGGATGTCGGCGAGGATCCGGGCGCCGCCGGGGTTGTCCTCCTGGCGGGCGAGGCGGGGCCAGGGGCCTCCGGCGAGGTCGGCGGTGATCACCAGGGGCTCCCAGGTGTCAGCCGCGCGGTCCTCGACCGGCATAGTGGGCTCCAGGCAGAGGGCCTGATCGGCGAGCGGTGCCGTCCAGCGGGCGATCTTGTCGCGGATCGCGTGCAGGGCGGGACGGTCCCGCATCGTCCGGTACGGGCAGACGCTCTCACCCTCGGCACGGCGGCGCATCCGGATCACGACCGACCGGTCCATGATCGTGTCGGGGAGGTCGCCGATGCCGGCGATGGCCGCCATGGCGAAGGTGTGGAACCTGCGGGGGGTGTGGTCGTTGCCGACCACGCGCAGCACGTACCGGTCGCGCTGGTGCCCGGCGTTGAGCAGGCCACGCATCTCCTCGTTCTTCTCGGCCATCTTCGGGCTGCCGAAGATCGTGTCGGCCTCATCCACCAGCAGGGTGGGCGGCTCCTCGGTGATCGAGCGGAAGACCGCAGCCGGGGTCGAGTTCACCGTCAGCACCGGCTGGTGCACCGTCTCCGTGAGCACGTCGAGCAGGCGCGACTTGCCGCACCGCTTCGCCGGGCCGACTACGGCCAGGCGCGGCGCGTGCTGCCACGAGCCCTGCAGGTGGGTCGCGGCGACCCACAGCGTCGCGGCGTCCAGCGCCTCCTCGGAGGGCAGGATCACGAACTTCGCGATCAGGGCCCTCAGCTGCGCGAGCAGGTCGGTGCCCTCACTCGCCTCGGTGTCCGGTATCAGGTCGGTCCCGTCAGGCGTAGCGGGCTCGGCCGGTGCCGCCTCGGCGTCGGGTCCACAGGCTGTGGACAGCTGCTCGCTCTGCTGGGCGAGCAGGTAGGTGCCGGGCTCGCCGGCCTTGGCGACGGGCGGCCAGCCGCCGACGGTCGGCGTGGTGGTGGGGGCTTTGGTGGTGGGGCGGGAGGCAGTACTCTCGGTCATGGAGATCCTCACTCGGTGGCTCCGGGGGGCAACCCGGTCCGCCGTAGGTCGACTGTCCTGGGATGGGCGGTGGCGAGGTTTTCGATCAGCCCCCGGTGTTCGTAGCGCCGGGGGCTTCGCGTTTTTTATCGGGACACTCGGGCCGCTGCCCGGCCCGGTGCAACCTCCTTTCGGTTGAGTTCTTCATGCTGTCGAGGAACAACGTAGCGGCAGGCGGGACTCCCGATCAAGCGATTCAGGCATGAAGATCTCAACCCTTTGCCGCATGTTTGCAGGTGGACGTGACTCGTGGAGGGTTTGTGTAGACCTATCCCAACCCTTTGACGGTTGGATATTCCATGCTGCTACTGTCGACCCCGTCGCCGCGTCGCACCTGCTCGCAATCGAAAGGAGGTTGGTATGGTCAACCCCATGGTGCATCGGTATAAGGCCCTGGAGGGCGAGGCCCTCGTGGCCCACAACCTGAAGGTCTTGCGCAAGGCGGCCCGCCTCTCCCAGGAGGACGTGGCCGAGCGCATGACCCGGCTCGGCTTCAAGTTCCACCAGACCCAGGTCGCCAAGATCGAGAACGGAACCCGCCCGGTCCGCTTCGACGAGGTGATCGGCCTGGCCAGGGCTCTCAGCGTTCCGGCTGGCAACTTCATGACCGAAGCCGTGGCCGGCCCGGACGAACCGGACTACGAGCTGCAGGAAGCGGGCTTCGCCGTTGAGAAGGCCGAGCAGGAGTGGAGAACCGCCCACGACCTCGAACAGGCCGCCAAGGCCCGGTACGGAGAGGCCCTGCGCACCTACGAGGAGATCGCCGAACGCCTCGAAGCCCAAGGCATCGACCTCGGCCCCTCCGGCGCTGAGCCCACGTGGTACCCGGCCCCCAACTCCCAGTGGGACCCGCTCCGCAAGGGCCCCTCGGCCGACCGGTAAGCGAGCTCGCCCAGCTCGCCCAGGGAGCGACGGCCTCGCGGAGCATCATCGCCGCGACCCGGCTCGCAACCTAAAACGGTCAGCCCGGCTCACGGGTCCAAGATCGTTTTAGGTGCCGAGCCGAGGCCGCCGTAGTGTGCCCGTCCCACCCACCACCTACCTCTGCTGCCCGACCCTCGGCGCTACGAACGCCGAGGGCCATCGGCAGCCCACCAACCCACCGCCCATCCCACACAGTCGCCAACGGCAGCGCGTTGCCCCGCGCCGCCGCGAGAGAGGACGCCCATGTCCACCCCCATGACCGCCATCGAGCGGAAGTGGTTCACCACCGCCGAGGTCGCCGACATGCTCGGCTTCGGCCTGTCCAAGACCAAGATGCTCGTCCTCAGCGGCCAGATTCGCTCGGTCGTCATCGGCCGCAACCGCCGCATCCTGCCCGCCTGGGTCGACGACTACGTCGCCCGCGTCGTCGCCGCCGAGGAGGTGGCTGCCTGATGGGCAAGCGCGGCAACGGCGAGGGGTCCATCTACCCCTACCGCAACGGCTTCGCGGCCTACGCCTGGGTGACCACGCCCACCGGCAAGCGCGACCGCAAGTACGTCTACGGCAAGACCCGCACTGAGGTCCACGACAAGTGGCTCAAGCTCCACAACGCCGCCAAGGCTGGCCCCGTCGCCACCAGCACGCCCACCATGGAGCAGTACCTCGCCTTTTGGCTGAAGGAGGAGGTCGAGGTCAACCTCAAGCCGCTCACCGCAGCGACCTACGAGACGGCCGTACGCCTCTACATCGTGCCGTTCCTCGGCTCGAAGCGGGTCGACAAGCTCAGCGTGCGCGACGTGCGCGAGTGGCTGAACAAGCTCGGCACCGCGTGCCAGTGCTGTGCCCAGGGCAAGGACGAGCGCAGGGACAAGGACCGGCGCAAGTGCTGCGCGATCGGCCAGTGCTGCGAGCAGGTCCTGTCCAAGCGCTCCGTCGCCGACGCCCGCACGGTCCTGCGCAGCGCGCTCACCTACGCGATCAGCGAGGAGATGATCTCGCGCAACGTCGCCCAGCTCGTCAAGATGGCGAAGCCGCGCAGCCGCAAGGTCGTCCCGTGGTCGGTCGAGGAGGCCAGCCGCTTCCTGGAGTCCGCCCGCACCGCGCGCGACCCGCTGTACGGCGCCTACGTGATGATCCTGGTCCTGGGTCTGCGCAAGGGCGAGGTGCTCGGCCTGCGCTGGTCGGACGTCATGCTCGACCGTGGCGAGATCCTCGTCCAGCAGCAGCTCCAGCGCGTGCGGCGTCGGCTGCTGCAATCCGAGGTCAAGACCGACGCCTCGGAGTCGATGCTCCCGTTGCCCGAGATCTGCCGCGCCGCGCTGCTGCTGCGTCAGAAGCGACGCGAGGCCGACAAGCTGGCCGCCGGCGAGCTGTGGACCGACTCCGACCTCGTCTTCACCACGCGATACGGGACGCCGATCGAGCCGCGCAACTTCAACCGCCGCTTCGAGTTCCGCTGCAAGGAGGCGGGCGTGCGGCTGATCCGTGTCCACGACACCCGCAAGACTTGCGGCACACTGCTGGCGGCCCTGGACGTCCACCCGCGTGTGGCGATGCAGATCCTCCGGCACTCGCAGTTCGCGGTGACCATGGAGATCTACACCCAGGTCCCGTCCGAGGAGACCCGAAAGGCCCTCCGCAAGCTCGGCGCAACGCTCGACAGCGGCCACGCTGCGAGTTCGGGAGACGGTGGGGGCGAGGTCGCAGAGGAGGCGCCCGGCAAGGCGCAGTGACCCCTGTGCGCCGTCAAGGCCCGCGGGCCCAGTTGCGGAGACGCGACTGGGCCCGCGGGCCTATCTGGAAGAGCCGTGACTACATCAACGTCAGACCGGCTTTGTGGCATCGCCCTTCTCAGCATGATCGGCCACAACGGCGTAGAACCACTTGGCGATTTCGGCGATCAGCTGTGCCCGACCCGGGGTGCTGGTGAAAAAGTAGTCGCTCATCTTGTTGTGTGCGCCCTGGTTGTCTGCGACCGCACCCGTGACGGCATCGTCGAAGTCGGGGGACTCGGCGAACTGAGTCGCGGTGTTGACCTCGGCCTGCCGCACGAGGTCCTCATCGTCCAACAGGGCGCCCAGCAAGGTATCGAGGAAAGCCACCTTCTGGGAAGCCGTGAAGTCCTCGTTGCCGAACAGGTCGTTGAGTCGATCCAGGACAGCCTGGAAGGCGACCAGCTTCGGATCATTCTTAGTTGCCGACCCCGCCCCCGACATGCCCTTGAGGGCAACGTTCTCCCTGCCCAAGGCGATGTCGGTCTTGCCTCTGTCGACGTGCTTGACGCTCTGCAGCACGACGTCGGACAGGTCAATCGGGGCAGTGAAGTTGTCGGGCCTGATCCGGCGTTCCAGCAGCCGCAAGTAGATGGAGCGCTTCTCCAGATCCGCATCGCCGTAGTCGACGATCTGGCTCATGAAGTCATACAGGCGCACGAACGTGCCGACGTCCTTGCGGAACATGTTGAGCTCTGCCAGAGCAGCCTTGTCCCCCTCGCCGCCGTTCGCGACAAGGGCAGCGGTGTACCGGTCCTGGAACTTTCGCTTCCCGGGGCTTACAGCGGCCGCCAGGGCGTTGTTGCCCTTGTTCTTCACGAACGCCTCGGCGCACTGGTCGAGCTCGGCCAGCGTGTAGATCCCGGAGGTATCGAGTTTGGCGGAGAGATCGTGCACCAGATTCGGGTCAGTGGACTGCTCCAGGTGCGCGTCCGTGTAGTACGGCTCGAACGCCTTCTGGATCTTGCTCGGTTCGTTCGTGAAGTCGACAACCTGCGTCATTGCCGTGGTCTTCTGAACACCTGACGGGGTGACATAGGTGCGGTTCAGGCGTGAGAGTGTCTGCACCGCTGTAACGCCCGACAGCAACCGGTCGACGTACATGGCGCACAACAGCGGCTGGTCGAAGCCGGTCTGGAACTTGTTGGCGACTATCATGACCTTGTACTCATCGCCCTTGAACGCCGTGCGCAGGTCATGCACTCCCGGGTTCATCGAGGACTCAGTGAAGTCATCCGGGCCGGACTCGGAGTCCTCGACCTTTCCGGAGAACGCCACCAGGGTGCCGTAGCCCAGGCCCTTCTTGGCTATGTAGTTGTCGATTGCCAGCTTGAAGCGCACGGCGCCTTGGCGGGAGTCGGCTACAACCATTGCCTTGGCGTGTCCGTCCAACAGGTGCGCGATGTTGGAGCGGAAGTGCTCGACGATGATCGCGGCCTTCTGGGCGATGGTCTGCGGGTTGAGCTTCACCCATCGCATGACCTGCTTGGTTGCTTCGCTCTGGTCGACCTCCGGGTCGCCGGCGGCAGCGTTCTGACCGACCTGGAAGGCCAGCTTGAATGCGTGATAGCCCCGTAGGACGTCCAGGATGAAGCCCTCCTCGATGGCTTGCTTCATCGAGTACACGTGGAACGACTGCGGAGGCAGGTCTGTGCCGTCGGACACCCGGCCGAACAGCTCCAGCGTCTTGCCCTTGGGCGTGGCGGTGAACGCGAAGTAGGAGATGTTTTCGCTGGCGGCTCGTTCGGAGGCTTCGGAGGCCAGGATCGACTCGATGTCGACTTCTCCGCCTTCCTCGATCTCCTTGAGTTCTTCGGAGGTCAGTACGGCCTTGAGCTTGGCGGCAACCTGGCCGGACTGGGATGAGTGCGCCTCGTCGGCGATGACTGCGAACCTCTTGCCCTTCAGGCCCTTTGACTGCCGGATCTCGGCCATAGCGTGGGGGAAGGTCTGGATGGTGACGACGATGATCAGTTTGCCGTCGGCCAGAGCCTTGGCCAGCATCCCCGACTTGGAGGAGCCCTCGCGGGCGGCCTCCCTCCGGTCGATGGCCAGCACGATGCCCTGGTCGTTGTCGATCTGCTTGATCGCGTCCTGCAACTGTCCGTCCAGCACGGTGCGGTCGGTGACCACTATGACCGAGTCGAACACCTTTGTGTTGTCCACCTGCAGGCGGGCCAGGCGATGTGACAGCCAAGAGATTGAGTCGGTCTTCCCCGAGCCGGCCGAGTGCTGGATTAGGTACCGGTGCCCGGCGCCTTCCTGGAAGACCGCGTCGGTCACCTGTGTGACCGCCTCCCACTGGTGGAAGCGCGGGAAGCGCAGCACGGCCGACCGTGTCGTTTTGCCGGAGATCGGGTCGGTGTGCCGGTCGTGCTTGATGTACATGAAGCGGCCGAAGATGTTCAGCCACGCATCCCTCTGCAGCACCCGTTCCCACAGGTAGGACGACGGCGACCCACCGGGGTTGAGCGGGTTGCCCGCTCCGCCGTCCTCGGTACCCCGGTTGAACGGCAAGAAGAACGTCTTGTCCCCGGCGAGCTTCGTGGTCATCCAGACCTCGTCGTTGGACACCGCGAGGTGCACCAGCGCGCCGCGCCCGGAGGTGAACAACGGCTGGACGTGCTTGCTGCCTGGGTCCTTCGGCTGCCGGCTGGTCTTGTACTGCCGCTTGGCGTCCTCGACCGTCTGCGTGAAGTCCGTCTTGAGCTCGGCCGTCGCCACAGGCAGGCCGTTGATGAAGAACACGAGGTCCACGCTGCGCTGGTCGGCGGTGGAGAAGTGCACCTGCCGCATCACGCGTAGCCGGACCTTCTCGTAGTCGGCCAAGGTCTTCGCGTTCAAGGTGGATTCAGGCTTGAACTGGCACATGCGGAGCTTGGCTGACAAGTGCTTGAAGCCGTGGCGGAGCACGTTGAGAGTGCCACCACCATTCTCCATGTCAATCGACAGTAACTTCACAAGCCGATCCAGCACTTGCCCGCGCTGCTTGGCCTCGTCCGCAGCGCCCGCCTTGACGACCTTGGCCAGCTCACCTGCCTGGGTGTCTTGGAGCCACCCGAAGAAGTCCTCTGGAAACAAGGCGCGTTCACGGTCGTAGCCAGTGTCGTCCTTGGAGTAGAGCCAGCCATCGCTAGCCAGGTACTCGCACAGTTCCTTCTCGAACTCGACCTCGTTGTGCTGGGCCATCAGCCCTCCTGACGGACGTCGATCTGACCGGTCACGGCCGCAGTGATGAGAGCAGCGCGCCGTTCTTGGGACAGTTGGATCACGCGCTCGGATTCGGTGATCAGGACATCGATCCGAGCGATCTGCTCACGCATGCGCGACACAGCCTGGCGCTGAACGTCCAGCGAAGGAAGGTCCATTGGTAGGTTGAGGATGTCCTCCAGGCTGATGTTTTGCATCGAGTGAGATGCGCCAGTGGCTTCGACTTCGATCAGCCCTCTGAGGCGAGGAGTTCCCAGAACCGTCGCCACGTAGCGCGGGTCTGCCGTTTCCTTGTCGAGGTCGAGGGCATACAGCTTGTCGGAGAGCATCAGGCACGGGAAGTCGCCTTCAACGACCGCTGCGCTTCCCAGCAGATCACGGGTGTTGGCCCGGGAGATCACCAGCTGACCTCGCCGGACGACCCGGTCAGGCCGGGGCGCCTGGTCCTTGGGAAGCTCCTTGTTCTCGTCTGGCCGGAAAACCCCGCCATTAGCGGCGCCAGCCTTCAGGACCGCCCAAGTCTCTACGCCGTCGGCGGGCCACGGGTAGCACTGCGGACTCCAACCCTGCGTCACTCCGGTCACAACGTGCTTCAGCCGCTGCCCAGTGGTGAGAGGCACAACCGAACTGAGTACTGCCGTGCTCACGGCGCCACGCCGCTCGCGCAGCAGGTCAACGAGAAGCTGCTGTTCCTTGATCAGTGTGTCGATCTGCGTGGTTTCACGGTCGAGGTAGTTGGCGATCCACTCCTGCTCATCGAGGGTCGGCAAGGGGATGCGGATGTCACCCATCTGGTCCCAGTACAGCCGCCATTGGGAGGGCCTGATCCCCGTTGAGCGCACTCTGTACTCCCCGACCATGTGTCGCGATCGGAGTGCGTAGTGCATGTATCGGCCCGAGACAGAGCCGGGCACAGGGCGGAGGACTTCGTAGTCCCCGCTGACGATCCCTCGGTACTCGGACACTCCGAGAGACCCCTGCCAAGCCTTCATCCTGTTGACGACGAGGTCACCAGGACGGACGAGCAGGTAGCGTTCAACATTCTCGGGGGTTTTATTGAAGTTGTCGGCCCGGGACGACTTGGGGATTACCCCGTGGTCACGGTAGACGGAGAGGACTTCCTCGTCCGGACGATTGGCCTCTCCTGACGGGACATAGAGGTACTTCAGGCGGATGTGCCGAGTCCCTGTCATGCCTCGACCTCCTGCAGCAGTCCCATGATCTTGGCGATCTGCGCTTCCAGGTCGCGGTCAATTTCAGCAAGCGGGCGCGGTGGGGTGTATGTGTAGAAGAGTCGGGTGAAGGGGATCTCGTAGCCGACCTTCGTCTTCTTCGTGTCGATCCATGCGCCCGGGACGTGGGGTGCTACCTCAGCCTCGAAATACGTCTTGACAGTCTCTTCCCGCCCGATATCGCCGAGTGTGTTGCCACCGTATGTGAACGGGACATTTTCTGTGTCGCGCTTGGGGACGTCCGGCTCAGGATTGCCCTTGGCGTCCAGAACGATCTCTGCCGAGTCGTCCGGCTTCCCCAGGCCGATGGCCAGGCTGCGGTACTGGGAGGGGGTCAGCTTCAGCCCGGCTGCGCTGAACGTCCCACGAACAGCCGCAACGAACGTGTCCCGGCTCAGATAGACCCGGTTACCCACGTCAGCAAGCACAGTCAGGAACGGTGCCGGGTCACTGCCCTTGCCGAACGCCTTGGCGAGCGCCTGGTCGTCCAGATCGGCGGCGCGGGACGCTGAGAAATTCAGGCGCAGGGGGCGCTCGACGGTGATCGTCCAGTAGCCGAACTCCGAATTCTTAAGGATCTTGGAGTTCTCGTTCTCGGTGAAGGCGTCGTAGAGCTTCACGATCCGCTCGCGGGCGGATGCGTCGATCTCCTTGCGCTTGGCGCCCATTCCCTTGGGCATCTTTGTCCACATCTCGGACGCGTCGATCAGCTGCACCTTGCCGCGGCGGTTTGCCGGCTTGGCGTTGTCAAGGATCCAGACGTAGGTGGGGATGCTGGTGTTGAAGAACATGTCGATGGGTAGCGCGACGATCGCGTCCACCATGTCGTTCTCCAACAGCCACCGCCGGATCTCCGAGGATCCGGACTCCGCAGCGCCGGTGAAAAGCGGGGAACCGTTCAGCACGATGCCAGCGCGACCACCACCCTCGCGGGCAGGGCGCATCTTGTGAGCCAGGTGTGCCAGGAAGAGCATCTGGCCGTCCGAGACTGGTGGCAGACCAGGGGCGAAGCGGCCGGTCGGCCCGCCCTTCTTCTGCTCCCCCTTAACCGCCGTTTCTGATGCCTTCCAGTCCACCCCATAGGGGGGGTTGGACATGCAGAAGTCGAAGGTCTTGTCGAAGAACTTGTCGTCAGCCAGGGTGTCGCCAAGCCGGATGTTGCCGACGTCTTGTCCCTTGCCGATCATGTCCGATTTGCAGATGGCGTAGGACAAGTCGTTGATCTCCTGCCCGTACAGCCGCAGGCGGGCCTGGCGGTTGCGCTCCAGGAGACGTTCCTCGGCCACTGAGAGCATGCCGCCCGTGCCAGCGGTGGGATCGTAGATCGTGCGGATGGTGCCCGGCTCGAGCAGGGCCTCGCTGTCCTCTGCGAACAGCAGATCGACCATGAGGCGAATCGCGTCGCGCGGCGTGTAGTGCTCGCCGGCCTCCTCGTTGGAGGCTTCCGCGAACTTGTAGATCAGGTGCTCGTACAGGTCGCCCATCGCCGCGTTGGGGACGGTGTCGGGGTGCAGGTCGACGTCGGCGAACTTGGAGACGATCAGATACAGCCGGTTCTTCTCGTCGAGCCGGTTGATCTCGGCCTCGAACCCGAAGCGCTCGAAGACGTCGATGTTGCCGGAGAAGTGCGAGATGTAGTCGATCAGGTTGGCGCGCAGGCCCTCGGGGTCCTCAAGCAGCCGAGCGAAGTCGTACTCCGAGGTGTTGTAGAAGGTCAGGCCGGTCTTGCGCTTGACCTGGACATCCAGGGCTCCGCCCTCGTGCTTCTCGGCCAGGGCGCGGACCTCGTCGCGGGTGGGTTCGAGCAGGCAGTCCAGGCGTCGAAGGATCGTGAACGGGAGAATGATGCCGCCGTACTGGTGCGGCCTGTAGACGCCCCGCAGCTGGTCGGCGATCGACCACACGAAGTTACCCAGGATGCTCAACTCAGTCCCGCTCTCTGACTGCCGGTGGTGTGGGCCAATCATCGCGGAGGCCACCGACACGCTCGGCTGAGTCGCCGTTGGTAGCGCGAGGGGGCGTCCGGCCCTGCCGACACTTCCTCAGCAGCCGTTGCTGGCGGTCGGGGAAGGCCAGAGCAGTTGCTGTACTTCCGTGCTGGCAGAGACGCCAGAGGCCCTACCGGATTTCTCCGATAGGGCCTCTGACCTGGGTCGGGGTGGCGGGATTTGAACCCACGGCCTCTTCGTCCCGAACGAAGCGCGCTACCAAGCTGCGCCACACCCCGGTCCTGCTGTTTGTCGCTCCGTCTCCTTTGCGACGAGTAGAACTCTACCGGACGCTTGCCGAGAGACGAAATCCGGTTTCTCGGCGGGTGGGGCGAGCGGGGTGGGTGGGTCAGTGGGGGGTGGGGGTGAGGGTGAGGAGGGTGGCTTCAGGGGGGCAGGCGAAGCGGACGGGGGTGTAGCGGTTGGTGCCGCAGCCGGCGGAGACGTGGAGGTAGGAGCGGCGGCCGCCGGCCTGGTGGGTGGAGAGGCCCTTGACCCGCTTGGCGTCGAGGTCGCAGTTGGTGACGAGGGCGCCGTAGAAGGGGACGCAGAGCTGGCCGCCGTGGGTGTGGCCGGCCAGGATCAGCGGGTAGCGGTCGGCGGTGAAGGCGTCGAGGACCCGGAGGTACGGGGCGTGCACGACGGCGAGGGAGAGGTCGGCGTCGGCGGAGGGGCCGCCGGAAACCTCGCTGTAGCGGTCGCGCCGGATGTGCGGGTCGTCCAGGCCGGTGAACTCCAGGTCGAGGCCGGCGACGGTGAGGCGGCCCCGGGTGTTGGTGAGGTCGAGCCAGCCGGCGGCGTCGAAGGCGTCGCGCAGCTTCTCCCAGGGGTTGTGGACGGCGCCGGTGATGCCGCGGCGGGCGGTGCCGTCGGCGTTGTTCATGCCGTGGCTGCCGCTGCGCATCGCCTGGAGGTAGCGGGCGGGGTTCTTGCGGGCGGGGCCGTAGTAGTCGTTGGACCCGAACACGTAGACGCCGGGGAAGTCCATCAGTGGGCCGAGCGCGTCGAGGGTGGCCGGGACGCCTTCCGGGTCGGAGAGGTTGTCGCCGGTGTTGACCACCAGGTCGGGCCGCAGGCCGGCGAGGCTCTGCAGCCAGCGCTGCTTCCTGCCCTGGCCGCTCACCATGTGGATGTCGGAGACCTGCAGTACCCGGATGGGTCGGGCGCCTCGGGGGAGGACCGGGACCTCGACCCGGCGGAGGCGGAAGGAACGGACCTCGTACCCAACGGAGTAGGCGAGGCAGGCGGCGCCGGTGGCGGCGATTCCGAGGGGAACGGAGTACAGCGGTCGCATCGGTCCATGCTCTCAGACGGCGGATCAGCAGGTGAACTGTCGGGGTGCGCCCGGGGACACGTCAGGTCACTCCTCGGGCCGTTCGCGGCGGGCGCGCAGGGCCCGGACCTTGTGGCGGTTGCCACAGCGTTCCATCGAGCACCAGCGCCGGCGGCCGGGGCGTGAGGTGTCGACGAAGAGCAGTTGGCAGTTGTCGGCGCCGCATTCGCGGATCCGGTGCGCGTGCGGGCCGGTGAACAGGGCGATGGCGTCGCGCGCGAGGGTGGAGGCGAGCTGGTCGCCGTCGCCGGGCAGGGGTGGCGCGGAGGTGCCGTCGGGGGCGATCTGCGGGGCGAGGGGCGGTCTGGCGGCGGTCCGGTTGAGGAGGGCGTGGTCGGCGGGTTCGTCGGGGGCGCGGGTCCCGCTCGCGCGGGCCGCGGTGAGGCGCCAGAGGGTGTCCCGCAGGGCGCGGACGGCGGTCAGCTGGTCGTCGCTGATCCGGACGGTGCCGGGGGGCAGGGCGAGCCGGGACTCTTCCAGCCATTTCAGCAGGTCGGACGGCTGGTGCAGGATCTCGTACCGCGAGTGGCGGCCGGGGCCACCGGTGGGCAGCAGTTCCAGGCAGAGCGCGCCGGGGTCGAAGTGGAAGCGCGTTCCGCCGGGGGACTGCAGGACCAGGCCGGGGGTTCGCTCGTCCGTCATGTAACCAGTTTAAGAGGTTATTAATGGTGGAGGGAAGGGGAGAGGAGGGGCGGCGGGGCACGGGGTTAATGGTGCGCATCGGATCGTGGCAGGTGGGAGACTCGGGGCCATGACGACGCTCAAGGAGCAGCTGCACGAGGACCTGACGGCTGCGATCAGGGACCGGGACGAGCTGCGCTCGTCCACCATCCGGCTCACGCTGTCGGCCGTCACCAGCGAGGAGGTGGCGGGGAAGACGAAGCGCGAACTCTCCGACGCCGAGGTGCTCAAGGTGATCGGTCGGGAGGCGAAGAAGCGCCGGGAGGCCGCGGAGGCGTTCGGCAGCGCCGGCCGGGCCGAGCAGGCCGCCCGTGAGGTGGCCGAGGGTGAGCTGCTGGCCGGCTACCTGCCGAAGCAGCTGTCCGACGACGAGCTGGCGGCCATCGTGGCCGCCGCCGTCGCCGAGAGCGGGGCGACCGGTCCGCAGGGCATGGGCGCCGTGATGAAGCTGGTGCGGCCGAAGGTCGACGGTCTGGCCGAGGGTGGCCGGGTGGCCGCCGCGGTGAAGTCGGCCCTGGTCGGCTGACCGCTCCGGGAACCGCCCGAGGCGCTGACCGCTCCGGGAACCGCCCGAGGCGGAGTACGGGGCGGAGGACGAGGCAAAGGGGCGCCCCCCGAGCGAGATGCTCGGGGGGCGCCCCTTTCGTCCTGCCGGAGGCCCCGCGGGCCGTCCGGTCACAGGGACCGGTCAGCGGGTCCCGTCAGCGGTGGCCGTTCAGCGGTGGCCGTTCAGCGGTGACCGTTCAGTGGTGGCCGCGCCCGCCGTCGCCGCCGTTCCCGCCGATGACCCCCGGCGGGAAGGTGAACCCGCCGCCGATCACGCCGCCGGCGTTGGTGCCGCCGGCGCCGGGGTTCGGGTTGGCCGGCGGCGGCGGGTTGCCGCCCGCGTTCGGGTCGCCCGGGTTGGGCGTGGCAGGGGCGGTCGCGCCCGGGGTGGCGTTCGGGTCCGGCTTGGGGGCCGGGTCCGGGATGTCGATGGTCTGGAAGGTCTCCTTGGGGGAGCCCTTCAGCGCGCCGTCCATGGCCATCTTCCAGATCGGACCGGGGCCGGTGGCTCCGAAGACGCCGTCGGCACCGTAGTAGGTGTCGCCGATCTTCATGTTCTTCATCTCGACGCCGCCGGTGGGGCCGCCGATCCAGACCGCGGTGGCGAGCTGCGGGGTGTAGCCGCTGAACCAGGCGGCCTTCTTCTTGTCGGTGGTACCGGTCTTGCCAGCGATCTGGCGGCCGTCCTCCAGGCCGAGGGTGGCGCCGGTGCCCTTCTCGGTCACGTTGAGCAGGACGGTGTTCAGCGCGTCGGCGGTCTGCTCGGAGAACGCCTGGGAGCAGGTGGTCTGCGGGACCTTGACCTCCTTGCCGTCGACCGTGCTGATCTTGTTGATCGCGATCGGGGTGCAGTGCTTGCCGCGGGCGGCGAAGGTCGCGTAGACGTTCGCCATGGTCAGCGGCGACATCTCCTTGGTGCCCAGGGTGATCGAGGGCACGACGTCCAGCTTGGCACCGGAGGCGGTGGTGGTGATGTTGAGCTTGTCGAGCATCTGCTTGACGGGGCAGAGCCCCATGTCCTGCTCCATCTGGACGAAGTAGGTGTTGACCGAGAGGGCCATCGCCTGCTTCAGCTCGTAGGGGCCGACCTCGCTCTTGCTCTCGTTCGGGACGTAGCGCTCGTTGCCCTTGTAGGTGTTCTTCCAGGTGCCTTCGCAGGTCTTCATCGTCGGCCACTCGATGCGGTTCTCGGACGGGTACGGCTTGGTGGGCGCCATACCGTTCTCGAGCGCGGCCGCGGCGATGATCGGCTTGAAGGTCGAGCCGGGCTGGAAGCCGTTGCCGCCGCCCATCGCCGCGTCGACGTTGAGGTTGACGACGGTCTGGTTCTTGGACGGCTCCAGGCCGTACGGGCGGGTCTGGGCCATCGCCAGGATCTTGCCGGTGCCCGGCTCCATCATGGTCGCGGCGGCGGACACCGGGTCGGTGACCTTGACCTTGCCGGTGACGGCGGCCTGGGCGGCGGCCTGCTTGTCCGGGTCGAGGGTGGTGTAGATGTTCAGACCGCCCTGGTCCCAGAACTTCTTCCGGTCGGCGGCGTTCTTGCCGAAGGCCGGGTCCTGCTTGACCACGTGCCGGACGTAGTCGCAGAAGAAGCCCATGCCCGCCTGGGCGGTGATGCAGCCGTTCTGCGGGTCCTTGTACTTCAGGCCCAGCGGGGCGGCCTTGGCCTCCTTGGCCTGGTCCGCGGTGATGTGCTTGTTCTCGACCATCTTGTCGATCACGGTGTTGCGCCGCTTCACCGAGTTGTCCGGGAAGCGCACCGGGTCGTAGAGGGAGGGGTTCTGCACCAGGCCGGCCAGGGTGGCGGCCTCGGCGACGGTGAGGTCCTTGTTGCTCTTGCTGAAGTACCGCTGGGAGGCGGCCTCGATCCCGTACGCCTGGTGACCGTAGAAGGTGATGTTCAGGTAGTTGGTGAGGATCTGGTCCTTGGTCAGATCCTCCTCCAGCTTGATCGCGACCTTCAGCTCCTGGATCTTGCGGCCCAGGGTCTTGCGCTGGGCCTCCAGGACGGCGGCCTGGTCGTCGCCGGCCTTCTCGACGTTGACGTTCTTGACGTACTGCTGGGTCAGCGTCGAGGCGCCCTGGGAGGCGGTGCCGCTCTCCGCGTTCTTGCTGATCGCGCGGAGCACGCCCTTGAGGTCGACGGCGCCGTGCTCGTAGAAGCGGGCGTCCTCGATGTCGACCTGGGCCTGCCGCATGTACGGGGACATCTGGTCGGCGGTGAGGACGGTGCGGTCGCGCTCGTAGACCTTGGCGATCAGCCCGCCCTTGGCGTCGAAGATCTGGGTCGCCTGGGTGAGCGGCGGCGTCTTGAAGTCGTCCGGGATGTTGGAGAAGCCCTCGGCCGTGTTCTTGGCGGTCAGGCCGAGCGCGCCGACGGCGGGCAGGGCCATGCCCGCCAGCAGCACGCCGGACAGCACGCTGACCCCCAGGAACTTCACTCCGTGTCCCGCGTAGCTCAGCGGTGACCCGCGGCGCTTGCCGCGCGGAGCTCCGGTGTTGCCTGGGGGCTGGGGTGCCTGGGGGCGCTTCGGTGCCATGGGGAGAACCCTACGTTGCCGAATGCCGCACACCGGGGCAGGTGTTCGCCTAGGCTTGTCACAAGCTTGCGACAGCTTCGCTGCGTCAGCATTGATCACTCTTGTGAGTGATGAGAATTGCCCGAATTATCTACCTTCGGGGCGTTTTTGAGGCAGCTGTTGGTCGCTGCACCCCTGTGTCCGGTAGCACTGTGTGACGGCTCGCGTGGCGAGAGTGGTGAACGCGGCCCTGGCAATGCTTGCGACCTGCGATCACTCCAACGAGTGAGCTGATCGCCACCCATAGTCCAATCGGGTCATTCGAGATTGAGCCCGAAGGGGCTGTTGCAAGCTGTCGTTCTTCCGTAACGTCCTCAACTGGCAACGGTGAATATGCCGTTGCCGCCGTGGGGGAGCCTCGATTCGGGAGAGGACGGCGCCGGCATGGGCTGGGTAGACGACTGGAGTGCGCAGGCCGCCTGCCGCACGAGTGATCCGGACGAACTGTTCGTCCAGGGGGCGGCACAGAATCGCGCCAAGGCGGTGTGCAGCGGGTGTCCCGTGCGCACCGAGTGCCTGGCGGACGCACTGGACAACCGGGTGGAGTTCGGGGTCTGGGGCGGAATGACCGAGCGCGAGCGCCGGGCGCTGCTGCGCCGTCGGCCGACCGTGATCTCGTGGCGGCGGCTGCTGGAGACGGCCCGTACCGAGTACGAGACCTCGCTGGCCACCGGCGTGATACTGACGGACTACGCCCAGGCGGGCTGAGTCACCGTCGCACGGTCCTCGGCCGTGCGGAGCACAGCTGGGACGCACGACCCGGGTCGGGGGGCTCGGGTCCGGAGGTCCGGGTCGACGGCCCGGACCGTACCGGGTGCGACGACGCTGAGCGGTACGACACACGGACCGGACCCGCTCGTGGGTCCGGCCGGACGGGTCCGTCCTCGGACGGGTTCGGTCCGCCGGGCCGGAGCGCGGCGGCGAGCGCCGGGTGTCAGTCCGCTGATCCGCTGAGCCGCTCGCCGATCGTTCGCAGTCCTTCCAGGTCGTGGACGTCCCCGGGCAGCGCGGCGACCTCGACGATCGGCACGTCCGGGTACACCGAGACGAAGCGGTCCCTGGTCCGCCGCTCGCGCACCATCACCTGCATCCGCTCGGCGTGCAGCCGCAGCAGCCCGGCCGCCAGCAGCTCGGCGTCCGGCGACACCTGCTCCGAACCGTTCTCCTCCAGTGCCTCGGCCGCGGCCAGCGCCCGCTCGGCGGTGAGCTGCGGCGCGCCGGTCCCGTGCACCCGGTTGAGCACCAGTCCGGCCAGCGGCATCCGGTCGGCGGCCAGCCGGTCCACGAAGTACGCCGCCTCGCGCAGCGCGTCCCGCTCCGGGGCGGCCACCACCAGGAACGCCGTGCCCGGCGCCTGGAGCAGCTGGTAGGTGCGGTCCGCCCGCTCCCGGAAGCCGCCGAACATCGAGTCCGTCGCACTGACGAAGGTCTGGACGTCGGTCAGCAGCTGAGCGCCGAAGATCTTCCCGAGGGTGCCGGTGAGCAGGCCCATCCCGGCGTTCAGGAACTTCATCGCGGACCGCCCGCCGACCTTGGCCGGGGCGGTCAGGATCCGGATCACCTTGCCGTCGAGGAAGGAGCCGAGCCGGTTCGGCGCGTCCAGGAAGTCCAGCGCGGACCGGGACGGCGGGGTGTCGACGACGATGAGGTCCCACTCCTCGGCCGCCCGCAGCTGGCCGAGCTTCTCCATCGCCATGTACTCCTGCGTGCCCGCGAAGCCGGCCGACAGGGACTGGTAGAAGGGGTTCTCCATGATCGCGCGGGCCCGCTCGGGGTCGGCGTGGGCCAGCACGACCTCGTCGAAGGTCCGCTTCATGTCGAGCATCATGGCCTGGAGCTCGCCGTCGCCGGTGACGCCCTTGACGATCCGCGGGGTGTTGTCGAGCTCGGTCAGACCCATCGACTGCGCCAGCCGCCGGGCCGGGTCGATGGTGAGCACGACGACCTTGCGTCCGCGCTCGGCCGCCCGCAGGCCGATCGCCGCCGCGGTGGTGGTCTTGCCGACACCGCCCGAGCCGCAGCAGACGATGATCCGGGTCTTCGGATTGTCGATCAGCGCGTCCACGGCGAGCCGGCTGCCGTCGCCGCCCGCGCCGTCCGGTCCGCCGGTGCCGTTCCGTCCGCTGTCGTTCCGTCCGCCGCCGTTCTGTCCGGTGGTGCCGGTCCGCCCGCTCACGCTGCCCCCTGACGCTTCAGTTCGCCCGCCAGCCGGTAGAGCGTGCCGAGATCGACGCCCTCGCCCAGCAGTGGAAGTTCGTACGTCGGGAGCTTCAGGTGTTGCAGGTCGGCACGCCGGGCGCGCTCCAGTTCCACCCGCTCGGCGTGCTCCCGGGCCTGCGCCAGCAGTGGATCGATCAGCGGTTCGACCGCGGCCCGGACGGTCTCCGGCTTGCGCGAGCGGCCGCCGAGGCCCGCCTCGCCGAGGGCCAGCGCGACCTCCTCGCGGTGGTCGCCGTCGACGGCCGCCACCGCCGCCGCGTCGAGCAGCGGCGGCCGGACCATGTTGACCAGCACCCCGCCCACCGGCAGACCGGCCTCGCGCAGCTCGGCGATGCCGTCGACGGTCTCCTGGACCGGCATCTCCTCCAGCAGGGTGACCAGGTGCACGGCGGTCTCCGGCGACTTCAGCACCCGCATCACGGCCTGCGCCTGGCTGTGGATCGGCCCTATCCGGGCCAGCCCGGCCACCTCGGAGTTGACGTTCAGGAACCGGGTGATCCGGCCGGTGGGCGGTGCGTCCATCACCACCGCGTCATAGGTCCGCCGTCCGTCCGGGCCCTTGCGGCGGGCGGCCTCGCAAGCCTTGCCGGTCAGCAGCACGTCCCGGACGCCGGGGGCGATGGTGGTCGCGAAGTCGACGAAGCCGACCTTCTGCAGTGCCTTGCCGGCCCGGCCGAGCTTGTAGAACATGTCGAGGTATTCGAGCAGGGCCTGCTCGGTGTCGATGGCGAGCGCGTGCAGCTCCCCGCCTCCCGAGCCGCCGGCCGAGCCGCTTCCCGAACCGCTGCCGGAGCCGCCGGCCGGGCCGCCGCCGGAGCCGCCTCGCGAACCGCCGGCCGAGCCGTTCGCCGGCAGGCCCAGCTGGGCCGGGGTGACGGTGGCGATCCGGCGCTCCTCGTAGGGGAGTGCCGCTATGCCGAACAGCTCGGCGATGCCCTGCCGGCCCTCCACCTCGATCAGCAGGGTCCGGCGGCCCTCCGCGGCGAGCGCCAGCGCCAGCGCCGCGGCCACGGTGGTTTTCCCGGTCCCGCCCTTGCCGCTGACCACGTGCAGCCGTACGCCCTCCCAATCGGGATCGCGCCGGGCCGCCTGGCCGGGGGTGCGTGCCACGCTCCGTCTCCGTCCGTCTCCGAGGGCCGGCACCACGCAGGTGCCCTCCCGCGAGGGTAACCAGGGACCGCACCGGATGCCGGGACTACCCGGGGCGCCGGACCTGAATCATGCCCGCTTTGTGGGCCACCTCACACGCGGGAGCGCGCCCGGGCCCGGACCGGGGCCGATCGCCGGGACGGAACGTCTAGAGTCTGGCCATGACCAAGTGGGAATACATGACGGCACCTCTGCTGGTGCACGCCACCAAGCAGATCCTGGACAACTTCGGCCACGACGGCTGGGAGCTCGTCCAGGTCGTACCGGGTCCGAACCCGGAGCAGCTGGTGGCCTACTTCAAGCGGGAGAAGCAGGCATGAGCAAGGTCGAGGAGAAGCTGGCCGAACTGGGTCTGACCCTGCCGCCGGTGGCCGCCCCGGTCGCCGCCTACGTGCCCGCGCTGCGCACCGGTGACTTCGTCTTCACCTCCGGCCAGCTGCCGATGGTGGCGGGCAAGCTCCCGAGCACCGGCAAGGTCGGCGCAGAGGTCACCCCGGAGGAGGCGAAGGAGCTCGCGCAGATCTGCGCGCTGAACGCCCTGGCCGCGGTCAAGTCGGTGATCGGTGACCTCGACCTGGTCGAGCAGGTCGTCAAGGTCGTCGGCTTCGTCGCCTCCGCCCCCGACTTCACCGGCCAGCCCGGCGTGATCAACGGCACGAGCGAGCTGCTCGGCAAGGTGCTCGGCGACGCGGGCGTGCACGCCCGCAGCGCGGTGGGCGTCACCGTGCTGCCGCTGGACGCCCCGGTCGAGGTCGAGATCCAGGTCCGCGTCCGCGCCGGAGCCTGACCGGAAGACCGGAAGACCGATGAACTGATGGACCGGCCGCGTCTGCGGTCGGACCCGAGCGCCCCCGGTGTCCCCGGTACCCCGATCCGGCGGACACCCCCGGGGCGCCCGACACCCTCAACGCCCCGCCCGCCCCGGACCTCGTACGGAGTCCGGGGCGGACGTGTGTCCGGCCAGGACGGCCGGGACGGCCCCGGTCCCGCGGAGGGACGGTCCCGCACAACGGATCACCCCTGTCCAAGCCCGCCCCCGGGCGCTTAGCATCCGGGCATGGACCAGCGAGCAACGACGCTCCCGATGCCCCCCGGCTGGCCCGCCCGGATCCGGGCGGCCGACGCCGGTGAGCTGACCCCGCCCGTGCCCCGGCAGTCCGCCACCGTGGTGCTGCTCCGCGACACCGGGACGGACGCCGGCCCGGAGGCGTACCTGCTGCGGCGGCGGACGTCGATGGCGTTCGCGGCCGGGATGTACGCCTACCCGGGCGGCGGGGTCGACCGGCGGGACGCGGAGGCCGAGCTGGGCTGGGCCGGTCCCGGCCCCCAGGAGTGGGCCGGACGACTCGGCGTGGACGCCCGGACCGCGCAGGCCGTGGTCTGCGCGGCCGTCCGCGAGACCTTCGAGGAGGCCGGCGTCCTGCTGGCAGGTCCGGACGCCGACAGCGTCGCCGAGCCCCGGGACTGGACCGCCGAGCGCGCCGCCCTGGAGGCCCACGAGCTCTCCTTCGCCGACTTCCTGCGCGACCACGGGCTGCTGCTCCGCAGCGACCTGCTGGGCGGCTGGGCCCGGTGGATCACGCCGGCCTTCGAGGAGCGCCGGTACGACACCTGGTTCTTCGTCGCCGCCCTGCCGGCCGGCCAGCGTGCGGCCCGGGAGGTCGGCGAGGCGGACCGGGTCGCCTGGCTCACCCCGGCCGAGGCCGTCCGCGGCTACGAGGAGGGCCGGTTCGGGATGCTGCCGCCGACCGTCACCGTGCTGCGCGAACTGCTGCCGGTGCGCAGCGCCGCGGAGGCGCTGGGGGCGGCGGCGGACCGTTCGCTGGAGCCGGTCCTCGGCCGGGCCGAGGTGCGCGGGGAGCGACTGACCGTCCGCTGGCCGGGGTACGACGAGCTGACGATCGACGGTACGTTCCCCGAGGGGCGCGTCGGCTGACCGGCGTCCCGCCCGTTCCGCCCGCACGCGTTCGACCTCGTTCCACCCTGCTCCATCCCTGTCCCGTCCCTGTCCCACCCCGTTCCGACCCGTTCCGCCCCTAGTGATCCGTACGAGAAAGGACCGACGCCCGATGACCCACAACGACGTGGCTCGCCGGACGGCACCCGAGATGCCCGCCCGCCGCCTGAACCCGCGCCGCCCTGCCTGCGAGAGCGACTCCGTCAGCTTCACCGAGGTGGCCCAGCGCGCCCTCACCCGGGCGCTGCCGCTCCGGGCCCTGCCGCTCAGGGCGCTGCACCGCGATACCGGGGACCGCCGGTGAGCGGACTCCTGCCGGGCGACCCCGCCGCCGGGATCGGCGGCGAGGCAACCCCCCGTGCGCTCTGCGTGCTGGCGCCGAACCCGTCCCCGATGACGCTGGACGGCACCAACACCTGGCTGCTCTCCGAGCCGGGCTCGGACCTCGCGGTGGTGATCGACCCGGGCCCGCTGCACGAGGGCCATCTGCGCCGGGTGATCGAGACCGCCGAGCAGCGGGGCAAGCGGGTGGCGCTCACCCTGCTCACCCACGGGCACGCCGACCATTCCGAGGGGGCGGCCCGGTTCGCCGAACTGACCGGCAGCGAGGTCCGCGCGCTGGACCCGGCGCACCGGCTCGGTTCGGAGGGGCTCACGCACGGGCAGCGCCTCGACGTCGGCGGCCTCGATCTGCGGGTGGTCGGCACCCCCGGCCACACCTCGGACTCGCTCACCTTCCACCTGCCGGCCGACGGCGCGATCCTCACCGGCGACACCGTCCTCGGGCGGGGCACCACGATGGTCGCCCACCCGGACGGCAGGCTCGGCGACTACCTGGACTCGCTGCGGCACCTGCACGGCATGGCCGCCGAGCACGGCGTCCGGACGGTGCTGCCGGGGCACGGGCCGGTGCTCGCGGACGCGCTCGGCGCGGTGGACTACTACCTGGCGCACCGGGCCGGCCGGCTGGCCCAGGTCGAGACCGCCGTCGAGGCCGGCTGCCGGACGGCGGCCGAGGTGGTGGCGCGGGTCTACGCGGACGTGGACCCGGCGCTGTGGCCGGCGGCCGAGCTGTCGGTCCTCGCGCAGCTCCAGTACCTCAGGGACCACGGGCTCATCCCCGACTGACCGTCCGCTGCATGCGTGCCTGCGTGCCTGCGTGCCCGCGTGCGTGCCTGCCCTGCCTTCCGGGCCTGGAACCGGAACCGGAACCGGAACCGCGAAAGGGCCCGTACGCCGGAGCGTACGGGCCCTTCGCACGGGCTCGGGGCCGTGGACTAGCGCGAGCGGCGGGAGAGCCGCTCGACGTCCATCAGCACGACCGCGCGGGCCTCCAGCTTCAGCCAGCCGCGGCCGGCGAAGTCGGCGAGCGCCTTGTTGACCGTCTCGCGGGAGGCGCCGACCAGCTGGGCCAGCTCCTCCTGGGTCAGGTCGTGCGCGACGTGGATGCCCTCGTCGGACTGCACGCCGAAGCGGCGGGAGAGGTCCAGCAGGGCCTTGGCGACGCGACCGGGCACGTCGGAGAAGACCAGGTCGGACATCACGTCGTTGGTCCGGCGCAGGCGGCGGGCGATGGCGCGCAGCAGGGCGATCGAGACCTCGGGGCGCGCGTGCAGCCAGGGCTGGAGGTCGCCGTGGCCGAGGCCCAGCAGCTTGACCTCGGTCAGCGCGCTCGCGGTGGCGGTGCGCGGGCCCGGGTCGAACAGCGACAGTTCGCCGATCATCTCGCTGGGGCCGAGGACGGCGAGCATGTTCTCGCGGCCGTCCGGCGAGGCCCGGTGCAGCTTGACCTTGCCCTCGGCGACGACGTACAGCCGGTCGCCGGGGTCGCCCTCGTGGAACAGCGACTCGCCGCGGGCGAGCGTCACCTCGGTCATGGAAGCGCGCAGCTCGCCGGCCTGTTCGTCGTCGAGTGCCGCGAAGAGTGCGGCGCGCCGCAGAACGTCGTCCACGTGCTTCCTCCTTCTCGGCCGGCCGGCCGTCAAGCCCTCCGGCACAAGTTCGTACAGTGCTCTGCATCACCAAGCATGGCGCATGTCGCTCCGATCATATGAGGAGGGGGTGTGCCGAGGTGTGTTGCGCGGGGCCATTCGTACCGCCGGAACGGCCGCGGCCCCCGGCCCAGGACGGCTCGGGCACCGGCTGGAGGACCTGCCGGAGGACCGGTTCGGGGACCGGCCGGGGAAGCGTCGGACGGTCCCCGGGCTCACCCGGTCCGGCCGGCCGCGTCCACCGCGAGCAGCGCGTCGGCGACGGCGGTGCGCGCGTGCAGGACGGCGTGCCCGGCCCGTCGCGCGCTGGTCAGCCCGGCCGCGCGGAGGGCGGTGAGGTGCTGGGAGGTCCCGGCGGTGGAGAGCCCGGTCCGCCGGGCCAGCTCGGTGGTGGAGGCCGGCGCGTCGAGTTCGGCGAGCAGTCGGGCCCGGGAGCGTCCGAGGACGGCGGCGAGCGCCTCCGCCGGGTCGGCGACCGGTCCGGACTCCCACAGGGTGGCGACGCCGCGCGCCGGGTAGGCGAGCTGCGGCGGGTCCGGCGGCAGCGTCCGGGTCAGCACCCGGGGCCAGGCGAACACCGAGGGCACCAGGACCAGCCCGGCCCCGGCGTCCAGCCGCTGGACCGCGCAGTGCCGCTGCTCCAGCCGCAGCGCGCCGCCGTCCCAGTGGACCGTTTCGTGCAGGTCGTCGAGGACCCGGGCACTGCCGCGTCCGGCGGCCTGCCGGGCCCGGTGCAGCACGTCCGCGTCCAGCAGCGCGCGGATCCGGGTCCAGTGCGGTTCCAGCGCGAACTCCCAGTACGCCTCGATGTCGGCGACCAGGTGGGGCAGCCGGTCGGCCGGATCGCGGTGGAGGGGTTCGAGGACGGCGGGCAGCCGGCCGCCGCGCTCGGCGGCCAGGATGTCGAGATCGGCCCGGACCAGGTCGGGCGGGGTCGCGGCGATCATGGCCAGTTCCTCGGCGAGCGCGGGGGCGGCTCCGGCGGGGACCGGGGTGAGGAAGTCCGGCAGGTGGCCGGCGGCCGGGACCAGCGCGGCCAGCCGCTGCAGGGCGGGCCCGGTGGCCTCCGCGACCCGGTCGGCCCGCGTACCCGCGCCGACCTGCGTACCCGCGCCGACCCGCGCGTCCCGGCCGAGCTCCGCCGCCCGGCGGACCTGCGCGGCCCAGGGCCGGTGCAGGGCGGGGACGGCCCGGTGGGCCAGCACCCGGAGGCTGGTCACCACCTCCCACATGGGCGAGACGGCGAACCTGGTCCGCGCCAGGTCGTCCGTCGAGAACGCGAGTTCGGTCCGCATCGGTGCCCGCCCACCCTCCCGTCCCGGACCACGGACCGGCCCAGGATTCGGCCTCAGCTTAATCACTGGAGGGCGCCCGCCGACCGGTCGCAGGATGTCGACGGCGCGCAACCGCCACTCCCTCCGGGGCCGTTCCCGAATCCCTCCCGAACCGAAAGCCGGTACCCCTCATGTCCAGCTCCGCCCCGCTCCCGTCGTCCACCCTCCGCGCGCGGGCCGAGCGGCTGCGGGCACTGGTCGCGGACGGCGTGCTCGTCCTGCCGAACGCCTGGGACGCCGGGAGCGCCGCCGTGATCGCCTCGGCCGGCGCGGTCGCGATCGCCACCACCAGCGGCGGCGTGTCCTGGTCGCTGGGCCGGGGCGACGGCCAGCGCCTCGACCGCGCGACGGCCGTCGAGGCCGCCCGCCGGGTCGCCGCAGCCGTCGACCTGCCGGTCACGGTGGACGCCGAGGGCGGTTACGGGCCCACGCCCGCCGATGTCACCGAGACGGTCCGGGCCCTGGTCGGGGCGGGTGCGGCCGGTGTCAACCTGGAGGACTCGGCGGCGCCCGGCGGCCCGCTGTTCACGGTGGACGAGCAGGCCGGCCGGCTGCGCGCCGCGCGGTCGGCGGCGGAGGCGGCGGGCCTGCCGGAGCTGCTCGTCAACGCCCGGACGGACGTCTTCCTGTTCGGGCTGGGCGGGCTCGACGACGTGCTGGTCCGCGCCGAGGCGTACGCGGCCGCGGGCGCGGACGGCCTCTTCGTCCCCGGGCTGCTGGACCTCGACGCGCTGGCCGCGCTCTGCGCCCGCTCGCCGCTGCCGGTCAACGCGATGGCCGTGGCGGGCGGGCCTGGCGTCGCCGAACTCGCGGCCGCCGGGGTGCGCCGGATCAGCGTGGGCACCGCGCTGACGCAGTTCGCCTACACCGCCGCCCGCCGCGCGGCCGCCGAACTGCTCGGCGCTGGCACCCTGACCGAGCCGGCCGGCGCGCTCGGCTACGGCGACGTCGACGGGCTGTTCCGGGACTGACGGGCGCGGCCGTCCCGGAGCGCGTCGTCCGTGCTGCTTCCCCGCCCGACCCGGCCCGGCCCCGTTCTTCCTTTCACCGCCCGGCCCCGCTCTCCTCGTCCTTCCGTTCACCGCCCGGTCCCGTCCTGGCCGATCCGCCGCAGGAGCACGGCCGTCCGGCGTAGCCTTCACGCATGGCAGAGAGCAAGGTCCGGACGACCGCGTCTGCGGGGAAGCCGGTGGGGAAGGCAGGCGGGGCGCCCAAGCCCGAATCGCGCAAGCCCGAGTCGCGGCTGGCGATGGTGCGGCGGGCGCGGAGGATCAATCGGGAGCTGGCGGAGCTGTACCCGTACGCGCACCCGGAGCTGGACTTCGACAACCCGTTCCAGCTGCTGGTGGCCACCGTGCTGTCGGCGCAGACCACCGACCTGCGGGTGAACCGGACGACGCCGGCGCTGTTCGCGAAGTACCCGTCGCCGGAGGACATGGCGGCGGCGAACCCGGCGGAGCTGGAGGAGATCATCCGGCCGACCGGGTTCTTCCGGAACAAGGCGAAGTCCCTGATCGGCCTCTCGATCGCGCTGCGCGACGAGTTCGACGGCGAGGTCCCCGGCCGGCTGGCGGACCTGGTCACCCTCCCCGGGGTCGGCCGCAAGACCGCCAACGTCGTCCTCGGCAATGCCTTCGGTGTCCCCGGGATCACCGTGGACACCCACTTCGGCCGCCTCGCCCGCCGGTTCGGGTGGACGGCCGACGAGGACCCGGTGAAGGTCGAGGCGGCGGTCGCGGAGATCTTCCCGAAGTCCGAGTGGACGATGCTCTCGCACCGCGTGGTCTTCCACGGCCGGCGCATCTGCCACTCCCGGAAGCCGGCCTGCGGGGCCTGCCCGATCGCCCCGCTCTGCCCCTCCTACGGAGAGGGCGAGACCGATCCGGAGAAGGCGAAGAAGCTGCTCAAGTACGAGATGGGCGGACAGCCGGGACAGCGGCTGCGGCCGCCCGCGGACTTCCCCGGGGAGGCCGCCGCCCGTGCGGACGCCGCCGCCCACCACGGCGAGGTCGCCGACCTGGCGGTGGCCGGGTGAGTGACCGGGGGATGGCGCGGGGGGTCGAACGGGGCGGGCTGCCGAGCTGGCTGGAGCCGGTCCGGGACGCCGCGGAGCGGGTGCTGCCCGAGCAACTGAGCCGCTTCCTGCCGCCGGCCGACGGCGGCCGCGCGGCCGCCGTGCTGATGCTCTTCGGCGAGGGCGCTTCCGGCCCGGACCTGCTGCTGATCGAACGGGCCCGCTCGCTGCGCTCGCACGCCGGCCAGCCCTCCTTCCCCGGCGGTGCGCTGGACCCGGAGGACGGCGACCCGACGGGTCCCGGCCCGGTGGCGGCGGCCCTTCGCGAGGCATGGGAGGAGACCGGCCTGGACCCGGACGGGGTGCAGGTGTTCGCGACGCTGCCCGCGCTGTACATCCCGGTCAGCCGGTTCGTGGTGACGCCGGTGCTCGGCTGGTGGCGCCGGGAGTCGCCGGTCCGGCCGGTGGACCTGGGCGAGACCGGCGCGGTGTTCCGGGTGCCGATCGACGAGCTGACCGACCCGGAGAACCGGGCCAGGCTGCGGCACCCGTCCGGCCACATGGGGCCGGCCTTCGCGGTCGGGGGCCGACTGGTCTGGGGCTTCACCGCAGGGGTGATCGACCGGGTGCTGCACCACAGCGGACTGGAGCGGCCGTGGGACGCCGACCGGATCGTCGAGCTCTCGGACGAGGCGCTGGAGCTGGTGCAGGGCGACCGTGAGCGTTCCCGGGCGGTGCTCGGCCGCGACCCCGGGGCGCAGTGAGCCGGACGGCGGGCGGTGCCCGGCCGCGACGCCGGGACCCGGCGCGTCGGACCGGGGGCGGATTCGCCGATCGCCCGCCCGGCGGGGTGGTCCGTCGTGGGAGGGTGTCCGGGTGAATGTCCTGGATGTGCTGTTGATCGCCGCCGCGATCGGATTCGCCGTGTCGGGCTACCGGCAGGGCTTCGTGGTCGGCGTGCTGTCGGTCCTCGGCTTCCTGGGCGGCGGCCTGCTCGCCGTCCAGTTGCTGCCGCTGCTGCTGGACCACCTCAGCCCCGGGACGACCGCCTCGGTGATCGCGGTGGTGGTGGTGATCGTGCTGGCGGCGATCGGCCAGGCGGTCACCACCCACTTCGGCTGGAAGCTGCGCGGTCACATCGACCGCCGCCCGGCGCGGGCGCTGGACGCCGCCGGCGGCGCCGTGGTCAATGTGATCTCGATGCTGCTGGTGGCCTGGCTGATCGGTTCCGCGCTCGCCGGGACGTCCCTGCCGACGGTCTCCAAGCAGGTCCGTACCTCGGCGATCCTGGGCGGGGTCCAGGACACGCTTCCCTCCGACGCGCCCAACTGGTTCTCGGACTTCTCCAAGGTGCTGGCCCGCAACGGCTTCCCGCAGGTGTTCAACCCCTTCGAACACGAGCCGATCACCCAGGTCGACATCCCCGACCCGGCGCTGGCCGCCAGCCCCGCGGTGGCCAAGGCCCGGCAGAGCCTGGTCAAGGTCGTCGGCACCGCCACCTCGTGCGGCAAGACGCTGGAGGGCAGCGGCTTCGTCTACGCCCCGCACCGGGTGATGACCAACGCCCACGTGGTCGGTGGCGTCAACGAGCCGACCGTGCAGATCGGCGGGGTCGGCCAGCTGTACGACGCGACGGTGGTCCGCTACGACTGGCAGCGCGACATCGCGATCCTCGACGTGCCCAAGCTGAACGCGCCGGCCCTCACCTTCGCCGGCGAGGCGAAGACCAACGACAACGCGATCGTGGCGGGCTTCCCGGAGAACGGCGCCTTCAACGTCCAGCCGGCCCGTATCCGCGGCCGGATCCAGGCGAACGGGCCGGACATCTACCACCGCGGCCAGGTGGTCCGCGACGTCTACTCGGTGCGCTCGCTGGTGCGCCAGGGCAACAGCGGCGGGCCGCTGCTCACCCCGGACGGCCAGGTGTACGGGATGGTGTTCGCCAAGTCGCTGGACAGCGCGGACACCGGGTACGTGCTGACGGCGGCCGAGGTGCGTGACGACGCCGAGCAGGGCAGCGTGGCCACGGGCCGGGCGGACACCCAGGGCTGCGCGCTCTGATCCGCGGGCCGGTCACCGGCCGGTCGCCCGCCCGCCACCGGGCCCGTTCGTGGGCCGGGTCGGCGGGCGGGGTGCGTGCGTGCGGGTGGGTTCCGTGGGCCGGGTCGGCGCTGCGATCAGGTGTCGCGGCGGAGCCGGGCGCCCACCCAGCGGGCGCGGCGGCCGAGGATGCGCGGGATGCCGAGCCGGTCCTGCGCCGCGCGGGGGTGGTCGTCCGGGCCGTCGAAGCGGCCGTCGTACCCGCTGTCGAAGCCGTTGTCGTAGGGGCGGTCGTAACCGCGGTCGTGGCCGCGGTTCTCCGCCCACTCGGGACGGCGGGCGGAACGCTGCGAACTGTCGCTGTGCTGTCGGCCGCGCGGGGCGCTGCCGCGATCGGGCATCCAGGTCATACCGCAATGGATGCCCCTGGGCCGACGGGGGTAACCGCCCGTCCGGCCATCAACGTGGCCTATGCGCTTGTCATATGTACGTCAGCTGAAGGGAGTTGGGACCTCGGACCCGGTTCCCCCGATCGGGTGCTGGGACCTTCTGCCCCGGTCCGGGGTCCCCACACCGCCTCAGTCCTTGTGGCGGCCGATCCAGTCCAGCAGCTCGGCCGTGAACTGCTCCGGGGCCTCCTCGTGCGGGAAGTGCCCGATCCCCGGCAGCAGCCGCCAGCGGTACGGCGCGGCCACGTACTCGCCGCCGCCCAGCGCGGTGTGCGACAGCAGCACCGGGTCAGCCGCCCCCTGGACGTGCAGGGTGGGAGCGGTGATGGGCTTCTTCATCCGGCGGGCGAACTGGATGCCGTCCGGCCGGGCCATCGAACGCAGCAGCCACCGGTACGGCTCGATCGAGCAGTGCGCGGTGCTGGGGATCCGGATCGCCTCCCGGTACGCGGCCACCGCCGCGCGGTCCAGCTGGTTGCGCCCGGTCCAGGCGTCCAGGTAGCGGCCGACCAGCGCGGCGTCGTCGGCGACCAGGCGGCGCTCCGGTATCCACGGCCGCTGGAAGCCGAGGATGTGCTCGAAGGCGGCCATCTGCCGGCGGTCGGTCAGCAGCGCCCGGCGGAGGTCCCTGGGGTGCGCGGCGGAGACCACGGTGAGGCTCTGGATCACCGAGGGCCGCATCACGGCCGCTACCCAGGACAGCGTGCCGCCGGAGGCGTGGCCGACCAGGTGCGCCCGGTTCTCGCCGAGGGAGCGGATCACCCCGGTGATGTCCAGCGCGAGGTTGCCCGGATCGTAGCCGCGGGGGGTGCGGTCGCTGCCGCCGATGCCGCGCAGGTCCAGGGCGACGGCCCGGTAGCCGGCCTCGGCGAGGGCGGTCAGCTGGTGCCGCCAGGCCCACCAGTACTGCGGCCAGCCGTGGACCAGCAGGACCAGCGGGCCCTCGCCGATCTCGGCGATGTGGAAGCGGGCGCCGTTGGCGGCGAGGTCGCGGTGGGTCCACGGCCCGGCCTGCCGGACGTCCCAGGCGGCCGGAGGCGTGCCCTGGGCGCCGTCGCCGTCACCGGGGGCGGTGCCGCCGGAACTGGCGGACGGCTGTGCGGGCACGGGCTTCTGGTCGAGCGACATACCGAGAGCGTGTCACATCCGCGTGCCGGACACGCGCCCGGCACTCGGACTCGGGCCGTTCGGGCCCGCCGAGCGTCGGCCGCGTGTCCAGGACGCTGAGGCCGGGCCTACGGGATGCGGCCCAGGGCGCGGTCGATCTCCTCCTTGGTGGCGGGACGCGGCCGCGCGTTCTTCAGGACGTCGGCGGTCTTCTGCGCACCCTCGATGGTGCGGACCGGCTTCTCGATCTTCTTGAACGAACGCAGCGCCAGCAGGCCCAGCAGCACGGCCAGCAGCAGGTACGCGCCGGCCACGACCAGGAACGACCAGCCGAGCGAGAGGCCCAGCGCGTGGATGCCGAAGGCCGCTGCGGCGCTGAGCATCGGGACGGCGGCCAGGGCCACCACACCGGCGACGGCCAGCGAGACGCCGCCGGAGACGCCGCGCTTCACGTCGGCGCGGATCTCGGCCTTGGCGAGCGCGATCTCGTCGTGGACCAGGGCGGACAGGTCGGCGGTGGCCGCGGCGAACAGCTGCCCCACCGAACGCTCGCCCTCGTAGGGCGCCCGGCCGTTGCTGAACGGGTCTGCGGCTCCTGCGGGCATCAGCGGTTCTCCTCTTCGGCCGTGCGGCGAGTGACGCCGCCGCACGGTGCGGCTCCCCGGCGGTTCCCGGGTACCGGGGCGGGCCCGGTGGCGTCGGTGGACTGTCGACAGTTCAGAATCATGCCCCTACCGGACGAGCGGACACCACTCCGGGGGGCCCGCCGAGGGACGTGTTCCGGGCGGATCCGGCTCAATGCGGTCGGTGCGGGCCCTCGTCGGCCGGGCGAGTGGCCTGTTGCGGGTCGCCCGGCCGGCCCTGCCGCTCGGCCATGCGCGCCTGCCAGGCCGGGTCGTCCAACTGGTAGACGTCGGGGATGCCGTCGCCGTCGAGGTCGCGGTCCTCCTCCTCGCACAGCTCGCGGTAGTGCCGGTTGCGCAGCTTCAGCAGCACGGTGGCGATCAGCGCGCAGAGCAGCGAACCCACCAGGACGGCCGCCTTGGCCCGGTCGGCGAGGGCCGGATCCTCGGGGAAGGCCAGTTCGCTGATCAGCAGCGAGACCGTGAAGCCGATGCCGGCGAGCACCGAGACGGCGAACATGTCCGCCCACTTGAGCTGCGGGTTCAGTTCGGCGCGGGTGAAACGGGCGGCCAGGCGGGTGCCGCCGAAGATTCCCACGGTCTTGCCGACCAGCAGGCCGAGCACGATGCCGAGCGGGGTCGCCTGGGTGAACACCTCGCGCAGCGCCGGCCCGGAGATCGTCACCCCGGCGGCGAACAGCGCGAAGACCGGTACGGCGAACCCGGCCGAGAGCGGGCGGACCAGGTGCTCGATGTGCTCGCCGGGGGAGTGCTTCTCGTCGCCCTCGCGGTGGCAGCGGAGCAGCAGGCCCATCGCGACGCCCGCCACCGTGGCGTGCACGCCGCTCTCGTGCATCAGCGCCCAGATCACGAACGCGAGCGGCACGAACAGGTACCAGCCGTGGACCCCGCGCCGGTGCAGGAACCAGAACAGCACCAGTCCGGCGAAGGCCAGCCCGAGCGCCCAGAACTTGATGCCGGAGCTGTAGAAGACCGCGATGATCAGGATCGCGATCAGGTCGTCCACCACCGCGAGGGTGAGCAGGAAGGCGCGCAGGGCCGAGGGCAGGTGACTGCCGACCACGGCGAGCACGCCGAGCGCGAAGGCGATGTCGGTGGCGGTCGGGACGGCCCAGCCGTTCGGGTGCCCGCCGGGGCCGGCGTTGGCCACCGCGAACACGATCGCGGGCAGTGCGACGCCGCAGACGGCGGCGATGACGGGGAGGATCGCGGCGCTGGGGCTGCGCAGCTCGCCCGCCACGAACTCGCGCTTGAGCTCGATGCCGGCCACGAAGAAGAAGATCGTCAGCAGGCCGTCCTTGGCCCACGCGCCCAGACTGAGGTCCAGGTGGAGCGGGGCGGAGGGGCCGACGGTGTGGTCCAGGACGGACTCGTAGGCGGCCGGCCAGACGTTGGCCCAGATCAGTGCGACGACCGAGGCGAGGAGGAGCAGTACGCCGCCGACGGTCTCGGTGCGCAGCGCGTCCGTGATGTAGGTGCGCTCGGGAAGGGACAGCCTGCCGAGGAACTGGCGGCGTCGGGTCGTCGGCTCGTGGACGGGCGGCTGGCTGGCCACGCGCGGCCTCCTGGGGGCGGGGACGGTATGGAGATGCACCGGTGGTGCATTGCCGACCAGACTTCCCGGCTCGCCCTGTGACACGAATCTTGCTGTGACACGAATCTTGACGCGTCGTTGACAGTATAACGGGAACAACAAGGCGACATCCGGATTGTCATACTTCAGGACCTAAGCCTGGACGGCCTGTTGTGCACCCGTCCGTACGGCCGATCGACACCCGAACGGAGTCGGTGGCATGCAGACGGGTGAACGGCTCCCTATCGTCGATCGCAGGGCCCGATCGAGGTCGGTGCCCCGGCCCAGGGGTTTCCCGGGGTCCCCGCCCTTTCGCGCTGTGGAGGCGCCGCCATGCCCAGACCGCCCCTCTTATCTTTCCGTTCGTATACGTCGCTGTTCGGCGCGTGCCCGTGCCGGGTCGGCCGTCGGAACCGCCGCCACCGGAACCGCCGGAGCACCCTCCGATGAATGCCCCGCTGTACGGCCCGCCCGACCCCGAGCTCGACCGCCTGCTCCGCCCGCTGTTCCGCGCCGCCGCACCGGGTGGCGGCGCCGCCGTCGTGGTGATCCGCGGCGACCAGCGGACCGTCGCCTGCCGAGGCCACGCCGTCCGCTCCACCGAACGCCCGGTCCGCGCCGACACCCGGTTCGAGCTCGGCTCCGTCACCAAGACCTTCACCGGGCTGCTGCTCGCCGAGATGGCCGCCCGCGGCGAGGTCGGCTACGACGATCCGATCGACCGCTACCTGCCCGCCGACGCGGCCCCCGGCTACCCGCAGGAACGCCCGATCACCCTGCTCCACCTGGCCACCCACACCTCCGGTCTGCCCCGGCTGCCGGACGGGGTGCTGCCCGGGCAGGTCCCGCGCTGGTTCACCCGCCCCTACGCCACCTTCGGACCGGTCCACCTGCTGCGGGCACTGCCCCGGACGGCGGTGCGCGGCACACCGGGCACCCAGGTCCGGTACTCCAACCTCGGCTGCGGACTGCTCGGCCTGTTGCTCGCCAACGCGGCCGGTCAGCGGTACGACGATCTGCTCGCCGCCCGGGTCTGCGGGCCGCTCGGCCTGATGGACACCTCCTGCGGCCCGGGCCGGGAGGAGGACGCCGGCTACCGGCGCGGCCGCCGGGTGCCGTCCTTCCGGCTGCCCGCCCTGCCGGCCGCGGCCGCGCTCCGCTCCACGGCGGACGACATGCTCCGCTACCTCCAGGCGCACCTCGCGCTGGACGCGGTTCCGCTCCCCGAACGGGCCGACGCCGCGGCGCTGCGCACCGCGCTGAACGAGGTGCGGCGCCCGCGCACCGGCGGGCGGCGTGGCGGGCCGCGGATCTGTCTGGGGTGGAACCACCGTGCCATTCCGGGCGCGGCGGAGCTGCCTGAGGGTGGTGCGGCCGGGGTGTCCCGGGTAGCCAGGGGGGCCGGGGAGGCTGATGTGGCCGAGGGGGATGAGAGGGGCGAGGAGGATGTGGACGTTCTCCGGCCCGGGGCGTCCGGGGCGTCCCGGGCGTCCGGGGCGCCCGGGAGAGGGGCAGGGGCCAGGGCGGCCGCGGTGTCCGGCGGGGCGGGGGTGCCCCCGGGCGGTGCGGGGCCCGTCGAGGCCGACAGGTCGAGTGACGCAGGCGATGTCGGCGTTGTCGGCGATGCCCGTGATCTCGGCGAAGTGGTCTACCACGTGGGTGCCGCGCGGCGGTCCACCGCATTCGTCGGGTTCAGCCCCCGGGCCCAGGTGGGTCTGGCGGTCCTGGCCGGCGGTCAGCCGCTGCGCAGTCGCGCCCTGGTGCAGAGCGCGCACGAGACGCTGCGCCTACTGATCGCCGAATTCGGCGAGGGCTGATCCACCCGGACGTGGTCCGGAGCCGACGGCGCCCCGGGCGGTGGGTGACTACCGCCCGGGGCGCCGTCGTGCTCGGAGCACCGTCGTGCTCGGAGCACCGCGCGACGTCCGGGGAGTGGCGCGGTGCTCCGGCGCGGGATCCGATCTTCGGATCAGCCCTCGGAGCCGGCCGGCGGGAGCTGGGCCTGGATGAGGTTCATCACGTTGGAGTCGGCCAGCGTGGTGGTGTCACCGATCTCGCGACCCTCGGCGATGTCGCGCAGCAGGCGGCGCATGATCTTGCCGGAGCGGGTCTTCGGCAGCTCGCCGACGACCTTGATCTGCTTCGGCTTGGCGATCGGGCCGAGGGTGCGGCCGACGTGCGCCCGCAGCTCCTCGACCAGCTCCGGGCTGTCGGCGGCGTTGCCGCGCAGGATGACGAAGGCGACGATCGCCTGGCCGGTGGTGGCGTCGGTGGCGCCGACGACCGCCGACTCGGCCACCGAGGGGTGCCCGACCAGCGCCGACTCGACCTCGGTGGTCGAGATGTTGTGGCCGGAGACCAGCATGACGTCGTCGACCCGGCCGAGCAGCCAGATGTCGCCGTCCTCGTCCTTCTTGGCGCCGTCGCCGGCGAAGTAACGGCCCTCGAAGCGCGACCAGTAGGTGTCGATGTAGCGCTGGTCGTCGCCCCAGATGGTGCGGAGCATGGAGGGCCACGGCTCGGTGAGGACGAGGTAGCCGCCGGAGCCGTTGGCGACCTCGGTGCCGTTGTCGTCGACGACGGTGGCCGCGATGCCGGGCAGCGCGCGCTGGGCGGAGCCGGGCTTGGTCTCGGTGACCCCGGGCAGCGGGCTGATCATGATGGCGCCGGTCTCGGTCTGCCACCAGGTGTCCACGATCGGGGCGGTGGAGGCGCCGATGTGCTCGCGGTACCAGATCCAGGCTTCGGGGTTGATCGGCTCGCCGACGCTGCCCAGCACCCGCAGGGAGGACAGGTCGAACTTGGCGGGGATGTCGTCGCCCCACTTCATGAAGGTGCGGATCGCGGTGGGCGCCGTGTAGAGGATGGTGACGCCGTACTTCTGCACGATCTCCCAGAACCGGCCCTGGTGGGGGGTGTCGGGGGTGCCCTCGTAGATGACCTGGGTGGCGCCGTTGGAGAGCGGGCCGTAGACGATGTACGAGTGCCCGGTGACCCAGCCGATGTCGGCGGTGCACCAGTAGACGTCGGTCTCCGGCTTGAGGTCGAAGACGGCGTTGTGGGTGTAGCTCGCCTGGGTGAGGTAGCCGCCGGTGGTGTGCAGGATGCCCTTGGGCTTCCCGGTGGTGCCGGAGGTGTAGAGGATGAACAACGGGTGCTCGGCGTCGTGCGCCTCGGGGGTGTGCTCGGTGGACTGGCGGGTGGTGAGCTCGTGCCACCAGACGTCCCGGCCCTCGGTCCACGCGGTGTCCTGGCCGGTGCGGCGCACGACGAGCACGTGCTCGACGCCCTCGGTCTTGGTGAGGGCCTCGTCGATGGCGGGCTTGAGGGCGGAGGGCTTGCCGCGCCGGTAGCCGCCGTCGGCGGTGATGACGAGCTTGGCCTGGGCGTCCTGGATGCGGGAGGCGACGGCGTCGGCCGAGAAGCCGCCGAAGACCACGGAGTGGGTGGCACCGATGCGGGCGCAGGCGAGCATCGAGACGACGGCCTCGGGGATCATCGGCAGGTAGATCGCGACGCGGTCGCCCTTGGCGACGCCGAGTTCGAGCAGGGCGTTGGCGGCCTGGGAGACCTCGTCCTTGAGCTGGGCGTAGGTGATGGAGCGGCCGTCGCCGGGCTCGCCCTCGAAGTGGATGGCGACGCGGTCGCCGTGGCCGGCCTCGACGTGGCGGTCGACGCAGTTGTAGGCGATGTTGAGCTTGCCGTCGGCGAACCACTTCGCGAAGGGCGGGTTGGACCAGTCGAGGGTCTGCGTGGGCTCGACGGCCCAGGTGAGACGGCGGGCCTGCTCGGCCCAGAACCCGAGGCGGTCCTCGGAGGACTGGGCGTACGCGGCCGCGGTGACGTTGGCGGCTGCGGCGAGCTCTGCCGGCGGTGCGAAACGCCGCTCCTCCTTGAGCAGGTTGGCCAGGCTCTCGTTGCTCAACGCGCACTCCTCATGAGTCATGATCGGGGTCGTTTCCCGTGCGTGGGGATTGTCCCGTGTGTCCCAGCGCACAGCTCACCAGGCGAAGAGGTCAGTTGACAAGAGGCTCTGGCTAATTGGTGTAGACCTTTGATCACGCATCGAACGGCAGCCCGAGGTCGGAGGGGTCTCGGACGGCTTGAGGAGGTGGGCCCGCGTCCTTGGCCCGCCCGGCCGGACGCGGGCCCGGCTCTCAGGCGGCCAGGCCGGGGCCGCCTCCGTCCCTGGCCGGATCCGCGGTGACGGTACCGGTGGTCGGAACCTGTTCGAATTCATTCACTCGTTCGGGCGTGTCGTGCTCTCCGTGCGGGGTGGACGACAGTGCTGCGGGCGCGGCGGTGGGTGCGGCCGCGGCCGCGACCGCGGATGCGGCGTCGGGCGCCGGCGTCAGCGCCTCGACCGGGCTGAACCGGCCGCTCTCCGGGTCGAGCACGTAGGTCTGCGCGGTGGCGAAGTCGAAGTACATCCCGACCAGCCGCAGGGTGCCCTCGGTGACCCGCCGCTCCACGGCCGGGTTGGCCATCAGTTGGTCCAGCTGCTGGACGACGTTGGTGATGCAGAGCTGCTCGGTCACATCGACCACCGGACGGCCGGTGAACTCCGCCGGGATCCGGCGCAGCCGGTCCAGCGAGCCCCGGCCGTTGCGCAGCCAGCGGGCCAGCGGGGTGGGCCGGCCGGGTTGCTCGTGCACCCCGTCCAGGAGCGCCTTCATCGCCCCGCAGCCCGAGTGCCCGCAGACGGTGATCGACCGCACCTCCAGCACCTCGACCGCGTACTGAACGGCCGCCGCCACCGAGTCGTCGGCCGCGCCCGGCTCGTGCGGCGCCGGTACCAGGTTGCCGACGTTGCGCACGGTGAAGAGGTCGCCCGGACCGCTGTTGGTGATCATGCTGGTGACCAGCCGGGAGTCCGCGCAGGTCAGGAACAGCTGGGAGGGCGTCTGCCCCTCCCGGGCCAGCCGGGCCAGTTCGGGCCGGACCAGCGGGGCGGTGTGGAGCTGGAACACCCGGACCCCGTCGAGCAGCCGGCCGTGCGGGTCCTCCTGCTGCTCGATGCAGTGGTGGCCGACCCAGGGCGTCCAGGCGCGGCAGCGGTGCGGGCCGGGGGAGCTTCCGGTGCGGACGGTGCCGTCCGGATCGAGCACCTCGTCGTCCTGGCGGCGGGTCACCATCGACACCCGTCCGCCGCCCCCCTGGTGGCCGGTGCGCCAGCTGTGCAGCGTCTCGTAGGCGGCGTGGTCCAGGAAGGAACCGTCGTGGACCACCGCGACCTCGACGCCGGCCGGGACACCGGCGAGTGCCCGGCTCAGCCGGGGCACGGCGGCGAAGGTCAGCGGGCCGTGCGTCTCCACGGTGAACGCGCCGTCGGGGCCGGCCAGCACGTCCACGTGGGCGCGGGTCAGCCGGTAGAGCGCGAGCAGCACGGCCGTCGCCGCTCCCAGCGCCACACCCGGCAGTACGCCGAACAGCAGCACGGCGACCACGGTGGTCAGGTAGACCGGGAACTCCCGGTGCCGGTGGACCTTCCGGATGTGCGCGAAGCTCACCATCTGCAGGCCGACGACCATCACCAGGGCGGCGAGCACGGCGAGCGGGATCCGGCGCAGTCCGCCGGTGAGGGCCAGCGCGGCGGCCAGCACCCACACTCCGTGCAGGACCGAGGACCAGCGGCTGCGGGCCCCGGCCCGGACGTTGGCGGTGCTGCGCACCGCGCCGCCGGCGATCGGCAGCCCGCCGACCAGCCCGCTGATCATGTTGGCCAGGCCCTGGCCGCGCAGCTCGCGGTCGAGGTCCCCGGAGCGGTGCGACATCCGGTCGACCGCGACGGCGGAGAGCAGCGATTCGACGCTCGCCACGGCGGTGACGGTCAGCACCGCGGCGAGGACGGCGAGGGGCGGGCCGTGCGGCAGGTCGGGGACGAGGTCGTGCGGCTGCCAGGCGGGCAGGTCGACCCGGGCGAGCCGCAGGTCCAGCGTGACCGCGAGCGCGGTGGCGGCGGCGACGGCGGCCAGCGGGCCGGGGACCTTGGTGAGCCGGGCGCCGAACTCGCCGAACCGGCCCGGGAGTCGGCCCAGCCGGGGCCAGCCGAGCAGTACCGCGGCGGTGACCGCGCCGATGGCCAGGGCGGACGGGTGCGGGGCCGCCAGCTGGCTCGGCAGGGCGAGCAGGTTGGCCAGGGCCGAACTCTGCGGGGATCCGCCGAGGACGACGTGCAGCTGCGCGATCGCGATGGCGAGGCCGACACCGGCCAGCATGCCGTGCATGATGGCGGGCGAGACGGCCAGTGCGGTACGGGCCACCCGCCTTACTCCCAGCAGGAGTTGGAGCAGGCCGGCGGCGAGTGTGATGGCGCAGGTCGCCTGCCAGCCGTACTGGGCGATCAGCCCGGCCGTGATCACGGTGAGGGCGGCGGAGGGGCCGCTCACCTGTAGCGGGGTGCCGCCGAACAGCCCGACCACGATGCCGCCGACGGCCGCGGCGGCGAGGCCCGCGGTGAGCGGGGCGCCGGTGGCCAGGGCGATGCCGAGGGAGAACGGCACGGCGATGAGGAAGACCACGAGGGAGGCCGAGAGGTCCTGCGCCCAGGAGGCGCGGGGACGTCGCCCCGGCGGGGCGTGGTCGGTGGTGTCGGAGGCGATGGGGGCGCTGGAGATGTCGAGGGTCATGGGTCTTCCCGTCTGTCCGGGGGAACGAACGCAGTCAGGTCCGGCGGTGAGTCCGGTCATGGGCTCGGTGGAGCGGATCGGCTGTCGTGGGTCGCGACGGTGTGGCGGGATGGTGCGGCCGGGCCGGGAGTGCGGGTGTCACCGGTCGGGCCTTGGACCATCGGGGCCCCGGCGGTCGCTCGGCGGGGCGCTGGGAGGAGCCAGGCCACGGCGAGGAGCGCCGGAACGGATGCGGAACATCAAGACTCGGTAAACCGAGGGTAATGAGAGCTTTGCACAGCGTCATCCGGAGCGACAGGCAATATCCACCTGATTCACCCCATTGGGTGGTGGTCGAACGGACGGGAATCTGCTGGTTGCGGCGCTGCGGCCGTGGCTGCCGTGCTGCTGCGGGCGGCACCGGCGCGGACGCGCGAGGGCCGCGGCCCCGTTGTGGGACCGCGGCCTGTGGTCGCTGTGGTGGTGCCGTGCGGCGGTGCTCCGCGTCGGCGCCGGGCGGTGCCGGTCCGGTCAGACGGCCGCGCCGGCCGCCGCGGGCTCGTTGCCGAGCACGAAGTCCGGGTCGACCTGGGTGGCGAGGTCGATCCCGACCTTGGCGTTCGCCCAGCTCTCGGCGTTGCGCAGGTGGAAGAGGACGGCCTGGTCGGTGTAGCGGCGCGGGTCCCGCAGGTCGTACGCGGCGTCCGCCACCGTCCTCAGCTCCTCCAGCACCGCGCGGTTGGCCGGTTCGAGGGCGCGCAGCGGCGGCTGGGCCCCCTGCTCCAGCCGGCGCACCCAGTCGGAGTGCCCGAAGGCGGTCAGCAGGTCCTCCCCGACCTCCCGGCGAAGGAAGTCCAGGTCGTCCTGGCTCTGCACCTTGTTGCCGACCACCCGCAGCCGGACACCGAAGTCCTGCGCGTAGTCCCGGTACTGGCGGTACACCGAGATGCCCTTGCGGGTGGGTTCGGCGACCAGGAAGGTGAGGTCGAAGCGGGTGAACAGGCCCGAGGCGAAGGAGTCGGAGCCCGCGGTCATGTCGGTCACCACGTACTCGTCCCGGCCGTCGACCAGGTGGTTGAGCAGCAGTTCGACCGCGCCGACCTTGGAGTGGTAGCAGGCGACGCCGAGGTCCTCCTCGGTGAACGCGCCGGTCGCCAGGAGCCGCACCGAACCCTCGTCGAGCGCGACCGGTCGGGCGCAGGCCGCGTAGACCGGGTTCTCCTCGACGATCCGGAGCAGCCGTGAGCCGCGCCCCGGCGGGGTGGTCTTGATCATTTCCTCGGCGGAGCGGATCAGCGGGTTGCCGCCGCGCAGGTACTCCTTGATGCCGGGCAGGTGGGCCCCGAGCGAGGGCAGGACGGCGCACTGGTCGTCCGTCAGCCCGAGGGCCGGGCCGAGGTGCTGGTTGATGTCGGCGTCGACGGCGAGGACCGGGCGGCCCGCGGCGGCCAGGTGGCGGATGAACAGTGAGGACAGCGTGGTCTTGCCGCTGCCGCCCTTGCCGACGAAGGCGATCTTCATCTTGGGACTCCGGCTCTCGCTCCTGGACCCGCCGCGTCCGCGGTCCGGGTCGCGGCGAGGTCGACGATCTCCCGAGTTGGAAATCGTTATCGTCTTCGACAGTCATGCTATCCGGGGTTTCGGGCCGTTTGCGGGAGGGAAGTGAGGATTGCCTCTAACGGGTGATGCGTGGTTGCTGTTCCGGCGGAGGCGTCCAGGTCATTACTCTCGGGTAGGTGAGCACTGGAACAGATCCCCTCGCCCCGCTGGCCCAGCTCCCCGGGGTGCCCGACGCGGTGGCCGAGGTGCGCAAGGCCGTCGACCGCCTCTACGGCCACCGGGTGATGCGCCGCCGCGCGGCCGAGGTCACCTCCGAGTCGGCCCTGCGCGGCGCCCGGGCCTCGGCGGCGCTGGCGGGCTCGGACTGGCCGCTGGAGGAGGTCCGCCGTCGCAGCGACTTCGGCGCCGACCCCGAGGCCCGCACGCTGGGCGCTTCCCTGCGGATCGCCGCCGAGGCGGGGCAGCTGCTGAGCGTCTGGCGGCACTCGCCGCTCCAGGTGCTGGCCCGGTTGCACCTGCTGGCGGTCGGCGACGCCGATCCCGTGGCGGGTCGGCCGAGGCAGGCCGGGGAGGGTGTCGAGGACCTGTTCCCGTTGGCGCTGAAGCCGGCCGAAGGGGTGGCGGCGGACGCGGCTCCGGGTGCCGTGACGGACGCGCCGGAAGGGCTCGTGCCGGCCCTGCCGACGGCGCCCGGCCCGGAGGAGGTCGCCGCCCGGCTGGACCAGCTGTCCCGGCTGCTGGTGGCCCGCGCCGAGGGCCAGGGCGTCGGGACGCCGGCCCTGGTGGTCTCCTCGGTGGTGCAGGGCGAACTCCTGGCGCTGCGGCCCTTCGGCTCGTACAACGGCCTGATCGCCCGCGCGGCCGGGCGGATCGTGCTGATCGCGGAGGGCCTCGACCCGAAGTCGATCTGCCCGGCCGAGGTGGGGCTCGTGGAGCTGGGGACGGACGCCTACCGGCGGGCGCTGGCCGGCTACCTGGCGGGGACGCCGGAGGGGCTGGCGGCCTGGATCACCCACTGCGGGCGGGCGCTGCGGCTCGGGGCCCGGGAGAGCACGGCGGTCTGCGAGGCGATGCAGCGCGGCATGGTCTGAGCGGGCCCGGTCGGCGCGCGGGCGCCGCGGGTGAGGTGCGCGCGGTGCGTGAGGTGGGGGCGTGTCGACCCCGGTCGGCGCTCCGACGGGTCGTGAACACAAGGATGCGGCGGCACCTGATCCTGCCGGGTGCCGCCGCTGGCACAGATGCCGGGTGACCATGCATGCACCGGAAAGTGCCGATCAGACGGGGATCCTGCCCGTTCGTCTGGTCCAGCGGCCCGACAGCGGGTCGGCTGCATGTGGGTGCTCGGTTATCTGTGCACACGGTCCGTGGGGCCTGAACTGCGTTGTCGGTTTGACCTCTTAAGGTCCTGACCGGGTCTCGCGGGCCGTGATTCCTTTGTATCGCGTTTCGGGCGAAAGGGGAACCCGAAATGAGAAGTCTTCGACTTTTGCCCGTTTTGTCCAAGGGTCCCGGTCCCGGTCCCGGTCCCGGTCCCGGTCCGGGGCCGGGGCCCGCGCGGCCGCGGCCCCGGCCACGACCGGGCCGGCGTCCCCGTGCGGTCAGGCCGAGGGGCGATGCCGCCGCCGGGTCGCGTACCAGACGACGCCGGCCGTCAGGAGCGCGGCGCCGACCGCCACCGCCGTCAGCACCGGGCGACTGGGCGCCGAGAACTCGGGGAGCCGTCGCCGGAGTTCCACCGGCCGGTCGAAGACCAGCACCGGCCACTCCCGCGCCAGCGCCTCCTTGCGCAGCGCCCGGTCGGGGTTGACCGCCGAGGGGTGGCCGACGGCCTCCAGCAGGGGCAGGTCCGTCGACGAGTCGCTGTAGGCGTAGCACTCGGCCAGGTCGTAGCCCTCGACCTCGGCCAACTCCCGGATGGCGGCGGCCTTGTTCTCGGCGTAGGCGTAGTACTCGATCTCGCCGGTGTAGCAGCCGTCCTCGATCTGCAGCCGGGTGGCGATCACGTGGTCCGCGCCGAGCAGTGCGCCGATCGGCTCGACCACCTCGGAGCCGGAGCTGCTGACGATGACCACGTCCCGGCCGGCCGCGTGGTGCTGCTCGATGAGCGAGGCGGCCTCGTCGTAGATGATCGGATCGATCAGGTTGTGCAGGGTCTCGGCGACGATCTCGCGGACCTGCTGCACGTTCCAGCCCCGGGTCAGCGCGGAGAGGTACTGCCGCATCTTCTCCATCTGGTCGTGGTCGGCGCCGCCCACCAGGAAGACGAACTGGGCGTACGCACTTCGCAGGACGGCCCGACGGTTGATCAGGCCGCCCTGGTAGAACGGACGGCTGAACGCCAAGGCACTCGACTTGGCGATGATCGTCTTGTCCAGGTCGAAGAAGGCCGCGGTCCGCGGGCCGGCCGGGCGCGGTCGCGCGGCCGCCGGACGGGCCGCGGACGGGCCGGAGCCGGTCTCTCCGGGCCGCGTGCCGGTCACGGCCGTCCCGTCGGCCCCGGAGGCCCCTTCGGTGCCGGCGGCGGCTGCGGCGGTGGAGTCCGGGGACTCGTCGGCGTACTCGTCGGCGTTCTCGGTGGTGTCCACGGGAACCGAGGATAGAGGGCTCCGCAAAACTGCCCGCCATTCGGCGTACTCGCGGGCGTGCGGGTTTGTGTTTCTGGCCGCTCGGGTACACCATGGAAGTCACGGATCGTTCGCGACCGTGCTAACCCGGTCCGGCTCCTCCCCCCCGAGTCGGGCCGTGGATAGACGACCCCCGCTCTCCCCCCCGGCGGGGGTCGTCGCACGTCCGGAGCCATTTTCAGGGCTCGGGCGGTGGGTCCGGCGGATCCGCCGGTTGGTCCGGGCGATCTCTACGGGGGGTGTCGGCCCGCTCGGGCATCTTGACGTTTTCGTCACTCTCCGTAGCGCTTTGGTCGTGTCCGGCTCCGAAGCCGCCGTCCCCGGGAATGGGGCCCGGACCTGCTCCGGGGAGCCCTCGGTGTGTGTGTC
Organism: Kitasatospora sp. NPDC094019; assembly: GCF_044764505.1. Classification (NCBI taxonomy): domain Bacteria; kingdom Bacillati; phylum Actinomycetota; class Actinomycetes; order Kitasatosporales; family Streptomycetaceae; genus Kitasatospora; species Kitasatospora sp. NPDC094019. The sequence goes on from NZ_JBIWIF010000004.1 coordinate 474,626, forward strand.
GCTATCGGGACCCGCCGGGTATGGCGGTTCATCTCCGTGAGCCCGATTAGTCAATTCTTTGTCCAATAGCCCCCCGTCCGGGTGAACGTTTTCTTCCACAGCCCCGAGTTGTCCACAGGGATTCGGAACCCCGGAGACGGAATCGGGATCACCGTCCAACGTGATGCCCGGCAGCGGTTGCCGGGCCCGAACCCGTGGGCCCCCGGCCGCCTGCCGGACCTTTCGTAGGTGTGCCCGGCCGCCGACGCGGCCGGGCACCGGGACAGGGGAGCCGACATGTCGAAGCCCATCACCGACCACGCCGCCACCGGCGGGCCCGAGCCCGCCCGGCCGCTCGTCCTCACCGGCAACGAGGCCCTGGCCGAGCACCTGCTGCGGATCTGCGCGGCGGCCGGCACCGAGCCGAGGCTGATCCGGGGCGCGCCGCCGCGCGAGCTCTGGGAGAGGGCCTCGCTGGTCCTGGTCGGCGACGACCGGGCCGGGCAGTGCGCCGCGATGCCCCGCAGACCGGGGGTGCTCCTGCTGGGGCTGGACCTCGACGACGCGGGCGTCTGGGTCAGGGCCGTCCAACTCGGCGCGGAACACGTGCTGTTCCTGCCGGACGCGGAGACCTGGCTGCTCGACCGGATCGCCGACGCCGTCGAAGGCGTCGGTCCGCCGGCCCGCACCGTCGCCGTCCTCGGCGGTCGGGGCGGCGCCGGTGCCTCCGTCCTGGCCTGCGCGCTCGCGGTCACCGCCGCCCGGCGGGGCCTGCGCACCGTCCTCGTCGACGGTGACCCGCTCGGTGGCGGGCTCGACATCCTGCTCGGGGGTGAGACGGCGGCGGGCCTGCGCTGGCCGGACCTCGCCGGTTCCCGGGGCCGGGTCAGCGGCGCCGAACTGGCCCGGGCGCTGCCCGCGCTCAAGCGGCTCGGCACGCTCGCCTGCCTGTCCTGGGACCGCGGCGACACCCCGGCGGTGCCGCCCGAGGCCATGCGCAGCGTCCTCGCCGCCGCGCGCCGGGGCGGCGGCCTGGTGGTGGTCGACGTGCCCCGGCGGCTGGACGCGGCGGCCGGGCAGGCCCTGGAGCAGTCCGACACGGCCCTGCTGGTGGTGCCGGCCGAGCTGAGGGCGGTGGCGGCCGCCGACCGGGTGGCCGGGTCCGTGCGGATGCGGATCGACGACGTGCGGGTGGTGGTGCGTCCACCGGGGCCGTTCGGACTCCCCGCTCACCGGATCGCCCGGGGGCTGCGGATGCAACTCGCCGGAGTGCTCGACCCGGAGCCGGGTCTGGCCGTCGACCTTGAGCAGGGGGTGCCGCCCGGCATCCGCGAGGGCGGGCCGCTCGCCCGGTTCTGCGGGGCCTTCCTCGACGAGGTGCTGCCGACGGTGCCGGCGGTCGAGGGAGGTGTGTACTGATGGTGCGACTGCGGAGGGCGGGCGGTGCCGGGGATTCCGGCGCCGGGCGACCGGGTGCCGACCGGGCCGGTGGAGCGGCGCCGGCCGGCGGACACGGGCCGGAGCACGGGAGCGGTGGTTCGCGCGAGCAGCGGGTGCTGCGGGGCCTGCCCGGCCCCGGCCTCGGTCACGGCCTCGGGAGCGGCCCGGCGGCGCGGCCGGGTCCGGAGCCGAACCCCTACGGGAGGACGGCGCGGGAGGAGCGCGCTGCCGCGCTGGTGGACGCCGTCCGCCTGCGGTTGGCCGAGTCCGGTGCCGTACCGACCGCCGGTTCGGTGGCGACCGCCCTGCGGGCCGCCCGGCCGCCGCTCGGTGGTGACGACACCCTCGACACGGTGCGCTCGCTCTGTGCCGAACTGGTGGGCGCGGGCCCGCTGGAGCGGCTGCTGGCGGCGCCCGACGTCACGGACGTCCTGGTCAACGGGCCGGACGAGATCTGGTTCGACCGGGGCGGCGGCCTGCGCCGGGCCACCGGCGTCCGGTTCGCCGACGCCGAGGCGGTCCGGCGGCTCGCCCACCGTCTCGCCACGGCCGCCGGGAGGCGGCTCGACGACGCGCGGCCCTGGGTGGACGCCCAACTGCCGGACGGCACGCGACTGCACGCCGTGCTGCCGCCGATCGCCGCCGGATGCACCCACATCTCGCTGCGGGTGTGCCGCTCCCGCCCCTTCACCGTCGACGAGCTGGTGACGGCCGGGGCGCTCCCGCCGCGTGGCGGCGAACTGCTGGCCGCCGTCGTGCGGGCCCGGCTCTCGCTGCTGGTGAGCGGTGGGACCGGCAGTGGGAAGACCACGGTCCTCGCGGCGTTGCTCGGGCTGGTCGGTCCGGAGGAGCGGATCGTCGTGGCCGAGGACTCCGCCGAACTGCGGCCGGACCACCCGCACGTGGTCCGGCTCCAAAGCAGGCCGCCCAACCAGGAGGGACTGGGCGAGCTCACCCTGCGGGACCTCGTCCGCCAGGCGTTGCGGATGCGTCCGGACCGGCTGGTGATCGGCGAGGTGCGCGGAGCCGAGGTGGCCGACCTGCTGGCCGCCCTCAACACCGGTCACGAGGGCGGTGCGGGGACGGTCCACGCCAATACGGCGGCCGACGTACCGGTCCGACTGGAGGCGCTCGGTTCTCTGTCGGGGATGGACCGGCCGGCCCTGCACAGCCAGCTCCGGGCCGCTCTCGACCTGGTGGTGCACCTGGTGCGGGAACCGGGAACCGGGCGACGCCGGGTCGCCGAGATCCACACCCTGGGTGGTGACCGGCACGGGCTCGCCGTCACCACCGCCGCCGTGACGTTCACGGCGGACGGCGGCACGGTGGCGGGGCCCGGCTGGCCCCGGCTCGGCCGACTGCTCGCCGCTCGTGGGGTCGTCCTCGTGGACGGACCGCCGTGACGGCGGGTCCGGTGGAGGGGGCGTTCCTGCTGCTGCTGTGCGGCTGCGCGGTGGGTGCGTCGCTGCTCCTCGGGCCGGGGAGCGGGCGGAGGGGTCGGCGGGATCGGAGGGGTCGAAGGACGGTGGGTGGCGGTCGGCGGCGCTGCGGAGGTCGGCCCGGTGGGTGGCCCGGCAGCCGGTGCGGCAGCCGGTGCGGTGGTCGGTACGAGGAGGGAGGCAAGGGTCTTGGGACTGTACGAGATGGCGCTCTGGTGGCTGGTGCTGGCCGTGGCCGCGGCGGTGGGGTGGTGCCGCCTGCAGCGGCGGGTGGTGGGTGTTCGTCGGGCCGATGCGGTGCTGACCGCGCCCGCGACCGCAGGCGCGGGCGGCTCCGGCGGGTGCGAGGGCGAGGAGGAGGGCTGTGCCGGGGCGCGACCGGTGGCAGCGGTCGTGCGGTGGTCGGGCGCTCCTTGGCGGGCCGTCCGACGGGCGCCGGAACTGCTGCTCGTCCCGGGTGGGTTGGCGGCGGGGTGGGCGACGGCGTCGCCCGTCCCGGTCCTGGCGGCGCTCCCGGCCGTCCTGCCGGCGCGCAGGTGGCGGTCGCGCCGTGCCGCAGCGGCCGAGGCGCGCCACCGGTCGGCCGCCGTTGTGGAGCTGTGCGCCGGACTGGCGGGCGAGTTGCGCGGCGGGGCGACACCCGAGCAGGCGCTCCACCTGGTGACCACGAGGATCGCGGGCGACCGGGTGGAGCTGGAGCGGATCGGTGCCGAACCGGTCGCCAGACTCGCGGCCGGCCGGTACGGCGCGGATGTGCCGGCGGCGTTCCGCCTGCTCGCGGAACGGCCGGGCGGGAGCGGGGCGGCAGCGGTGGCCGCCTGCTGGGAGGTCGCCTCCGCCGGGGGGTCGGGTTTGGCGGCCGGACTCGACGGAGTGGCGGAGGCGCTGCGCGTCGAGCGGGCGCTGGCGGAGGAGATCGCCGCCGAACTCGCGGCGCCGCGCGCCACGATCGCGGTGCTGGCGGCCCTGCCGCTGGCGGGTCTGCTGCTCGGCGCGGCACTCGGCGCCCGACCGCTGGAGGTGCTGCTCCACACGCCCGCCGGGCTGGCCTCGCTGGTGGTGGGCGCGGCCCTGGAGGGGCTGGGCCTGGTCTGGACGGCCCGCATCGTCCGGGCGGCTGCCCAAGGGGCGCTGGCGGCGGCCCCGATCCCTGAGCCGGGTCGGAGGCCGGGCGAGGCGCCGGGCGGGGACGGCGTCGGTGGTGGAGACGCCGCCGGGCCCGAGGAGTGGCGCTGCGGGATCACCCGCACCCGGGTCCGTACCCGCTCCGGCCCCGCGCGGCCGAGCGGGGCGTTCCGACGGGAGGTACTGCCGTGGTGACCCGGGCGATGGGCCACGCGTGCGTGGCGTCGCCGGGGCCCGGGGCCGTCGGCGGGAGCGGGCGCGGCGGTGGGCGCGCGGGAGTGGGTCGGTCGGGAGGAGGGACGCGGATGGACTGGGTGACGGCGGGCGCGGCGCGGTCGGTGGGCTGCGTGGTGGTGCTGGTGGGAGCGGCAGCCGGGGGCCGGGCCCGGCGACGGTGGCGTGCGCGTCGGAGGGCGGCCGCCCTGCTCGGTGACGAGAGGCCGTCGCGTCGAGGGCGGGTCGGCGGGCGGAGGCCGCGGCGCCGGCCGACGGCACGGGGGAGTCCGGTCCTGCCGGGGTGGCTCCGGCGGGCGGCGAAGGCGCTGGTCACCGGGCTCGGCGCGGCGGTCTTCCTCGGCGGCACGGCGGGGCTGGTGGCGGGTGGACTCCTGACGGTCGGCCTCTACCGGTGGCTGCCCCGGGCGAGGTCGCCGACGGAGCGGCGGGCCGAACTGGACGGGGCGAGGCTGGTACGGCAGTTGCCGCTCACCGCCGAACTGCTGGCGGCCTGTCTCGGTTCGGCCGCCTCGCCGGCGGAGGCCGTCGCGGCGGTGGGTCGGAGCGTCGGTGCCCCGATGGGGCCCCGGTTGCTGTCCACGGCGGCCGAACTCGCCCTGGGAGCACCCCCGGAGCTCTGCTGGCAGCGGCTCGGGAAGGAGCACCCGCCGCTGGCGCCGCTGGCCAGGTGCCTGGTCCGGACGAGTCTGAGCGGGGCCCCGGCGGCGACGGCGCTCGCCGGGCTGGCGAGCGGCCAACGGGCGGAGGCCGTCCGGGCGGCGCACGCCCGGGTCCGGCGGGCGGGAGTGCTCGCGACGGCGCCGCTCGGGCTGTGCTTCCTCCCGGCGTTCGTCCTGATCGGTGTCGCGCCGGTGGTGGTGGGGCTCACCACACGTTTCTCGCAGTCGATGTGACGCATCGCCCGACGGCCCGACGGCCCGACGGTCCGCCGATCGGTCGGTGGTGGGTGGTCGGCGGTGCGGCGGTCTCTTGTCGGATTCGAAGCAAGGAGTAGTTCATGAACCTGGTGATCAGCCCCGTGGCGGTGGCGGGTGCGGGGCGCAGGGCGGTGGCCGTGGCTGCGGGCCGTGGTGGTGTGCGTCCGCCCGGGAGGTCGACGGGCCGGAACCGGCGTCCGGCGGCGCGCCCGGTCCGGCTCGTGGTTCCGCACCTGGTCCCGCACCCTGTCCGGCGCGCGGTCCTGGATCCCGTCCGGCGTGCGGTTCGGCGTCGGGGCCGGATCGGGCCGGGCGGTCCGGACGCGGGAATGACCACGTCGGAGTACGCGGTCGGCACGCTCGCGGCGTGTGCCGTGGCGGCCGCGCTCTACAAGGTGGCGACCAGCACGGCGGTGATGGAGGCGTTGCAGGCCGCTCTGGACCGTGCGCTCCATGCGACCTGACCCCCCGTCGAGGTCGCCCCTCGGGCCCGGGCCGCCCGGGCCACCGGGGCCACCGGGGCGGCGACGGCGCGGCGACGCCGGGTTCGTCACCGCCGAGACCGCCGTCGCGCTGCCGGCGCTGGTGCTGCTGGCCGCGCTACTGGTCTGGGCCGTTCTCGCGGCGGCCGCCCAACTCCGCTGTGTCGACGCGGCACGAGTGGGAGCCAGGGCGGCCGCGCGCGGGGAGGCCGATGCCGCCGGAGTGGCGCGGGCGGCCGCGCCGCCCGGGGCGGCGGTGCTCGTCGACCTGGAGCCCGACACCGTTCGGGTCACCGTGGACGCGCCGTACGGGGCACCGGGGCGGTTCGCGGAGGTGCTCGCGGTGCGGGTGAGCGCCACGGCGGTAGCGGCCAGGGAGGACACCCTGCGAGGAGCGGAGGGAGGCGGTGCGGCGTGGGCGGGGTGAGGTCCCGGCGGCGGGACACCGGTTCGGCGACGGTCTGGCTGCTCGCGGGTGTGCTGGTCGGCTGTGTGGCGTTCACCGCCGCGCTCGCGCTGGGCGTGGTGCTCGCCGCCCGCCACCGCGCGGAGTCCGCCGCGGACCTGGCCGCGCTGGCGGCGGCCGACCGGCTGTTGGTGGACGCGGACGGGGGCTGCGGCCGGGCGAGGGCGGTGGCGGCGGCGCAGGCGGCCGCCGTGGTCTCCTGCGCGGCCGACCTCGCGGCGGACGCCGTGGAGGTGGTGGCGGAGGTGCCGGTCACGGGGCTGCCGCTGCGGCTACCGGTCGGCCCGGCGCGGGCCCGGGCCCGCGCCGGACCGCTCCGGGCCGCGGTCCCGCCGACGGACGAGGACGCGCGGGCGGCCCTGGGCGAGGCCGGTACGGCCGGGGGCGGCCCGTGAGCCCCCGGCCGGGTGGCCGCCCGTCGGGCCCGCCGGGGCAGGCCGATCGGCCGGTCAGCCTGCGGATCGGTCGGTGGATCCCTCGGTGGCCTCGCCCATCTCCCCCGAACCGGAGGCTTCCGCGTCCGCCTCCTCCGGGACCTCGGGGTCCTCCGTGGCCCCGAGGCCCTCCGGATACCCCGCGGCCTCCATGTCCCCGGCCTCCACGCTCCCAGCCTCCACGCCCCCGGCCTCCGCCGCCCCGGAGGGGTCGGGAACGCCGGCGAGCAGGATGTCCAGCAGCCGGACGGCCGCCGCCTTGTCCAGCGGGTCGTTGCCGTTGCCGCACTTGGGCGACTGGACGCAGGACGGGCAGCCGCGCTCGCACTCGCAGGCGGCGATCGCCTCCCGGGTGGCGGTGAGCCATTGCACGGCCCGGCGGAAGCCGCGTTCGGCGAAGCCGGCCCCGCCCGGGTGGCCGTCGTAGACGAACACCGTGGGCAGCCCGGTGTCGGGGTGCAGCGGCACCGAGACGCCACCGATGTCCCAGCGGTCGCAGGTGGCGAAGAGCGGGAGCAGGCCGATCGAGGCGTGCTCGGCGGCGTGGGCGGCGCCGGGCAGTTGGTCGGGCGGGATGTCCGCGTCGATCAGCTGGTCCTCGGTGACGGACCACCAGACGGCCCGGGTGCGCAGGGTGCGGGGCGGCAGGTCGAGCTTGCTCTCGCCCATGATCTCTCCGGTGGAGATCCGCTTGCGGAGGTAGCCGACCACCTGGTTGACCACCTCCACCGAACCGAAGCAGAGCCGGCCCTCGCCCCAGTCGACGGTGGTGTCGGTGGAGAGGACGGAGATGGAGGTGATGTCCCTGGCGGCGGTCGTGTAGGGCGGATCGGCGGGTTCGACCAGGGCGATCGAGTTGTCCAGGTCGAAGTCCCGGACCAGGTAGGTGCGGCCCCGGTGGAGGTGGACGGCCCCGGTGTGCACGGTGGTGTGGGCGGCGGAGGCGTCCACGGTGCCGAGCAGTCGGCCGGTCGGCGCCTCGACGATCTGCACCGGGTTTCCGCCGCTGCCCCGCAGGTCGACGGCGTCGGCGGCCCGCTCGCGGCGGGTCCAGTACCAGGCGTCGCCGCGCCGGCGGAGCAGCCCGCGGCGCTCCAGGACCGGCAGCAGCGGAGCGGCCGAGGGGCCGAACAGCTCCAGGTCGGCATCGGTGAGCGGCAGCTCGGCGGCGGCGGCGCACAGGTGCGGAGCGAGCACGTGCGGGTTGTCCGGATCCAGCACGGTCGCCTCGACCGGGGTGGCGAACAGGGCCTCCGGGTGGTGCACCAGATAGGTGTCCAGCGGGTCGTCCCGGGCGATCAGGACGGCCAGCGCGCCCTGGGCCTCCCGCCCCGCCCGGCCGGCCTGCTGCCAGAGCGAGGCCCGGGTGCCCGGGTATCCGGCCATCAGGACGGCGTCCAGACCGGAGATGTCGACCCCGAGTTCGAGGGCGGAGGTGGAGGCGAGGCCGAGCAGCCGGCCGGAGTGCAGTTCACGCTCCAGGGTCCGCCGCTCGTCGGCGAGGTAGCCACCGCGGTAGGCGGCGACCCGGTCGGCGAGCGGGCGGCCCAGCTGGTCCTGGGTCTGGAGCGCGACGAGTTCGGCGGCGCGGCGGGAGCGGACGAAGACGACGGTGCGGGTCTCCCGTTCGACCAGGTCGGTGAGCAGATGGGCGGCCTCGGCGGTGGCGGTCCGGCGGACCGGCGCGCCCTGCTCGCCGACGTTCTCGGTGAGCGGCGGTTCCCACAGCCCGAAGACCATCGGGCCGCGCGGGGAGGCGTCCTCGGTGACCGCCGCGGCGGGCAGGCCGGTCAGCCGGCGGGCGGTGACGGCCGGGTCGGCGGTGGTGGCGGAGGCGAGCAGGAAGACGGGGGAGGAGCCGTACCGGGCACAGATCCGCCGCAGGCGCCGCAGCACCTGCGCCACGTGGGAGCCGAACACGCCGCGGTAGCTGTGGCACTCGTCGACCACGACGTAGCGGAGCGTCTTCAGGAAGGAGGACCAGCGGGCGTGCGCGGGCAGGATGCCCCGGTGCAGCATGTCCGGATTGGTGAGGACGTAGGAGGCGTACTGGCGGACCCACTCGCGTTCCTCGGGCGGGGTGTCGCCGTCGTAGAGGGCGGCCCGGACCCGGGGCGGGGCGAGTTCGGCGGCCCGGCGGCGCTGGTCGGCGGCGAGTGCCTTGGTGGGGGCGAGGTAGAGCGCGGTCGCCCCCCGGCCGTTGCGCGCCTCGGTGCCGTCCAGCAGGTCGGACAGCACCGGCGCCAGGTACCCGAGCGACTTGCCCGAGGCGGTTCCTGTGGCGATCACCACAGATTGACCGGATTTGGCCAGATTCATCGCCTCGGCCTGGTGGGCCCAGGGTTGCCGGACGCCCAGGTCCTGGGCGGACGAGACGATCTCGGGCCGGATCCACTCGGGCCACGGTGCATAACGGGCGGGCCGGGCGGGAAGGTGCTCCGTATGGGTGAGCCGGTCCGACCGCCCCCGGGCGGTGGACAGGCTCATGAGCAGTGCCTCGGGCAGGCTGTGACGCGGCGGCATGAGGACCCAGTGTGTCACCGGCGTGACGGAGAATCGTCCTAAGCCATCGTGCGGTCATGGTCGCAAGTGGTTGAATGTGGCGGTGACGGCCGTACGGCCGGGGGTCGCAGCGCTGAGGCTTGCCACGCATTCGCTGGTGTGCCCGGGGTTCGCGACCATGCGGTGACGGCCGTCCGGCCGAGGATCGCAATGACGTAGCAAGGCAAGGTGCTGGAGGTTCCGTGGACCTGTCCCTGTCGACCCGTACAGTCGGCGACCGCACGGTCGTCGAGGTTGGCGGCGAGATCGATGTGTACACCGCCCCCAAGCTGCGCGAGCAGCTGGTCGAGCTCGTCAACGACGGCAGCTACCACCTCGTCGTCGACATGGAGGGCGTGGACTTCCTGGACTCCACCGGCCTCGGTGTGCTGGTGGGCGGGCTGAAGCGGGTGCGTGCCCACGAGGGCTCGCTGCGCCTGGTGTGCAACCAGGAGCGCATTCTGAAGATCTTCCGGATCACCGGTCTGACCAAGGTGTTCCCGATCCACACCTCGGTCGAGGACGCGGTCCAGGCGACCGACTGATCAGTCGACCCGATCGACCGGACCGGGCCGGTCCTCCGTGACCGGCCCGTCCGATCTTCATGCGTCCGGGCGCCGGGGCCGTGTGGCCCCGGTCCGTCCGGTCGTCCCGGGTCGGTCGTTGCCGGCCCGCAGCGACCGGGGCCGTAGGTCCGGCCTCGGTCGGAGCACCCCGAGGGGGAAGACATGGCAACCGTCGAACTTCGATTCAGCGCGCTCCCCGAGCACGTGCGGACGGCCCGGCTGGTGGCTGCGGCAGTGGCCAGACGGGCAGGGGTCGACGAGTCGGTGCTCGACGAGGTGCGCCTCGCCGTCGGCGAGGCGTGCTCGCGCGCGGTCGGCCTGCACCAGCGCGGCGGCGTGACGGGAGCGGTTCGCGTCGCTCTGGTCGACCAGGAGAAGCGTTTCCTCATCGAGGTCGAGGACGAAGCCGGCCTCGACACCGTCCCGGCCTCCGCGGCCGACGGTGGCGACCCGGACGAGGACACCCTCGGCCTCGCCGTGCTCACCGGTCTGGTGGAGGACCTCGAGGTCACCAGCGGTGCCGGCGGCGGTCTGATCCGGATGAGCTGGCCGGTCCCGGCGGACGCGCTCGCCGTCTGAAGCGCGGCGGGCCGGCGAGCGAGCAAGCCGGTCGGCGGGCAATGACCCGTGACCGATGGCCCGTGACCGCTGTTTCGTGACCGCTGTTTCGTGACCGGTGGTCCGAACACCTCCGGGTACGCCGGAGCCGGTGGGCGGACGAGCGGGTTCGAGCGGGACAGCGGGTCCTGGCGGGGAGCGGGGGTCGAGCGGCGGCCGTGTAGGTTCGCAGTTCGACGACCGCAACCGAAAGGGCTCTCCCGGTGAACAAGCGACTGCTGGCCGTACCCGCGCTCGGGGCGCTGCTCGCGTTCGGCGCCGTCGGCTGCGGCGACGACAACAGCAAGCAGCTGGAGTCCTGGGCGGCGAACGTGTGCGGCGCGGCCAAGGACCCGATCGCCCAGGCGCAGACCGCCCTGGCGGACACCGGCCAGGTGAAGACCGGAGAGGCCCCCGCGGACCTCCAGAAGCGACTCTCGGCGGACATCGGCCGACTCGCGAAGACCAACCAGGACATCGCCGCCGCCATCGACGGCGCCGGCGCGCCCAAGGTCGACGAGGGCGCCGGCCTGCAGAAGGACACCGTCACCGAGCTCACCAAGGCGGCCGACGGTTACCTGGAGGTCCAGAAGAAGCTGGACGCGCTCCCCAACGCCGACCAGGCGAAGTTCGCCGACGGGCTGCGCAGCGTGGCCGACCAGGTGCAGCAGCTGGCCTCGCTCTCCACGCAGGCGCAGGGCAAGCTCCAGCGCGGTGACCTGGGTTCGGCGATGGCCAAGCAGGAGGGGTGCAAGCCGGGTTCGGCCGCGGCCGCTCCGACGTCCCCGGCGACCGGTGGCGCGGCGACGGACAGCCCGTCGGACGGGGCCACGGGCGCGCCCGCGGACGGCACGGCCGGCGGTGCGAGCCCGGCGGCGGGCGGTGCCTCCGGCACCCAGGCGCCGTCGGCTCCGGCCCCCACCGCCTCGGCGAGCTGATCCCGCGCCGACCCGAGGTCGCCCGCTTCGACCCACCGCACGACCGCACGCAACCCCGCCCGCCCGCACGCGATCCCGCACGCCCGCCCACGCGGTCCCGACCCGGCCCGCCCGACGCACACCCCCTCGGCCATCGGCCGCGGGGGCGGCGGTGCTGGGGACCGGAGAGTCGTGCGGGCGGGGGACAATGACGGGGTGATCAGTAGCCCCGTTCTCGACCCGACCCGCCTCGCCAGACTGCGCGAGGCGCTGCTCGCCGCCTCGTACACCGCCGACGGCTGCCTGGACCTGCTCGGGCCCACCGGGTACGCGGCGCTGGCCCGCAGCGAAGCCGTGCCCGCACTGCGGGCGACCCGTGGCGGCAGCCCGCTGGAGACCCTGGTGCGGCTCTTCCTGTTGCAGCAGCCCGTGCCCTACCGGGCGGCCGCCGCCGCGCTGCCGGTGGAGGAGTGCCTGGCCGACGGCTGGCTGCGCCCGGACGGCGACTCGGTACGCGCCACCGTGGACGTCCGGCCCTATGCGAACGAGGTCGCCGGGCTGCCGAGTTCGGACGCCTGGGTGGTCTCCGACCTGGGCTGCGCGGTCGGCGGCGCGGGCGGGATCGGCTCCGGGGAGACCGCGCACGGCGTGGCCCGCAAGGACCTCGTGCTCGGGGTGGGCGGCGCGTCCACGACCCTGGCCAACATCACGGTGCGCCGACCGGTCCGCTCGGTGCTGGACCTCGGTTCCGGCTCGGGCGTGCAGGCGCTGCACGCCGCCCGGCACGCCCAGCGGGTGACCGCCACCGACCTCAACGCGCGGGCGCTGCGCTTCACCGAGCTGACCCTGGCGCTGTCCGGTTTCGACAATACGGAGACCGTCGCCGGCAGCCTCTTCGAGCCGGTGGGGGAGCGGCGGTTCGACCTGATCGTCTCCAACCCGCCGTTCGTGATCTCGCCGGGCGGACGGTTCACCTACCGGGACGGCGGGATGGCCGGCGACGAGCTGTGCCGCAGCCTGGTCCGCTCGGCCGCCGACCACCTGGAGCCGGGCGGGCACTGCCAGCTGCTGGCCAACTGGCAGCACGTCAAGGGCGAGGACTGGCAGGACCGGCTGGCCGGCTGGGTGGCCGGGACCGGGTTGGACGCCTGGATCGTCCAGCGCGAGGTGCAGGACGTGGCCCAGTACGCGGAGCTGTGGCTGCGCGACGGCGGCGACCACCGCGGCGCCGGCGGCGACTACCAGGCCCGGTACGCGGAGTGGCTGGACGCTTTCGAGGCCGGCCGGGTCGAGGGCATCGGATTTGGCTGGATCACCCTGCGCGCGAGCGGGGCCGAACGCCCCACCGTCCGGGTGGAGGAGTGGCCGCACCCGGTGGAGCAGCCGCTCGGCCCGCACATCGAGGAGTGGTTCGACCGGCAGGACTTCCTGCGCACCCACGACGACGCGGGCCTGCTGGCGGCGCGGTACGTGCTGGCCGACGAGGTGGTCCAGGAGCAGGTGGGCGCCCCGGGGGCGGAGGACCCGGAGCACGTGGTGCTGCGCCACAACCGCGGGATGCGGCGGGCGACCAAGGTGGACACGGTGGGCGCGGGCTTCGTCGGTGTCTGCGACGGGACGCTGTCGGCGGGCGAGATCGTCGACGCGATCGCGCAGCTGCTGGGCGAGGACCGGGTGGTGCTGCGCGACCGGGTGCCGGAGTCGCTGCGGCTGCTCACCGAGGAGGGGTTCATCAACCCCGCGTCCTGACCGCGGAAGGCCGGGCCGGGCGTGGGGCGCGCCCGTGCCCGGGCATCGGCATGCCCCGACGCCGCAGCTCCCACCGTCGAAGCCCCTGCACCGGGGCCCCGCACCGGGGCCGTCCGCCGGGGGTTGCGGCCGCCCGTCGACGGCATCCGGTTCACCCCACTGTTTCCCCCGGTTCGCCGGGTGGTCGTCGAACATCTCCCCCTCGTTGGTGCGGGACTGTGAGGCTCTGTCCACAGGCTGTGGACAAGGCTGGGGGCGGACCGGGGTGGAAACGACGACGGCGACGGCGGGGGGCGTGATGTTCGCCCTCTTCGGCGGCGCACTCCTGCTCTGGTGCGCCGCCGAAGCACGTGTGCGCCACCGGATCCGGCGGCGGGGGTTGCCGGCGGTCGCCACCGTGGTCGCCGAGTCCGACGTGCACGGGGCGCTCGACAGCGCGCCCCTGCTCTCCTTCGTCACCCGCCCGGTGTCCGGCGCCAGGATCGGGGGCGTGCCGGGTGTCGAGGCCGGTGAGCTGGTGCTGACCCGGCCCCGGGGCCACACCCCGCTGCGTCGCCCGGCCCACCTGGTGCCGGGCGGTTCGGTACGGATCGCCTACGATCCAAGCCGCCCCGGCCGCGCGGTGCTGGCGGCGGAGGAGGCCGGTCCCCGGGCGCTGGTCGCCGACCTGCTGTGGACGGCGCTCGGCCTGGGCTGCCTGGCCGCCGGGGCGGTCCTGCTCCTCGCCGCGGCCTAGGACTCTCCCCCTCGGATCCTGTCGCGCGGTCCCCGGCGGCCCGCGGCGGTCCCCTGCGGTCCCCGGCGCGCCCGAGGGCCGCCAACACCTACCACCCGCGGCGCCCGGGTGCACCCGTATTCCGTTGACAGATTTTGAAATCCGTCATTCCATCCTTCGAAACCCGCCGAAGCCCCCCTCCGCAGGGCGCGATCCGTCGTCGTCGGGTTACCGTTCGAGTGGCGTCGGTCGGCCTTGCCGGTGAAATCGCGGGAACCGTCCGTTTGACAAGGGTGGCCGGGGTACGGTCACACTCCGCTGGTGGGGTCGTCGTACAGCGGCGCCCCGGGACGGTGGAGGGGTCGGGCGGAGCGCAGCCCGTGCTGCCGGCGCCGACCAGCTCACGTAACGACCGGGAGAGAAGAGCGAAGGTGTCCCCGAGCAGCGAGACCGCGCACGGACAGCGACTCGTCATTGTCGAGTCGCCGGCCAAGGCGAAGACGATCAAGGGCTACCTTGGCCCCGGCTACATCGTCGAGGCGAGCGTCGGGCACATCCGTGACCTCCCGAGCACGGCCGCCGAGGTCCCGGACAAGTACACCGGCGAGGTGCGCCGCCTCGGAGTGGACGTCGAGCACGACTTCGCCCCGATCTATGTGGTCAACGCGGACAAGAAGTCCCAGGTCAGCAAGCTGAAGTCGCTCCTCGCGGAGTCCGACGAACTCTTCCTCGCGACCGATGAGGACCGCGAGGGCGAGGCCATCGCGTGGCACCTCCAGCAGGTGCTCAAGCCCAAGGTGCCGGTGCACCGGATGGTGTTCCACGAGATCACCAAGGCCGCCATCCAGGAGGCCGTGGCCAACCCGCGCGAGCTGAACCAGCGGCTGGTCGACGCCCAGGAGACCCGCCGCATCCTCGACCGCCTGTACGGCTTCGAGGTCTCGCCGGTGCTCTGGAAGAAGGTCATGCCGAAGCTGTCGGCGGGCCGCGTGCAGTCCGTGGCGACCCGGCTGGTGGTCGAGCGCGAGCGGGAGCGGATCGCGTTCCGCTCGGCCTCGTACTGGGACCTGGTCGGCACCTTCGGCACCGGCCGCACCGCGGCCGACGCCGCCAGCCCGGAGAACTTCGGCGCCCGGCTGTCCTCCGTCGACGGCAAGCGGATCGCCAGCGGCCGCGACTTCGGTCAGGACGGCCGGCTCAAGGCGGGCAGCACCAACACCCTGCACCTGGACGAGCAGGCCGCCCGCGCGCTGGCCGCCGCCCTGGAGCAGACGGCGTTCTCGGTGCGCGGCGTCGAGTCCAAGCCGTACCGCCGCTCGCCGTACGCGCCGTTCCGCACCACCACGCTCCAGCAGGAGGCCAGCCGCAAGCTGGGCTTCGGTGCCAAGCGGACCATGCAGGTGGCCCAGAAGCTGTACGAGAACGGCTTCATCACCTACATGCGTACCGACTCCACCACGCTGTCGGAGACCGCGATCAACGCCGCCAGGGCGCAGGTCACCCAGCTGTACGGCGCCGACTACCTGCCGGACGCGCCCCGCACCTACGCCTCCAAGGTGAAGAACGCGCAGGAGGCGCACGAGGCCGTCCGCCCGTCCGGCGAGCGCTTCCGCACCCCGGCCGAGACCGGCCTGGCCGGCGACGACTTCCGGCTGTACGAGCTGATCTGGATGCGCACCGTCGCCTCCCAGATGAAGGACGCGGTCGGCCAGTCGGTCACCGTGAAGGTGGGCGGCCGTGCCGCCGACGCCCGGGACGTCGAGTTCTCCGCCTCCGGCAAGATCATCACCTTCCACGGCTTCCTGAAGGCGTACGTCGAGGGCGCCGACGACCCGAACGCCGAGCTGGACGACCGCGAGCGCCGGCTGCCGCAGGTCACCGAGGGTGACCCGCTGGCCGCCGAGCAGCTCACCCCCGAGGGCCACGCGACCAAGCCCCCGGCCCGCTACACCGAAGCCTCGCTGGTCAAGGAGCTGGAGGACCGGGAGATCGGCCGCCCCTCCACCTACGCCTCGATCATCGACACCATCATCGGCCGCCGGTACGTCTTCAAGAAGGGGACGGCGCTGGTGCCGTCGTTCCTCTCCTTCGCCGTGGTCAACCTGCTGGAGAAGCACTTCGGCCGACTGGTCGACTACGACTTCACCGCGAAGATGGAGGACGACCTCGACCGGATCGCCGCCGGTGAGGCGAAGTCCGTGCCGTGGCTGAAGCGCTTCTACTTCGGCGAGGGCGCCGGCGAGGGCCTGATCGCGGGCGGCGCCGCCGAGGCCGGCAACGGTGACGGCGACCACCTCGGCGGCCTGAAGGAACTGGTCACCGACCTCGGCGCGATCGACGCCCGGGAGATCAGTTCGTTCCGGATCAGCGACGACATCACGCTGCGGGTCGGCCGCTACGGCCCCTACGTGGAGCGCGCCTCCGAGGTCGAGGGCGAGCCCGGTCAGCGCGCCGACATCCCGGACGAGCTGCCGCCGGACGAGCTGACCGTCGAGCTCGCCGAGGAGCTGCTGGCCAAGCCCAGCGGCGACTTCGAGCTCGGTCCGGACCCGGTCTCCGGCAACATGCTGGTCGCCAAGGACGGCCGCTACGGCCCCTACGTGACCGAGATCCTGCCCGAGGGCACCCCCAAGACCGGCAAGAACGCCGTCAAGCCGCGGACGGCCTCGCTGTTCAAGACGATGTCGCCGGACACCGTCACCCTGGACGAGGCGCTGAAGCTGCTCTCGCTGCCGCGCGTGGTCGGCGTCGACCAGGAGGGCGTGGAGATCACCGCGCAGAACGGCCGCTACGGCCCGTACCTCAAGCGCGGCACCGACTCCCGCTCGCTGACCGACGAGGAGCAGTTGTTCACGGTCACGCTGGAGGAGGCGCTGGCGATCTACGCCCAGCCCAAGCAGCGCGGCCGGGCCGCCGCCGCGCCGCCGCTCAAGGAACTGGGCACCGACCCGGTGAGCGAGCGCCCGGTCGTGGTCAAGGACGGCCGGTTCGGCCCGTACGTGACCGACGGCGAGACAAACGCCACGCTCCGCAAGGACGACGAGGTCGAGACCATCACGCCCGAGCGCGGCTACGAGCTCCTCGCCGAGAAGCGGGCGCGCGGGCCGGTGAAGAAGACGGCGAAGAAGGCCCCGGCGAAGAAGGCGGCCGCCAAGAAGACGGCGACCAAGACCGCGGCCAAGAAGACCACCGCGTCGGCCACCGCGGCGAAGAAGACCACCACCGTGAAGAAGGCCGCCACCAAGACGGCGGCGGCCAAGAAGACCACCGCGAGCAAGGCCGCGGCGAGCAGCACCACCGCCACCGACGAGGGCTGACCCCCGGTCGGAGGCACCCGGGCCCGCGTCCGCTCCGGCGGCCGCGGGCCCGGCCCGTTTCACGGCCGGGGCGTGACGGGGGCGTACGCGCTCTGTCACAACCCGGTGGCGGCGCCCGCCCGGAGCCGTGCTCCCCTCTTTTGCGCCATGCCCCGACCGCTACGCTGACCGTATGACGAGCGAGGAGCAGCGCACCCCCAGCGCACCGGTGGCCGGACCGGGCGGCAGGCCCGACCTGCCGGAGGTCGCGCCCGCCGGGACCGCCGGCGAGCGGATCCGGGCGCTGCTGAGGCTGCGCCCTTACCGGCGCCTGTGGACCACCCAGCTGATCGGCGGCACCGCGGACCGGCTCGGCCTGCTGGTGCTGCTGATGCTCACGGTGATCGCCGCCGTGCTCGGCGGCCAGTTCGGTGACCTGCCGCGCGGCCTCGCCTTCGCGGTCGCCGCCGTCCTCGCCACCCGGTTGGCCGCCACCGGTCTGGTCGGCGCCGCCCTGCTCGGCCCGGTGCACGGGCTGCTCACCGGCAAGCTCGACCGGCGGTGGACGCTGTTCGGCGCCGACGCGCTGCGCGTCGTGCTGATCGGCCTCGCCCCGTGGTGGATCGTCTGGCTGGGCTCCGGCCCGAAGCCCTCCGGCGCCGCGACCTGGGTGCTGCTCGCCACCGTGTTCCTGACCGGTGCCGCCGAACGGGTCTGGGCGATCGCCAAGGCCGCGGCCGTCCCGGCCCTGCTGCCGCCCGTCGATCCCTACGCCCCGGCCGGCGAGCGGCGCCCGTCCGCCGCCAACCTGGCCACCGTCCGGACCCTCGACCACCGCACCGGGTGGGCGAGTCTGCCGCTCGCCGCCACCGCGCTGGTCGTGCTCACCCTGCTGAACAACGTCTTCGCGGCGCTGGGCTCGGACTGGCTGCGCGCCCACCAGAGCACCTTCGCCGCCCTGGGCGCGGCCGCCCTGTTCGCCGTCTCGGCCGCCCGGGTGTACGTCCAGGAGCTGCCGGGCGGTCCCGTCCGGGTGCCGCCGTCCTCGCCGCTGCGCGGGCTGCGCGCCCCGACCGACGCCACCCCCGGCCCCGCCCTGGCCAAGGGCCGCACCGGCGCCGCCCCGTACTTCACCTTCGCGGTCTCCGCCGGGTACGCGACCATGGCCGGTGTCGCCGCGCTCTCCCTGCTGACCGCCGCCGAGCACCGCGCCGGGCCGATCGGCTACGGCATGCTGGTGCTGGCCGCGACCGGCGTCCCCGCGCTGGGCGTCCGGATCACCCGGGCCGTGCTGCCCACGCTCTCCCGCCGCCGACTGCTCGCGCTGGCGCTGCTCACCGAGGGTGTCGCGCTGGTCCTGGCCGGGCTGGTGCTGGACTTCGTGCTCCTGCTGCTGCTCACCGTGCTGGCCGCGCTGGCCGCCGGCGTGGTGATCTCCGCCGGCCGCAGCCTGCTCGCCCTGGAGGTCGAGGAGGCCCGGCTGCCCAAGGTCACCGAGCACCTCTACGCGGTGCTGCGGATCGTGGTCGCCGCCGCGCTGGTCGGCCTGCCGCTGATCGCCGCCGCCTACGGCGACATCCAGTACGGCGCCGTCGAGCCCGGTTCGTTCACCTTCATCCACGGCGGCGCGGCCCTCGCCGTCGCCACCGCCGGACTGCTCACCCTCGTGCTGGCCGTCGTCGTCCTGCTGCGCACCGACGACCGGCGCGGCACCGTGCCGTTGGCCCGGGACCTGGTCGACTCGGTGCGCGGCGCCACCGGTCCGGCCCCGCACCGGGCGGGCACCGGCTTCTTCATCGCCCTGGAGGGCGGCGACGGCGCCGGCAAGTCCACCCAGGCCCAGGCGCTCGCCGAGTGGATCCGGGGCAAGGGCCACGAGGTCGTGCTCACCCGGGAGCCCGGCGGCAGCCCGATCGGGCAGCGGCTGCGCAGCCTCGTCCTGGACGTCGGCAACACCGGCCTCTCGCACCGCGCCGAGGCGCTGATCTACGCCGCCGACCGGGCCGAGCACGTCGAGAACGTGATCCGTCCGGCGCTGGCCCGCGGCGCGGTGGTCATCACCGACCGGTACATGGACTCCTCGATCGCCTACCAGGGCGCGGGCCGCGATCTGGCCGCCACCGAGGTGGCCAGGATCTCCCGCTGGGCGACCGGCGGGCTGATGCCCGACCTGACCGTCGTCCTGGACGTCGACCCGACCCGGGCCCGGGAGCGGTTCACCGAGGCGCTGGACCGGCTGGAGTCCGAGCCGACCGAGTTCCACCAGCGGGTGCGCTCCGGCTTCCTGGCGCTCGCCGCCGCCGACCCGGCGCGCTACCTGGTCGTCGACGGCAGCCAGGCCCCCGGCCTCGTCACCACCTCCATCCGCCACCGGCTCGACCGCGAGCTGCCGCTCTCCGAGCAGGAGAAGGCCGCTCGCGCCGAACAGGAGCGCAAGGCCGCCGAGGAGGCCCGGCGCCGGGCCGAGGAGGAGGCCCGCAAGCGCGCCGAGGAGGAGGCCGCCGAGCGCAAGCGCCAGGAGGTGCTGGCGCAGCTGCGGGCCGAGCAGGCGGAGAAGGAGCGGCTGGCCGAGGAGGAGGCCGAGCGGGTCGCCGCCGAGGCCGCGCGCAAGGCCGCCGAGGAGGCGCGCCTCCGGGCGGAGGCGGAGGCCCGCAAGCGGGCCGAGGAGGAGGCGAAGCGACGGGCCGAGGAAGAGGCGCGCCGGGCCGTCGAGGAGGCCGAGCGCAAGCGGCTCGCCGAGGAGGCGGCCGCCCGGGCGGAGCTCCAGCGTCAGCGCGAGCTGGCCCGGGAGGAGCAGCGGCGCCGCGCCGAGGAGGCGCTGCAGCGGGCCGAGGAGGCCCGGCTGGCGCAGGCCGCCGCGCTGGCGGCTGCCGCCGCGGCGGCAGCCGAGGCGGCGGAGCGTGCGGAGCGCGCGGGCCGGGGCGGGCACGTCCCGGGCGCCGGTGCGGCGGGCCCGGACGACGCGGTGACCACCGAGCTGCGGGTCGTGAAGGACACCGGGCCGTCGGAGCGGCGGGACGGCGGTGACGCGACCAGGGAGCTCCCGGTGCTGGGCGGGGGTGCCGACGGACGGTCCGCCGACGCGGCGGACGCCGCCGAGACGTCGGTGCTGCCGCGGGTTCCGGCGGACGAGACGGCGGTGCTGCCGCGGATCCCGGCCGACGACGCCGAGCGGACGTCGGTGCTGCCGCGGGTTCCGGCGGACGAGACGGCGGTGCTGCCGCGGATCCCGGCGGACGGAACCGCGGTGCCGCCGCGGATCGAGCCCGGCCGCCCCGGGGACCGGGCGCCGTCGGACCAGCTGCCGCCGGGCCTCTGGCGGGACGCCCGACCGGCCGGTGGATCCCGTCCGGCGCCCGCGGACCGTCCGGTGGAGAGCACCCGCGAGCTGCCGGTGGTCGACCCGCAGCAGCCGCCCGCCGCCGACCCGAGGCCCCGGCCGGAGTGGGCGGAGGAGACCCCGCTCGACGATCTGCCGAGTCTCACCGACACCCTGCTCGGCACCCACGAGGAGTGGGCGCACTGGGGCCAGGGAGGTCAGTCCGGCCCGTCGGGGCAGCCGGGGCAGTTCGGTCCGGCCGGTCCGGGGAGCGGCGGCGGTACCGGTGACGGGCGGCGTGACAGCGGCCAGGACGACGGCAAGGGCAAGGGACGGCGCTGGGGCCGTCGGAGCTGACGGGCCGGAGCTCACGGGCCGGAGCGGTAGGCCCGGTAGCGGTCGGCCGGATGCCGGTGGGCCGGGTCCGGACGCGCCGGGCGACGTCGTACCGGGCACGTATGCTCGACGGCGGGAAGCGGGAGCCGAAGGCCGGACGGGTCCGTCCGGCGGCCTCCGGTTCCCGCCGTCGCCGGTGTGGGCGGGGGCGGCAGGTCCGTACCGAGCGTGGGAGCAGCAGTGGCCGTCTGGGACGACCTGGTGGGCCAGGAGCGGGTGGTCGAGCAGCTGACCGGCGCCGCCCGCGCGGCCGGGGCGATCGTCGGCGTCGGGCGGGGCGCCGAGCCGGTATCCGGCGCGAACGCCTCGCAGATGACCCACGCCTGGCTGTTCACCGGACCTCCCGGGGCCGGCCAGACCACCGCCGCGCGGGCCTTCGCCGCCGCGCTCCAGTGCACCAGTCCCGACCTCGCGCTCGGCGGCACTCCCGGCTGCGGCTTCTGCGACGGCTGCCACACCGTTCTCGCGGGCAGCCACGCCGACGTGAAGTACGTCCGCACCGACGGTCTGTCCATCGGCGTCGGCGACATGCGCGACCTGGTGCTGCGCGCCTCCAGCTACCCCACCGGCGGCCGCTGGTCGGTGATCCTGGTCGACGCCGCCCACCGGCTCACCGAGGCCGCCGCCAACGCGCTGCTCAAGGGCGTGGAGGAGCCCTCCCCGCGCACCGTCTGGCTGCTCTGCGCCCCCTCCGTGCAGGACGTGCTGCCGACCATCCGCTCCCGCTGCCGGCTGCTGGTGCTGCGCACCCCGGCCGCCGAGGCGGTCGCCGACATGCTGGTGCGGCGCGACGGCGTCGATCCGCAGACCGCCCGGCTGGCCGCGCTGGCCGGGCAGGGCGACATCGAGCGTTCGCGCCGGCTGGCCGTCGACGACCAGGCCCGGTCGCGGCGCGCCGAGGTGCTCCGGATCCCGCTGGAGGTCGCGGACATCGGCGGCTGCCTCGCCGCCGCCCAGCGCCTGGTCGACACCGCCAAGGCCGACGCCGAGGCGCTCGCCGACACCCAGGACAGCAAGGAGACCGACGACCTCAGGGCCGTGTACGGGGCCGCCGAGGGCGGCAAGGCACCGCGCGGCATGGCCGGCGCGGTCAAGGAACTGGAGAAGCGGCAGAAGAGCCGGGCCACCCGGACCCGCCGCGAGACCCTCGGCGTCGCCCTGCTGGACCTGCTCGGCTTCTACCGGGACGTGCTGGCGCTCCAGCTCGGCTCGGCCGGCACGCTCGCCAACGAGGACCAGCGGCAGGCGCTGGACCGGGTCGCCCAGGCCGGTCCGCCGGAGTCGACCCTGCGCCGGATCGAGGCGATCCTCGCCTGCCGGGTGGCGCTGGACCGCAACGTCGATCCGCTGCTGGCCGTCGAGGCGATGACGGTGGCCCTGCGCGCGGGCTGACCGCCGCGCGCCGCCCGGGGGCCGGTGCGGCTGCTCGCGTCGGGGTCGGTACGGCTCTGCTCGCGTCGGGACCGTGCGGCTTCGCGCGCCGGGACCGGTACGGCTCTGCTCGCGTCGGGTTCGGTACGGCTTCCCGCCCCAGCGCGCGTCCCACCTTCGAGTGAACGAGCGATACGCGCCGGGCACACCGTCGTACGACGTCCCGCTCGACCTGCACGCTGGGGCCGACTGCGCCCCGACGCCGGGGCCGTCGCGTCCCGTACGGTGCCGGGCCCGACCGCCCGTCCGGCCCTCTTCCGAGGTGGTGCGTCCCATGGTCCGTTCGCTTCTGCTCGTTCCCCTGCTCGCCGCCGCCGGGGGAGGGGTCTGGTTGGCCCGCGGCGCCCTGGTGCGATGGCGGGACCTGCGGGTCGCCGAGACGTACGAACTCAGCGGGGACCAGTGGCCGATGCTGGTGCGGGCGGCCGGGGCGATGCTCTGCGGGATCTGCGTGACCGTGCTGACGCTGCTGACGGCGCTGGGCGCGTTCGGGACCCTCGACGGCGGGTCCGACGGGCGGACCGGTTCGGCCGCCGAACGGTTCGAGGGGACGGGGGCCGACAGCGGGTTCGGTGGCGGGGGCGCCGGGCCGGGCGGGGGCCGTCCCGCCGCGCCGCCGGTCGAGGCCGTCGACGCGGTGGCCCCCACCACCCCCGCGAGCGCGCCGACGCCCGCCCCGCTGCCGGTGGTCAGCCGGTTCGACAGCGTCGGCCACCCGGGCGGCGGCGAACTGCTCCAGTCCGCCGTCCCCGGCCCCGACGGCCACCCGCGCAACGTCCGGGTCTGGCTGCCCGCCCAGTACGCGAAGGACCCGAACGCCCGCTTCCCGGTCGTGGTGATGCACGCCGCCACCCCCCGGAAGACCGCGGACACCGAGGTCCCGGACGTCTTCGACGGCCTCGCCTCCGCCGTGCAGAGCGCCAAGTCCAAGCCGTTCATCCTGGTCGCCCCCGAGGCGCCGAACGGCACCGCGCACCCCTGCGAACTGCTCGCCGCCGCCCCGATGGCCGTCGCCGACGACGCCGCGCTGCGCACCACCATCGCGGCCACCTTCCGCACCCTGCCGCCCGGACCGGCCGCCTGGGGCACGCTCGGCGTCGGGGACGGCGCGCCCTGCGCGGCCGCGGCCGGCCTCGCCCGCCCCGACCTGTACGGCGCGGCGGCCGCCGTCTCCGGCCGCTACGACCCCGCCGCGCTCGCCCGGACCGGCGCCGAGGCGCCCGCGACCGGGACCCCGAAGCTGCTGCTCGCCGCCGGGAAGGCCGACACCGCCGGGTTGGACGCCGCCCGGAAGCTCCAGTCGGCCCTGCACGGCGGCACCGGCGCCGCCGCCCGGGCCGAGGTGCGGATCTCCGACAACGCGACCGACTACTCGGCGGACCGGGTCCGGCTGCGGCTGGTCCGGCAGGCGGCCCAGTACCTCGGCGAGACGCTCGGCAAGGCGTCCTGAGCGGCTCCGGCGCGAGCACTACGCTTTTTCCGGTACCCCGGGCGGTGGCGCGACCACGACCGGGCGTGGACGGCTGAGGGGATCCCAGATGCGGGCCGACGTGCGGCAGGACGTGTCATCGCGGGCGCGGGGGCGGCGTACGGGAGTGGTGGCGGCGGTCGCGCTGGCGGTCGCGGCCGGTCTGGTGGCGGGCGGCTGCTCGGCCGGTGGCGCGGGGACGCCCGACGCCGCGCCTTCCCCCGCTTCGGCCTCCTCCTCTTCCTCCTCCTCCGGCACCGCCCCGTCGGGCGCCGCCCCCGCGGACCTGGCCGGGGCACCCGGCGGTGCCTCCTCCGTCACCCCGCTGGAGCCGTTGCCGGCCGCCGTGCCGTCCGAACTCGCCCCCTACTACGCGCAGCGGCTCGACTGGACACCCTGCGACGACGGCTACGAGTGCACCACCTTCCGGGCGCCGCTCGACTACGACCGCCCCGCCGCCGGCGACCTCACCCTGGCCGCCGTCCGCGCCCCCGCCGTACCGGCCGGGACCGGCGGCACCGCCACCCCCGGCACCGCCGCCCCCGGCCAGCGGCTCGGCTCGCTGCTGCTCAACCCGGGCGGCCCCGGCGGCTCGGCGATCGAGTACGTCGAGGGCGTGGCCCGCACCTACGACCCCGGGGTCCGCGCCCACTACGACCTGGTCGGCCTCGACCCCCGCGGGGTCGGCCGCAGTTCCCCCGTCACCTGCCTCGGCGGGGAGCGGATGGACGCCTACACCGCCGTCGACATCACCCCCGACGACCCGGCCGAGGTCGACGCCCTGGTCGCCGCCGCCAAGGAGTTCGCCGAGGGCTGCCGACAGCGGTCCGGCGACCGGCTCGGCCACCTGAGCACCGTCGAGGCCGCCCGCGACCTGGACGTGCTGCGCGCGCTGCTCGGCGACGAACGGCTCCACTACGTCGGCAAGTCCTACGGCACCTTCCTGGGCGCCACCTACGCCGGCCTCTTCCCCGGCCGCACCGGCCGGATGGTGCTGGACGGCGCGATGGATCCCTCGCTCGACTCCCTCACCGGCAACCGCACCCAGGCGGGCGGCTTCGAGACCGCCTGGGCGGCCTTCGCCCGGGACTGCGCGAAACGCGAGGACTGCCCGCTCGGCCGGACCGAGCAGCAGGCCGGCGAGCGGCTCGCCGCCCTCTTCGCCGCCGTCGACGCCCACCCGCTGACCACCACCGACGGCGACCGCCGGCTCAGCGAGGCACAGGCGACCACCGGCGTCATCCAGGCCATGTACGCGGACTTCCTCTGGCCCCGGCTGCGCACCGCGCTGGCCGCCGCCGCGGCGGGCGACGGCACCGGCCTGCTCGGGCTCTCCGACGACTACTACGGGCGGGAGGCGGACGGCTCCTACCCCAACCTGATGTTCGCCAACATGGCCGTGAACTGCCTCGACCTGCCCGCGCCGTTCGCCGGTCCGGACGACGCCGCCCGCGCGGTGCCGGACTTCGAGCGGACCTCGCCGAGGTTCGGCCGCGACATGGCCTGGATGGCACTGACCTGCACCTACTGGCCGGTCCGGCCGACCGGCACACCGCACACCGTCCGGGCCGCCGGAGCCGCCCCGATCGTGGTCGTCGGCACCACCCGGGACCCGGCCACCCCGTACGCGTGGGCGCGGGCGCTGGCCGGACAACTGGAGTCCGGACGGCTGCTGACCCTCGACGGCGACGGCCACACCGCGTACGGCCGGCACGACACCTGCCTCGACGGCGCGGTCAACCGCTTCCTGCTGGGCGGCGAGCCGCCGGAGAACGGCACCACCTGCGGGCGGTGAGGGAGGGAGCGGGAAGCGACCGGGGAGCATCCGGGGGAGCGCCCGTTACGATGGGCGCCCCTCCCCTCCTCGCCCCACCCGGAGCCCACTGTGCTCGGAGTCAACGACCTGACGACCTACGTCCTCGGCGCCCTCGTCATCGTCCTCCTCCCCGGCCCCAACTCCCTCTACGTGCTCTCGGTCGCCGCCCGCAAGGGCGTCCGCACCGGCTACCGGGCCGCAGCCGGCGTCTTCGTCGGCGACTTCACCCTCATCAGCCTGACCTCGCTCGGCGCCGCCTCCCTGCTGAAGGCCAACCCGGCCGTCTTCGCCGTGGTGAAGTTCGGCGGCGCCGCCTACCTGCTCTGGATAGGCGTCGGCATGCTGCGCGCCGCCCGCGGCCTCTGGCGCGAGCACCGGGCCCCCGACGGGACCGCCGACGGCGCCACCGAGGCCCCGGAGTCCACCGAGCGACCGTTCCGCCGCGCCCTGGTGATCAGCCTGCTGAACCCCAAGGCGATCCTCTTCCTGCTCTCCTTCTTCACCCAGTTCGTCGACCCCTCCTACGGCAGCCCGGTGCTCTCCTTCACCCTCCTCGGCGGCATCCTCCAGGGCTTCAGCGTGCTCTACCTCTCCGTCCTGATCTTCACGGGCACCTCGCTGGCCTCCGCCTTCCGCCGCCGCAAGCGCCTCTCCGCCACTCTCACCGGCAGCGTCGCCGCCCTCTTCGCCGGCTTCGCCGCCAAGCTCGCGGTCTCCTCCGCCTGATCCCCCACCCCCCACCCCACCGCGTTACGGATCACCCGCGAACCTGTGTAGACTGGCCCGCGTTGCCGGGACATGCGGCAACGGTGCCGCCTTAGCTCAGTTGGCCAGAGCAACGCACTCGTAATGCGTAGGTCATGGGTTCGAATCCCATAGGCGGCTCAAGGTATAGCCCAACTCCCGCCTCTGATGCGGGAGTTGGGCTTTTTGTGACCATGGGATCCTATCCGTTTTGTCCGCTGGACCAATGCAACCAAGATCCGTCGGTTCTTGGTTGCTTTAGGTGACGGAGACGGTGGCGACTGCCTCGGCTCCTTGGCTTTGACCTGCGGCTTCTTGTCTTTAGTGGGCGGCAATGCGTTATTGCTCTGCGTGATGGCGTTCTTGGACGTGCCCGTAACTTGCCCGTGCGGGCAGTGATCATGGGATCGATCCGGTGCCGGGTCTGTCCATTGGCGAAAAGGTCCGGACAGTCTCGCGCGTGGCGATGAAGATCATCCTGCACTCGCAGTTCGCGGTGACTGTGGAGATCTACGCCCAGGCCCCTTCGGGCAGACGCGCAACGCGCTCAAGAAGCTCGGCGCCCTCGGCAGCAGCTCAACCCATTCCCACCTGCTGTGGCCGAGGACGACCCGCTTGACCCGACGACTGGTGAAAATCCCCCAGGAGGCGGACCCGTTGCCGTAGCCGCCGAGGCGCCCTGCGGGCGGTTACTGTCAGGGCGCCTTTAAGAAAACGATCTCGCTCTTCTCAGATGGCCTGGCGTAGGTCGTGGACGAGTCCGAAGACCAACCCGGCGTGACGCCCGCCGAACGCCGTCGCGGCCCGGTGTGTGACGCTAGCCTCATCCTCATGGAGTCCGCGATCGCAACCGTTGTACAACGACTTGTTGAGGGGCCTGCCTTCCTCCTCCTAGGTCAGGCCTTCAACGATTCCGGTGTCCCGATTCCGCAGCCAATGCTGCTCGGCCCGGACGGCGCTACGGCCTACGCCGTATATGACCAGTCGACAGGGGTGCAGCCTGTGCCCGATTGGTTGCCGGACACCGCGGACTACCCGTGGAACGGGGTGTTCACCTCCCGCGTGGACTCCGGACTGCTCGAGGTCTTCCGGAGGGACTGGCGCCGCGTGGTGCCGACCGCGCAGGCACAGGTCGGAAGGCATCCTCGGTCGGCGACGGAGCTACATCTGCGATATCTCTTCGGTGGATTGGGGCTGCCGGAGGACGAGCGGCCCCCGGTTGGGCCCGTTGCCACTGCCGAGGCGCGCGCCCGCGCAGCCGAGGTGTTGACCGCCCTGGCAGATGCGATCATCACACCGCGGGGCATTCTGGTCATCGACGGGTACACAACCAACGACTGGCTGCGGCCAGAGGACCTGTTCACCTTTGTGACCCGGCTCCAGGCGTGTCAGGCTCACCTCTTCTCCGCCACCGACGACCTGCTCGCCGACCCGTACCTCCACGCCGCGCAGGAGCGTGGCGTGCTGGTGGCGCACCGCGAGCCGTTTGCTAATTTGCTGGCCGAGCTCGAGGAGACGGGGCGGCTGCAGCGGTCAGCGGCCGGGCGCGGGGCCCAAGGCGGGCGGTTTATTCCGGTGGGCGACACCTTTGCCGAGATCGACGTCGACACCCGGAACCGAGTGATCGGTGCGGCCCGGCCGGTCGACACCGACCTACTCGAGCCGTTTGCCTCTGCCTCGTCCGCGATCCGGTACGAGCGATTCCGGCACTTCCTCGGCACAGGCGAAGGGCAGCCCCAGTGGAAGGCCGTGGCCAGCGGCTACAACCTACAGCGAGACTTCGAGGCCGGTCTGCTGCAGCGAGTGCAGTTGGCGCTAGAGGAGCTGGGCCTGCCTGAGCCGATCATCGTCGCTGGACAGACGGCGACTGGCAAGACCATCGCCCTGACCGCGCTGGCGCTCGAGGTGGCGCGATCCGGTCGCGCGGCCGTGTTGCACCGCTCGGTGCGAGGCGAACGGCCGACCCTGGCCGACATCGAGGCCTTCGCGTCGTGGGCCGATCGGAGCCACAATCTGCCGACCCTGCTGGTGTGGGACGGCATGGTCGACAGCGACGAGTACTACCTGCTCCAGCGGCAGCTGGGCTCGCGCGGACAGAGAGTGGTCATAGTCGGCAGCAGCTATTTGCCGCCTATGTCCGCGCGTAAGCGCAAAAGCATCATCACAGTCGAGCCGGTGCTCAGCGCTGCCGAGGGCAGGCGGCTAGCACCATGTCTGTCCTCGTTCGGTGTGTCGGTCCCGAAGAACCAGATCGACAGGCTCGACTCCTCGTTCCTTGCGCTGCTCTACCTGCTGCTCCCGGAGACGGAGTGGAGTTTGCGGCACGGCCTGGTCACCGAGGTACGGGCGGCCGAAATTGGGCTCGAGCGGCTCTCACGGGCTGCGGCCAGGAACAGCGAGGCACGGCTCACAGCTGTCGCACGCGCGCTGCAGGACGCGGGCGTGAGTATCAGCGTATTGCGGCCTGCCGAGCGCCCGAACGCGGAGCTGATCAACCTCTCGTTCGACGAGCGCAGCGCGGCCGAGCAGATCACCTCCATGATCCTGGTCGCCGGCCGTCGCGGGCTGCGCATCCCGCTTGAGCTCGCGCTTCGGGTGCTGGGCCGCGAAGGCGCTGATCGGCTGGTCGACCTCGTGAAGAACTTCGACATCTTCCGCTGGACCGAGGACGACAGCGGCGGCCAGTTCCTCGGCACCCGCACCCCGCTGGAAGCCGAGCTGCTTGCCCGGGAGGACCTGAACCTGCCCACCGAAGTCGAAGTCGCAACCCAGCTGATCACCAATATCCGACCGGAGCTGAACCGGTGGGGCGGCGGCGAGGTCCAGTTCATCGCGGACCTGCTGGATCGGATTGGCCCGCAGTCCGACGACCGCCGCTTCACGCCGCACTATCTCGAGCTGGCCGAGGCTTTCCGCGAATTGCGGCTGACCCGGGACTACGCGCACCCCCGCCTAGCGTTGCTGGAGGCCAACCTCACCCGCGAGTACGTCAAGTGGGCGCAGCGGAACGAGGCTATCCCGCGCAAGGAGCGTCTCCAGTTGGTGCGGGATGTCCAGCGGATGCTGGAAGCCACGCTGGAGGACTCCGACCCCTCACCGCACTCTCGGCTAAACCTGCTCGTGGAGTTGGCCAGTGCCGAAGGGGCACAGATCTACGAGCTGTCGGCATCGCCGGACGAGGCGACATCCCCCCAGATCCTCACGCTCATGCGAGACGTGACCCGGGTGGCGCTGCAGGCCCGCGCCGTGGATCCGGAGAATGTGTACCCGGTCGACGTCATCGCCTGGGCCACCAGAGATGCGGTCCAGTCCGGCACGCTGACGCCAGACGATCGGCTCGACCTGCTGGCCAGCGCCCAGTCCTCGCTCGATTCCCTTGACCTCGGCGCGCTGAGCCCGAAGCAGGCGGCCAAATATGACGACCGGCATGTGGAGCTGGCCAAACTTCTGAACGATCCAGTCATGGAGGCCAAGCACCTGATCGCGTTGACTGAGAACGGCGACCCAGCCGCGTACTACTTTCTCGCGCTTCACGCGGCAAAGGTTGGCAAGGACGGGCCGCAGGTGGCCGTCGAGACGCTGCGGCGCGCACCGAGCGAGGTCCGCTCCGACTGGCGCTGCTCGCGGCTGCTGCTGGACCTGTTCTGGGAGTCGAAGGCCGGCCGGCGGTTCCTGCACGGCGAACGCGAGGTAGTGGCATTCAGCGACGAGACCTGGAGCGAGTGCCTGGCCATCGTGGATGCGATTCCAGAAACAGTTGGATACGACCGGTATCGGCGCGACTTCCTGCGTGGGTTGGCACTGTTCCACCTTAAGCAGTACCAGGCATCGAAGGAGGCGTTCGTCAGGCTTGACCGCGAGTCGCGGGACGTTGCCTCGCGCATCATCTCTAAATACCTCGCTTCGCAATCGGATGGCACCGCCCAGGTCTTCACCGGCCGGGTCCTGTCGGCTACACCGGACGGACGCCGCGGTACGGCTTGGGTCTATGAGCTGCACACCGAGGTGCCGTTCATCCCTCTGCGCTTTTCGATCTCCGATTACCGTAAGAAGAACGAGAGTCTGCCCTCGTTCCACATCGCCTTCAACATGCGCGGCGCGCTCGCAGACCCGATCACTGGCCGCCCGGGCCGCGTACTGCGGCGGTCCGCTGATGCACGCTGAATGTGAAGAGTTCCGCACCCGCTGCACCACTCTGGCTCAACACCGCCAGATCTCGGTCGGCATGGCACTGGACCTTTCGCTCCTTGGGGCGTGGCCTGACAATGTGCAGGACGAAGCAGGCTTCAAAGAACTGGTCTCGATGGCATACAAGCTGTGGTGGGAGACCTGGAAACTCGATGTGCGCTTCCTGATCAGCTACAGGCCACAGGGCGGTGCCCGTGACTTCAATGATCTGATCAACCTATTGCGCACCTCGTACCAGCATGTCGGCGCTGACAAGCAGGACAAGCAGGCCAAGCGCTGGGTCAAGACGGTATGCGGTGGCCGCGATCCGGCGACATCGGACGACTGGATGGCGTGCGGCAGCGCGCTGATGAAGACGTTCAACACCGCGATCGACATACTATGCCAGATCATCACGCAGAATCGGAACAACGAATTCCGAGTCGCTTGGCAGACTAAGGTGGCTGTGAGTGAAGAGGCCGTCGTTGTGCGGGTGGCGGCCGACCTCGGAATGCAGCTGAATGATGGGCTGCGGGGAATTCACGTCAGCCAAGTGAAGCGGAGGTGGGCAGGCTACAGGCTGCGAAAAGGAGAAGTCGCCGACGACATTCTGGCCGCGTTCGCCGAGGAGAGCCTCATCTCCCGAACCGGGAAGCTGCCTCGCAGCTACTACGACGTGTTGAGCGAACTCAAGGTACTCGGTACGCCCGAGGCGGTCCCCACGCTCCGCCTGGCGCATGCCGTGGCGGAACTCACTCGTGCAGTCGGCGAGTCCTACATGAAGCGGCTCAACGAAGTGTGGGCGTTGCTGCGCGGTTGATCCGAACAGGCGCCTGTCGCGGTTCCCACCCGTGCGGCTGGTGGCCTGAATACCGACTCGCTGCCGAGGCTCACGCGTCGCGGGAGCGAAGCCGGAACAGCGGCCTGAATTGGTGTCGGCGGCGGCTGAACTCTTTTTACGAAGCAACGACACTGTGCATGTCGATTGCCCCGACGAATTCCTCGACCGAGCAAGCGCGGTCGTCAGGATGATTAGAGGGTTGTTGCGCTGACTCTGGATCACGGAAAATCTCAATGCAGATGATGCAGCTGATTATTGTTCCGAGGCAGCTCAGATGGTGACCTCGGTTCAGCAGCGGTCGCGGCCGATGTAGGTGTGGAAGCGCTCAAGCCAGCGGCACCCGGTGCGGGGCTTGGTCCGGAGTCCGGCGTTGATACCAGGCGTTCAGGTGTGCCTCGACGACTGGAGGGCGCACGCCTCCCAGGAGAATCGGCGGAGTCGCGCCTGCTGGACGAGGGTCGCGGTGTCGCCGTAGCTGATGTTCAGGTGCCGGCCGAGGACGACTGCGGCAACGGTGCTCGCGCCGGCGGCTTTCAGGGCCGCGGAGGCGGACTGGAGGTGGCCGCCGGTCGTCCAGGTGTCGTCGATGAGCAGGACGTGTTCGCCACTGAGGGGTGAAGAGACATACCGCGCGGGCGATGCGGCTCTGCCGAGGCCCTGGGCCCCGGGAGTGGGCGTAAGTAGGTCGCGGTGGCGATCGCGGGTCGTGCCGACGGTCTGGGCCACCATCGTGTGCAGGGGATGGTCGACGCGCCCGCTGGTGCTGGGCACGGTGGTGACGACGTCGAAGCCGGGGATTGAGCACCTGTCTGCGATGCAGGCTTCGTGCAGGGCCAGGAAGCGCCACAGAACGGCCGCCAGGCCCATGCGGAAGTGCTCCTGTTGCGGGCCGGAGGTGTTCTTGTAGCGCCAGAGCTCGTTGGCGTACTGCTCTCCCTTGAGGGCCAGGCTCACGGGCACGACCGCGTCCGCCACTCCGGAACGGAGGATCATTCGGGCCTGGTGGCACTGCCAGCAAATCGGGTAAGGAGCGTTCGCCGGGCCGTGGCAGACCTCGCAGATACCCGGTCCAGGTAGCGCCGGGTGGATAAGGAAGTTGGCATAGCGGGCGGACAGTTCGCCGACAGTGGCCATGCGTGTCTGCCGTCAGGCCCAGGTCAGCTCGCCCACAGCGGGGACGAGCGAGTCGAGTTCCCGGAAGACGTCGTCGGAGCCGTCGACGACGGTGGTGTTCGGCCTCGCTGCATACTCGCGCGCCCACTCGTGGACCAGGAGGGAACGCATCAGGAACACCCTGCGCCCATGCTCCAGCGCGAGCCTGGCCTGCATACGGGCACCACTGCGATAGGCGGCCTCCACGACGACGGTGGCCAGGCTGTAGCCGCTCATCACGGCGTTCCTCATCGGAAACGATGCCTTCGAAGGTGGTGCATCCGGCCAGAACTGGGAGATCACCAGCCCGCGCTTACCGATTTCCTGCTGCAGGGGGGCGTTCGGCGCCGGATAGGAGCGGCGCAGACCGGTGCCGATAACGGCCACGGTTCGGCCGCCCACGGCGAGCGCGGAGCTGTGGGCAGCTGTGTCGATTCCTGCGGCTAGTCCGCTGACGACGGTGACGCCGCGCCTGGCGAGCCCGCCAGCGATGGCGCGGGCGTGGGCCACGCCTTCGGGGGAAGGGTGCCGGGTGCCGACGACCGCGACCCGGAGGTCTTCTTCCACTGGGGTGCCCCGCAGGAAGAGGAACGGTGGACGCTGGTGGACCAGCCGCAGATAGAGGGGGTATTCCTCGTCCAGGACCGTGACGAACCGCATGCCCTCGCGCTCCCAGCCGGCGATCTCCTCCGTGATGGCGTCCAGGTCGTCAGCGGGCCGGGTGTCGAACAGAGCGCCCTGCCCCGACGCGTCCAATGCGGCAGTCAGGACCTCGTACGCGCTGCCGACGGTTTCGACCTGGTCGGTCAGCTCAGGCCACGAACGGTCTCCCCGCCGCAGGAGAGCGACGAGGGCGGCGCGCTCCACCTTCGGGTTCATGGAGACCAGTATAGAAACCAGCACTGTCAGCGGAGCGGGAACGGCGGGGTGACTTACCTCGCGCCGACCGCGAACTCCACGGGCAGATTCCGGTGACTTCTTGGTCTGGCGGACGGCCTACGCTGCCGTCGCAGCCGAGGGAAACGCTGCTCCCAGCGGGCCCGGGCAGGTGCGGGGATGATCAGGTGCGGCCACAGCCGCTGCAGGGTGGCGCCGTCGAGATGGTCCTGGAAGTCCGCTGCGGACTGTGCTTCGCGGACCACGCGTTCGTACATGACGCGAGGTCTGCGTCGTTGAGGTCGTAGGCGTAGTCCGGGCCCCAGTCGAGGTGGCGCGGCAGCCGGATGGGGCGGTGGACCGGTCCTGTCAGTTCCGCCAGGGTGTTTGGGACGGCGTAGGGCTTGGTCTCGGCGTACCTGCTCACGTGACCAGGATTGCCCTATCTGGGCTTGGGGATGCAGGGACTGCGGCGGGCGGGCGAGCCGGGATGCCCGGCTGTTGGAGCAAGCTGCTTTCGAACCCGGCCGCAACCTCTTCGGCCCCGCCTCACTCCAACGAGTGAGGCGCGCGGCCGACGCGGCGGCGGAGGCCCGGGTGGGCGATGCAGAGTAGCGGTGGACGGTGTGGCCCTGCAGCTGCCGCTGTGAGGCTGGCCCAAGCGGAGCCTTGAGGAGGTCCCTCGATGGAGAGCACATCAGGCATACCGGCGGATGCTGGTACCGGGTCGGCCTGCCCGGAGTGGTGCGATGTCGGGCATCGGGAGCCGTCCGATTGGCACTACGGTTCCGCCCTGCTGTTGACCGCACCGGGTGGTGATGGACAGCCCGCGCCGTTGCTACTCAAGGTCGCGCTCATGGGCGAAGCCGACCCGGAGACGCCTCGGCCGTTCCTGCCGTCCGTCGACGTGGAGGGCATGGAGGAGCAGGCGCTGGACGCGGCAGGGCTGGAAGCGCTGATAGCGAGGTTCGAGCAGTACGTGACAGAGCTGAGAGAGTTCCAGCGTCGCTACGGCGCGATCACGCGTGCCGCCCAGCCCCGCGCGGCGTGACTGATGGGGGAGCCCATCGAACACTCTGAGTAACAGGCTCTGCGCCACCGGAGCAGGACGGAGCAGGGAGAGGTTACGGGATTCCTCCGGAGCAACTTGCCCGGAACTTGCCCGGGAGTATCCATAGCCACTTGGGACCAGCCGACCCGTATGGGACGAGCCGTCACGCACAGATGTGCCCTGACCAGGCAAAACTGGGACGCGGGCACGCCGATTAGGACGGGTCGGCGGATGATCAAGTGTGCTCGTAATGCGTAGGTCGCGGGTTCGAATCCCGCAGGCGGCTCTGTAGAAGCCCCAGGACTCACTCGCCGTGACCTGGGGCTTTTGCCTTCTCCGTGGCCGTCGGCACGGCCGCGGGCGGGCTGCCCGCGCGTTCCCGTAGGCGGGGTGGGCCGCCTGGGCGGAGTTGACGTAGGGCTGCACGGCCACGGGGACTTGTTGACGGTGTTGAACGTGGCAGGGGCGGTGGTGATGGCGTCCGCCCGGGGCGCCACAGGCCGGCGCCTGCATTTCTGCTGGCAGCCCGCTCGTCATCGACGATCGGATG
Organism: Kitasatospora sp. NPDC094019; assembly: GCF_044764505.1. Taxonomy (NCBI): domain Bacteria; kingdom Bacillati; phylum Actinomycetota; class Actinomycetes; order Kitasatosporales; family Streptomycetaceae; genus Kitasatospora; species Kitasatospora sp. NPDC094019. Next base: position 509,337 of record NZ_JBIWIF010000004.1, read on the forward strand.
ATCGTCGTCGTGGTCGGATCCGGGCGGCTGGGGGCTGTCACCATGACGTCCCCAGCCGCTGAGGATTCCTGCTTCTTCTTCCGGAGGACGGGAACAGGATCAGCCTTGAAATGCCTTTGCCGCGGCTGCTTGTGACGTCTGCCCCAAGGTGCGGAGCGCGCGATCCAGCTGGTCCGTGATGAGAGCTGTGCTTTTCAGGCCCTCGTTGACGCGTCGGACGATCTCCTGCTGCTCCGGTACCGGCGGCAGCAAGAGCTCGGCATCCATGAGTGATCTCTGGTTCAGCTTCCGGCGTCCTGTGGAGCCCGAGGTCAGGGGGATGAAGTCGTAGAAGGACAGGAGGATATTGAGCGCCTCAGGTGAAATCTCGTCCGTGGCGCGGAGCACATGGGCATGGTTATTGACCCAGGAAGGGCCGGAGATCAGGTAGGAAAACGGCTTGGTCCGACCGGTGAACGTTTCGTCCTCCACGACCAGGACGAGGGTCTCGTCGAACAGCGGCTCATCGATCCAGCCGACCTGTCCATTTGCGCCGTAGTACGGGACGGGCCCGGGACGCTTTGCGCGCTCGACGTTGTTCACCGGTTTCCGGAGGCGATCCAGGCATTCGGTGATTTCTCTTACGCGAACGGTCTTCCAGCCGAAGGGGATCTCGGTGTCGGGCCCGTCCGTGTTCGCACGCCGCCAATCCTCCGTGAGGCGACCCGTGCACGCAGAGGCGTGCAGAGAACGGTTCACGCTGCTGATGATGCGCTTCGCGGTCGCCAGGTGTTCGGCGGCGGCCCGGGTGCGGTCGCTGATCGATCTCAGGTGGTCGACAATTTCACGCTGCTCATCGAGGGACGGGAGGGGGATCTCGGTGTCGCGCAGAAAGCCCGCGGGGACACGTGCCTGGCCGACGGACCCGGTCATGTGGGCCTCGGCTTCAACCCGATAGGATTTCTGGCGAACGAAGTTCCAGAGGTACTGGGCGTCGACCTCGGGGCCGGGGCGGAGTACGTGGAACTCGGTCGACCCGAACCCGTGACCGCCGGGGAGTTCCGGAACGGTGGCGGACTTGCCGTTCTCCATGCACGGCGTGATCTTCGCGAAGAGAACGTCCCCGGGTGAAAAGGTCCGGTAGCTCTTCGCCCGCAGTTCGCCCAGCGGACGCTCTTCCACGACGGAGATTTCGCCCGACGATTCGTCGACGGCGGCCATCGGAACGAAACCGACAACGTCGTCGTCGGTCAGCTCCTTGTACTTGGGCTTTGGTGGATTCACCTGTGCCACGTCGCCGATCGTGGTCATTCGCCACCTGGTCACGAGTCGGCTCCCTCGTCGCCGAAGAGCTTCTGCAGCGTGGTCATCTGGACGACTGCCAGCCGGAGCTCGGTCAACGCGTCAGCGATCAGATCTCCCGGCTCCGGAGTGTCCTCCAGCTCGTCGGCCTCTTCGTCGCGAAGCCATTTGAAGCTATCGATCTTGTACCCTCGCTCCTTGACCTCGTCGATTCCGAACGCGCGCCAGCGGCCTGTCGGGGAACTCGTTCCAGTGCGCGGCGACTGCCCGTTGGGATCCGAGCCGAAGCAGTCCTCGAACTCGGTGAAGTGGGAATCCGTGAGGGGGCGGGACCGCTTGGTAATGGCAGGGACGTTGGCGCGGGCGTCGTAGATCCAGACCCGGTCTGTCGGGCGGCCCTTCGTGAAGAAGATGACGTTTGTCTTGGTCCCCGGGGTGTAGGGGTTGAATGTTCCTCTCGGGCAGCGCAGCACTGTGTGCACATCTGCGTCTTCCATGAGAATCTTGAAAACTTCGCCGGCCTTGTCGGCAAAAAGGACGTTGTCGGGGACGACGACCGCGGCACGACCCCCGGGCTTCAGGACGGTGAGGACGTGCTGCAAGAAGTTGAGCTGCTTGTTCGAGGTTTCGACGGTGAAGTCGTCCCGGACGGGGATATTGCTGGCACCCCTGTTGCCGAACGGCGGGTTGGTCAGCACCACATCGAAGCGCTGGTCGCCGGGTGCTTCGTAGATGGAATCGCCCAGTGCGATGTGCGGCTCGACCTGGTGGAGAAACAGGTTCATGAGAGCCAGGCGTCGGGGGCGCGCGACCAGCTCCTGGCCGTAGTAGGTCGCTTTCTTCACGCGCGTGGCCGTGGAACGGTCCAGCGCGCCTCCGGTCCGATCCTTCAGCCACTCGTAGGCCGCGACAAGGAAGCCGCCCGTTCCACAGGCCGGATCGCTGATCGCCATGTGCACATGGGCCCGTGGATCCGGCTGCATGAGCCGCACCATCGAACGGATGAGCGGGCGCGGCGTGAAGTACTGCCCCGCGCCCTTCTTGCCCTCGGCCGCGGACTTCTCCAGGAGTCCTTCGAATGCTGCCGCCTTGACGTCGACTTCGAGACTGGTCCACTCGGTTTCGTCGATCACCTTGATCAGCCGGGCGAGCGAAGCCGGATTTGCAAGCCTGTTCTGCGAACCGGAGAAAATGTCACCGAGGATCCCGGGCTGCTTTCCCAATTTTCGCAGAGCGCTCTCGTACGTGTCGAGGAGTGCGATGCCGGACTTGCTGCGGATATGTGGCCAGTCCGTTTCGTCGGGCAGCTGCCGCCCCTGCTCGTCAGCCATTTTCAGGAACAGGAGGTAAGTCAGCTGCTCGATGTAGTCGCCGTAGTCGACACCGTCGTGGCGAAGCGTGGAGGCATAGCCCCAGAGTTTTCCTACGACGTCGGTCATACGGCAGCAAGTCCCTCGTTCAATTGTTCAATCAATTCGGGCAGATGGTCGTCGAAGACGCGGTTGGCCCGCCCCCAGCCCCCGCGGGCGGACAGGATCGGGATGAGATCGAAGTCCTCACGGTCGATCGACAGGTTCTCGACCAAGTGCTGCTCAATGTAGTCCATCCACCGCTGCTGATCCGTGGTGAGCCGGAGGCCATTCGCCACCTCGGCCACAGCCGACCGGACCCGCTCCTGGGCGGTCAGCAGCGGTGCGTCGTCGAGAACGGCGTGCTTGACCATCGAGATGATATCAACGAGCGCCTTGCCGTAGGTGGCACGAAAGGCTCGCTCCAGGTTGGCCTCGGTGAAGTGCTCGGGCGTACGGCTGAGCACATTGCGCAGCTCGGTCAGAACTCGGGGGTTCCAGCTGCTCGGCCTCTTGAGCAGCACTGAGACAGCCTCAAGAGTCTCACTCTCCCTGCGCACGTAGTCACTGAACGCCACCAGGTAGTCGGCCGGTCGGTACTCTTTTCCGGTGATGCCACGGATGAGCCATTCCGAGCTGACGTCGTCCATGGCGCTACCGGCCACCAGGAATGTCTTTCCGCCCCGAGGATAATTTTCGAGGAGGTCTTGGAAGGCCGGATCGCGGAGGATCTTCATCGTGCTGACGAACGATGTCCGAAGGAGAGTCGAGAGCTTGGACGCCCAGTCACTGATGTCGCCGTCCGGGATGAAGGCCGAGAACGCTTCGTACGCTTCACCGCTCATCGACTTGGCGATACGCTGGAGCCGCTTGACCAGGCGGCGGACGTTGTAGTCGCGGTCCTTGTTCTCCCAGATCTCCGCGATGATCCGGGGAGTGGACTTGTTGTCGCTCTCGGCCGGCTCGGCCGTGATCCCGGTGGTGTTCCTGAAATATTCCATCAGGCTGCCGTCGAAGCAGTCGAACACGACGAAGTGGTCCTTGCCCGGCGCTTGGGCACCGCCTTGCCGTGTTCCGCGACCGAGCATCTGCTCGAAGAGGATGCGGGACTTCACCGGGCGCAGGAACACCAGGTACTCCAGGTCGGGGATGTCCACACCGGTGGTCAGCAGGTCGACCGTGACAGCGATCTTCGGCTTCGGTCGGTTGCGGAACTCGCGGATTCGCTGCAGCGGACGGTCGACCCGCCCGGTGATTTTGACGGCGAAGTCCTCGCCGCGGTCGAAGATCTCCTGCGCCAAGCCGACCAGTTGGTCGGCATGCGAGATGTGGGGGAGGTCGTTGAACGCGAAGATCAAAGTCTTGGGGAAGCGGCCGTGTGCCTCCTCGAACTCCTCGGCATATTGCTTGAGTTCGTTGAGGATCTTTCGATTGGAATCAGGTGCCGTGACTTTGCGCTCGATCTCGCTGGCATCGAAGGACCGTTCGTCCTCAAGCAGGTCGAGCTGCTTGGTGCCCGTCTCCGGGTCGATCTGGTCGACCTGCTCGCCTTCACGGAGGAAGATGCCGTTGATACGGATGTCCGAGCGTATCCTGACGACGTTGTAGTCGACGAGATGCCCTTCCCGCACCGCGCGCTCGTACTCGTAGCGGTAGACCATGTTCTCGAAGTAGGCCACGGTGTGCGCGGCCGGCGTGGCCGTCAGGCCGACCTTGATGGCGTCGAAGTGGTCGAGCGTGTCCCGCCAGACGGCGCGTTCCTTCGCCGAGTAGCCGCGGTGGCACTCGTCCGCGACGATCAGGTCGAACGTGTGGATCGGGATGTCGAGCTGATCAACATCGGCGTCGACCTCGCCGTCGTCGGTCCTGAGTGCTCGCTCACCACCGAAGAGGTTCATGGACATCCGCTGAATGGTGGTGACGTAGACGAAGGCGTCGCCCAGCTTGGGCTCTGTCAGCAGGGAGGAGGGCATGACGTTGGCGTCGAACACCGTGTCCTCCCCGAAGTCCTCACGCTTGAAGGCTTGGGAGTAGAGCGGATAGATCTTGTCGAACTTCAGGCCCGGCTCGGGCTCGAAGGAAGCGAACTCGCGCACGGTCTGTGCCGCGAGCGCTCGCCGATCGACCAGGAAGAGCACCCGGCGGGCCACGCCGGACTTCATCAGGCGGTAGATCTCGTTGACAGTCGTCAACGTCTTGCCGGTGCCAGTGGCCATCGCGACGAGCAGCTTCCGCTTGCCCTCGGTGATCGCCCGCTCGATGGCCTCGTTCGCCTCCACCTGGTAGGGCCGGAGCCGCTGGTTGAAGGACATGGCGCCGAGTGCCGCCAGTTCCGCGTCGGTGTCCCGGGCGAGGAACTCGGTGAGGGCCGCCGGTGTGTGGAAGGCGGAGATCTGTCGCGAGCGGTTGTGCTGGCGGCGCACGTCATGGAAGTGGATCTGTTCGCCGTTGGTGGAGTACAGGAAGGGGACACCGAACTCTCCTCGGATGAGCGGCCCGCCGGCCACCCCTCGCGAGTAGCGCTCTGCCTGGGACAGCACACCGCGAGGCCCCACGGTGACCTTCTTGGCTTCGACAATGCCGCGAACCGCCCCTCCGTCGGTCAGGGCGTAGTCGGCAGGGCCAGCGGCAGTGGGCCACTCCTCGACCGCGGAAGCCGGCGGAGGGCTGCTCGTGAACGACGGCCGACAAGGAGCCACGGTCCAGCCGGCAGCTCGCAGCTTCGGGTCGATCCGACGCTTGCGCGTCGCAGCCTCACGCTCCATTGCAGCCTCCACAGCTCAGCAGCCCGGTCCGCACGGTGTGTCACCCGCTGTCACTGCGGGCCAACCGGGTGTTTCGCCTGTCAACCTTAGCGATGTGGACCGACGGTCGACGTGGCGCGAGATCGCTTTCGACTTCGCGCGAGCGAGGGGTGGGCGGACGGCCCGGCACCTGCCGGTTCGAGCGGTCCCGGTTCTTCGGTTCGGGGGTGGGAGGGCCCGGGCGGGGTGCCGGCCGGGCCCTCTCGGGGGTGTGGGGTCAGAGGAGAGGGGAGGGGACGGGGGCGGCGGCGCCGATGAGGAGGACGAGTTCGTGGCCGCCGGGGTTGGTGCGGAGGGGGACGGTGCGCCAGTTGTTGGCGAGCCAGACGTTGCCGGAGGGGTCGATCCGGAGGCCGGTGTTGCGGTCCAGGCCGTCGCTGGGGTAGCCGGTGTCGGGCGGGGAGATCGGCTGGCCGGTGCGGTGGCCGGGCGGGCAGGCGGTGAGGTCGGTGCCGCAGAGGCGGGCGACGCGGTGGCCGCCGAAGTTGGCGACCCAGACGGTGTCGTCGCCGTCGACGGCGATGCCCCAGGGGAGGAAGAGTCCGCCGTTGGTGAAGGGGGCGGGGTCGGGGGTGCCGTCGGAGTGGATCAGGGTGACCGAGGCGCCGGGGCGGGTGGCGGGGTCGTCGGTGGCGGAGGTGGCCGCGGCGGCGAGGTCGTCGGCGGTGCTGCCGGCGCAGGGGACGGGGAGGATACCGCTGTTGCCGACCCAGGCGTTGCCGCGGCTGTCGGTGGCGACGGCGAGCGGGCGGCGCAGGCCGCCGCCGGTCACGGTCCGGCGCGGGGTGCCGTCGGGGTCGAGGAGTTGGACGCTGTCGTTGCCGTTGCCGGTGACCCAGAGGCGGTCGGCGGGGTCGACGGCGGCGCCGAACGGCTTCCGCAGGCCGGGGAGGGGGATCTCGCGGGCGCGGGTGGCGTCGCCGTCCGGGATCCGGGTGACGCCGGTGCCGCCGCAGTTTGCGGTCCAGACGGTGCCGGTCCGGTCGGAGGCCATGCCCTGGGGCTGGGCGATACCGCCCTCCTGGAGGCCCTCGGGCGGGGAGAGCGGGGTGCCGTCGGCGGCGAAGCGGGACAGGCTGCGTTCGAGCGGGGTCGGGTCGATCGGGCAGCCGTCGCCCTGGAAGCCGAAGTTGCCGGCCCAGGCGGTGCCGGTGGTGTCGACGGTGATGCCGAAGCCGGCCCCGTAGAGGCCGCCGCCGCGGTAGGGCGCGCCGGGAGCGTCCTGGCCGGTGGGGGTGATCTTGAGGAGGGCGCGGCCGCCGCAGACCGGGACGGTGGGGTCGGCGTCGTAGCGGTAGTTGTTGGTGACCCAGGCGTTGCCGTCGGCGTCGAAGGCGATGTTGCCGGGGCCGTCGATCTCGTGGCCGTTGCCGTCGTAGCGCAGGGCGACGGTCCAGGCGGCCGGGGCGTCGGACAGGGCGGGGAGGTAGCTCGGGCTGGTCCGCGCGAGGTCGAACAGCTCGGCGGCGTTGTGGCCGGGGTCGTGGGCGATGTCGACGGCGGCGCGCAGGGTGTCCTGGGGCCGGTCGTGGCCGGGACGGCGGGCCAGGTCGAACAGCCGGTCGCAGGCGTCGCCGGTGACGCAGGCGGCGAGCAGGTTGGCGAGGGTGTTGAACTCGGCCATGGTCGAGGTGAGGTGGCCGTTGGGCGGGGTGGCGAGGGTGGCGGCGATGTCGCCGGTGCCGGTGTCGGCGAGGTTGTGCGCGATCGCGGCGGCGTTCTGCAGGCCGGGGTGGGTGCCGGAGACGCCGGCCGGGCCGGTGAAGCGGGACAGGGCGTAGGCGACGGCCACCGTGGTGCGCTCGTTCACGACGAGTTCCGGTGGAGCGGCGGCGCCGCCGAGCACGGCGGCGAGGGTGACCGGGCCGTGCGGGTCGTGCGGGCCGTTCAGGTCTGCTCCGTCGGTGGTGGTCCCGTCGGTGGTGGCGGCGGCGGTGCGCCCGGCTCCCGGCAGGTCGGCCAGGACGTAGAGGACGGCGCGGGGGTCGTCGGGGCGGCGGTAGTCGAGGGTGAAGCGTCCGTCCTCGGTGCTGCGGGCGCGGGCCAGGACCCGGGGCCGGGCGTGGCCGCCGTCGCCGGCCTGGTAGAGCGTCACCTCGGCGTCGCCGAGCGGGGTTCCGCCGCTGCGGACCACCCCGCACTGGGCGGTCGGTTCCGGGGCGCCGGGGGCGGTGGCCGTCGCGGGGAAGGGGCCGGCGGCGAGTTGGGCGAGGAGGGCGGTGGTCAGCAGGACGCCGTGGCGTCGGCGCATGGGGGCTCCGTCGGATCGGGGAAGGGGGTGTCCGCTTCCTGCCTGCCACATCGCGGGGCCGGCCGCGCGCGACCGGCCGGGGAACGCAGGGGAAATGCCCGGGACGGCGGTAGTGGGGGCCGACGGGACGCCGCGGGCGCGGACGGGGGCGTGGGAGGTGGGCGCACGAACCGGCGTGGGGGCGCACGGGTGGGGAGGCGTTGTGCGTCGATTCCCGGGGTGGTTCGGGGAGGTTGTCGGAAGGTTCGGGAACCGCTTGCGGAAGTACCGGCAGAAGCGTTTCTGTTTCGCACTGTTTCGTGGCGCACAACTTGACATGGCCTGGAGAAATGAAGGGTTGTGACGAAGTCGGCACAGTACTTCGTCGCAGGTCAGGAATGTTACCGACGGGTCGCGAAAGAAAGTACTTGACTTGTCGTCAGGCCCATTCCTAGGGTGAAACGAGTATGAGCCGGTGTGCTTCGGCACGCAGTGGTACGGGGGACGACGGACTTGAAATGTGGCAGTGGCTGACAATTGCGGAACCGAAGTCGGTCATTCCACTTGTTCGACTGGTGGGCAGCGGTAGGGGGCGGTGACGACCGCCTGACGTCGTGCGGTGTCGACGGATGTCAACGACGTTCTGTTGCAGGCCAGTTGCTCGGCTGTTTCGCGCGCTGTGGGAGTGCGCCGCCGGGCCGGACCTCCTGATGCATTTCCGGACAATGGCGTCCCTGATGCCCTGTCTGAAGGCATCGAATTCGGCTGTGATCGCGTTCTCGATTTAACCGAAGATTAACCGGAACCGCCTCTCCCGAGTGTGGGGGCGTGAATACGGTCTCATCGGTCAAGTAAATGCGGCGCGATCCGCCGGTGCAGCTGATCACGCAAATGAGTATGGGGGAAGTGTGCGTCATGCCTGAAACTTCGATTGCCGTCCTCTTTCCGGGCCAGGGTGCGTTCTACGGCCGTGCCCTCGCCGACCTGCGGGACGAGTTCCCCGAGGTCGGACCGGTCCTCGCCGAGATCGGTGACGCCGCCCGTCCGCTGCTCGGCGACCGCGCGGTGGACCAGTTGTTCGCGACGCGGACGCCGGACACCGAGCAGCTGCTCCGGGAGGCCCCGGAGGCGCTCCAGCTCGCCATCTACGCGGTCTCCACCGCCACCTACACCGTTCTGAAGTCCCGCGGTCTGCGCCCGAACGTTCTGATCGGCCACAGCCTCGGCGAGATCGCCGCGCTGGTCGCCGCGGGCGCGTTCACGCCCGCCGAGGGCGCCGAGATCGTCTGCCACCGGAGCATCGCGCTGCGCGAGGCCGGTCTGGGCGACGCCTACATGGCCGCCATCGGCACCGACGCCGACCGGGCGCAGCGCCTCGTCGACCTCGTCGGCGACCCGCTGACCGGCATCGCGGTCGAGAACCACGCGGGCCAGACCGTGCTGTCCGGCCGGGCCGAGACGCTGGACACGATCGGCCGGCTGGCCGCGGTGCTGAAGATCGACTTCGCCCGGCTCAAGTCGCCGTACGCCTTCCACAGCCCGCTGCTCGGGCCGGCGGCGGAGAAGTTCGCGGCCCGGATCGCGGACATCCGCCAGCGTCCGCTGGAGACCACCGTCCACTCGCCGATCATCGGCCGCGCCTACGAGGACGGCGACCGCCTGACCGAGCTGCTGGCCGGGCACTTCACCGCCCGGGTGCGCTTCGGCGACACCGTCCGCGAGCTGGCGGGCACCGGTGTGTCGGTGTTCGTCGAGAGCGGCGCGCTGGACGCGCTGAGCCGGATCACCGGCCGCATCGTCGAGTCGCCGGTCACCACCGTGCCGACCCTGCTGCCGGAGGCGGGGGGCGCCGCCGTGCTGCGGCAGGCGCTCGACCGGCTGGCCTCGGTGGGCGCGGTCGCGGCGGGCTCGGGCGGTTCCTCGGCGGACCAGCTGCGGGCGGCGCTGCTGTCCGACGTGCCGGCCGAGGACTTCGAGGCGTTCTGGAACGGCCGGGGCGTGGAGGTCCGGGCGTTCGCCCGCGAGGCGTACCTGACCTACCTGGGCGCGAAGGAGGAGGAGCCGAGCGTCGGCGCGGCGAACGGGAGCGCGAACGGGAGCGTCAACGGCAGCCTGAACGGGAGCGCGAACGGGAGCGTCGCGGCCGTCCCGGCGGCGGCCGTGGACCGGGACACCCTGGTCCGCCAGCTCGCCGACATCTACGCCGAGGCGCTGGAGTACCCGGCCGAGGTCTTCGAGGAGGCCACCGACCTGGAGGCCGAGCTGGGCGTCGACTCGGTGAAGCAGACGGAGCTGCTGGTGCGCGTCGGCAACCGCTACGAGCTGCCGCCCCGGCCGTCCGACGTGCGTCCGGCCGCCTACAACACCCTCGGCAAGATCGCTGACCTGATCATCGCCTCGGGCGGATCGGTGTGAGCGAGGTGTCCCAGGAACTGCAGGGAAAGATCGCCCTGGTCACCGGCGGGGCGCGCAACGTCGGCAAGGTCATCGCCAAGCGTCTCGCCGCCGACGGTGCCCTCGTCGTCATCAACCATCTGCACTCGCCCGGGCCCGCCCGGGAGACCGCCGAGGAGATCGAGCGGGCCGGCGGCCGGGCGCACGTGATCCGGGCCTCGGTCGCCGTCCGCGGCCAGGTCGACCGGATGTTCGACGAGATCGAGGAGCGCTTCGGCGGCCTCGACATCCTGGTCAACAACGCGGCCAACGGCGCCCTGGTGCCGGGCGGCGAGGTCACCGACCAGCTGATCGACCGGGCCCTCAACACCAACCTCAAGGGCGGCCTCGCGTGCGCCCAGCGCGCCGCCGCGCTGATGGCGCGGCGGGGCGGGGGCAGCATCGTCAACCTCTCCACGCTGGGCGGCGGCCAGTTCGTCATGGCCAACTACCTGGCCTGCGGACCGGCCAAGGCCGCGGTGGAGGCGATGACCCGCTACCTGGCCGTCGACTACGCCCGGGACGGGATCAGGGTCAACACGGCCGCCGCCGGCATGCTGTACAGCGAGGTCGTGGACCTGTTCCCGGACGCCGAGCGGATGCAGCGGGCGACGATCGAGGCCACCCCGATGGGGCGGCTCGGCCACCCGGAGGAGCTGGCCGAGGTGGTGGCCTTCCTGGCCTCGCCCAGGTCGAGCTGGATCACCGGCCAGGTGATCCTGGCGGACGGCGGCCTGTCCACCGGGCAGGCGCTGCTCTCGCCGCCGCGCGCGCTGGTGGAGCCGGTGCCGCCGACGATCCCGGTCGGGGCGTCGGAGGACGGGCGGGAGGACGGGCCGGAGGCCGCCCCGGTGGTGGCCCCGGCGGGCGCGCCGGTCGCCGCCGCCCCCGTCATCCCCGCTGTCACCGCTCCCGTCACCGCCGCCGTCACCGTTCCCGTCACCGCCGCCGTGCAGGCCGCGGTGACCCCGCGCCGGGAACCGGCCCCGCTCGCCCCGGCGGCCGCGAAGGCCGTCGAGGACGAGGCGCACGACGAGGCGTTCGACGAGGACGACGAGATCGCCATCGTCGGCATGGGCATCGTGGTGCCCGGCGCCAACGACCTCGACGAGTACTGGCACGAGCTCATGCACGGCGCCGACCGGTTCGTCGAGATCCCCGCCGACCGGTGGGACAACGACAAGTTCCACTCGGCCGACAAGCGCGACGAGGACAAGACCTACTCCAAGCGCTCGGCCTTCATCACCGACTTCGTGCCGCACCCGCAGCTGGCCCGCGAGCTGGCCGAGGCGGGCACCGACCCGAACGCGGTGGAGTCCACCACGCTCTGGCTGCGCCACTCGCTGCTCCAGGCGATGGAGGGCGTCCGGCACGACCCGGACGACCGCTGCTCCTTCCTGGTCGGCTACACCGCCGACGGCAGCCAGCATCTGGAGGAGGCGACCGTCCGGGCCGGTGTGCTCGGCCGGATCGCGCCCATCCTGGACGGGCTGGGCCTGTCCGGGGCGGACCGGGCCGCCGCGCTGGCCACCGTCGAGCGGCGGCTGGACGGGCACTACCCGCGCAGCGGCCCCGAGCCGCTGCACTTCTTCCCGCACCGGGTCGGGCTCAACGCGATGCGGGACGTGCTGCCGGACTCCGCCGAGCTGCTGCTCGTGGACACCGCCTGCTCCTCCTCGCTCTACGCGGTGGACCTGGGCCTCAAGGGCCTGCTGGAGGGCCGGCACGACATCGCGGTCTGCAGCGGCTCGTTCGCGGTGGGCCCGCGCGGGTCGATCCTGTTCGCCAAGCTCAACGGCCTGTCGGTGAGCGGCGAGGTCCGCTCGCTCGACAAGGACAGCGACGGCGTGCTGTTCTCCGACGGCGCCGCGACCGTGGTGCTCAAGCGGCTCAGCCGGGCGCGCCGGGACGGTGACCGGGTGCTGGCCACCCTGCGCGCCTTCGGCTCCTCCTCGGACGGCAAGGGCAAGGCGATCTACGCGCCGAGCGCGGCCGGCCAGAAGCTGGCGATCCGCCGCGCGCTGGACCGGCCGGGCATGGACGACGTGCGGCCGGACTGGATCGTCGCCCACGCCACCGGCACCCCGGCCGGCGACCTGGCGGAGTTCACCACCCTGCGCGAGACGCTGGGCGGTCACGAGCCCGGCCGCGCCCCGGTGGTCGTCACCTCCAACAAGTCGGTGATCGGGCACACCGGTTGGGCCGCCGGCGTGGCCTCGCTGATCGAGGTCGTGCTGGGCTTCCGGCACGACGTGATCCCGCCGCAGCACCGGTTCACCGAGACCCCGGCGGACTTCGCGATCGGCGCGTCCAACCTGGTCGTGCCGACCGAGGCCGTGCCCTGGCCGCGCGGCGCCCGCCGCCGGACGGCGGCCGTCTCCGGCTTCGGCTTCGGCGGCACCAACGCCCACCTGGTCGTGCAGGAGCCGCCCGCGGCGCCGAGGGCGGCCCCCGGGAGCCCGGTGCCGACGCGGACCCGGCAGGTCCCGCCGCAGCGGATCGCGATCGTGGCCCGGACGGCGCACGTGCCGGGCACCGAGACCGCCGACGAGCTGGCCTCCTGGCTCGGCCGGACCGGTCCGGAGGACGTCTCCTTCGGCGACACCTACCCGCTGCCGTCGTTCCAGCAGGTGCGGATGCCCCCCGGCATGATGCGGGGCATCGACCGCTGCCAGCTGATGATCCTCAAGTGCGCCCACCGGCTGCGCGACAGCCTGGGATCGTTCTGGGAGGACAACAGCGAGACGACCGGAGTGGTGCTCGGCCACCTCGGGGCGACCCGCAACGCGACGCTCTACGCGCTGCGCTGCTACCTGGACGATCTGACCATCGCGCTGAAGGCCGATGCCTCGCTGGCCTCGGCGCCGTGGCTGCCGGAGGCGCTGGAGCTGCTCCGGACCGAGGTGCGGCGGCTGGTCCCGCCGTCCAACGAGGACTCCTTCCCCGGCATGATGCCGAACGTGATCCCGGCCCGGGTCGCCAACTATTTCGACCTCAAGGGCCTCAACATGACGGTCGACACGGGGTTCACCTCGACCCTGAGCGCGATCGACGTCGCCATCCGCTACCTGCGGCAGGGCGAGCTGACGATGGCGCTGGTCGGCGGCATCAACGGCAACAGCACCGACGAGGTGCGCCAACTGCTGGACGAGGCCCTCGACGGCCGCAGCGTCCTGGCCGAGGGCGCCTTCCTGTTCGCCCTGGTGACGGAGGAGACCGCCGCCGCGGCCGGGCTGGAGGTGCTCGGCTACCTGGACACCCCGCTCGCCGAGACGGAGCCCGCCGACGGGGCGGCCGCCGCGCCGGTGCCGACCGTCGAGTGCGGCGCGGTGCGCCCCGGCCGGGAAGCCTGCTACCTGGGCGCCGAGGGTGCGATCGGCATCCTCCAGGTGCTGGCCGAGGAGCCGGCCGGGCGTGACGCGCTGGTGGTCTGCCGCGGTGAGAACGGCGCGCCCGACCTCAGCGTCCGGGTCTCGGCCCCGCTGTCGGCGGCCGGGCCGGCCCCCGAGGCCGACCTCCACGTGCCGTCCGCCTTCTACGACGAGCGGCAGTACGACGACCGGCACCCGCTGGTGGTGAGCCGGCACGTGCCCGGGCTGACCGCGACGCCCGGCGAGCCGGTGCGCGCCGAGCTGCCGTTCTGGCCCGCGGAGCCCACCGTCGTCCTGACCGACCGGCCGGAGACGGTGACGGCGGCCGGGGCACCGGCCGGCACCCTGGTGCTGTCCACCGTGCCCGGTGGCCCCGGGGTCCGGCACGTGCCGGACGCCGAGGCGCTGGCGGGTCTGCTGGACGAGGCGGACCCGCGGCGGCTGATCCGGCACATCCGGGTGATCACCGACCTGTCCGGCGCGGACACCGCCGGTCCGGGGGAGGCGGAGGCGCTGAGCGCCCTGCACGAGCTGGTCTTCCTGACGGTGCAGCAGCGGCACGAGGCGCTTGCCGACGAGGCCGGCGGCGCGAGCTGCGTCGGGCTGTTCCTCGGGGCGATGACCGACCGGACCCCGCACCCGTTCACCGGCATGTTCACGGGCCTGTTCAAGGTGATCCACCTGGAGTACGCGCCGCACTGCCTGACCTACGCGCTGATCACCGGGACGCGGGAGGCCGCCACCGGGGCCGCGCAGGCGGAGCGGGAGTCGGCGTTCCGGCGCGGCGTCCCCTCGGCCTTCCTCGACGGCGGGCGGCGGCTGACCGTCACCCTCGCCGAGGAGCCCGGCGAGCTGGTGCCGCCGGGGGAGGCGACGCTCGGTCCGGACAGTGTCGTGGTCGCGGTCGGCGGCGGGCGGGGCATCACCGCCGAGCTGCTGGCCGAGGTGGCCCGGCACTTCCGGCCCCGGGTCTACGTGCTCGGCAGCAACCCGGTGGACTCCCACCCGGCCGAGTACCTGGAGCTGGACGACGAGGCGTTCGCCAAGGGCCGCGCCGACTACATCCGCCAGCAGCTGGCGCTGAGGACCGGCCGCAACCCCGCGCAGCTCAACCGCGCGTACGAGCGGATCGGCCAGGCGCGGGTGATCCGCGCCAACCTGCGCCGGATCGCCGAGCACAGCGGCGCGGGCGCGGTGCACTACGTGCCCTGCGACGTGACCGACCGCGCGCAGGTGACGGCCGCGATGGACCGGATCCACGCCGAGGCCGGGCGGATCGACCTGCTGGTCAACGCGGCGGGGCTGAACCGTTCGGCGCCGATCGCGACCAAGAGCCTGGCGGAGTTCCGGCAGGTCCGCGACCTGAAGGTGCTGGGCTACTTCAACCTCAAGCACGCCCTGCGGGGCCGGCCGCCGCGCGCCTGGTGCAACTTCGGTTCGCTGCTGGGCATGACCGGCCAGGTCGGCGAGGCCGACTACGCCTCGGGCAACGACTTCCTCGGCGCCGCCGCGACCTACCACCAGCAGGTGCTGGGCACCCACGAGTTCACGGTGGGCTGGACCCTGTGGGGCGAGGTCGGCCTGGGTGCCAACGAGTTGACCAAGGCGTACTTCGAGAAGAGCGGTCTCTACTCCGCGATGAGCACCGCGGAGGGCGTGCACCACTTCGTCCGCGAGCTCAACCTCGCCAAGCCGTCGCCGTACACCGTGCACCTCGGTGACGCGGAGCGGCGGGCGGTGGACCGGCTGCTGCCCGGCTTCCTCGACCCGGGGGCGCCGCGCGGCGGTACGGACCCGGCGACGCCGTCGGAGCAGCTGGAGCCACTGCGCCCGGAGCGGCCGGCCGCGGCGGCGGCGGGCGAGCCGGCGGGAACGCCGGAGTCCGAGGAGCTGCCGTTCTACCTCGGTGAGGTGGTCGAGCGCGGCGCGGACACGGTCACCTTCGAGCGGGTCTTCGACCTGGAACGGGACGACTACCTGCGCCACCACCGGGTCGGCGACGCGCCCACCCTGCCGGGCACGTTCGTCACCGAGATCGCCTTCGAGGCGGCCTCGTGGCTGGTGCCGGACCTCAAGGTGTTCGCCTTCGAGGACCTGCGCTTCCACCACTTCCTCAAGGTCCGCGAGTCGGACCGGGCCGGGCTGCGGAAGCGGATCCGGGCCGAGCTGGTGGAGCGCCGGCCCGACCTCGGGCAGGCCGTGGTGGCGGTGCGGATCACCCACGACGTGGTGGCGCCCAACGGCACCGTGCTGGTCAAGGACCGGCTGCACTTCGAGGTGCGGGTGCTGCTGGCGGGCGACCTGCCGGACGCGCCGCACTGGAAGTCCTGGCACCCGGCCGCGGAGACGCCGGTGCCCGACCCGTACCACAGCCCGGGTTCCCCGGTGCTGCTGACCGACCTGTTCGTGTCGACCACCGACACCCGGTTGCACCCGGACGGCAAGCGCGCCACCTACAACCTCGAACTGCCGACGGACCACCGGGTCTTCGGGAGCTTCGGGATCCCGGTGGTGCTGCTCGACGGGCTGGCCAGGACCGGGGTGCTGGCCCTGGTCGACGGTGACCTGATCCCGCTCGCGGCCCCGCTGGGCATCGGCCGGATCGACGTCTACGAGCACGGCGGCGACAGCCATGTCGCGGCCCGGTACGGGCGGGTGGACCTGTACGCGGTGCTGCCCGGGGCGGAGGCCGACGGGCGGAACGCGGGCAGCGGCAACCGTTTCGTGGCCGTCCGTCCGGACGGGCGGATCCTGATCCAGATGAAGGACCTGGACTGGACGCTGATGGGCTACCTCGACCGGAACACCGGGAGGTTCCTGACCCCCGAGGAGATGGCCGAGGCGGCCGCCGCCCGGGCCGTCGATCCCGGAGCGGTCGATGCCGGAGCGGTCGATCCCGGGGAGCCGGAGGCCGAGGCGGTCGATGCCGGAGCGGTCGATCCCGGAGAGGGCCCCGGAGCGGCCGCCGAGGCCGCCGAGGCCGGCGAGGTGGTGACGGCGATGGGAAAAGCTGAGGCCGGCGCGGCTGGTGGGCCGACGCCGGCGGCCACGGACCCCCAGAACGCCACGAAGTACGCCACGAGCAGGAAGGCGGGCACCGACGTGACCGCGAGCAAGGACACCGGCGGGGAGCCGGCCCCGGAGCCGGGAACGGCGGTGGCCACGGTCGTCGCCGCGCCCGAGCGCCGACCGGCGCGCCGCCCCGCGCCCGCCGTCGCGCGGCTCGCCCGCCCCGCCCCGGGGCCGCGCGGACTGCGGACCGTCCCCGGCAACCTGCGCAAGTTCCAGCGCAACGCGCCCGCCCTGTTCACCGAACTGAGCCGGGCCTACGGCGACATGGTCCGGCTGCCGCTGGGCTACTTCACCGTCCACCTCAACTACCACCCGGACAACATCAAGTACGTCCTCCAGGACAACAACCAGAACTACATCCGGGGCAAGGGCTACGACGCTTTCAAGATCTTCATGGGGATGGGCCTGCTCACCCTCGACGGGGACGAGTGGAAGCAGCACCGCCGGGTGGTGAACCCGCTGTTCCACAAGACCGCCATCGACAACATGGCGACCACCATGACCGACTCCACGGCCCTGGTGCTCGACCGGTGGGAGCACGCGGGGTCGGACCGGGCCGGCATCGACGTGGTGCCGGAGATGATGGACCTCACCCTGGGGGCCCTCGGCAAGGTCATGTTCGACACCGACCTCCACCCGCTCAGCGACCGGGTGGGGCCGGCGATGGTCACCTCCATCGAGGCCATGGTCTTCCGCGGCACCCTCAACCAGCTGACCCCCGAGTTCGTCCCGATCCCGTACAACCGGCGCATCCGCCAGGCGCGCAAGGTGATGTACGACGTGGTCGACGGCATCGTCGACGCGCACCGGGAGGGCCGGCACGAGGGGCTGACCGACCTGGTCAGCCTGCTCCTCCAGGCCCGGGACGAGAGCGGCGGCGAGTGGACCCGGCAGCAGGTCCGGGACGAGATCATGACGGTCTTCATGGCCGGCCACGAGACCACCGGCACCGGCCTGGCCTGGGCGCTCTACGAGCTGGCCAAGGACCCGGAGGCGCAGGAACGGCTGCACGAGGAGGTCGAGCAGGTGCTCGGCGGGCGCACGCCCACCATCGAGGACCTGCCGAAGCTCCCGTACGCCCGGATGGTCACCGACGAGACGCTGCGGCTGCACCCGCCGATCTGGGTGTACCCGCGCGACGCCGTGGCGGAGGACGACGTCAACGGCTGGCACGTCCCGGCCGGCGGCAGCGTCTTCATGGTCCCGTACGTCACCCACCGGCACCCGGACTACTGGGTCGACCCGGAGCGCTTCGACCCGGAGCGCTTCACCGAGCAGAACCGCGCCCAGCAGCCCCGGTACGCCTACTTCCCGTTCGGCGGGGGCCAGCGCAAGTGCATCGGCAACCAGATGGCGCTGGTGCAGACCCACCTGACGCTGGCCATGGTGGCCCAGCGCTTCCGGCTGCGGCTGGTCCCGGACCACCCGCTGACGCTGGGCACGCTGGTGTCCTTCCGCCCGGTGGACGGCATCCGCCTCGTCGTGGAGCCCAGGGAGCGATGACCCGCCGATGACACTCAAGGAACCGATCACCCTCGCGGAGGCCCTGGCCCCGCCGGTGGTGGACTACCCGCAGGACGGATCGGTGCGCCCCGTGCGGCGCCACGTGTGGGAGCCGGTGGAGACCGCCGCGCTCCCGCCGGGCGCCGCCCCCGGGCTGCGCGGTCGCTCGATCGCGGTGGTCGGTGGCCGGGAGGCCACCGCCGCCGCGGTCGCCGCGGCACTCACCGCGGCCGGGGCCCGGGCGCACCGGCTCGCCCCGCCCGCCGAGGGACAGCGCGGCGGCTTCGCCGAGGCCGCGGCGGCGCTGTTCGCCGGGGCCGGGCGGATCGACGGGATCGTCGACCTCAACCTGGAGGAGCCGTTCGACCGCAGCGGCCCGGACGGCTGGGAGGCACCGTTCCGGCAGACGGTCGCGATGCTCCAGGCGTGCTTCACGGACTGGATCACCGAGACCGACGCGGTGCGGCTGTTCTACCTGCCGGTCACCTGGCTGGGCGGCCGAATGGGCTTCGGCGCGGACCGGGTCGAGCAGCCGCTCGGCGGCCTGTGGGCGGGGCTCGCCAAGGGCCTGCCCCGCGAGGTCCCGAACTGCAACATCAGGATCCTCGACCTCACCGCCGAGCACTCGGCGGAGGAGATCGGCGAGCTGGTGAGCCGGGAGCTGTACCGCTGGGGCGCGTTCGAGATCGGCCACCACGGCGGCCGCCGGTACAGCCTGCGGGCCCGCCACGCCCAGCCCGCCCCGCCGGTCCGCGCGCTGCGGCCCGGCGACACGGTGGTGATGTCCGGCGGTGGGCGCGGCATCGGCTACGCCCTGGCCCGTTCGCTCGCCGAGGAGTTCGGCGCGCGGGTGGTGGTCAGCGGCCGCGGCGCGGTGCCCGACGCGGGCGCCGTCCCGGCGCTGGCCTTCGACGAGCGGGAGTTCCGGCGGTACCGGGACGAGCGGCTGCGGGAGGCCGTGGCCGCGCGCCGGGTGCCGCAGGTCCGCGGCGAGCTGGAGAAGCTGGCCCAGGACCGCGAGTTGTGGGCCAACCTGGTCCGGGCCCGCGAGGACGGTCTGCGGATCGACTACGTGCAGTGCGACATCACCGACCCCGAGCAGGTCGCCCGGCTGGTCGACGAGGCCGGCGACCGGCTGGCCGGCGTCGTCCACAACGCGGGCGTGGACGTGCCGGTGCGGCTGCCGGGCAAGACCGAGCAGATCGTCTCGCTGGTCGTCCGGGTCAAGGTCGGGGGCTTCCTCAACCTGCTGCGGGCGGTGGCGGACCGGCCGCCGCTGGCGTTCTTCTGCAGCGTCGGCTCACTGACCGGCCGCTGGGGCGGCATGGTCGGCCAGCTCGACTACGGGGCCGCCAACGAGGCGCTGAGTCGGCTCGGGCTGTGGGCCTCGCAGGACGGCGAGCAGTCGGGCCGGGTCCGGCGGACGCCGGTGTCCACGGTCTGCTGGCCGACCTGGGAACGCCTCGGGATGATCACCAACTACGAGGCCACGCTGCGCTACATGTCGGCGGTGGACGTCCGTGAGGGCCTGTACCACTGGAAGCGGGAGCTGTTCTCCGGCGGCAGCGGCGAGTCGACGTTCATCGGCGACGTCGGTCCGGCGATGCTGCCGTCCGTGCTGCGCGGCTACCAGCAGGACACCGGGCTGCCCGGGATCGAGCGGCTCGCCGCGAGCCGCTTCTACCTCGGCGATCCGCTGGACTTCCGCCCGTACGCGGCGCTGACCACGGAGCACCGGCTCTCCGCCGGGGAACTGCCGTGCTGCGACGACTTCCGGGTCGGCGGCGAGCCCGCGCTGCCGGTCTCGCTCTGCCTGGAGTACCTGCGGGCGGCCGGCGACTGGGTGCTGCCGGAGAACGGGGACCAGCTGCGTTTCGCCGAACTCCGGGACCTGGACGTGGAGCTGACGGAACTGCGGGTCGGCCCCGACCGGCGCACGGCGGTGCTGACCCGGCACGCCGAGGGCCGCTGGGCGGAGGACGGCGACTGGCGGGTCGCGGTCACCCTGGAACGGGAGGGGCGTCGGCTGGCCACCGCCGAACTGGTCTACCGGGCCGGTGAGGTGCCGCCGGAACTGGCGGTGCTGCCGCCGACCGGAGCGCTGGGCGCGGAGGACGTCGCGGCGCCCGCCCCGGACGGCGCGCTCGGCTGGAGCGGGCACGCCTTCCGCCTGGCCGCCTGGCAGCGGGACGCGGTGGGCGGTCGGCTGTACGGGCGCGCGGAGCCGGGGCGGACGGCGGATCTGCTGCTGGCCTCGCCGGCGCCGGGCTCGTCCCTGCCACTGCACCAGGTCGAGAACCTGCTGCGGGCCGCGTGGTTCGCGCAGGCCGGTACGGGGGCCGTGGGGGCGGGCGCTGGTGCCCGAGCCGACGCGGGCGCTGGTGCCGGAGCCGACGTGGGCGCTGGTGCCGGAGCCGACGTGGGCGCGGGCGGTGCGGCCCGGCAGGTGCGGCGGCTCACGGTGGAGCGGCTGTCCGTCACCCCGTCGGCCGGGGACGGCACCGTCCTGCTGGTCGGCACCCTGGACGGCCGGGACTGGACCGGCTACCACCCGGTCGAGCTCTTCGAGCCCTGCCCGGTGGTGCTCCGGGTGACCGGCCTGCGCCACCACTGACACCGGCCGCCCGAGCCGGGCGGCCGGCACCGACCGATTCACCGTGCCCGGGGGCACGGCACGACACCACCAGGGGGATCCGTTGACCACGATCGTTGACCGGTCGAACGCCTATTGCGTCGTGGGCGCCGGGGCAGGTGGTCTGTCCGCCGGCAAGAACCTGCGGGAGTTCGGCATCGAGTTCGACGTGATCGAGCGCGCCGACGACGTGGGCGGCAACTGGTACGGCGGCAACACCTACAGCGCCGCCTACGACTCGGTGCACCTGATCACGTCCAAGCCCTACATCCAGTACGACGACTTCCCCATTCCGGCGCACTTCCCGACCTACCTCGGCCGTGAGCACGCGCACGCCTATCTGCGCGCCTACGCCGAGCACTTCGGGGTGTACGAACACGTCGAGTTCAGCCGCACGGTGGAGTCGATCGAGCGCCGGGACGGCTCGCCGGACTGGTTCGTCACCCTCGACGGCGGCGAAGTCCGCCGCTACGCCGGGGTGGTGGTCGCCAACGGTCACAACTGGAGCCCGCGCTACCCGGAGTACCCGGGCACGTTCGACGGGGAGATCCTGCACTCCTGCGAGTACCGCGACCCGGAGCCACTGCGCGGCAAGCGGGTGCTGGTGGTAGGTGGCGGCACCTCCGGCTGCGACATCGCGGTGGAGTCCTCCCAGAACGCCGCCTCGACCTCGCTGAGCATCCGCCGGGGCTGCTACTACTGGCCGAAGTACCTGTTCGGGATGCCCACCGACGTGCTCTACGAGAACGTCCTGAAATGGCGCATGCCCCGGCCGGTGGTGCGCTTCTTCGGTAGTCTTTTCCTGCGTCTCAACAGTGCCGGGCGGCCGGAGCAGTACGGGCTTCCCAAGCCGACGCACAAGTTGCTGGAGGAGCATTTCGTCATCAATTCGACGCTCCTCTACCACTTGGGACACGGTGATATCGGGGCGAAGCCGGACATCGCCGAACTCCGGGGGGACCGGGTGAAGTTCAGCGACGGGACCGAGGAGGCGTACGACGTGATCGTCTACGCCACCGGATACCGGATGACCGAGTTCCCGTTCATCGACCGCAAGTACCTGAACTGGAACGGGCGCACTCCGCAATTGCACCTCAGCGCGTTCCACCCTGAGTACGACAACCTTTTTGTCATCGGATACTTCCAGACGTCCACCGGCAACTGGCCGATCATGGATTACCAGTCCCAGCTCATGGCCCGCTACCTCCACCTGCTGCGCACCGATCCGCGGCGGGCGTCCTGGTTCAAGCAGGCCAAGGCCACGCCGATGGCGGCGGCCGAGCTGAACGGCGGCATCCAGTACTACGACTCCGAGCGGCACTGGCTCCAGGTCGAGCACTTCTCCTACCGGGCCCTGCTGCGCAAGCTGGTCCGCCGGATGAACGCCGACCCGCCGCCCGCCGCGCGCAACCGGGGCACCACGGCCGGAGCGGGCGGCACCGGCCCCGCGGAGCAGGCCAACGCGCCGGCGGCGACCCGGCTGAGGAGCCACGCATGATGGACCTGATCGCACGGCTGGCGAACCGGCACGGCCGGGTGATGGTGCTGTGCGCCGTGGTGGTGGCCGCGCTGGCCGCCGTCCTCGGCGCGCCCGTCGTCACATCGCTGACCGGCGGCAACCCGGACTTCGTCACCCCGGGGTCGGGCAGCGTCCGGGCGGACGACCGGATCGGCGCGGCCACCGGCATCCAGAGCGACGGCGGCATCATCGCCCTCGTCGACACCGGCGCCCCGGTGGACGACCCCCGCACCCGGGACGAGGTCGAGAAGGTCGCCGGGCTGATGGCCGGGGACCCGACCTTCGCCGACGTCCTGACCTACTACCGGACCCAGGACAAGAACCTGGTCTCCGAGGACGGGCAGCGGACGATCGTGGTCGGCCGGCTCAAGGACAACGCCGAGGACCACTACCAGGACGCCGTCGACCGGCTCTCCGACCGGCTCGACGGCGACGCCGCGGTCAGGCTCGGCGGCAGCGAGGTGGTCGGCAACCAGGTGGTCAGCACCGTCCAGCACGACCTGGAGCGGGCCGAACTCCTGGCCTTCCCGGTGCTGTTCCTGCTCTCGCTGTGGATCTTCCGCAGTCTGGTGGCCTCCGCGCTGCCGCTGGTCATCGGTGGTCTCAACGTCGTGCTGACCCTGCTGGGGCTGCGGGTGGTCGACCAGTTCACCCCGATGTCGATCTTCTCGCTCAACCTGGTCACCGCGCTCGGCCTCGGCCTCGCCATCGACTACAGCCTGCTGATCGTCTCCCGCTTCCGCAGCGAGATGACGGTCGACCCCGACCTCGACCGGGCGATCCGGGTCACCCTGCACACCGCCGGCCGCACCATTCTGTTCAGCTCGCTCACCGTGAGCGCCGCGATGGCCTCGCTGTTCGTCTTCCGTCAGCGCTTCCTCTACTCGATGGCGGTCGGCGGCCTGCTGGTCTCCGCCTCGGCGCTGCTGGTCGCGCTGCTGGTGCTGCCCGCGATGCTGCGACTGCTCGGCCGGCACATCGACTTCCTCGCCCCGGCCCGGTTCCGCCGCTCGCTGGAGGCGCCGGAGAACACCGACGGCGGCTGGTTCGCGCTGGCCCGGGGCGTGATGCGGCGGGCTCCGCTGGTCGCGATCGGCGCCGGCGCGTTGCTGGTGCTGCTCGGACTGCCCTTCCTGAAGGTCGCCTTCACGACTGTCGGCCCGTCCTCGCTGCCCACCAGCACGAGCAGCCGCTCGGTCGCCGACACCCTGCGCGCCGACTTCCCCGCCGACCCGCTGGAGTCCGTGCAGGTCGTGGTCGCGGCCGGCGGCGACACGGTGGGCGCGCAGCCCCGGATGGACGCGCTCCGGGACCGGATCGCGGCCCTGCCGGGTGCGGCCGCCGTCACCCCGGCGGTGGCGCTGAGCCCGGACACCTGGCTGTTGCAGGTCACCCCCCGGGAGCCCGGCCTCAGCGCGGAGAGCCAGACCCTGGTCAAGGACGTCCGGGCGCTCTCCGGCCCGGACGAGGTCCTGGTCGGCGGGCAGACCGCCACCTTCGTCGACCTGGAGGACAGCCTCACCGGCCGGCTCCCGGCCGCCGCGCTGATCGTCTTCCTCACCAGCATGCTGGTGCTGCTGCTGATGACCGGCTCGCTGGTGCTGCCGCTCAAGGCCGTGCTGATGAACCTGCTCACCCTCGCCGCGACCTTCGGCATCCTGGTCTTCGTCTTCCAATGGGGCCACGGGGCCGGACTGTTCGGCACCGAGGCGCAGAACGCGCTGGACGCCACCCAGCCGGTGCTGCTGTTCGCGATGGTCTTCGGGCTCTCCACCGACTACGGCGTGTTCCTGCTCGCCCGGATCAAGGAGGCCAGGGACGCCGGGGTCGGCGAGGCCGAGTCCGTCGCCCAGGGCCTGGGCCGCACCGGTCGGGTCGTCACCGCCGCGGCGGTGCTGTTCTGCGTCGCCCTGGGCGCGCTCGCCACCTCCGAGATCGTGTTCATCAAGGAACTGGGGCTCGGCACCGCGCTGGGCGTGCTGCTGGACGCCACCATCGTCCGGGCGCTGCTGGTGCCCTCGTTGATGCGTCTGCTCGGCCAGTGGAACTGGTGGGCTCCGGCCCCGCTCCGGTGGCTGTACGAACGATTCGGGCTCCGTGAGGGCGGCGCGCCGCCGCTGGCCGTCGAGAAGTCGTAAGGTTTTGACGCACCGTCACCACTATCGACCGGCCTTTCTACGACCAGAGGTGGAAACGTGTACCACGCCATCGTCCGGCGCAACCTCCGCAACTCGTTCGCCGACGTCAACCGAGGCAACTACGCGGCCATCGTGCGGCAGTTCACACCCGACGCGGAGCACTGGTTCTCCGGTGCGCACGCGTTGTCCGGCGGGCGCGAGACCGCCGAGCAGATCCAGCGGTGGTACGACCGGCTGGCGGAGGTCATGCCCGACCTGCGCTTCGAACTGAAGAAGGTCGTCGCCAAGGGCTGGCCCTGGGACACCGTGGCCTTCGCCGAATGGGTCGACCACCTGACCGACCGCGAGGGCAACAAGTATTCCAACCAGGGCGTGCACGTGGTGCGGATCAAGTGGGGCAAGATCACCGAGCTCCACATCTACTGCGACACCGAGCTGCTGGAGTCGGTGCTGGACAAGCTGGGCGAGCAGGGCGTCGGCGAGGCCGTCGCCACGCCGGTCGGCAGCCCCGGCCCGTTCCGCGAGGCCCGCGTCGGCAGGTGACGCGCGCGGGTCCGCCGACGGCGGGCGGTCCGGTGTCCCCCGGGCCGCCCGCCGTCGTGCGGGAGGGGTGCGGGAGGGGTGCTGGCCGGGCGTGGGTCGGGTGCGGGCCGGTGCATTTTGCAAAGTGCACTCGGGTTTGCAAGGAGCAGGTAGGGGCCGGGCCCGAGCCGGGCCCGGCCTGGATCCGGACAGCGGCGCGGCTCGGGTGAGGGCGCGGGTGTGGGCACTTTGCAAATAGCACGCGGGTTTTGCAAAGAGCACGGACGGGCCCGGAAACAGGCAGTGGCGTGGCTCGGGTGTGGGCGCGCACTTTGCAAAGAGCGCGCGGGTTTTGCAAAGAGCAGGTGCGGGCCCCGGGCCGGATCCGGCCCGGGGCGGCGCGGGGAGTCGGACGGGGGAGTGGGGACGGATGAACGCGCAGGACCCGGGAGCGGTCGAGCTCTGGTTGCTCGACGCCGCCGCCGTGGCGGTGGGGCCGGCGGAGCTGGGCCGCCTCGACGAGGAGGAGCACCGGCGGGCCGGGCGCTTCGTCCGGGACTCCGACCGCGTCGTCTACCTGGCCGCGCACGTCGCGCTGCGGCACGTCCTCGGCCGGCGCCTGGGGCGCGCCCCGGAGGCGCTGGTGTTCGCCCGGGAGCCCTGCCCCGGCTGCGGCGAGCCGCACGGGCGGCCACGGCTGGCCGGGGACCCGGCCGGAGTCCCGCACTTCTCGCTCTCCCACGGCGGCGGCCGGGTGCTGATCGGCCTCGCCGACGCCCCCGTCGGGGTGGACGTGGAACCGTTGCCCGGGGCCGACAGCGTGGAGGTGCTCGCCACGACGCTGCACCCGGCCGAGCGGGCCGAACTCGCGGACGTCCGTCCGGCGGACCGGCCCGGCGCGTTCGCCCGGCTGTGGACCCGCAAGGAGGCGTACCTCAAGGGCGTCGGCATCGGCCTCGCCCGCCCGCCCGCCGCCGACTACCTCGGCACCGCCGAGCCGGCGCGCCGCCCGGTCGGCTGGGCCGTCACCGACGTGCCGGCGGGTTCCCGGCACGCCGCCGCCGTGGCACTGGCCGGGGGTGGTGCGGCCGTGGAGTACCGACTGCGGCACGGCCTGGGCTGACTCGGGGAAGGGCGCGGGGCAGGGCGCGGGGCCGGGGTCAGTGCTCGGAGCCGTGCCCGCCCGGGTCGAGGAGCGCACCCTCGGTGCCGGGGGCGAGGGAGGCGCCGAGGCCGGCCAGGTGGGCGGTGGGGTGGTGGACCCGCAAGTAGGCGTTGCAGAGGGCGCGCGCGGTCGACTCGGACTCGGCGAGGCTCGGGAGCGCGAGGAAGAGCACGACGTCGGCCGAGGTGGCGCGGCCGTCGACGTAGACGTGTTGCACGCCGGTCGGACGCGGGAGGGCGCGCTGGAGTTCGGCCGCGTCGGGGGCGCCGTCCGGGAAGTCGAGTCGGGCCAGGATGAGATGCATCGGGCTTCCGGCCGGGGCCGGTCGCGGTGTCGACCGGCCCCGGATAGTAGAGATCAACAGGTCTCAGGATAAACGGAACTGACGCTCAGTCGAGAACGAAACCGTTGTCCGGACGACTGGCCCGGCTGCGGCGGTTGTCCAGGTGGACGAAGGTGCGGTGCAGCCAGCGGTCGTGGCCGTCGTAGCGCGGCTCGAACGACGTCCGGCCGTGGACGGACAGGCGGTTGTCGACGAACGCCATCTCGCCCGGCTGGAGCACCAGCATCGCGCCGACGTCGAGCAGCGCGTCGCGCAGCACCTCCAGGGCGGCGCGGCCCTGCTCGTCGAGCGCGACCGTGGCGCTGAAGTCGACCCGGATGTCCGGATCGTCGGGGTCGCCCTCCAGCACGGCGTGCTGCGGGGTGGCGTCACCGGCGGAGAACGACGGCGGTGGCTCGGTGACGAAGCGCGGCGCCCGGAGCACCGCGGCGACCTCCTCCGGGACCAGCAGCAGCGCCCGCCGGATCGAGGAGACCAGCGTCCCGGCCGTGCCGGTGTGGTCGTTGCGCAGGCACAACAGGCTGACGTAGTCGGGGCGGTGGGGGTGGAAGGCGTTCTCGACGTGCAGTTCGAGGAGGGTCGAGCCGGCGTTGCTCTGGGACTCCTCGCGACCCGGCACCGGGACGACGTTCTGCACCAGGGCGCCGGACTTCTCCTCCCGGTAGGCGATGACCTCGCCGAGTGCCAGGCTGATCAGCGCCGAGACGGCGGCTGGCGGCGTGGCGGCGCGCTCGACCGACTCCGGAACGGTCGGCGTCAGCCGCAGGCCGTCCTCGAACACCGGCAGGTTGCGCAGGATGAGCAGCCCGTCCGGGCCCGGGTCGTGGCGGTAGTCGCGGATCTCCTCCAGGACGCGGACGGGGAGTCGGCAGGCGAGCTTGCGGGCGGCGTCCATCCAGGCCCGCTGGTCGATCAGACGCGGTGGCACCTGGGCGAGGGCCTCGGCGAGCTCGGCGACCTCCCGGCGCTCCCGGTCGGTCAGGGTCAGGCCGGTGGTCGCCTGGATCGGCGCCGGAAGGGCTGTGGTCATGGTGCGGTGGTCCCTTTCAGTGGGTCTGTGCGGACTGGGCCGCGGACTGGGTCGCCCCGTGCTGCGGGGCCGTTCGGAACCGGAGGTCGGACCGCAGGTGGCCGGTGATGCGGCCCAGCAGTTCGGCCTCCAGGGGTTCGAGGTAGAAGTGGCCGCCCGGGAAGACGTTCAGCTCGAAGGCGGACACGGTGGTCGCGGACCAGGCCCGGGCCGCCTCCACGGCGCAGACCGGGTCGTCGTCGCCGGTGCAGGCGACGATCGGGACGGCGGTCGGGGGGACGGCGTTCGCGGGGACGGAGGTCGGAGGCGCGGCGGTCGGGACGGTGTCCGCAGAGCCGGCGGCCGGGGGCACGGCGTTCGCGGGGCCGGTGGCGGTAGTGGCCCGGTAGTGGGCGAGCAGGCGGAAGTCGGCGCGGATCCCCGGCATCAGCAGCTCGCGCAGGGCCGGGATCCGCAGGGCGTCGGTCGAGTCGCTGCCCAGCGCGTCGACCAGGGCGAGCAGGTCCTCGTCCGTCGCCGACCGGAGGGCGGCGTGGTCGACGAGGTGCGGCGCCGGCGACCCCGAGACGAAGAGCCGCACCGGCGGCGGCGCGTCCGGAGCGGCGGCCAGCCGGACCGCGACCTCGTACGCCACCAGGGCGCCCATGCTGTGGCCGAACAGCGCCACCGGCACGCCCCGCAACGGCGCGAGCGCGGCCGCGATCTCGTCCGCCAGCTCGGCGACCCCGGCCGGGAACGGGTCCCCGATCCGGTCCTGCCGCCCCGGGTAGCAGACCGCCAACACCTCGACGTCCTCCGGCAGATGACGGTGCCAGCTCCGGTAGGCCGCCGGGCTGCCGCCCGCGTGCGGGAAGCACACCAGGCGGAGCCGAGGCCGGTCGACCCGGTGCTGCCGCCGGAACCAGCGGGCGGCGGCCGGGGGGAGAGGTGCCGGGGGGAGAGGAGCCGGGGGGAGAGGAGCCGGGGCCGTCACGCGTCCGGACCCTTGCGGAGCCGCTCGTCCTGCTCGCGCGCCGTCGCCTCGTCGATGGCCTGCTGCCAGAGCCGGCCGAGACCGCGCTGCCCGGACCAGACGGTCGCCAGCAGGTACCGGACCAGTTCGCGCCCCCCGGCACCGTTGCTGAGCAGCACCGCGCCGGTCCCCGAGCGGGCCCGCAGTCCGGTCATGGCCTGGTAGCCCAACGCCTGCCCGCCGTGGCCGAATTCGAGGTCGGCGCCGGTGCCGTCGAGGATGGTGCTCCAGCCGTAGTTGCGGCCGCCCAGCGGCGTCAGCATCCGGTGGACCAGCTCCTGGCCCACCAGGCTGCCCGGCCGCCCGAGGTAGCAGCGGCGGATCTCGGCCGCGAGCCGCGCCAGGTCGGCGGCCGTCGTCCACAGTCCGCCGGCCGCCGCCTCCGGATGGACGACGAAGCCGTCCGGGACGGGTGTGCCGTCCGCGGCGTGACCGCGGGCGAAAGGCCGGCCGACGGTGTCCGGGAACACCGGGTCGAAGCCGCTCGCCGTCATGCCCAGCGGTTCGAGCAGCCAGTGCCGGGCGAGTTCCGGGAAGGCGGTGCCGGTGGCGTCCGCCATCGCCTGCTGGAGCACGGAGAAGTTCAGCGGGTTGAGCCGGAACACCTCGCCCGGCGCGTCCGCCCGGCGCACCGGCGGTGTCTTGGCCGGCGCCCGCCCGTTCAGGACGTCGAGCAGGGTGGGGAAGGGTTCGTGGCGCGGGTAGTTGTCGTCGAGCGGGGGGTGCGGGGCGAGGCCCGACTGGTTGGACAGCAGGAGCCGCGCGGTGACCGGGCCGGCGCCGGGGCCGCCGTCCGGCACCCGCCAGGACGTGAGGTGCTCGTTGATGTCCCGGTCCAGGTCGAGGATGCCCTCGGAGGCCAGGCGCAGGGCGAGGAAGGTGGTGACGTGCTTGCTGATCGACCCGGCCGGGAAGAGCGTGTCGGGGCTCGCCGGGGTGGGGTCCTCGGCGCCGAGTACGCCGTAGGCGCGGACTGAGGTCACCTCGCCGTTCTCCAGCAGCGCGATGCTCGCCCCGGGGACGGCGTGGCGGGCCATCAGCTCGGGGACGGGGTCGGTGGTGGTGACGGGCGAGGTGGCGGCGGTCGGGCGGGAGCGGGGGCGGGTGGTGGCGGTCGTCGTGCGGAGGTGGGCGCTCAGCTCGGCCAACTGCTCGTCCGCGAGCCGGTGGACGGTCGCGGCCGTGTGGGCGGCGGGCCGGTACGTCCAGCGGAGGTAGAGGCGGTCGTCCTGGACGTGGGCGTCGACGTGGAGGAGGTGGGACGGGGAGGCGTCCGGGGCCAGGTGGCCGGGGGCGAGGACGAGGGTGTCGTCGGTGGCCGGGGCCGGGGCGGCCGGGGTCCAGCTGAAGCGGACCTGTGCAGACGGCAGCGCGGCCAGCTCGGCGGCGAGGTCGGCGTCCGGCGCGAGGTGTCGCAGCAGGCCGTAGCCGTGGACGGGGGAGGGGAGCGCGCGCAGCTGGCGGGACACCGCGGAGACGGTGGCCGCCGCGTCCCGGTCCGCCGGCAGGCGCAGCGACACCGGATGGGTGTCGGCGAGCGGCCCGACCGTCCGCGACAGTGCCGGGCCGAGTTCCGGGTCGTGGCGCGGGTCGGTGAGGACGTCGATCTCGATCCGGTCGCCGCCCGCCCAACGCGCCAGCGTGCGGCCGAGGGTGGCGAGCACCGGGTGCTCGGGCCGTGGCTCGGCGAGAAGCGCCGAGGTGAGGTCGGCGGGCAGGACGGTGACAACGGTGGCGGTGGTGATGTCCTCGGGGTTCGGGTGGTCGACCGGGAGGGCGGCGGCGGGTGGACGGGCGAGCCAGCGCTCGCCCTGGTCGAGCAACTCGGGGGAGAGTGACTCCTCGGCCAGCTGCCCCGCCCGGACCGGCCACGGTGTGGCGGGCGTCGGCAGGACGGGCTCCTCGCCCGAGGCGAGCTGCCGGTAGGCGGAGTCGAGGTCCTCGGCGAGCACCGCGAAGGACCCGGCGTCGGCGGCCAGCGCGTGCACGGTCAGCCACAGCTCGTCGGGCTTCCGGTCGTCGACGCGCACCAGGGTCGCCCGGACCGTGCTCGCCCGGCCCGGGTCGAGCGTCGCTCGCGCCTCGTCCAGCGCGGCGCCGATCGCGGACGCATGGCTGCCGGCGGCGGTGGTGCGCAGGTCGAGGAAGCGGAACAGCCCGCCGGGTACCTCGGCCCCCGGCCGGAGGACGGGCGGTCGCGCCTCGGACACCAGGGAGGCGCACAGAACCCCGTGGTGCCGGACGACCGAGTCCAACGCGCTTGCGAGCAGGGCAGGTTCGGCCTGGACGCTGAGCGGGAGCCGGACGGTCCGGCTCGCATTACCGGCGGTGGCGAGGGTGTGCCGCTGGCTCGGGGTCAGTGGAAGGTCCTCGGCGGCCGGTTCGACGGTGACCATGGTGGCCAACTCGGCCAGGGAGGTGGCCTGGAGAATCATCCAGACGGCGAGCGAGAGCCCCGCCTCGCGGCAGGCCGCCAGCACCTGGACGGCGCGGATCGAGTCGCCGCCGAGGGCGAAGAAGTTGTCGGTACTGCCGACGCGCGGCACCCCGAGCACCTCCGACCAGACGGCGGCGAGACGCTCCTCCGCCGCCCCGCGCGGGGCGACGTACTCCTCGGTGGCGAAGGCGGCCAGGTCGGGCGCGGGCAGGGCGCGGTGGTCGACCTTGCCGTTGGCGGTCAGGGGGATCTCGGTCAGCTCGACGAAGGCGGCGGGGACCATGTAGTCGGGCAGGGCGGTGCCGAGGTGCTCGCGCAGGGCCGTCGTGTCCAGCGTGACGCCGTCGGCCAGGAGCAGGTAGGCGATGAGGGACTTCTCGCCGGAGCCGAGGGCGCGGACGGTCACAACGGCGTCGCGGACGTGGGGGTGTTCGCGCAGGCGGGCTTCGATCTCGCCGAGTTCGATGCGGTAGCCGCGGATCTTGACCTGGTTGTCGATGCGGCCGAGGGTCTCCAGGGTGCCGTCGGGGAGGAAGCGGGCGAGGTCGCCGGTGCGGTAGAGGCGGGAGCCGGCGGGGCCGTGGGGGTTGGGGAGGAACTTCTCGGCGGTGAGGTCGGGGCGGCCGAGGTAGCCGCGGGCCAGGCCGGTGCCGTCGATGTGGACCTCGCCCGCGACACCGATCGGGGCCGGCTGCAGGTCGGCGGTCAGGACGTACATGCCCGTGTTGGGGATCGGCGCGCCGAGCGGGATGGCCTCGGTGAGCGGCAGGGTGTCGATGATCAGACCGGAGTTGCCGATGGTGATCTCGGTGGGCCCGTACTCGGTGGCGACCTTGGTGCCGTCCGTACCGGCCAGCTGCTGCCAGCGCTCGGCGAGGGAGACGGGGAAGTTGTCACCGGCCGCGATGACGACACCGGCGAGATCGTGGGCCTGGTCGGCGGACAGCTGGTGGGTGAGGAGGTCGAGGTGGCCGGGGGTGAGCTTGACGAAGCTGAACGGACCCGCCTCGGCGAGGGCGGAGCCCAGCGACGCGGTGTCGATGCCGTCCGGGAGCAGGGTGACCGGCTGGCCGCAGATGAGCGGCGTGAACAGGTCCGGGATCCCCAGGTCGAACGAGATCGACGAGAACAGCGGAGCACCACCCGTGCCGTGGGAGGCGTAGGTGTCGACGGTCCACGTCAGGTAGTTGGCCAGACCGGCGTGGTGGATCATCACGCCCTTGGGACGACCCGTCGAGCCGGAGGTGTAGATGACGTAGGCCAGCTGCGCCGGGTCCGTCGCACGCGCCGGAGCGGTGACATCGCCGCCGATGAGGTCACCGACGAGCAGAGTCGTCCCGTCGAACGATCCAACGGTGTCCGTGACGAGAATGCGAGCTTGGGTGTCGTCCAGGATGAACGCGCGCCGCTCGGCGGGGAGGGTCGGGTCCAGCGGCAGGTAGGCCGCTCCGGCCTTCCAGATGCCCAGGAGGACGGGGACCAGCTCGGGGCCGCGCTCCAGGCACACACCGACGAGCGAGTCGGCGACCGCACCGGCCGCGATCAGGTGGTGCGCCACCTGGTTCGCCCGCTCCTCCACCTCACGGTAGGAGAGGCGAACATCCCCGGCCACGACCGCGACGGCCTCCGGCATCGCGACGGCCTGCGCCTCGAACAGCTCCAGCACCGTCCCCGCCGGCCGCTCCACCGAGCCACCCGAAGCCCAACCATCGAGCAGCGAACGCTCTGCGTCCGACAGGAACACCACATCCGCAGCCCCGTCCGGATCCCCGGCCATCGCCTCCAGCACCGAGCGGTACATCCCGCCCAACCGCCCCAGATTCTCGCCACTCACCACCTCGGTGGACGAGAGCAGACTGAACGCGCCGCCGCTCGCGATGGCGGTGAGCGCGAACTCGTTGCTGCCGTCGCCCATGGTGGCCGACACGTCGACGGTGTCGGTGTCGACCTGGTGGAAGTCGAGGTACTCGAACAGGATGGTCAGCAGCTCGCGCGAGTTCCCGGCCGCGCGCTGGATGGCGGGCAGCGGGTAACGGCGGTGGGCCCAGATCTCGGTCTCCTGCCGGTACACCCCCTCCACCAGCTCACGCCAGGTACGGGCACCCCGACTCGCCGGGAACGGCAGCGTGTTCAGGTGCATGCCCAGGACCCGGTCCGCGCCCGGCGCCTCCAGCCGGCCGTGGTAGACGACACCGGTGTGGAAGGACTCCTCCATGCTCAGCATGCTCAGCACGTTCAGGTGCGCGGCGAGGAAGACGCTCTTCAGCGACGTCCTCGCCGAGGCCGCCAGGGACCGCAGCCCTTCCTCCAGGTCCCCGTACGGCACCCGGACGCCGTGGTTCCGCACCTCGGCCGACGGATCGGCCCAGGAGGCGGGGACGGCGGCGGGCGCGTGCCGGTCCAGGACGTCCTGCCAGAAGGACTGGTCGCCCGGATCGGTGAGGGAACTCTGCTCGGCGGCGATGAAGTCGGCGAAGCGGACCGACGGTTCGGCGTGCGCCGCGGGCTCGCCGCCGTCGCGGAGGGAGCGGTAGCAGTCGAGCAGTTCCATCAGCAGCGAGTTGAGCGACCAGCCGTCGGCGACGGCGTGCTGGTAGCCGACGGTGAGACGCCAGGCGTCGTCCGCCTCGACGTGGACGGTGAAGCGCAGCAGCGGCGCGGCCGTCATGTCGAAGCCGGCCCTGTGCTCGCTCTCGACGAACTCCCGTGCCGAATCCTTCTGCTGCGATGCGGTCAGCTCGCGAACGTCGTGCACGGCGAGAGGGATCTCGACCTGCGCGTGGACGAGTTGCAGGGGCTGCGCGTAGCCGGTGAGCGCGACCGAGGTGCGCAGGATCTCGTGGCGGGCCACGACGGTGTCGAGGGCCGCGCGCAGGGCCTCGGCGGAGAACGGCTGCGCGTCGGGGATCCGGAAGGAGTTGATGTTCTGGTAGACGCGCTCGTCGGCCGAGGCCAGCATCTCGACCAGCATGCCGGTCTGCACCTGCGACAACGGGTACGCGTCCACCACACCCGCCGGGAGGCGGTCGCGGTCCCGGTCGCCGATGAGGGCGAACGGTGCCACGGCCGTGACCAGTGAGCGGTCGGAGGCGCGACCGGCGAGGTGGGCGGCGAGGGCGGTGACGGTGCGGTGTTCGAAGACGTCGGGGATCGAGACGTCGTACCCGGCCACGCGCAGGGCGCCGACCAGGCGAACGGCCCGGATCGAGTCGCCGCCGAGGTCGAAGAAGCTGTCCTCGGCGCTGACCTGCGGGAGTTCGAGCACCTGGGACCAGACGGCGGCGAGGCGCTCCTCCACCGGGGTGCGCGGGGCAACGTACCGTTCGGCGGCGAAAGCGGCCAGGTCGGGGGCGGGAAGGGCACGGTGGTCGACCTTGCCGCTGTTGGTGAGCGGCACGCGTTCGATGGTGACGAAGGCGGCCGGGACCATGTACTCGGGCAGGTCGGTGGCCAGGTGGGCGCGGAGCGCCGACGGCTCGGGGACGGCACCGTTGTTGGCCGGGACGAGGTAGCCGATCAGGGACTTCTCGCCCGTGTCGGTCTCGCGCACGGTCACCACGGCCTCGCGCACGCCGGGGTGGGCTGTCAGCACGGCCTCGATCTCGCCGAGTTCGATGCGGTAGCCGCGGATCTTGACCTGGCTGTCGATGCGGCCGAGGCATTCGAGGGTGCCGTCCGGCAGTACCCGGGCGAGGTCGCCGGTGCGGTAGAGGCGGGAGCCGGCCGGGCCGTACGGGTCGGGGACGAACTTCTCGGCGGTGAGGCCGGGGCGGCCGAGGTAGCCGTGGGCGAGGCCGTGGCCGTCGATGTGGAGCTGGCCGGTGACGCCGTCGGGCACCCGGCGGAGGTCCTCGGTGAGCACGTAGGTGCCGGTGTTGGCGAGGGGGCGGCCGATGGAGACCGCCGCCGCGTTCTCCGGGATCTCCCAGTACGTGGACCAGATGGTGGTCTCGGTGGGGCCGTAGACGTTGACCAGCCGCTGGACCTTGCCCTGGAGGTCGGCGGCGAGCTGGACGGTCACGGGCTCGCCGCCGGCGAGGGCGGTCACGGCGTAGTTGTCGAAGCCGGCGGCCAGCAGCAGGCGCCAGCCGGACGGGGTGGCCTGCACGTGGTTGACGCGGTGGGCGGCGATCAGCTTGATCAGCGCGGCGGCGTCCTTGGCCTCGGCGTCGGAGGCGAGGACGACACGGCCGCCGGTGGTGAGCGGCAGGTGGAGTTCGAGGCCGGAGATGTCGAAGGAGATCGACGTGGAGGCCAGCCAGGTGGCGCGGCGGGCCGGGGCGATGGACTCGTGGACGGAGCTCAGCAGGTTGTGCAGGGCGCCGTGGCTGATCATCACGCCCTTGGGGCGGCCGGTGGAGCCGGAGGTGTAGAGGACGTAGGCGAGGTGGTCGGGGTGGGTGGCCGTCGGCTCGTCGGCGCCCACTTCGGTGACGTCGTCGGCGTCCAGGACCAGGCGGGCGCCGGTGAAGCCCTCGGCGCGGGCGAGGTGCGCGGAGTGGGTGAGCAGGACCGGGGCCCCGGCGTCGGTGAGCATGTAGCCGATGCGGTCGGCGGGCAGCGCCGGGTCGAGCGGCAGGTAGGCCGCGCCCGCCCGCCAGATGCCGTACAGGGCGGGGAGCAGGTCGGGACCGCGGTCGAGGCAGACGCCCACGATGTCGCCGGGCCGGACGCCGGCCGCGCGCAGCCGGGCGGCGACCAGGCGGGCCCGGTCGTGGACGTCCTGGTACGACAGCTGCACGTCTCCGGTGACCACGGCGACCGCCTGCGGTCGGGCCGCGGCCCGGGCCGCGAACAGCTCGCCGGTGAGTGCGTGGTTGCTCGCTTCGAGCCGCGATCCTGACACGGGGACTTGCTCCACTTCGGAGGTGGTGGGGGGTGGTGGGGTGCGCGTCAGTTCGAGGCGTCGGCGGCCGTGCGTCGGCGCAGGCTCAGCGGGCGCGGGCCGGTCCGCACCTCGCCGATCCGGGCGAGGGCCCACCGGATCGAGTACTGCACCTCGTTGTCGAGGACGACCAGGTGGGTCTGCGACTGCGCGTCTACGTTCAGCTCGGCCATGGCCGGTTCCCCGATCACTTGAGGCTGGTGGGTGCGGGCCCGGTCACGACCCGGCCGCGTCCCCGCACGAGGCGGCGAGGGGAAGAGGCGGCCCCGGGCGTGCGGAGACGAGGCGGGTGGTCCGCACGCTCGCACGTGAGGTGTGCAAGGAGTCTCCGTAGGCCCGCTATAGGGGCTCTATACGGAGGACGAGGCCACGGGCCCGGAGTCCGTGGGCGCAGGAAGTCGACCCTGCGACTCTGCTGGCGAAGTAGCTGGTTGGGGTCAGGCTGCTGTTGCGATGCCGTGTTGGGTGCAGAGTGTGTGGATGCGGGTGGGGCGGCGTTCTGG
>NZ_JBIWIF010000005.1:0-324835 GCF_044764505.1 Kitasatospora sp. NPDC094019
GGCTCATAACCCAGAGGTCGCAGGTTCAAATCCTGTCCCCGCTACTCAGTAGCACCGAAGGCCCGGAGGATCCGTCCTCCGGGCCTTCGCCGTTCTGCGGGGTTCTGCCGCACCCGGGCTTGCCGTGCCCGAGCCGGAAAACCGGATCCCCGGTACTCCCCCACGCAAGCGATTCGCTTTCGACCGGCCGGTGCCGTAAGGTCATGTTCACCGACGCGGGGTGGAGCAGCTCGGTAGCTCGCTGGGCTCATAACCCAGAGGTCGCAGGTTCAAATCCTGTCCCCGCTACTCAGTAGCACCGAAGGCCCGGAGGATCCGTCCTCCGGGCCTTCGCCGTTCCCCGGGGACATTCGGAAATACCGGAGATCGGGAGATCGGGAGACCTGGCATCGGACGCGCGTGGTGCGCGAGAGTGTGGCCGACCACCGCCGCGACCGATGGAGCCGCCCGTGACCGTCGCCAGGATCCTCCGCTACCACCACGAGCTGCCGGTCGACTTCGACCAGCTGCTGCTCGGCATCCACGTCGACGTCCGCGCCGACCGGATGCTCGACCCGTTCACCCAGCGGTTCGACCTGGTCGTCGACCATTGGACGAGGCGTCCCGGGTTCGTGTGCGCCGTCGCCCACGACGGCCGCGAGCCGATCGGCTTCGCCTTCGGCGCCCCGCTGGCGACCGGCCGCGAGTGGTGGCGCGGTCTCCTCGCCCCGGCCCCGGACGCCGCCGTGACCTTCGGCCTGGCCGAGCTGATGGTCCGACCCGCCTGGCGCGGGCAGGACCTCGGCCGCAGGCTGCACGACGCCCTGCTGGAGGACCGGCCCGAGGAGTTGGTGTGCCTCCTGGCCGAGGCCGACCAGCCGCGCGCGCAGGCCCGTTGCGAGGCGTGGGGCTACCGGCGGGTCGGTCCGACCCGGCCCGTCGCGGGCGCTCCCGCGTACTCCGTGATGCTCCGCCGACTCCGGACACCCCTGCGGACCGGTGAGGAGTACCGTGAAAGGGCCGTCCTGCATCCGGACGGTTCGGCGGCCGGCGGGTCCTGAGGAAACGTCCATGCCGTCCTCAGGATGTTCAAAGCCGCGCGCCCTACTGTCATCGGTCATGTCGATACGAAGCGTCTCCCGGGCAAGAGTGCTGGTGCCGGTCGGCCTCCTCGTCGCCGCGGGGACGGCGGTGGCGGCGTTGCAGGGGCAGTCCGGCGGTGTCGAGGGCCGTCCGCAGATGTCCGTCGTGGCCGACTCGACCTCCTCCGGCCCGCCGACGACCGCCCGGGTGACCGCCCCGCCGACCGCCCAGGTGACCACCCCGCCGGCCGTCGCACCCACGCCGACGGCCACGCCCACCAGCGTCGTCCCTCCCGCCACCGCCCCGTCCCCCACCGCCCCGGCCGGGGCCCCCGACGCGGCCCTGCGCAACGCCGTCGACCGGGCGGAGGGCGCGGTCTCGGTCGCCGTCACCGACCTGGGCACCGGGCAGTCGCTCAGCTACGGCGGCACCGGCCACGACTTCGCCACCGCCAGCATCGTCAAGCTCGACATACTGGCCGCGCTGCTGCTCCGGACGCAGGACCTCGGCACCACGCCGACCGCCGAGCAGCGCGACCTGGCCACCACGATGATCGAGAACAGCGACAACGACTCCGCGACCGGCCTGTGGGACGAGATCGGCGCGGACACCGGTCTCGACGCCGCCAACGCGCGGTTCGGCCTGACCTCCACCACGGCCGGCCAGGACGGCTACTGGGGCCTCACCTCGACCACCGCCGACGACCAACTGCGCCTGCTGCGGCAGGTCTTCACCGAGAACTCGCTGCTCACCCCCACCTCCCGCGGTTACGTCCAGGAGCTGCTGGACCAGGTGGAGGAGGACCAGCGCTGGGGCGTCGGCGCGGCGGCCGCCGACGGCGACTACGCGGTGAAGAACGGCTGGCTGCCGAGGGACTCCGACGGCCTGTGGGTGATCAACAGCATCGGCCGGGTCGAGCGGGACGGGCACGAGCTGCTCATCGCCGTGGTCTCGGACGGCAATCCGACCGACACCGACGGCATGCGCCTGGTGGAGTCGGTGGCCCTGGCGGCGGCCGTGGCCGTGGCCGGGACCTGAGCACCGGAACCTGAGCACCGGGGCGGCTCCGACCGGCGCCCGGGGCGTCAGCGTCCGGCGCGGCCCAGTCCGGCGAGGAAGTCCCGCTGGCCGTCCAGGAATCCGTCCGCGAAGAGCGAGCGCGGCGCGAAGAGCGCGGTGAGCGTGAGCCTGAGGTCCGATTTCTCGACGGACCGGGCGACCAGTGAGTGGCCCGCGTCCGGGTAGTGCGCGACGGTCAGCGCGCCGCCCGGGTCCAGCGCCTCGCGGTAGCCGCGTTCGGTCTCGGCGGTGTCCACGTTGAGGTCCTGGCCCGCGAGGACCAGCAGCACCGGGACGCCGCGCAGGGCGGGGAGGTCCCGGGTGGCGTCGGCGGTGTGGTTCCTGGAGACGAAGCCCCAGCGGTCGGCGGTCATGCCGTCCGCGTCGCCGCCCATGGCAGCGACGTACTCCTCGAAGCCCGCACCGCGCGCCAGCAGCGCCCGGACGGCGTCGCTCCTGGCGGTCCCGGCCTCGATCCGGGCCGGCGAGGCGCCGTCGGCGCGCAGTTCGGCGAGCAGGTTGTAGCGGCCCTGCCGGAGCCAGTTGATCGCCGGCGAGACGGCGACGACGAAGCTCACCGGCGTCCTGGCGGCGGTCTTCGGCAGGACCCAGCCCGCCTGGCTGGCGCCCCAGAGCCCGATCCGGTCGCCGTCGATGTCCGGGCGGGCCCGGGCCCAGGCGATCGCGGCGGCCGCCTCCTCGGCCCGGTCGTCCATGGACTGGTCGAGCCAGTTGCCGGGGGCACCCGCGACACCGGGCTTGTCCCAGGAGAGGGAGGCGTAGCCGGCCTCGGCGTTCGCCGCCCAGAGGGGCCGGTAGCCGTCGTCGTGGGTGGCGTCGACGGGGCCGTCGCCGTGGACGTGCACGACGAGTCCGTGCCGCTCGCGGCCGTCCCTGGGGACGGCCAGGACGCCGTTGAGGACGTGGCCGCCGTGGCGGATGGTGACCCGCCGCTCGTCCAAGTCGTAGGAGTGCTGCCACAGCACAGTGCCGACGAGGCCGGCGGCCACGAGCAGGACCGCGACGAGTGACCATGCGGCGATGCGGAGCCCCCGCCGTCGGGGGCGGGTCTTCGGGCGCACGGGAACAGCACCTCCACTCGGATTCGGACCGGCTCAATAACTATCGCAGCAAGAACGATCGTATTGAGTCTGATAGATTCGAGTCCCGGATTCAAGGAGACGAGGCGCACAGCATGGGCCAGGACACACCCGACCCCGGCGTCGGAACGGTGACCGTACGGCGGGGCCTGCCCGCGGGCACCGAACAGCGGGCGGCCGAGCTGTACTGGACCGCCTTCGGCCGCAAACTCGGCCCCGCCCTGAACCCGCCGGACAAGGCCGTGCCCTTCATCGCCGCCCACCTCAACGCCGACCGCGCCGTCTGCGCCCTGCTCGACGGGCAGCTCGTCGGCCTGGCCGGGTACCGGCAGGGCGGGCGGGGCCTCACCGGCGGCTCGGCCCGCGCCGTGCTGCGCGCCTACGGGCACCTGCGCGGACTGCACCGGCTCCTGCTGCTCGGCCTGTTCGAACGCCGCCCCGGCCCCGGCGAACTGCTCATGGACGGGATCGCCGTGAGTCCCGGCCTGCGCGGCCGGGGCGTCGGGAGCCTGCTCATCGAGGAGGTGACCGCCGTCGCGGCGGAGCGGGGCTTCCGGGAGATCAGGCTCGACGTGATCGACACCAACCCGCGCGCCCGGGCCCTGTACGAGCGGCTCGGCTTCACGGCCGTACGGACCGAGCAGACGCCCTACCTGCGCGGACTGCTCGGCTTCGGCGCCGTCACCGCCATGCGCCGCCCCGTCGCCACCGGAGCGGCGGCCGAACGGTGAGCACCGAACCCGACCATGTCGAAGTCCCCACCCGCATGCTCGTCCACGCCCTGGTCCGCGAGGACGGCAGCGTCGACGCCGACGAGCTGTACCGGGTCGCCAACACCCTCGGCATGAGCGACCAACAGGTACGGCTGTGCGTCAAACGCCTCGTCGCCGAAAGCCGGTTCACCCATGAGGGCCGGGGCCGCAGGGCGGTGCTGCGGGCCACCCCGGACACCCTGCGCGCCCTCGACCCCAACGCCGACTTCCTCCTGCACGCGTTCCGCCAGGACGCCGGGGCCGCGCCCTGGGGCGGGGTCTGGCACCTGGCCGCCTTCGCGGTGCCCGAATCGGCGCGCGCCGCCCGGGACGCCCTGCGCGAGACGCTCGTCCACCTCGGCGGCGCCCCGCTCCAGGGCGGGCTGTACGTCAGCGCCAACGCCTGGGAACCGTACGTCGAGGGCGCGGCCCACCGCCTCGGCGCCCACGGCGCGCTCACCCTCCTCACCACGACCGACCTGCGCCGGGGCGACACCCGCGAACCCGCCGAACTCGCCCGCGAGCTGTGGCCGTTGGAGGAGATCGCCGAGCGCTACCACCGCCTCGACCGCGTCGCCGAGCCCCGGCTCGACCGGCTCACCGGCCCGGCCGAACTCTCCTCCGCCGAACTCCTGACCATCGCGGTCGAGTTGGCTGCCGAACTCACCCGCGCCATGGACCCCGACCCGCTGCTGCCGCCCGAACTCCTCCCCCGGCCCTGGCCGGGCACCCTGGCCCGGGAGCGGATCGCCCGCTGCTGGGCCGCCCTCGACGCACGCGACGGGGGCGAGGGCCGCCCGGCCCTGTTCCGCCGCTACGCCGCCCTCACCCGGGAGACGGCGGAGCGGGGCACGGGCTGACACGGCCCGCCCGATCGCCCCGGTCCGGGCCGGTCGGGGCCATCGAGGACCACCCGGACGGCCGCTGTGCGCGGCGGGCGGCGGGTGATTGAGTCGCCATGGTCATTCCAACCGTTTGCAAGGAGCCCCCGTGCCCCACCGATCGGTCCTCCACCGCGCCGCGATCGGCGCCTGCGCCCTGGCAGTCGCGGGCGCCGGCCTGCTCGCCCTCCCCGCCCACGCAACAGGCACCCGGTCACCGGCCACCGCCACCGCGGTGCGTATGCCGAGGGCCGAAGCGCAGGTCGTGGACTTCTACCAGCAGTACCTGGACGCCGTGCGCGAAGAGCACTCCGAGGGCAAGAACCCCCTGGCGGTCCGCGAGTACTTCCTCACCCCCGAGGCCGACGACGCCCTCACCGTCTGGGGTTCCGAGCACCAGGTCGATCCGGTCCTGCGCCGCTCCGAGCTGCCCAAGGGTTACAAGACTGCCACCCAGGGCGAGGACGCCGACAACCACTCCACGATCCTCGTGACCGCGGTGTGGGAGGACGGCGCGCCCGACGCCCTCACCCTGTACAAGGTGCAGCTCGACACCATGCTCATCGACAGCATCACCGACGCCCCGGCCTGACCTCCGGCCCATCTGCCCCCGGCCCCGGGGGCGCCTCCTCGGGGACCTCCACGATCAGCAGCGTCCCCCGGCTCCCGGGCCGGACGGCGTGCGCGGCACCCGCCGGGATCCGGTGCAACTCCCCCGGGCCGACCGTCACTTCCACCCCGTCCACCAGCAGTTCGAGGCGGCCGCCGAGGACCACCAGCACCTCCGCGTTGTCGTGCGACTCGACGGGCAGCGGCCGCCCGTCCATCCGCAGCACCTTCACGGCGGCCGTGCCCACCTGCTCCAGCAGCTCGGAGGCCCACGGGGCGGGCAGGGCGGACGCCACCCCGGACAGGTCGATCGGGCGCAAGGCAATCGGGTTCACGGCATACCTCCACGGCGGTCCCGGCCCGCCGCGGAGGCAGGCCAGGACCGCGATGCGTTCGTTCGAAGGGGACGCGACGGACGCTATCCGAGCCGCCGGACCCATTGGTCGACCGTTTGGTAAAACCTCACGCCGCCCGCCCTCCCTCAGCGACAGAGGGCCGCGTCCACCACTGCCTCCAGCTTCCGCCCGGCCGCCTTGTCCGGTGCCTGGACCGTCATCGTCACCGTGGCCGCGCGGCCGTCCGCCGTCACGCCGACCCGGGTCTCGTAACCCGGGATGCTGCCGCCGTGTCCCCAGTACTCGCCGCCGCAGGACAGCGGCGTACTCACCAGTCCCAGCCCGTAGCCCGATCCCGGCGCGAACGGGTCCCCGGCGGGGGTGGTGGCGCGCATCTCGGCGAGTTGCGCGGGCGGGAGGAGTTCGCCGTCGAGCAGTGCCGTGAAGAAGCGGTTCAGCTCGGAGGGGGTGGAGACGAGCTGACCGGCCGCCCAGGCCCAGGACGGGTCCATGTCGGTGATGTCGACCAGCGGACCGTCCGCCGAGTCCCGGTAGTAGCCGTGCGGGTGGGCACCGCGGACCGTCGCGTCCCCCGGGGCGGGGAAGTAGGTGCGGCGCAGGCCGAGCGGCCGGACGATCCGCCGCTCGATCTCCTCACCGAGGGCCCGGTGCGTCACCGCTTCGACGATCAGCCCGGCGAGGATGTAATTCGTGTTGCTGTAGGCCCACTTGTGGTCCTCCGGCGCGGAGTCGGCCGGGTGGCGGAGCGCGATGTCGAGCAGTTCGCGCGGCTCGTAGCGGCGGACCTCGTCGTCGAGGTGGAGGGTGTGGTTCGGCAGCCCGCTGGTCTGCTGGAGCAGCTGGCGGAGGAGGATCCGGTTGCCGTCGATCCCGGTGCCCCGGACGACCCCCGGCAGGTAGCGCTCCACCGGCGCGTCCAGGTCGAGCCTTCCCTGCGCGACGAGTTGGAGCACGACCACGGCCGTGAAGGTCTTGGTGTTGCTGCCGACCCGCACCCGCCCGTCCCTCGGCACGGCGGCGCCGGTCGCGACGTCGCCGACCCCGGCGGTGTAGTCGCCGGTCCGCCCGTCCAGGAACCGGACGGCGCCCAGGGCGCCGGGCGCCCCCGTCTCCGCCAGCAGCCCGTCCAGCCGCTGCTGGACGGCGTCCGGGCGGGTCGCGCCGGAGGCGGTGACGGCCGACGCCGGGGCAACGGCGGCGGCCACCAGGGCGGCGGCGGTGACGGCGAGGGCGACGGTCTTCCAGCGGCTCATGAACTGCCTCTCGTACGACGGCGGGTGCGATCGGTTCTGTTTCACAGGATCACGCAGCGGCTCGAACGGTCGTCAGCTCACCGGACGACCGGAGGCGGCCGACATGATCCCGAAGTCTGGTCCGCCTTCCTCCTCCGGGCTGACACGGCGGGCCTTGGCGGAGTGGGAAGTCGGTTCCGTCGACTCCCTACTCCCTTGTGCGGTGGGGCGCGGCCCGAGTACGGAGCTGCCCGGCCTGCTCAGGACACGGTGAGGAGGAAGGAGCCCTGGGGTGCGCGCGGGGTGAAGAAGGTCGTACCGGTGAGGCCGTCGAAGGACCCGGTGCCGCCCTCCACAACGCCCGGGAAGGCACCGTCCACCGGGCCGGTGGCGTCGGCGACGATCGGCAGGACGGCGCTGTAGGCGATCTCACCATTGGCCGTGCCGCTGGTGATGTCCAGGGTGCCGTGGCAGAACGCGGTGGCCCCGGCGGTGTCGGCGAGGTCCTTGGCGCAGATCTGGTGGGCAGTGCCGATCTTGTTGCCGTCGGTGTCACTGATCTGGCCGGTGCTGCCGAAGACATCCGCCGACCCCGGGAAGCCGGCCCCGGAGAAGTCCACGATCAGGGTCTGGACCACGGCCGCCCGGTGCTCGGGCGAGGTGTTCGCGAGGGCGGGCACCGCGAGTGCGCCGACCGTACCGGCGACCAGGCCGGCGACGGTCCAGGCGACAGTGTGCTTGGCGGACAGGGCTCGCATGAAGGGCTCCCGTTGTTCGTGGGGCGGGGTCGGCCGCTCCTGCTCGGGCGGTCGCCGACCACACTCGGGCTCCCGGCCGGTCCCTCCGGCACGGCCGCGCCGCCGGTCGGCACCCGACCGTGCGAACTTCACCCGTAGAGGCGCGCAGCAGACGCGTCGGTTGCGGACGGGCAGCAACGGATCGCCTCGGCGAGGCGGGTGCGGGCCCTCCTCGATCCCGTCCGGCGCAAGCTGGTGAAGGACGGACGGGCCGGGGCCGGCGTCCGG
Source organism: Kitasatospora sp. NPDC094019 (assembly GCF_044764505.1). Classification (NCBI taxonomy): domain Bacteria; kingdom Bacillati; phylum Actinomycetota; class Actinomycetes; order Kitasatosporales; family Streptomycetaceae; genus Kitasatospora; species Kitasatospora sp. NPDC094019. The sequence continues at coordinate 8,077 of NZ_JBIWIF010000005.1, forward strand.
CCCCGCCTGCCACCGCGCTGCTGACCCAGGTACGCCGCGCGCACCTGCCGGTCGTGGACGACTGTGCCGTGGACGGCTCGCGCCCCTCCCCCGGGCTCGTCCGACCGGTTCGCCCGGGGTGGGAAGTCGGCGCCGTCGACTTCTCACTCCCCTTGTACCGGGCGCCCCGCCCCGGAAGCATGGCCCGCATGATCGACTACGACGGCGAGGCCCGGGCGTACGACGCGACCCGGGGCGGCGAACCGCGGGCGCGGGCGGCGGCGGAGGCGCTGGAGCGGCTGCTCCCGCAGGGGCCCGGCACGGTGCTGGACATCGCCTGCGGGACCGGGATCGTGACGCGGCGGCTGCAACGGCCCGGCCGTGTCGTGCTGGGCGTCGACCGCTCACCCGGGATGCTCGCAGCGGCCGCCCGGCGGATACCCGGCGGTGCGGTGTGCGGCGACGCGACCCGGCTGCCGTTCGCCTCGGGGAGCGTGGACGCGGTGGTGATGGTCTGGCTGCTGCACCTGCTGCCGGAGGACGCGGCGGACGCCGTCCTGGCCGAGGCCGCCCGGGTACTGCGGCCCGGCGGGAGGCTGGTGACCACGGTCGACAAGGAGGCGGCCTACTTCGCCCAGGAGAGCGAAGTGGGCCGGGCCACCGCCGATTTGCGCGCCCGCTACACCCCGCACGCCCCCGACCGCCACGACCGGATCCGGGACTGGGCGGCGGGCCGCGGCCTGCGCCCCTCCGGGGAGGCGGTGTTCCCCGGCACCGGGCAGGGGCGCGGGGCCCGGAGGTGGCGGGAAGTGATCGAGGCGGCCCGGGTGCCCTGGTGCACCCGGGCCGAGCCCTCGCAGGTCGAGGAGGTGGTGAGACGGCTCACCGCACTCCCCGACCAGGACACCCCAATCGCCGACCCGCTCTACCGCCTCGTCGCCCTGGAGGCGGGCGGACCTCCGGCACCCTGACCGTCCCCGTTCCGTCGCCGCGGCGGGTGGCATCCGCCGAACGGGTGGTCGTGCGACGAGCGGCAGGTCCACGCAGAATGGTTTCTTCGAACGGGCGTCGAGGGCCGCACGACTGCCGCGATCTCCGACCCGGGAAACGTGTCCGGAGATTTTTTCCGCAGGTCAGCAGCAATTGCTACGGCGCGAACCCGTTCTCTGCCGACCTTTTGGAGAGGTTCGCATGGCCCACCGTACGAAGCTGCGCGTCACGATCACCGGTGCCTGCGCCGCGATGCTACTGGCCGGCATCGCTCCGCTGACCCTCCCCGCCCAGGCCGTTGGCCACCACGTCTCGGCGGGCCGCACCGCCCAGGAGGACCCCCGGGCCCGGCGACAGGTCGAAAGCTTCATCTCCGAGTACCACGAAGCCACCCTTGGGCAGCACCACGAGGGAAAGAACACGATCACCGTCCGATCGGAGTACCTCACCCCCGAGCTCGACGAGGCTCTCACCGCCTGGACCGAGGAGCACAAGGCCGACCCGGTCTACCGGCGGAACGAGATCGACACGCAGTCCGGCGCCGTCGACGCGGGCAGCGACCTCGCGGGTCACGAGAAGATCGTCCTGACGATGACCTTCGAGGACGGCACCAGCGCCGACGTCTGGTACCAGGTCCGGACCGACAACTACCTCATCGACGGACCTCAGGACCCGACGCCCTGACGGAGCGTCACTGATCGGAATCGTCGGGAGTGGCGAACAGGTCCTGGAGGGTCCTGGTCGCCAGGTTGAGCAGCCAGGTGTGGGCGGGGTCGTCGTCGTAGCGCTGGTGCCAGAGCAGATAGAGCGGCACCGGCGGCAGCTCGAACGGCAACGGCACCATGGTCAGGCCCAGTTGCTCCCGGGCGGAGCGGGTGACCGCTTCGGGGAGGGTGACCACGACGTCGGTGTCACGGGCGAGTTGCAGTGCGGTGTCCGTCGCGGGGGCGGCGACGACGACACGGCGCTCGTGACCGAGGGCCGCGACGACTTCGTCGACCCGGTCGTGCAGCGCTCCACGCCGGGACACGGTCACGTGCTCAGCGGCCGCGTACCTCTCGACGGTCACCGGCCCCTCGGTGAGCGGGTGCCCCGCCCGGAGCGCGAGGATGATCCTGTCCTGGCCGATGAGCCGGTGACGGATGTCGGGCTGGGGCGGCGGTCCGGCGCTGGAGGCCACATCGACCTCACCGCGACGCAGCTCGGGGCTGTCGTGGCCCGGCTCGACCGTGAGACGTATCTTCACCTTCGGGGCCTGCCGGTGCACCGCTGCGACGAGGGCGGTCCCGCAGGCGGTGGTGACGGCGTCGTGCAGGCGAACGGTGAACACCCGTTCCAGCCCCGCCAGGTCGAGGTCCGCGCGGGAGGACAGCAACCGGTGGGCCTGCTGCACCAGGACATGGACCTCCGTGCGCATGGCCAGTGCACGAGGGGTGGGCGTCATGTGCCGTCCGGTGCGAACCAGGATCTGGTCACCGGTGGCTTTGCGGATTCGGCCCAGCGACCGGCTCATCGCCGGCGCGGTGACGTGGAGCCGGTCTGCGGCTCCGGCCACGCTGCCCTCCTCCAGCAGTGCGTCCAGGGCCGTGAGCAGGTTCAGATCCAATTGCATGCCGGTCACTATACGAGTGAATGACATGCACTTGACTCTGTCGGGGATCCGGTGTCCGACTGCCGATGATCATGGTGATGCGTCAGCCTCGCCCCGCCTCGAACAGGCCCGGCGCGAGCACCGGATCGAGCTCGTCGGACAAGCGGGATCCCCGACAGGGTCGAGCCCAGGACCCGATGCCCCCGACGGAACCCGGGGACGGCTGTGGGAGGCGGCACCGGCCAGGCCGGTGCCGCCACCCACAACGCCTCGCGAGGGATTCCGGCACCGGAACCGACGGCGATCCGCGCCCCCTCACCGCGCCGTGACGGTCGCGGTGGGGGTAGCGGTGGGAGCCGGGCGGGGGCGGCCGTGGTGAGTGGCGGTGAGGGGATACGCCCAGACGAGCAGAGCGAGCAGCAGGACGAACGGAAGCAGGGTGCAGAGCGCGGCGCTGCCGACGGCAGTCGCGGTATGGCGGGATTCAGCGGGCATCGGCGAGATCGAGCTCGGCCCACACGGTCTTGGCGCCGGGGTCCCGGGGATCCGTCCCCCAGCGGTCGGCGAGGGCGTCGATGAGCACCAGCCCCCGGCCCGACTGTCCGTCGGTCGCCCGCGCCGGCGGCAGCACCGGCAGCCGATCACCCCGGCAGTCGGAGACCTCGATCCGGAGGGTGGCGCCCCGGCGCACGGTGGTGGTGAGGCACAGGCAGAGTTCGAACCCGCGCCCCGGAACGCGCCCGTGCGTGATGGCGTTCGCCGCCAGCTCGGCGACGATCAGCAGCGCGGAATGGAACGGCTCGCCGAGAGCGGAATTCACGCCCCAGTGCGCGAGTTGGCGTCTGACGATACGTCGGCCGAGGCACGCGCCCTTCGGCGTCGCAGCGAGAACGACAGTGTGGCGGCGGGGGTTGTCGAGCGGAATTTCGGTCGTCATGGGGAAAAGCCTGACGGCGCGGACGTACGCCGACCACGAATCCGGCGGGCACGGAGCGTGCTTGTACGGACGCGGAGGGTCCGCTTGTTGGCGGCACCCGGATCATCAGGTCACAAACTCGTGTGAGCAGGGGTGGTTCCCATGGTGAGTGGCGTCGAGCGCACGGTCTCCGACGACGGCGAGACGGCGGAGAACTCGGACGGGATCGCGGAGTTCTACAGCGCCGTGGGCAAGCTGGTCAAGCTGTTCCGCGAGCGGGCTGGGCTGACGCAGCGCGAACTCGCGGAGCGGATCGGGTACAGCGAGGACATGGTCGGCCTCATCGAGCGGGGCAAGCGGACGCCGAGAATCGAGTTCCTGACGGTGGTGGACCCCATCGTCGACGCGGGCGGGGCGCTGACGGTCGTCGCGGACGACGTGATGAAGGCGAAGGTGCGGGTGAGTGAGCGTCACCCGGCTTTCTCCAAAGAGTTCACGGCGGAGGAAGCGAAGGCGATCGAGATCCACGAGTACAGCAGCCTGCACATTCCGGGGCTACTGCAGACGGAGGCGCACGCGCGGGCACTGTACGACATGCGCAGGCCGTGGCTGTCCGTCGAACAGGTCGATTCGTGGGTGACCGCACGGATGGCCCGACAGGAGATCCTGACCCGCTGGCCACTGCCGGTCATGAGCTGGGTGATCGACGAGAGCGCCCTGCGAAGGCCGCTGGGCGGCTGGGACATCCACGAGGCGCAACTACGCCACCTGCTGCGTGTGGCCGAGGTGCGCGGCGTGGAGCTCCAGGTGATGCCGCTCGACCGCACGGAGAACGCGGGCATGGGTGGCTCGTTCGCCCTGCTCACGCCGAACGGCGGTTCGCAGATCGCCTACGTCGAAGTCCAGCACGTCAACAGGCTGATCACGGATCCGGCGGAAATCCGTAAGATGGCGGCACGGTACGGCACCCTCAGGGGGCAGGCGCTCACCATGAGGGAGTCCCTGGCCCTGATCGAAAAGACTCTGGGAGAGCGGTAGGCATGGCCGAACTCGCGTGGTTCAAGAGCAGCTACAGCAGCAACGAGGGCGCTCAGTGCGTCGAGGTCGCCGAGACCCCCGGCACCGTCCACGTCCGCGACTCCAAGGACAAGACCGGCCCCCAGCTGGCCTTCGAGCCGGCCGCATGGAAGGCGTTCGTCGACTTCGCCGCGAACGCCACCGTCTGAAACACCACCACCCCGACAGCCCGCCGCTTCCCTGCGGCGGGCCGTCGGCGCATCCTGGTCCCATGACCGAGCTGACATGGTTCAAGAGCAGCCACAGCAGCAACGAGGACGCCGCGTGCGTCGAAGTCGCCTGGCGCAAGAGCACGTACAGCAGCAACGAAGACGCCCAGTGCGTCGAGGTCGCCGAAACCACCGGCACCGTCCACATCCGCGACTCCAAGGACAGGACCGGCCCGCAACTGGCCTTCGAACCGGCCGCATGGAAGGCGTTCATCGACTTCGCCGCGAACGCCGACGTCTGACACAGCGCGCCCCGACAGACTCCACCTGTACGACCGGCCGACGGTTCGTCAGGTCCGCTTCGGCTCCGCCACCTTGCGCACTGCGGTGTCCGCCGAGCCGACCGGGCGGCCGTCGGCGGCCAGGACGGTCAGCTCGCGCAGGGGCCGGTCGTCGCGGCGGTCCAGGAGTTCGGAGTGCGGCTCGTCGGGGTCGAAGAAGTGCCGCTCGCCCCACTGGCGGAGCGCGACGACCACCGGGAAGAGGTCCTCGCCCTTCGGGGTGAGCACGTACGCCTGGTAGGCGCTGCCGTCGGCGGCGGGTTCCACGGCGAGGATCCCGGCCTCGACCAGGGCGCGCAGCCGGGTACTGAGGATGTTCTTGGCGACGCCCAGGCTGCGCTGGAACTCGCCGAACCGGCGGCTGCCGTCGAAGGCGTCGCGGACGATCAGCAACGACCACCAGTCGCCGATCGCGTCCACCGAGCGCGCCACCGGGCACGAGCTGTCGTCGAACCTGGTCCGCTTCACCATCTCCGGCCTCCTCGGCACCGACTACCACCACACCTGGTTGCAACATGCTACCCCTTCGGCCTATGGTGCGACCATGTCGGTAGCATCATGCAACCAGAATCCATCGCGGGTCCTGACCCGCCCCCTCACCCTGCTGTTCGCGCTCGCCAGCGGCGCCGCCGTGGCCAACGTCTACGCGGCCCAACCCCTGCTGGTCGCCATCGCCGACGAACTGCACATCGGCCGGGCCGCCGTCGGCACGGTGGTGACCTGCACGCAGATCGGCTACGGGCTGGGCCTCGTCCTGCTGGTCCCGCTCGGCGACCTGCTCGAACGGCGCCGCCTGGTCACCGTGCAGGCGGTACTGCTCGCCCTCGCCCTGACCGCCGTGGCCACGGCGGGCAACGCGGCGGCCCTGCTGGCCGGGCTGATGGGGGTGGGCCTGCTCGCCGTGCTCACCCAGGCGCTGGTGGCCTTCGCCTCGGCACTCGCCCCGGACGGCGAGCGCGGGCGGGTTGTGGGCACCGTGACCAGCGGTGTCGTACTCGGCATCCTGCTGGCCCGGACCGTCGCCGGGGCGGTCGCCGACCTCGCCGGGTGGCGCGCCGTGTACGCGCTGTCCGCCGTGCTCACCCTCGCCCTCGCCGCCGCCCTGCGGCGTGCCCTCCCCCGGACGGCTCCCCGCACCGCTCCGCGCGCCCCCGCACGGTCGGTGGCCGCCGGGTACCGCCGCGCGCTGCGCGAACTCGCCCGACTGCCGCTGCGGGAACCGGTCTTCCGGCGGCGCGCGCTGATCACCCTCCTGGTGTTCGCGTCCTTCAGCACGCTCTGGAGCAGCGTCGCCCTCCCCCTGAGCGAGGCCCCGCTCTCGCTCACACCCGCCGCCGTCGGCGCCTTCGGCCTGGCCGGCGCGGCCGGTGCGGCGGCCGCGGCACCGGCGGGCCGGTTGTTCGACCGCGGGCTCGGCCGGTGGACGGCGGGCGGGGGCCTCGCCCTGCTCGCCCTCTCCTGGCTGCCGCTCGCGCTCACCCGGCAGTCGCTCTGGGCCCTCGCGCTCGGCGCGGTCCTGCTGGACTTCGCCGTCCAGGCCGTCCACGTCACCAACCAGAGCACCGTACTCGCCCTCGACCCGACCGCGGGCGGGCGGCTGATCGGTGGCTACATGGTGTTCTACTCCCTCGGCAGCGCCCTCGGTGCGATCACCTCCACGGCGGCGTACGCGGCGGCCGGCTGGTCCGCCGTCTGCCTGCTCGGCGCGGCGTTCAGCCTGCTCGCCCTGCTCGCCTGGGCCCGGGACCTCCGCCCGGCGCGGAGCGCGGCCGCGCGGTAGCACCGGCCGCCGGTCTTCCCCGCCCACCCCGACAGACCGCGGCCGTACGCCACAGCCGCGCACCCGGCGCCCGCCGCCGCCCCACTCGCGCGACGGCTCAACGCCGGACGCCTCGCACTGATCGGGATCTTGGGACTTGGGTCCGGCAAGACTTTCGGGCTCTGTCGCTGATCGAGGGGTCCGCGCCGACCGTGCTCGGGTGGGGAGATGACCTCGGCGTGATGGATGCGGCGCGGGCGGCGGACCTTCGCCGACGCACCACCGGTCAACGCCTCCCGCTTTCCTCGTTCCACGGGGTACGCCAGCGTTCGCGTTCGCCAGGGCCCACTGCCTGCGCGAACCATGCCAGGGCGTCGTCAGCCAGCTCTGCGAGGGTCTTTCCTTGCTGATCGAGGCTGGTCCAGTCGATGAAGCCCGCCGCCACGTTGTGGGACAACAGCGGCCCACAGCGAAACGCCCTCGGTTCGATCTGTATACCGAGGGTGAGGGACCTGCCCTTCGACTGCTCCGGGATGTCGGCCCAGACGAGCAGGCCCGAAGTCGGCCGACAGTACCTGTCCTGGGCCGACCACACGGCGAATTCGTCCGGGGGCACAACGGGCAGAGGCCAGTCGAGAGCCCGTACAGCGAGACGTTCGACGAACGGACGCCACTCAGGTGCGAACTCCCACTCGGCGAGGCACTCCTCGAAGACATTCACGAGCGGCATTGAAGCAGACAGACCGACACGGGTGCGGGCCGACGAACAGCGACCGCCCTCCGCTGCCGGGCCACGTGAGGGTCGATTGATCGGTGGACGCGGCGCCGGGGCTGCCCGGTACTGTGCCCCCACCAGGTTTGAACATGTTCAATAATGGGGGGGAGTCATCGAAACCTTGATCGTGGACCCGCCGATTCCGCGGGCGGGTCGGGTCCTGGCGGTGTTGGCGGCGCTGTGCGCCGCGCCGGCCATGATCATGGGGGTTGAACTCTTCGAATCGGTGGTCGGCATGCAGCACGACCGACTGCGCGAAGCGGGACGGCGGTGCCGAGGACTGCCGGGGATTGTCGTACCGAACGTGCCGCTTTCCCTCCGCCGAGGCGTCGGGCGTGGGCCGTCGGGCGTGGTGCGGCGGGCGTCGGACGTGGGGCGTCGGACGTGGGGCGTGGGGCCTGGGGCGTGGCCGGATCGTCGAGCTACGGTTCGAGCCCTTCGAGCCCGGCGAGCACCGCCAGAGACTGTTCCAGGGACAGCCCGAAGAGGTCCGGATCGGCTTCCGCGAGGGCGCGGAAGCAACCGACGGCTTCCTCCACGGCGGCCAGGCCCTCCGCCCGCCGGCCCACCGCGCCGAGGTCGATGGAGAGGTTGGTGAGGGCCATGGCGAGGTCCGGCAGGTAGGCATCGGGGTTCGCCTCGACCAGGGCGCGGCGGATGGCCACAGCCTCCTCGACAGCGGCCAGACCCTCCGCCCGCCGACCCGCCTCACCCAGACGGATGGAGAGGTTGTTCAGCGCCGCAGCGAGACCGGGCAGGTAAGCATCGGGGTTCGCCGCCACCAGAGTGCGGCGGATGGCCACAGCCTCCTCGACAGCGGCCAGACCCTCCGCCCACCGACCCACCCCACCCAGACGGATGGAGAGATTGTTCAGCGCCACGGCAAGATCCGGCAGATAGGCATCAGCATTCGCCGCCACCAGAGCACGGCGGATGGCCACAGCCTCCTCGACAGCGGCCAGACCCTCCGCCCACCGACCCACCCCACCCAGACGGATGGAGAGATTGTTCAGCGCCACGGCAAGATCCGGCAGATAGGCATCAGCATTCGCCGCCACCAGAGCACGGCGGATGGCCACAGCCTCCTCGACAGCGGCCAGACCCTCCGCCCACCGACCCACCCCACCCAAGCGGTTGGAGAGGTTGTTCAGTGCCAGGGCAAGATCCGGCAGGTAGGCATCAGCATTCGCCGCGACCAGGGCACGGCGGATGGCCACAGCCTCCTCCACGACCGCCAGACCCTCCGCCCACCGACCCGCCTCACCCAGGCGAATGGAGAGGTTGTTCAGCGCCGAAGCGAGGTCCGGCAGATAAGCATCAGGATTCGCCTCGCCCAGAGTGCGGTAGTGACCGACGGCTTCCTCCACGGCGGCCAGGCCCTCCGCCCGCCGACCCACCTCACCCAGACGGGTGGAGAGGTTCGTGAGAGCCACGGCGAGACCGGGCAGGTAGGCGTCAGGATTCGCCTCGACCAGAGTGCGGCGGATGGCCACAGCCTCCTCGCCAACGGAAAGGCCCTCCGCCCGCCGACCCGCCTCGCCCAGATCGATGGACAGGTTGTTGAGGGCCATGGCGAAATGCGGCAGATAGGCATCGGGATCCGCCTCGACCAGAACGCGGTAATGGCCGACGGCTTCCTCCACGGCGGCCAGGCCCTCCGCCCGCCGACCCACCTCACCCAGACGAATGGAAAGGCTGTTGAGGGCCACGGCGAGATCCGGCAGATAGGCGTCGGGATCCGCCTCGACCAGAGTGCGGCAATGACCGACGGCTTCCTCCACGGCGGCCAGGCCCTCCGCCCGCCGACCCACCTCACCCAGACGGATGGAGAGGTTGTTGAGGGTGCTGGCGAGGTCCGGCAGACAGGCACGCGGGTCGGCGTCGGCCAGCGTGCGGCGGATGGCCACGGCCTCCTCGCCGACGGCCAGACCCTCCGCCCACCGACCCACCCCGCTCAGGCGGATGGAGAGGTTGTTCAGCGCCACGGCGAGGCCCGGCAGGTGGGCGTCCGGGTCGGTCGCGGCGAGGGCGCGGTAGCGACCGGCGATGGTGCGGGTGAGATGGGCGGCGGTGGTGGCGAGGCGGTGGCTGGTACGGGGGAACCGGTCGTGGAGTACGTCGAGGGTGTCGAGCGGGGTGCCGGGGTCGGTGGTGAGGGTGTCGAGGGCGGCGATGAGGGGCCCTGGGCGGTCGGTACGGGTGGCGGTGGAAATCGTGTGTACGCCGAGTCGGCCGTGGTGGCGGACGCAGAGGTCGGTGAGGGGGCGGTCGAGGCGACCCAGGAAGGCGGGATGGGTAGCGGCGCGGCTGTAGACGGTGAGGAGTTGCTCGGCCTGGGTGTCGTCGGCGCCGTCGAGGAGTTGGTCGGCAAGGCGGGGGTCGTTCAGGAGCGCGCGACCGGTGTGGCGTTCGGCGAGGCGGTCGGGCTGGAGGGCGCCCCACGGTGAACCGGGCACCGTGGCGGGGTAGAGGGTGGCGAGCCAGGCGGTGACCTGGTTGCGGCGGTCGCGGGACTGGTCCGCCAGCTCGGGCAGGCGTCGCCACAGGAGGTCGGCGTCTTGGCGGTCGGCGGCGCCGGTGAGGTGGGCGGCGGCGAGCGCGGTCCTCAGGGTGTCCATGCCGAGGGCGGGGGTGAGGCCACGGGTGGTGGCGGTGTCGCGCCAGTAGCGGGCTTCGTGGGCGAGGAGCCGGTCCTCGACGTCCTGTACGTCCTCGGTGCGATCCGCGGAGTGGGGGCGGGCGGTGTCGAGGAGGTCGGCGAGGGCGGTCATGTGGAGGGTGAGCGCGTTGCCGTAGGCGCCCTCGCGGGCCAGTTGCGGAGGCAGTGCCAGGGCCGCGGCAGCAGCCGCCCAGTCGTGTCCGGCCAGGTCCGCGACCGTCGGCAGCGCGGCGGCCAGCGCCCGGGCGGCGTCGCGGTAGTGGGCGACGCGCAGTTCGGGGTCGTTCTCCAGCGGTGCGAGGCGGCGGGTACGGGCGGGGGCGAGGCGTTCCTCCGCCTGCCGGCTCGCCTCGCGGGCCTGCTGCCACCAGTCCCCGGCGGTGCGGGCCAGGAGGAGGAGTTTGAAGGGGCTGGTGCCGGGGTGTTCGGCGGCGGCTTCGACGAGGGCGCCGAGCTGGTCGGGGCGGGTCTCCGCGTAGTCGAGGACGACCAGCAACGGCCGCGCCGCCCGCCGCAGTTCGAGCAGCTGTTCCGGGCGGGCGGCGGCACGCGGCCACAGCACCGTCCAGCCCTGGGCGGCGAGTTCACGGCCGAGGTGGTGGGCGAGACGGGTCTTGCCCTGTCCGCCGGGGCCGTGCAGCAGCCACGCCCCGAACCCGTCCCGCGCGCACCAGGACCGCAGTTCGGCGAGCACGTCCTCGCGGCCGTGGAAGGGGACCGTCCGACGCCCGGCCTCCAGCAGGGCGGCCGGCGTCACCGGGGTACGCCGCACGGAGGGGCCGCCGGTCGGGTCGGCGACGTCCTGGAACTCCACCGCCGCCAACCCGCCCGCCGGGCCACCGCCGAACTCGGTGAGGGCGGTGCGGAACGCGGGGTCGTGGTGCAGGACGTAGGCGGGGACGACGTTGAGCCTGCCGTGGCCGGAGTTCGCCCGGTCGGCGGCGACGACGCCGGTCAGGTAGCGGTCGCAGAACACCGCCGCGCCAGACAGCCCGCCCCACGGAGAGCCGCTGTTGGTCGACCACTCAATACCGGCGGTGCGCAGGTCCAGGACGTACTGGTTGCCGACGAAGCCGCTGCCCGGGTTCACCTCGCCGCGCAGTTGCGCGGCCTCGACGGCGCGGCCGGGGCGCTGGGCCTCGTCCGGCACCCCCCAGGTCTCGCACGGGGTGCCGGGACGCTTCGTGTCGGGGCGCCCCCACACGACGGGGTCGGTCGGCGGCCGCCAGTGCGGTGAGTCGTCGACGAGGACGAGCGCGGCGTCGTCGCGCCCTCCCGGCGTCCCCGCCCACACCACCGTCCCGTCGGCGGCACCGGTGGCGCCCGGACGGAACACCCGCACCCGGGTACCGCCCGACCCGGTCACATGCGCGGAGGTCAGCACCAGCCGCCCCCCGACCGCGTACCCCGAACCCGACTCCCCCGGCCCGGTCACCCCGGCCACCCGCAGCTGTTCCACCGCCCACCCCTCCCCGAACGCCCTGCCGCGCCGTCAGTCCGGGATGCGCCCCGACACGTCACCGGGCCCGTCCGGGCGCTCCCGGGCGGAGCTGACGAGCAGGTCGCCGCCGTCGGCGCGCTTGGGGGTCAGGGTGAGGGACACCCGGTGGGTGCGGCCCCGCGAGACGCCCGCCTCGGTCTCCGCCCCGACCGCCCACAGCTTGAACCCGGCCTTCGCCTTCGCGTCGGCCCGCCACTCGACCTCGAACTCCATCTCCACCGGCCCCACCGCGAACACCACCCCGGGGTCGCCCCCCACCCGCGCCGCCGCCTCCAGCAACTCGTCGCGCACCGCCGCGACCGCGTCCGCCAGCGGAATGTCCATTCGGACCCACCCCTTCGCCCAGTGCCTGATCCCCAGTCGGCTCGATGCGGACACCGTAGAGGCAGGGCCCGCCCCGTCGCAGCCGATCCGGGCCGAACCCCGCCGCGGCCCCGGGCAGACCGGAAGGCGGACCACGGGGCGGGCGCCCCGGCGACCCGCTCGATCTTCGCGCGGCGGGCCGCGCGGGCCTCCTCGACGGTCCGGGGCCGGCTCCGGCAGCAGCCGCCACCCGGCACGCCCCTTAGGGGGCACCCCGCTGTGCCGTCGGGACTGATCGTCTGCGCCGTAGTCCTCCTGAAGGACCGTCGGTTCGTCATTCGGAGCGACTGATCACCAATGGTTCGCTGACAGGATTTTCCCGAAGCGGACGCACGTCCGCCGGATCGGGAGGAAGCCCCTTGTCACCTCGCATGTCACGCCGTGTGTCCCGTTCGCTGGCCGCCGCCGCGGTCGCGGCGCTCTGCCTCGGTACCGCCGTACCGGCCTCCGCCGACACCTCCGCCTTCACCTCCGCCTCCGCCTCCGCCGACACCGCCGCCCCGGCCGCGACCGCCGTCGTCGGCGGGCCGCTCCAGCCGCTGCTGAAGGGCATGACGGACGCCGGAGCGGTCTCCGTCATAGCCAAGGTCACCGACGGACGCCAGGTCTGGACCGGGAGTTCGGGTGTCTCCGACCTGACCGGCCGGGCGCCCGTCGACCCCGAGGGCCGGTTCCGGATCGCCAGCGTCACCAAGACCTTCGTCGCCACCACCGTGCTCCAACTGGTCGGCGAGCACCGCCTCGGCCTGGACGACCCGGTGGCCCGGCACCTGCCGAGCCTGCTGCCCGAGGGGCAGAGCGCCATCACGGTCAGGCAGTTGCTGAACCAGCGCACCGGCCTCTTCGACCCCACCAACGACGGCGTCTCGATCATCCCCGACCCCGGCAACGACATGGCCTTCCGGACCTGGGCCGCGCTCGGCGGGCTGAACCGGACCTACACCCCGGCCGGGAAGGTGGCGGCCTCCGTCCTCCACGGACCGCTCTTCGCCCCGGGTGAGCGGTGGGACTACTCCAACACCAACTTCGACGTCCTCGGCCTGCTCGTGGAGAAGGTCACCGGACACTCCTACGGCGAGGAGATCACCCGTCGCGTCCTGAGGCCGCTCGGCATGAACCGGACCTTCCTGCCCGGGACTTCCACCGGCGTCCCGGGCCCGCATGCGCACGGCTACACCGACGGCGTCGACGTCACCGAGCAGAATCCCTCGTGGATCGGCGCCGCGGGCGAGATGGTCTCCACCACCGGCGATCTCCTGCGCTTCGGCCGGGCCCTGCTCCAGGGCAGGCTGCTTCCGCCCGCGCAGCAGCAGGAGATGACGACGATGCTCGCCACCGGGGCCGCACCCACCTACGGCATGGGGCTGGCCGGTGTCCGGCTCTCCTGCACCACCGTGCTCGGGCACAACGGCGAAGTCCTCGGATTCAAGAGCGACTTGTGGGGCACCCCGGACCGGCAGCTCGCCCTGTCCTACGCGCCCGGCGGCGACGCCGCCGCGCAGGCCGCCCAGTCGGCGGCGGAGTTCAAGCTCCTTGAAGCGGCCTTCTGCGGCGCGGCCTGACCGCAGCGTCGCCAGCCCCGCCGGTGCACGCGGAGCGGGAGGTCGTCGACCCCGCCGACCTCCCGCTCCGCCCCACGACACAGGTGACCTGCCGTCACATCCGAGTGATGTCACATCGGGAGCCGCCGCGCTGTCTGCCTGCGGAAGCGAGAGAAGGGATCGTGAGGATGAGGACCGTCATCGTGTGCACCTCCGTTTCGCACGGCAACACGCGTCGTGTCGCCGACAGCATCGCCCAGGTCCTGGGCGCGAAGGTCGTCTCCCCCGGGCAGCTCGACCCGGCGGAGCTCGCCGACGCCGACCTGGTGGGATTCGGCTCGGGCGTCTTCTGCACCAGGCTCCACCCCCGACTGACCGAGTGCGTCAAGGCCCTCCCGCACGGCCGGGGCCGAGCCTTCGTGTTCGCCACCAGCGGGCTGCCGGACCTACGGCCGGCACCGTTCGCCCGGCCTCTGGTCCGGCTCCTCGAAGGCAAGGGCTACGAGGTGAGCGGGACCTTCTCCTGCCGGGCGTTCGACACCTGGGCGCCGTTCAAGGTCGTCGGCGGCCTCAACAAGCGGCGGCCGAACGAGGACGACCTGGCCGCCGCGCGGGCGTTCGCCGAGCGGCTGCGGGACGGCGTCGGTCCGGCGTCCTGACCCGCTCGCCCGGCTCCGCGAAGCCGCTGTGGCGCGCCAGGGGTCAGTTCGCCGCGTCCCCGACTCCGGGGGACACGGCGCACGGCCGCAGGACCATCAGCGAGTCCTCCGGAGCCGCCACCACGGCGAAGGGGAACCGGTCGAGCTCCAGGCAGAGTGCGACGTCGTCGGGATGGACTCCCTGCCGCACGCCCGTCGCCAACTCCTCCGCGGCGCGCGACCCGGCGGCGCGACGGAGGTAGTCGGCCGGATCGGTCGCGGCCCCGGTGGCCCGGCGGGCGATGTACTGGGCGCACGCGAGGTCCTCCTCGGCCCGCCCGTTCTCGCCGGTGACGACGAACGTGACGCCGTCGGCCCCGCGCGCGCGAAGCACAGCGGCGGTCGCCTCGGCCACCACGAAGCCGGCGCACAGCACCAGCGACGCCTCCTTGACCGCGAGGGCGCCGACCGTCCCCGCCGTGGTCTTCTGCACCACGGTCCGTCCGCCGAGGTCGGCCGACCGCAGCAGGCCCGGCGAGTTGACGGCGTCGAACCCGGGCGCGGACGGGCCGTCCTTGAGGGCCACCCAGTCCGGGTGGCGGGCCTTGAGCGCCAGGGCCTCGTCCAGCGACTCGGCGAGCACGATCCTCTCCGCGCCCCGGTCAAAGGCCCAGGCGGCCACGGTGAAGGCCCGCATGACGTCGACCACGACCGCCACGGAGGGGACTTCGGCCAGCTCCTCGATGCTCAGAAAACGCGCGTCCATGCCGATCATGATTCCGCACGCCCGCCCCGGCGTGTCCCGAAGGTGACCCACCTCACCTCGGCGGACCGGCGGCCCCGGCGGCCGGTCAGGACGCCGTGCAGACCGGGGAACCACTGGCGTCGGCCATCCACTTCTCGCCGTAGTCGAGGCGGCCCCCGCCCGGTGGCGGGGTGGTGCCCGGGGGAACGGGGGTGGCGGCGCCCGCGCTCGGGCGGCGCCACACCTTTCCGTCCGGGTCGACGACCTCCAGCTGGAGCCGCGCCAGATCCGCCTGGTCGGGCGACGCGTCCGGCACGGCGGCCTTCATCGAATCCAGCAGACTGGAGAACGGAATGACGACCTGTCGGCACGGGGCGGGCTGAACGTCGCCCCACCAGAGGTTCTGCTGCGGGAGGACCAGGCGCATGGACATCACCCGGTCGCTGCTGTTGACGATGACCACCCCCGTGGTGGTCTCGTAGAAATAGGTGCGCTCGACGGGTGCCCGGTCGCGCTCCTCGGCCGCGCGGTGGCTCTCCTCCACCGCGCGGCCGTGGTCGTCGCTCGCGCGGCCCTCCGCCCGGATCCCGAGGACCAGCCCCACCAGGGCGGCGACGAACGTCATACCTCCGACGAGCACCTTGCCGAGATCGACGAGGGTGAAGGTGGGCGCGCGTTCGGCTTCGGGCGCCGGCTCGGCTTCGGGCGCGGCTTCGGGCTCGGGCGCGAGGGCCGAGCCGGGTTCGGGTTCGGGTTCGGGTGTCGGCGCGGGGCTCCCGGCGTCCGTGTCGGCCATGGCCACGACGCTACGCGGCGGCAGGCCGTCGGAGGGCGGTGCCGCCGAACCGTGGCCCGACCGACACACAACACCGACACGGCTCCGGCGCGAGGCCCCGCCCCTCGGTCACCGGTGCGACCGTGCCGTCCGCAGGTCTGCGAGGCGGCGTTCCAGGGTCTCGCGGCAGGTGGGCCACTCCTCGCGCGTGATCGAGAAGATCGCCGAGTCCCGGAGCCGGCCCTCCTCGCCCGGGGCCCAGGAGCGGGACCAGTTCCGCAGCACGCCCTCGAAGGCGGCCCCCGTCCTGGCGATCGCCGCGCGGGAACGGCCGTTGCGGGCATCGGTCTTGAGGTCCAGCCGGGACACGCCCCAGACCTCGAAGGCGTGCCGGAACAGCAGGTACTTGGCCTCGGTGTTCAGCCCGCTGCCCTGGGCGGAGGCGGCGAGCCAGGTGAAGCCGACCTCGATCGCGAACAGGGTCCCGTCGTCGGGGTGACGGCGCGGGTCCAGGAAGGCCGTCGCCCCGACGGCCCGCCCCGAGACACGGTCCAGCTGCGCGTAGGGGGTCACCCGTCCGGCGGCGCGCCTGGCCAGTTGGGTGTCCACATAGGCGGAGACGTCACCGGCCTCCGGCACCCAGGTGAAGCCGTAGCCGCCCCGGTCCTCCTCCGCGGCCCGCGCCAGATCCGCCGCGTGGTGGTGCCCCAGCGGCTCCAGACGGACGAACTCGCCTTCCAGCACGGGCCCTTCGAGCAGCGGCACCTCGACAGCGGAACCCACGACCCCTCCTTCTCGACACTCTCGACACTTTCGACGACAACGACCCCGGCAGCCTCCCAGGCCCATGCGGCCCGGCGCACGTCGATTCCACCCGACGGACGCCGACCGTCCACGACCGAGCGGGCCGTCCGGTGACGGGAAACGGTTCGCCCCCGAAGTCACCCGGCCCGTACCGTCGCGGGTGTGAAGCTGCTCACGGTCAACATCGGCAGACCACCTCCCGACCCGTGGAAGGGCGGCCTCGACGCCACGGGCATCGACAAGCGGCCGGTGGACGGACCGGTGCACGCCTCCGCCCCCGGGCCCAAGGGCACCGGCGAGGTCGGCCTCGCCGGCGACCGGGTCCACGACGTGAAGCACCACGGCGGCCCCGACCAGGCCGTCTACGCCTACGCCCGGGAGGACCTCGACGCCTGGCAGGCCGAACTGGGCCGCCCGCTCGCGAACGGCGTCTTCGGGGAGAACCTCACCACCCTCGGCCTCGACGTCAACGGCGCGCTGATCGGCGAGCGTTGGCGCATCGGGGCGGACGTGGTGCTGGAGGTGTCGGGTCCCCGCATACCGTGCGCCACGTTCCAGGGGTGGTTGGAACAGGAGGGCTGGATCAAGCGGTTCACGCGGGCCGCCGTGCCCGGCGCCCACCTGCGCGTGGTCGCGCAGGGGGAGGTCCGTGCCGCCGACCGGATCGATGTCGTGCACCGGCCCGGGCACGAGGTCACGGTGGCCCTCGCCTTCCGCGCGCTGACGCTCGAACCGGACCTGCTGCCCCTCCTCCTGGCCGCCGACGCCCTGCCGGAGGAGGTCCGCGCGCTCGTCCGTCGCCGCACCGCGTGACGGATTCCCCACGGGCCGACCGGCCGTCACGAGGCGTCAGTTGCCGTACTAGTGTCTCCGTACCTCGATTCTCGACTCTTTGAACGAATTCAAGCGCCCGGGCATTCACACGGAGGACACCATGACGGCAAGCCCATCCACCTGGAGTTCGGACGCCGTGCTGCGGCGGCTGCGCGGCACGGGTGAGCGGCTGATCGGCTCGGCCGGTCCCGACGCGGCCGCCGACCGCGCGATGGGACGGGCCCTGAACGGCTTCCTGGACCGGATCGCCGGGCGCGGCTCGGGGCCGGCCGTGGACGGAATCGTCGCACTGCCGTTCCTGGTGCACGGGACGCACTCCGGCGACCCGGCGCCGGCCGAGCCCGCCGCAGTGGTGCACGTGCTGTGGTGGGTCTCGGCCCGCTACCTGGACGACCTGTCCGACGCCGGGCCCCGGCCGTCCGCCGCGGCCGACACCGACAGCGCGGACCAGGACCTGCTCGCCGTGATCGGGATCGCCTGCCACCTGGCGGCCGAGGTGCTCGACGAGGCGTGCCCCGACGACCCGGAGCGGGCGCTGCGGCTGCGCCAGGAGCTGTCGCGCAGCTGGCACCGGGCGATAGCCGGGCAGCTCACGGACCTCACGGCGACCGCGGCGACGGCGACCGCCGACGAGGTCATGGCCGGTTACCTGGGAAAGACCGGCGCCCCGTACGCCATGGCCGCGGCGATCGGCGCGGTGCTGGCCGGGTGCGACGAGGCGCGCGTGGACACGTGGCGCGACCTCGGCGCGCGGTTCGGCGTCCTGCGGCAACTGGTCAACGACCACCGGGACATCGCCTCGGGACGGTACGAGGACCTTCGCAACGGGACCGCCACCTTCATGGTGGTGCAGTATCTGAACTCGCTGCCCGAGCCGGAACGCGCGGTGGCGGAGAAGCTGCTCATCGGGTGCGCGGACTCCGCGGCCGCCCGGGAGGAGTTCGCGGCGCGGCTGACCGAGCCGAGCCGGCTGCGGGCATTCGCAGCGGTCATCAGGCCACTGATCGACGGACTGCACGCGAGCATCGACGAGGCCGGCGGGGTGGACGAGTACGTCGCGGGGCTGCACGGGCTGGTCGACCGAACGGTGAACCTCTACCCGGAGTTCCTGCTGGGCGTCCGGGACTGAGGGCTAGGGCGTGTTTGCAAATTCGCGTCGGACCAGGCCGCGGCGTTGGGCGCCCGGCTGGGCGTGCGCTCGAATCGTCCTCGTACTGGGTCGTACTTGGGCGATTCGGGCGTGCGTCCAGCCGGGATGCCCGGCGTCGCGGACCCGGCGGGAATTTGCAAACGCGCCCTAGCGGCGGTCCGGGGCTTCCCGTCCGCGCGGGAGGTCGGGCGGGCCGGCTTCCCGCGCGGACGGTGGAGTCGCCCTCGGCCCGGGGTCTGCGATCGGGGGACCGCTGGGCGAGGACTCCCGCACGGCACGGTGGGGCGCGCCGCACGCGGGCCGGGTCGGCCGCCGCGTGCCATGGCCGTGGAACGCGGGACCGGGAACGGGAGGGGGCAAGGAGGGGACCGGCGGGAGCGGAGTGGGAAGTCGATCAGGCCGACTTCCCACTCCCGAGTCCGCCGCCCGGCGGCGCGAGGACTCGTCCTCCACGGTCGCGGAGCGGCTCCCCCGATGCCGCCCCGTCGGATCAGGATCCCGCAGGGGCGGCGGGCCGGGCTTGTAAAAATGCGCACTCCGGTCAGCGGCCCGGGCCGCCGTCGGCGAACTCGATCGCGGTCGTCACCCGGTCCGCCAGGCGGTCGGTCGGCTCGGGCGCCCGCCCGGCCCGGCGGGAGGCGAAGAACACGGTCGGCGGGCAGCCGACCATGGCCCGGAAGGAGTGCACCAGATGGGCCTGGTCGTAGTAGCCGCAGTGGTCGGCGATCCGGGCTCCGCCCCAGCCGGGCCGCCGCTCGTAGGCCAGCAGGGCGCGCTGGAGGCGGAGAATGTCGGCGGCCTGCTTGGGGGCCAGGCCGAGGTGTTCGCGGAAGCGCTGCTCCAGCCTCCGGCGGCTCCAGCCGGTGCCCTCCACCAGCGCGCGCACCGAGGTCCGCCCGTGCGAGGCGCGGAGCCGTTCCCAGGCCCAGCTCACCGAAGGGTCCCAGATCCGCCCGTCCGCGAACCGCGCGTCGAAGTAGGCGTCCAGCAGGGCGAACCGCTCCGTCCAGGTCGGTGACTCCCGTAGCCGGTCGACGAGTTCGCGCGGGCCCCGGCCGGGGAAGGCCGCGCCCGCCTCGATCCACCGGCCGTCCAGGTCGCCGAGCGCGGGCCCGAGGATCCGGTACGCGCCCTGGGGGGTGAGGGAGACGGCGAGGCCGTGCAGCCGGCCGCTGTGCTCGGCGACGGTGGCGGTGCGGCGCAGCCCGGCGAGGACCGAGCCGAAGGAGGCGGTGTCGGCGGTGGCGACGGCGTCGGTGAGCCGCAGCGAGCCGTCGAAGCCGACCGTCAGGGTCACCACGTCGGTGGGTACTTCGAGGCGGCGGCGGGGCCGGTCGGACTCCAGCCGGTAGCCCCGGTAGCCGAGCACGTACTCGCGCAGTCTCGGCCGGGCCGCGCCGTACGCCATTTCGCACTCGCCGTCGACGAGGTCCGGTGTTCCGCTGCCGCGTTCCATGGGCGCTCCCGCATCGCAGGGACAGAGACAAGGAGAAGCCTTGACGTGTCCACGATGCCATGAGGTCGGACCGGCGCGAACGCCGAACGGCGCGGTCCGCCCAGGTGGTACGGACCCTTCCGGAATCGGCTGGACGGTTCGCCGACGAATCGACGGACAGGACCGACGCGTGGGGCCGGCGCCATCGGCCCCACGCGTCGCACCGGGGCGATCCGGCCACTTGACCGGCACCTCGACTTAGGTAAGCCTAACCTTATGTCAGATGACTCCCCCGTGCACGGCCTGAGCGGTGTGGCGATGACCCTGCTCACCCCCCTCTACGGCCGGGCCCACGCGAAACAACTGCTCCCCGGCACCGAGTTCAGCGACCCGGGGGCCACCCGGGTGCTCCGGGAGACCGGCTTCAAGGACTCCGAGGTGCTGACCGACCGCTCCAACGCCGTCGGCTCCGTCCACCGGGCCATCGTCCTCGACGCGATCACCCGGCGCTTCGCCCACACCCACCCCACCGGCACCGTCCTGTCCGTCGGCATCGGCCTCTGCACCCGCGACGAACGGCTCGCCGACAGCGTGCCCGACGGCATCCGCTGGCTCGGCGTGGACGTCCCCGAGGTGGTGGAACTGCGCCGTCGGCTCCTGCCCGACAGCCGCGCCCTGGTCCACCCGGCCTCGCTCACCGCACCGGACTGGACCGAGGGCGTCGAAGCCGGGACCGGCCCGACCCTGGTCGTCGCGGAAGGGGTCCTCATGTACCTCTCCCCCTCCGAGGTCGCCGGCTTCCTCACCGACGTCCGCCGCCACCTCGGCCCCGGCACCCGCCTCGCCGCCGACTTCTTCCACCCGTGGATCGCCCTCAGCGGCCTCCACCCCATCTCCCGCGCCACCGGCGCCCGCTTCCGCTCCGGCGCCCGCAGCAGCCCCGGTCTCGCGGCCCTCGCCCCCGGCTGGAAGGCCGCCGCCGAACACCCGGTGATGGAACGCATCGGCCCCGCCCAACGGATCGCCGCGGCCGTGCTCCGCCCCCTCCTCCTCGGCCACCGTCCCTACGCCGTCGCCGAGTTGACCGCCACGCCGTAACACCCGCCGGGCCGCCCCCGGGGGAGGCGGCCCGCGCCACCGGCAGCACCCGCCGGGGCGGCCGGGGCGGTGCGGCGGGCGAATGCGAGGGTGGGGGTGTGAACGAGACGATCATGGCCGCCGCCCGCGAACGGGCCGCCGGGCACCGGCGACGGTTCGACCTCCGCTTCGCGGCGTACTTCGACACTCTGCCGGAGCGCCTCGACACCCCGCCGCTCAGCCGCTTCACCCCGCGCTGCCTGGAACTGCTGCGCGCGCTCTCGCTGCGCGGGGGCAAGCGGCTGCGGGTCGCCCTGCTGTACGAGGCCGCCCGGCTGGTAACCACCGGCCCGGTGCCCGGCCTGACCGAGGCCGCGCTGAGCATCGAACTGCTGCAGACGCACGGGCTCGTCCACGACGACATCATCGACGACGCGCCCCTGCGGCGCGGCGGCCCGTCCACCTACTACGCCTACCGCCAGGAGTTCCCGACCGCGGACCGCACCGCGCTCGGCCTGGCCGTCCTGGCCGGGGACCTCGCCGCCTTCCTCTCGATGCGGGTCCTGCTGGAGTCGGACGCCCCCGCCGAACTGCGCCAGGCGATGCTGGAGGTGCAGCTGGACACCGGCGCCGAGACGGTCGCCGGCCAGATCGCCGATCTCGAACGCGACCTGCGGCCGCTCCCCGACGAGGACTTCCTGCACACCGTCTGCGAGTACAAGTCCACCCGGTACTCCGTGCTCGCCCCGCTGCGGCTGGGGCTGCTGGCCGCCGGCGAGGACCTCGCCGCCCACGACGCGAGGCTGCGCCGCTACGCGGTCCCGGTCGGCGTCGGCGGCCAGCTGCGGGACGACTACCTCGACCTCTTCGGCGACGAGGACAGCACCGGCAAGTCCACCGGCGCCGACCTCCGGGCCGGCCGCCGCAGTTACGCCGTGACCGCGCTGCTCGCGGCCGCCGACGAGGAGCAGCGCGCCCTGGTCGAGTCCGCGCTCGGCGACCCGCACTGCTCCGCCGCGACGGTCGAGCGGATCCGCGAGCTGGCCCGGCGGTTGGGCGTGGACCGCAGGCTCCGGGCCGCCATGCGCCACCGCGCCGAGACGGCCGCCGCCGAGGCCGCGGACTGGCGCCCGCACTGGCGCGAGGAGGCGGTGGCCTTCTTCGAGGGCCTGCCGCTCGCGAACGTGGTCCGGCCGTAGGCCGGTCGGCCGCCCCCGGACCGGAGGCGGCCGACCGCCGGGCGGGGAGCCGCGCCGGAACTGCTCCCCACGCAGTAGCGGGCCCGGGCCGCCTCCCCGGCCGGGCCCGGCGCCGCTGCCTGCGCACGGGGCCGGGTCAAGCCCCCTGAAGCCGATTTCGGAGGACGCCCGACACCTCTGCGGGCGGACCTCCGCCCGTCGTACGGAGGCAGCCGACGACCTTCCGCAGGACGACGCGGGTGGGGCGGTGCGGATGCGAACGTGGCATTGGGGCCCGGGGGTCGGGTCCGGGAGGGAACACCATGAACGCCAATCACTGGGCCGGGACGCGTCGGCGCGAGCGGCTCGGCCTGCGGCTCGCCGCCGTCGCGGTGGCCGGGGCCACGGTCGCCGCGCTCGCCCCGACTGCGGCGGTGGCGGCGGGGGCCGGGGTGCCCGCCACCTCGGGAGCGACCGGGGCGGAGGCCGACCGGCCCCGACCGGCCGTCGACCTGGGCCCGGAGCTGCGGGCGCTGGTCGAGCGCGGCGGGGCGACGGCCGCGCTCGGGGAGTCCCGCGAGACCGGCCGCCGGACGTGGCGCGGCGCCGCCGGGGTCGTCGACCTGGACTCCGGGCGCGCGGTGCGTGCCGAGAGCCGGTTCCGGATCGGCAGCGTGACCAAGACCTTCGTCTCCACGGTCGTCCTCCAGCTGGCCGACGAGGGCCGGCTGCGGCTGGACGACCCGGTGGAGACGTATCTGCCGGGCGTGGTGCCGAACGGCGGCGCGATCACCCTGCGGCAGCTGCTGCAGCACACCAGCGGCCTGTTCGACTATCTGGAGGACCCGCGGTTCCTCTACCACGACGAGGCGAGCCTGCGGACGTACCTGGCCGAGGGGCGCTGGACGGACTTCCGCCCGGAGGAACTGGTCTCCGTCGGCGTCGGGCACGCGCCGTACTTCGAGCCCGGGCAGGGCTGGCACTACTCCAACACCAACTACATCCTCACCGGCATGATCATCCGCAAGGTCACCGGGCGCAGCTGGCAGCGCGAGGTGGAACGCCGGATCGTCGAACCGCTGCACCTCGACGACACGACGTTCCCGAACTCCTCCGCCCGGATCCCCGGCCCGCACGCGCACGGGTACGTCCAGCTGCCGGAGGGACCGGCGGACGTCACCCGGATCAACCCGACCGTCGCGGACGCCGCCGGCAACGGCATCTCGACCACCGCCGACCTCGACCGCTTCCACGCCGCCCTGTTCGGTGGCAAGCTGCTGACGCCCGCCCGGCTGGCCGAGATGACGACGGCCGTCCCGGCGCCGATGATCGCCGCGCACTACGGGCTGGGCCTGATCCGCTACGACCTGCCGTGCGGGGAGGTGTGGGGCCACACCGGCGGCATCCCCGGCTACGACACGATCATGCTCGGGGCACGGGACGGCTCGCGGCAGTTCGCCCTCTCGTTCAACGTGCTGGAGGGCGCGGAGACGGACGGGACCGGGGCCGCGATCAACGCGCTGCTCGTGAAGGCGGCATGCGGTCCGGACGCGGCGGCGGCCGCCCCGGCGGCGAAGGACCGGGGTACCGGAACCTCCCTCAAGCTGCTGCGCTGACACCGGGGACCGACGGCCCGCCGCGACTCCTCGCGGCGGGCCGTCGGCGTGCGGGACCCGGTCGGGCAAGGCGTGCCGGGTGCCGGGAGCGGTGCGACGTGTACTTCGGGTCGGATGCGGTCCGGAGTACGGCGCCCGGTCGACGGGTGGACGATCCATCTGTTCCCGACCGGTCCGATCGAACTGATTGTCCGTCAATTCGTCGGAGAATTGCCCCACCCGGGGCGGGTGGCCGCGAGCAGCGGGAACGACCGGACCGCCCGGCCCCCGCCCGCCGGCGAAAAGGCGGGCGGCGCCGGGGATTCCGGCGACACGGAGAAATCTCGGCCGAGTGGACAGTGTGCGATCTCTCCGGGGAACGGCGCCGTCATGCCGGCGCGTCGAGTGAGCGCTCCGTCACCGTGCGCAGTCACTCGAACCCCAGGGGACCGCCGAGACGGACCTCGCCCCGTTCACACGTCAACCACACATCCTTGGAGCGACATCCCCAACAGCCATTGTGGGTGCACAGTCCCGGCCGGTAGAGTCCCGGTCCGCCGAGCACCGAACAAGTGCTCGCACGGCATTCTTTGGGGCGGGCATGACAAATAACCGCAGCATCCACGGGGCCAGTTCCGACTTGATTGACGCGTTCACGGAAACCGTGCGCCGATATCCCGAACGACCGGCGATCGTCCACCACGGGGACACGCTGACTTATCGCCAACTCGACGCGTTGGTACGTACCTCGGCCCACCGCCTCGGTACCGCACCCGGCGTGGTGGCCGTTCCGGCGACCCACACGCCGGACACCGTCGTCGCCCTGCTCGGCATCCTCGCCGCCGGCGGGGCGTACTGCCCGGTCGACCCGGCGTTCCCGCCGCAGCGGCGGCAGGACATGCTGGCCGCGGTCGGCTGCCGGACGGCGGTCGGCCGGACGACTCCCGGCGAGGCGGCGGTCGGCCGGAACACCGCGCAACCCGGCGTACGCGTCGTCGAGTTACCGGGAACGACCACCGGGGACCGGTCCGGGACGGAGCACGCCGAGCGACCGGCGCCGACCGACCCGGAGCGACCGGCCTACCTGCTCTTCACCTCGGGTTCGACCGGGCAGCCGAAACCCGTGGTCACACCGCGCCGGGCGATCTCCGCCTCGGTCGACTCGCTGCGCACCCTGTTCGGCCTCACCGCCGAGGACCGGGTGCTGCAGTTCGCCTCGCTGAACTGGGACACCTGCTTCGAGGAGATCCTCCCGACCCTCACCACCGGTGCCGCGCTCGTCCTCGACCGCGAGGCCCACTCCGGCTCGTTCCCGCGTTTCCTGCGGCTGATCGAGCAGGAGCGGATCGGCGTGCTCGACCTGCCCACCGCGTTCTGGCACGAACTGGTCCTGCACCTCGCCGAGGAGGGCCTCGCCCTGCCCGAGTGCGTCCGGCTGCTGGTGATCGGCGGGGAGGCCGCGAGCCCGGCCCGGCTCGCCGACTGGGCCGCCCTGGACACCGCGCGGATCCGGCTGCTCAACACCTACGGGTCCACCGAGACCACCCTGATCACCCATGCCGTCGACCTGCACGGGCCACTGGCGGCCGCCCGCGACCGGCCGTGGACGGCGGGCGACCGGGTGCCGATCGGGCGCGCCCTGCCCCATGTGTACGAACGGATCAGCGCACAGGGCGAGTTGCTGGTCGGCGGCCCGGCGGTCGCACTCGGCTACCTCGGACTGCCCGAGGCCACCGCCGACCGCTTCACCGAGGACGCCGAGGGCGTGCGCTGGTACCGCACCGGCGACCGGGTGAGCCGGGCGCCGGACGGTGTGCTGACCCACCAGGGGCGCCTGGACGGCGAGTTCAAGGTGCGCGGGATCCGGGTCGACCCGGCCGAGGTCGAGGCGCACCTCGCCGCGCACCCGGGTGTGCACGCGGTCGCGGTCACGGGGACGACCCTGGCCGGCCGGTCCGCGCTGGTCGCCTACGTCGTCCCGCGCACCGCGGCGGCGGCAACGGCGGTGTCAGCGGCGCCGACGGCGGCCGAGAGTCTGGGGGCCGAGCTCCGGACCTACCTGCGCGACCGGGTACCGGGCCATCTGGTGCCCAGCCGGATCACCGTCGTACCGGAGCTGGTGCTGACGGCGAGCGGCAAGGTCGACCGGGCCGGTTCGCACCGCCTCCACTCCGCGCGCGGCGCCGGGGCCCCGCGGCCCGAACCCGCGCACCACTAGCGACCGGGCGACCACCGCGCCGTCCCGCCCCGCCGCCACCACCCGTGCGGGTGCCACCCACGGCGGTGCCATCCGCACCGGCAGCGCCGCCGAGCGGTCCGGGCCGCGGCCGCGCCCGCTCGTCGTACCCCACTGCCACGCCCCACCCGTCGTAGCCCCTGCCGTACCCCTTCGCCGCACCCCGCCCGGGCCCACCCGTACGCCCCGGCCCCGGCCCCGCACCAGGTGCCCCACCGGCGCACCGCACCCCGATGGTCAAAGGAGATCCCCGTTGAGCACCGTAGACACCACCCCCGCCGACACGGACGGCCTGGTGGCGATCTTCCGCCGCGTCCTGGAGACGGACCAGGTCGCCGCGGACTCCGACTTCTTCCTGCTGGGCGGTGACTCGCTCATCGCCACCCGCGTCCTGAGCGCGGTCGCCCGCACGTACGGCGTCGAGCTGTCCTTCGAGGACTTCGTGCTCGCGCCCACCCCGGCCGGCCTGGTCGAGCTGATCGCGGCCGCCGGATGACCGGCCGCGCACCGGGGACCGAACGCGCACCCGGGACCCGCCCCGCCCGGGTGACCTCCGCCGTGGTGATCGGCGCCGGCCTGGCCGGTCTGACCGCCGCCGAGGGGCTGGCGGCGCGCGGGGTGGAGGTCACCGTGCTGGAGGCGCGCGGCCGGGTCGGCGGACGCACCCACGGGATCGAGGTCGCACCCGGCGCCTGGATCGACGCGGGCGCCGCCTACCTCGGCTCCAAGCACACCGAACTCCTCGCGATGATGAAGGAGTTGGGACTCGCCACCACGCCCACCACGATGCTCGGCGCGAGCCGGTTCGCGCTCGCTCCCGCGCCGGACGCAGGAGGTACGGACGGCGAACCCGCCACCCGGGACGGCCGGTTCCCGCCGCTCAACGCGGTCGCGCTCGGCGAGCTGTTCGACCGGCTCGCCGAACTCACCGCCCAGGTCGACCCGGAGGCGCCCTGGCTCACCCCGGACGCCGAGCGGCTGGACGCCCTCACCGCCGCCGAGTGGGCCGAGCAGCAGCTCGACCACCCGGACGCCCGGCTGTTCTTCCCGCTCTTCCTCGGCGAGATGATGGCCGCCGACCCGGCCGAGGTCTCCGTCCTGCACGTGGCCTTCTACCTGCGCTCCGGCGGCGGACTGCGCTACCTGAACGCCTTCGAGGGCGGCGCCCAGGAGGACCGGGTCGCCGGCGGCGCGCACCTGCTGTGCGAGCGGCTCGCCGCCCGGCTGACCGAACGGCGGCCCGGCTCGGTCCGGCTCGGCGAACCGGTCCGGTCCGTCGTCCAGGACGGCGAGGGCGTCACCGTCCACACCGAGGCCGACGCGGTGTACCGGGCCGAGGTCGCGGTGGTGGCGCTGCCGCCGCTGCTCGCCGAAGCACTCGACCTGCGGCCCGTCCGGCCGGCCCCGCGCGCGGGCGAGCGGACCGGACGCGGCTGCGCGGTCAAGGTCAACCTGGTCTACCCCGCGCCGGTCTGGCGCGCCCACGGGCTCTCCGGCTGGTCGGTGAACGCCCGCGGCCCGCTGCTCTCCACCGTGGACGACTCGCCGGCCGACGCTCCGGAAGGGTCCCGGGTCGGCGTGCTCACCGGCTTCGTCACCGGCGCGGAGGCGCACCGCTACGCGGCCCTGGGTCCGGAGGAGCAGCGCGCGGCCGCCGTCGCGCAGGCCGCCTCGCTGTTCCCGATGCTGCCCGAGCCGATCGGCTTCCACCGCACCGACTGGGTGAACGAGCCGTACAGCAAGGGGTGTTACGCGGCCCTGTTCGGTCCCGGCGACTGGTCGCGGCTCGGCCCGGCGCTGACCGCGCCGCACGGCCGGGTGCACTGGGCCGGCACCGAGACCAGTACCGAGTTCTTCGGCCTGCTGGAGGGCGCGATCCGCTCCGGCCACCGGGTCGTCGCGGAGATCCTCGACACCGGGGAACGGAGCGCCGGGGAACGGACCACCGAGAACCCGGCCACGGAGAACCCGGCCACCGAGGATCCGGCCACCGAAGCCTGAACCGCACCCGTACCTCCGCCAGCGCACCACCAGCACCACCGGCACCACCACCCCGGCACCCACGCGCACCCCCGCACCTGCTCTCCCTCACCACTCAGCCCGCGCTCACGTTCCACAAGAACCGCGGGCCACCCCCCTCAGGAGACCGCCATGAGCGACGAGAGTCCCGCCCCGAACAGCGGCCCGGCCACCGCCGCGCCCACCGCCCCCTCCCCGGTCGCGCCGCTCGCCGCCCGCGAGCGGCTGATGGCCGAACCGGAACTCGGGGCCGGCAACTTCCTCGACCACGCCCTCGCCGTGAACCCCAACCGGGCGGTCCCCTTCGCCTACAGCCACCACCTCGACCACCGCGGCGCGGTGGTGCTGCGCGGCCACAGCCTCCAGGACCTCGCCGCGCTGCGCGACCGCTACGCCGCCTGGTACCACGCGAACGGCGTCCGTCCGGGCGAGCCGGTGGCAGTGGTGATCGCCGAGGGCCTGGAGCCGCTGCTGCACTTCCTCGCGCTCACCGCGCTGGGCGCCGTCCCGGCCCTGGTCAACGACGCCATGCGGCACGACGTGATGGTGCGCTACCTCAACCACGTCGGCGTGGTCGGCGTGGTCGCCGACGACACCACCCGCCTCGCCGCCGCCTACCGCCAGGACCCGCAGCGCCGCCCGCGGTTCCTCGCGCTGGCCGCCGAGGTCCAGGCGTTCGACGCGGACGCCTCCGACGGTCTGCCCGCCGAGTACCCGTACCGGCACGCGGCGGACGACGTGGTGGCGCTGATCCACTCCTCCGGCACCACCGGCACGCCCAAGTCGACGATGCTGGCGCACCGGCAGTTCTGGGACGGCAAGCAGCCGCGGATGGTGCGTTTTCCGGCGGAGCCGGAGGACCGGCTGATGTCGCTGATGCCGCACACCCACGCCGGCGGCCTGAGCTACTTCCTCACCGCGACCCTGCTCGGCCTGCCGACCGTGGTGATGGCCGACTGGCGCCGCTCGGTGGTCGAGCCGGTGATGGAGGCGTTCCGGCCCACCATGGTCGCCTCCTTCCCGCGGACCTTCGTCGAACTCGCCACCGGTGAGCTGCCGGTGGCGGGCGCGGCCAAGGTGCACTCCTGGTTCAACACCGGTGACAGCGCGCACTACGGCCACATCCGCCGACTGGTGCGACTGGGCGAGCGCCCGGCCGGGCTGAT
Source organism: Kitasatospora sp. NPDC094019 (assembly GCF_044764505.1). Lineage (NCBI taxonomy): Bacteria > Bacillati > Actinomycetota > Actinomycetes > Kitasatosporales > Streptomycetaceae > Kitasatospora > Kitasatospora sp. NPDC094019. Next base: position 37,370 of record NZ_JBIWIF010000005.1, read on the forward strand.
CCGGCCCTGGCTGCTGCCGCGGGAGAGGGCCGAGCAACCCGCGCTTCCCGGTTCGCAGTTCGTCGACGGCCTGGGCTCCTCCGAGATGGGCATGGCGCTGTTCGGGCAGGTCACCACACCGGAGAGCGTCCGCGACGACCGCTGCGTCGGCAGGCCGCTCGAAGTGGTGCGCCGGGCCGCCGTACTGGACCAGGACGGCAACGAAGTGCCGGACGGCACGGTCGGACTGCTCGCGATCGACTCGCCCTCGCGCACCCCTGGCTACTGGAACAACGCGCGGCTGACCGAGAGCTTCGAACTGGCGGGCTACTGGCTGACCGGGGACCTCGCCCGCCGCGACGCCGAGGGCCGGTTCTACCACCTGGACCGCACGGTGGACGTCATCGACACCTCGGCCGGGCCGGTCTACAGCCTGCCGGTCGAGGAGGTGCTGCTGGCGGACTGCGCCGAACTGGTCCGGGACTGCTCGGTGATCGGCGTGCCGGGGGCCGCCGGGGATGGGCAACGCCCGGTCGCCGTCGTTCAGTTGCAGCAGGAGGCGGAGTCCGTGACCGCCGAGGAGGTGTTGGAGGCCGCCAACAAGGCCCTGGCCGGGGCCGGACTGGCCGCGCTCGCCGCCGTCCGGATCGCCCGAACCGCGGCGGAGTTCCCGCTCGGGCCGACCGGCAAGGTACTCAAGCGCGAACTGCGCACCCGCTTCGCCACCCTCTTCACCGCGTAGCACGGGAATGACCGACCACCTCGTGTCCCCCGCGCGCACCCCCGCCGCGCCGAGGACCACCGTGCCCACCCTCCCGAACCCCGACCCCGCGGCCGCACCCGCCCCCTCCCCGAAGCCACAGCCACAGCCACAGCCACAGCCACAGCCGTACCAGTACGTCCGGACCCGGCTGGTGGAGCCGGACTGGCGCCGACTTCCCGGCTGGCGCGACGTCACCGAGGCCCAGTGGCGCGACGCCCAGTGGCAGCGCGCGCACTGCGTCAAGAACGCCCGCCAGCTCCGGTCGGTCGTCGGCGATCTGCTCACTCCCGAGTTCTACGAGCAACTCGCCGCCGACCAGTCCGAGTTCGCGACCATGCCGATCCTGCTGCCGCCGCAGCTGCTCAACACCATGGCGGCACACGCCCCCACCACCCCGGCGGCGTTCACCGCCGCGTTCCTGGCCGACCCGGTGCGCCGCTACATGCTGCCCGTGCTCGCCGACCGGCACCCGCGCTGGCCCAGCCACCCGAACGCCGAGCGCGACTCGCTGCACGAGGCCGAGATGTGGGTGGTCGAGGGCCTCACCCACCGCTACCCCACCAAGGTGCTGGCCGAACTGGTCTCCACCTGCCCCCAGTACTGCGGGCACTGCACCCGGATGGACCTCGTCGGCACCTCCACGCCCCAGGTCACCAAGGCCCGGCTGGTGCTGCGGCCGGCCGACCGGCAGGAGCAGATGCTCGACTACCTCAAGCGGACCCCGACCGTGCGCGACGTGGTGGTCTCCGGCGGCGACCTCGCCAATGTGCCCTGGCCGCAGTTGGAGTCCTTCCTGCAGCGGCTGCTGGAGCTGGAGTCGGTCCGCGACATCCGGCTCGCCAGCAAGGCCGTGGTCGGCCTGCCGCAGCACTGGCTCCAGCCGAAGGTCCTGGAGGGCGTGCACCGGGTGGCGACGATCGCCGCCGCCCGCGCCGTCAACCTGGCCGTGCACACCCACGCCAACCACGTGCGCTCGGTGACCCCGCTGGTCGCCGAGGCGGCCCGGGCGCTGCTCGACGCGGGCGTGCGGGACGTGCGCAACCAGGGCGTGCTGATGCGGGGCGTCAACGACACCCCGGAGGACCTGCTCGACCTCTGCTTCGCCCTCCAGGGCGAGGCGAACATCCTCCCCTACTACTTCTACCTCTGCGACATGATCCCCAACGCCGAGCACTGGCGCACCAGCGTCCACCGGGCCCAGTACCTCCAGGAGGCGATCATGGGCTACCTGCCCGGCTACGCCACCCCGCGCCTGGTCTGCGACGTGCCGCGGCTCGGCAAGCGCTGGGTGCACCAGGCCGTCGCGTACGACCGCGAGCGCGGCATCTCCTACTGGACCAAGAACTACCGCACGGCCCTGGAGGCCCGCTCCGGCGGCGCCGCGCCGTCCGGCGACGACCCGTTGGAGCGCCGCCACCCCTACTACGACCCGGTGGACACCCTCCCCGAGTCCGGCCGCCGCTGGTGGACGGAGCGGGCCGCGCGCGCCGCTGCCGCCGCACCGGCCCCGCAGGAAGGAGCAGCCCGGTGACGAACCGCAGCGACCAGCAGGAGCACGGCCCGCGGGAGGCCGCCCCGCTGCGCCGGATGTGCTGGATCTTCCCCGACCGCGAGTCCACCCGGACCACCGAGATGTGGCGGTACTTCTTCTGGGACCTCTACGAGGAGATCGCCGGGGAACTGGGCCTCTCCTGGTGCCGGCACTCCCCGGACGCCGTCACCGTGGACGCCAGCGACCCGGCCCGTCCGGTGGTGTACGTGGACGAGGAGCCGGTGACCCCGCAGGACACCCTGTTCGTCACCGCGCTGTACTCGCTGCCGTACCAGTCGATGGACATCTTCAACCAGTACTCGCTGTACACGGTGCTGGAGCAGGCCGGCTTCTACCTGCCGTTCCCGCCGTACGTCTCGCTGATCGGCAACGACAAGGTCGCCACCGTGCTGCACCTGGCCGACTCGCCGGTGCCGCCGATCCCGTCGATCCGGATCGGCACCGGCCGGGACGTCGCCAAGCACCAGTACGAGGTGGCGCTCGACCGGCTCACCTACCCGGCGATCGTCAAGCCCGCCGGCTGGTGCGGCGGCGGGGGCATCAACCTCGCCCGCGGCCCGGAGGACATCCGGGGCCTGGCCAGCCTCGCCCAGGGCGGGGACACCACCCTCGTCGCCCAGCCGTACCTGGGTGACGGCACCGTCGACTACCGGGTGTACGTGGTGAACGGCGAGCCGTACGCGGTGATGCGGCGGGTGCCGGAGGCCGGTTCGCCGGTGGCCAACGCCAGCCGGGGCGGGACGATGGAGTTCCCGCCGGTCCCGCCCGAACTCGCCGAGGCCACCGCCTACTTCGCCGAGAAGCTGCGGATCCCGTTCTTCTGCGTGGACTTCCTGTACGACGGCGAGAAGTACTGGTTCTCGGAGCTGGAGCCGGACGGTGTGATCGCCCCGGACTTCACCGACCCGGACCGCTCGCTGCAGCGCGACATCGTCCGGGCCAGGTTCACCGCCTACCGGGACGCCCACGCCAAGTGGCTCGCCAACGGCACGCCGTCCGCCCCCGCCCACCTCATGTCACCGCTCCCGCACCGCGCCCCGACCTCCGCCCCCCGATCGGAAACCCGATGACCGACGCGTTCTCCCTGCCGCCCGACGCGGCCGAACCGCGACTGACCGTCGCCGCCGCCACCCTGGAGCGGCTGCGGACCGTGCCCGCGCTCGCCCCGCGCTACGCCGACCGCCCGGCCGCAGTGCGCACCCTGGACGAGCTGGCCGCGCTGCCGCCGCTGCTCAAGGACGATCTGAACACCGCTCTCGCCCATCTGGAGCCCCGCTCCGGCACGGCCGCCACCTGGCTGTTCCAGAGCGGCGGCTCCACCGGCGCGCCCAAGGTCGGTTACGCGCCGACCGGCTTCTACATGGCCGAGGTGCACGAGCACTGGCCGGTGCTCGACCGCGAGGACGTGTTCGCCAACGCCTGGGGCGCCGGACGGATGTGGGGCGCGCACTTCCTGGCCGCCGCGCTGGCCGACCGGGCCGGCTGCCGGGTGATCGCGCTCGGTTCGATCACCCGCGAGGAGTACCCCGACTGGCTGGCCTTCCTCGCCGACCGCGGGGTGACGGCGATCGGCGGCACCCCGAGCGTGCTGCGGCTCTGGTTCGCGCACGCCCGCGCGGCCGGGCTGAAGCTGCCCTCGCTGCGCAAGGTGCTGTGGCTGGGCGAGGCGTGGCAGCCGCAACTGGAGGAGGACCTCGCGGCGGTCGCGCCCGGGGCCCGGCGCTGGGGCATGTTCGGCTCCACCGAGACCTGGGTGGTCGGCACCAACACGCCCGACTGCCCCGCCGACACCTTCCACCCGCTGCCCACCCAGCTGGTGCACGCCGGTGCGGACGGCCTGCTGGACTTCACCACCCTCGACCCCGAGATGCTCAACCCGGTGCTGCGCTACCGCACCGGCGACGCGGGCGAGCTGACCAGTTGCCCGTGCGGCCGGGCGGGCGCCGCGATGCGGGTGCTGGGGCGGCGCGACAACGTCGTCCAGGTGCGCGGCCTCGGCCTGCACGTGGACGAGCTGGTGGCCCGGGCCGAGCGGGAGCCGGGCGTCTCCCGGGCCCAGGTGGTGGTCACCGAGGACGGCGGCCGGGCCACCGGGGTGGAGGTGCTGCTGCTGGCCGACCCGGCCGCCGGGGTGGACCCGGCGGCGCTGCGGGCCGAGCTGCTGGCGGGGACGTTCACCCTCAGCACCGCGTTCCAGCACGACCCCGAGCAGGTGACGGTCCGGGTCGTCGACGCGCTGCTCAGCAACGACCGCACCGGCAAGACCGCCTCCCTGGTGGTCCGCGCCACCGAGGCCACCGCCGCCGAAGCCGAGGTGGCCTCGTGAAGCGGCGGAACCTGGAGGACCTCGGGCGCGGCTTCAACCTGTTCTGGGCCGGCCAGACCGTCAGCGTGGTCGGCGACCGGATCACCGTGTTCGTCGTCCCCACCCTGATGATCTTCGTACTGCACGCCTCCCCGCTCCAGGTCGGCGTGGTGGCGATGGCCCAGTACCTCGGCATCCCGCTGCTGGGCCCGGTCGCCGGCGTGCTGGTGGACCGCTGGGACAAGCGCCGCACCATGCTGGTCTGCGACCTGCTCCGGCTCGCCGCCGTGCTGGTGATCCCGCTCGCCCACTGGCTGGATCTCCTCTCCACCCCGCTGCTGTTCGGCTGCGTCGCCGTGATCAGCGGCGCCACCATCTTCTTCAACGTCGGGTACCTGATCGCCGTCCCCGCGGTGGTCCCCGAGGAGCGGATGGTGCGCGCCTACTCCCGGCTGGAGGGCAGCAACTCGGTCGCCGAGGTGGCCGGTCCCTCGATCGCCGCCGGGCTCTACAGCGCGCTCGGCGTGGGCGCCCTGGTGGTGGACGCCGCCAGCTACCTGATCTCGGCCACCTGCTTCCGCTACATGCGGCCGTGGGGCGAGCGCACGGTCGTCGAGGGCACCGTCTGGGAGCGGCTGACCATCGGCTTCCGGATGAACTGGGCCGACCCGGTGCTGCGCCGGGTGGTGCTGTCCGCCGTCACCCTCAACTCCGGCGGGCCGATCTTCGTCACGGTGCTGCCCGTGCTCGCCTACCGGGGCCTGGACATCTCGGTCGGCCAGTTCGGCGCCGCCATGTCGGTGGGCGCGGTCGGCGCGCTCACCGGCGCCGTGGTCGCCCCCCGGATCAGCCAACGGCTGGGCCTGGGCCGCACCCTGGCCTGGTCGCTGCTGCTGCACTGCCTGGTCGGGCTGGGCGTGCTGGCCGCGCCCGCGCTGCCGTCGGTGCTCGTGATCGCCGTGACCATGGGCTGCTACGGCTTCTTCATGTCCTGCATCAACGTGTGCAGCGCGCCGACCCGGCAGTCCCGGATGTCCGCCGAGCACCAGGGCGTGATGCACGCGGCGTTCCGCACCGTCACCTGGGGTGTGATCCCACTGGCCGCGCTGGTCGGCGGCCTCGCCGTGTCCGCGCTCACCGACCCGCTGGGGATCCTGGACGCGGCCCGCTGGACGATGGCCGGTGGCACGCTGCTCGCCGCCTGCTCCTTCCTGCCCGCCCTCGGCATCCAGGGCCGGATGGACGCCGCCGCCCGCGAGGCAGGGTCCCGGCCGGCCGACGCCGAGCCCGAGCTGACGGAGAGCGCCCCGTGAGCGCGAACGAGGTCCTGCTCGTCACCGGCTGCTCCTCCGGCATCGGCCTGGCCACCGCCGTGGCCGCCGCCCGGGCCGGGTTCACCACCGTGGCCACCCTGCGCGACCCGGACCGCGCCGAGGACCTGCGGAAGGCCGCCGGGGAGGCCGGGGTCGAGCTGGACGTCCGCCGCCTCGACGTCACCGACCCCGCCTCCGTCGCCGCCTGCGTCGACGGCGTGGCCGCGACCCACGGGCGGCTGGACGCGGTGGTGAACAACGCCGGCGTCTCCAACTCCGACCCGACCCTGGAGATGTCCACCGACGCCGCGCTGCGGGCCAACCTGGAGGTGAACTTCTTCGGCGTGATCGCCGTCAGCCGGGCCGCCCTGCCGCTGCTGCGCGCCTCCGGCGGCCGGCTGGTCACCGTCGGCAGCGTGCACGGCGTGGTCGGCCAGCCGTTCAACGAGGCGTACTGCGCCGCCAAGGCCGCCGTCGAGGGGTTCATGGAGAGCCTCGCCCCGGTGGCCGGCGCGCACGGCGTGCGGGTCTCCGTGGTCGTCCCCGGCTTCGTGCCGGACACCCGGTTCGGGATCTTCCCCGACATCGACCGCCGCACCATCGGCGCCGCCTCCGGGCCCTACGCGCCGACCTTCGACGACTACCTCGCCTGGGTCGGCGGCCAGGGCTGGGAGGCCGCCGGACAGCCGGCCCGGGAGGTGGCCGAGGTCGTGGTGCGCACCCTGCGCGCCGAACGGCCCGCCTTCCGGGTGCCCACCAACGCCTGGGCCGCCGACTACCTGGCGCAGAAGCTCGCCGACCCGGACGGCTCGGCCGTCCAGACCCTCGCCCGCACCTGGATCGGCCGCCCCGACCCCAGATGACCCTTCCTCAGGAGCCCAGCCCATGCCCGCCAAACCCCTGCCCGAGCTGATCGACTTCGCCCGCCGCAACTCCCCCTTCTACGCCGACCTCTACCGGGACCTGCCGGAGCGGGTCGAGCACCTCTCGCAGCTGCCGCTGATCGAGCAGACAGCGTTCTGGGCCGCCAACTCCTGGCCGGACAACCGCCTGCTGACCGGTCCGCTGCTGGACGGCGGCGTCTACAAGACCGGCGGCACCACCGGCGTCCCCAAGTTCTCGCCCTGGTCGCGGACCGAGCACGCCGACTCTGTCACCGCCTTCGGCGCGGGCCTGGTCCAGGCCGGCCTCAAGCCCGGTCACCGGGTCGCCAACCTGTTCTGGGCGGGCGAACTCTACGGCGGCTTCCTCTACATCGAGAACGCCCTGCACCACGCCCCGGTGGACAACGTCCGGCTGCCCGTCGGCGCCGCGCCCGACGCCTACATCGCCGGGCTGATCTCCGACTTCGGGGTGGACGTGCTGGCCGGCGAGCCGATGAAGCTCAGCTCGGTCGCCGAGCACCTGGTCAAGCACGGGCAGGTCGCCGAGCGGATCGAACTCCTGCTGTTCGGCGGGGACCTGCTCTTCGCCGACCTGCGGCCGATCCTCTCCCGCGCGTTCCCCAACGCGGCCGTCGCCTCGATCGGCTACGCCTCGGTGGACGCCGGCCTGGTCGGCGCGCCGGTGCCCGGCGACGACGTCCGGGTGCACGAAGCCTTCCCGAACCGGACCGTGGTGGAACTGGTCGACGACGTCACCGGCGAGCCGATCACCGAACTCGGCGTGCCCGGAAGGGTGGTGGTCACCAACCTGTTCCGCACCCTGATGCCGATCCTGCGCTACCCGACCGGCGACCGCGCCGAGTGGGTGGACCTGGAGCGCGGCCGGTTCCGGCTGGTCGGGCGGTCGGTCGAGGGCGCCCGGGTCGGCACCGTGGCGATGCCGACCGAGGAGATCCGCGCCGTCCTGCTCGCCCACGACCCGGAGCAGGTGATCTCCGGGATGCAGATGGTGCAGCGCCGCTGGGACGGCAAGGACGGGCTGGTACTGCGGCTCGGGTACACCGAGGAGCCCCCGGCCGGTCTGGCCGGGACCCTGGTCGAAGCGGTGTACCGGGCCCGGCCGCTCTACCCGGACGACGTGGCGGCCGGGGTGATCCACGACCTGGAGGTGGAGTGGGTGCCCCGCGCCGAACTGGTCACCAACCCGCGCACCGGCAAGCTCCAGCAGGTCGTCGACGAGCGCCCGCCGGCCTGACGACCGGACCGTCGTGCGCGGGCGGGCCGGGAGTGAATTCCCCCGGCCCGCCCCGCACTTCGCGCTCAAGCCGTGTGCGGCTGCCCGGCCAGCATCACGCTCTGCCCGCGGAATTCCGCGATCACCTTTTCCGCCGCGTTCCGCACCGTCACGTCGTAGACGCCGGTGCGCCCGGATCGCGTGCGTTCCACCGCCTCCGCCACGAGTTCGTCCCCGACCGCCGCCGGCGCCAGGAACGTCACCTGCGCGGCCTGCGCCACCGTCACCGGACCGTAGCTGTTGCAGGCGTAGGAGAACGCCGCGTCGGCGAGCAGGAACAGATAGCCGCCGTGCGCGATGCCGTGCCCGTTCACCATCGCCGGAGCCACCGTCATCCGCATCGACGCCCGCCCGGTGGACACCTCGTCCAAGGTGATCCCCAGGCCCTGGCAGGCCAGGTCACGCTCGTACAGCGCGGCCATCCGGGAACCGGGGACCGCACCCTGCGCAGCCCCGGTGGAATCGGTGGAATCGGCGGAATTCCCGACGGTCACGGTGTCCACGCTCATGACGCCCTGCTTTCCCCGGGAACAGCCCGAAACGGTCGGTCGGTGTGCCGTGCGTGCGTATCGCACCCGCATTACACCGAGGCCCGAGACGGGCTGTCAACGGTCTCCCGACGGGAACGGAAAGTCCGTCAGGAGTACTCAGAGCAGCCGCTTGATGTCCCCCCGCGCGCGGTAGAACGAGCCGCTGCCGGACTCCAGTACCTCCGCCACCAGGTACCGCGCGCCGGGCACCCGGATGTCCTTCGGGAACTGCACCCGGCGGGTCGCGTCGTAGCCCGGCGACACCACCCGCACCCGCAGCCGGGCGCCGTCCTGCACGCACTCCACCTCGATGCCGCCCGCGGCGCCCGCCGAACCGACCGTCACCGACTCGATCTCCGCGCCGGCCACCGCCGCCGTCCAGCCGCTGCCGTCCACCTCGGCGGCCTGCGGCAGCGTGCCCTCCTCGGCCGCGCGCACGGCCGTCTCGCTCGCGTCCAGGCAGACCAGCGAACCGTCCGTGGTCACCAGGTACAGCCGGCCGTCGCGGTACTGCATGCTGTACGCCGAGCCGCAGCCGGTGCCGAGCTTCCACAGCCGGGTGCCGTCGGCGTCGAAGCAGTACACCGAGGAGTGGTTGTCGCCCGCGAACACGTACCGGCCGTCGGGCGAGGCCGCGCAGGAGAACACCGCGGCGTCGCAGCGGTAGCGGGCCACCTCCGAGCCGTCCGCCTTGCGCAGCCGGTGCACCCAGCCGCGCCCCGTGCCGGCGAACACCTCCTCCCGCTCCTGCCAGCCGAACAGCACGTCGCCCTCGGTGCGGGTGTGCCAGACCGGGGCGCCGCCGCGTGCCGCGTACCGGCTCACGCCGCGCGAATGCCCGTGGTACACACCGTCGTTGTCGCAGCGCACCATCCAGCCGTCGGTGCCCTCGGCCGAACGCCGCCACTGGAACTCGTCCTCGTGGTCGACGGTGGTGATCCCGCCGCGCGCGTCGGCCACGCCGAGCACGCCGTCGTGGATGTCCAGCCAGTAGATGTCGACGTCCTCGGCTATCTCGTACGCCACCCGCGGCACCTTGCCGCCCAGGTCGTAGACCTTGCCGTTGTCGCAGCCGGCGTAGATCCACCAGTCGTCGGCGACGATGCACTTGACGCCGTCCGGCAGCCCGTAGCGGCCGGTCACCGCGCCGTCGTGGGTCAGCGTGTAGACGTCGCCGTTCTCGTTGCCCACCCAGGCGTGCTCCTCGCCGACGAAGATGCCGAACGCCGCCGCGCCGGAACGGAACCGCCACAGCACCGGCGCCTGCCGGGCCGTCGAACGGGTGCTGACGATCGCCCGCCGCGTCACCGCCCGCCGCTCGCGCACGCCGCGCACCGCCGGGGCGTAGCCCTTGCGGACCTTCTCGCCGATCTTCTTGGCGGCGGCCGACGCGGCCTTCTCCGGCGTCGGGTAGGCGGTGGTCTTCGTCTGGCCGCTCTCGCCGATCCGCCCGTAGGTGATGGTGACGTCCACGCCGGCCACCAGGACCTCGTAGAACTTGTGCGCGCTGCCGCTGTCCTCGGACAGCTCCAGGTACGTCGACTGCGTGTCGGTGGCAGTGGCTGACATGGCGGGGGCCCCTTCCGGGCACGGGCGTGACGGGGTGTTCCGGCGCTGCGGGCGCGGGGCCCGGCGACACCTCAGAACCTAGCCCCAGACACCGACAGCGCTCCCCGCGGGACCGCCCCGGTCCCCGACCGCCGGGAGGACCGCGCGGCACCGGACGGCCCGCCGCGGCAAGGGTCGGTGACGAACCACCGTTCCCCGCCCGGCCCGGACGCCCCCGCGGTCTGCCCGAACGGACCTTCCGCCGCGCCCCCCGCTCTGACAGCATCGTCCGCTATCCGGTCACCAGGGGCCGGGATCGGCGGCCGCCCGCCCTCAGGGACGGGCGCGGGGGTGGGAGAACGCGGATGCAGGGCCCGACGGCGGCAACCACCGCGCCCCCGGCGCACACCGGGCACCGGCCCGCCCGCTGGGTCCGCACCCGGCTCCGGGCCGCGCCCTGGGCGGCGCTGCTCAACGGCGTGCTGGTGTTCGTGGTCGTGCTGCTCGCCGCCGGACTGCCCCGGGGCGTCGACCGCGGTGAGGACGCCGCCCTGCGCGACTTCCTGCGCGACCGCGGCATCGGCGCGACCAGCCTGGTCGCCCGCTCCGACCTCCGCCCGACCGACGACTCGGCCACCCTGGCCTCGGTCACCGCGCAGCTGACCGCCCGCACCGGCGGGGAGTTCCGCGTCTCGCCGAGCGGACCGGTCTTCGGCGTCCGGGGCGTCCGTCCGAAGATCCTCGGCAATCCGCAGCTGTCCCGGCCCGACGGCCCGTCCCCGGTCCTCGAACTGCGCCACCTGGCCGGCCTCGCCGACCACGCCACCCTGGTCGAGGGCCGCTGGCCGACCGCCGACCCCGGCCGGCCGCTGGCGATCGTGGTCGCGGAGCAGACGGCCGAGAAGCTCGACATCCGGGTCGGCGACGTGCTGACGGAGGAGCGGCTGCCCGGCAAGAAGCCCTCCCCCGACACCGAGGTGGTCGGCACCTTCCGGGTGAACGACGACAACGACCCCTACTGGACCGACTTCTACTGCCTGCGCCGGCCCTGCCTGGAGATCCCGCCGACCTTCGAGTGGCTCCGCAACTGGACCGCGGTCGGCCTGACCGGCGGCGACGACATGCCCCGGCTGATGGAGTGGGCCCAGGGCGGCGAGCTCTCCTGGCGGCTGCCCGTCGACCCGGACTCGCTGCGCGCCGACCGGCTGCCCGACGCCGCCGACGCGCTCGCGAGCTATCTGAGCGGCCCCACCGCCGCCGACCTGGCCGCCGCCACCGGCCGCACCGACCTGCGCACCTTCTCCTCGCTCCCCGAGTTGTTCGCGCTCGCCACCGCCCGCCGCGACGCCGCCGCCCCGCTGGCGGCCCTCGGCCCGGCCGGGCTGGCCGGCGTCGTCACCGTGGTGCTGTGCCTGGCCGCCGCGCTGGCCGCCGACCGGCGCGGCCCCGAACTCCTGCTGCTCCAGGCCCGCGGCGGCTCCCGCCGGGGCGTGCTGCGGCGGCTGCTCGGCGAGGGCGCCGCGGTCGTCCTGCCCGGCGCCGCCGTCGGCACCCTGCTCGCCCTCCTGCTGCTGCCCACCCCCCGCTGGGGCGCCGCGCTGTTCGCGGCGGTGACGGCCACCGTGTGCGCGCTGCTGGCCTTCCCGGCCCGGGCGCTGACGCTGCTGACCCCCCGCCCGGCCGCCCGGCGCGGCGGGGCGGGGCGACTGGTCGGCGAACTCGGCCTGCTCCTGCTGACGGCCGCCGCGGTGGTCGAGGTCCGTCGGCGCGGTGCCGCCCCGCCCGGCGCCGGCATCGACCCGCTGCTGGTCGCCGCTCCGCTGCTGATCGCCCTCTGCACCGGCCTGCTGCTGGCCCGGATCCAGCCCGCGCTGATCGGCGCCCTCGCCCGGGCGGTCGGCCGACGGCGCGGCGCCGTCGGCTTCCTCGGACTGGCCGGCGCGGCCCGCGGCGCGGGCGGTCGCCCGCGCCCGGCCGTGCTGCCGACGCTCGCGCTGCTGCTCGCCGTCACCACCGCCGGGTTCGGCGCCGACGTGATCGCGGCGGTCGACTCCGGCCGGGCCCGCGAATCCCGCCTCGCCACCGGCGGCGACGTCATGGTGAGCGCCCCCAAGGGCTTCGGCCTGGCCGGCTCCTTCGGCGAGCGGGCCGGCCGACTGCCCGGCGTCCGGGCCGCCACCAATGTCACCCTGCTCACCGACGCCGCCGTCCTGCGCCCCGACCGGCCCCACCTCACCATCAGCCTCGTGGTCGTCGACCCGAAAGCCTACGCGGAGATCTCCCGCTCCCTCGGGCGCGGCGCCTTCGACCCGGCGCTGCTGGCCGCCCCCGACGGCCCGACCGGACCGGACGCGCGCGACGTCCCCGTCCCCGCCCTGTACTCGCGCGGACTGGTCGAGCAACTCGGCGGACAGGCCGGGGCGGAGCGGATCTACCTGACCAGCACCGGCGAACTGCGGGCCCAGTACACGGGCACGATCGACGCCACCCCGGCACTGCGCGACTCCACCCACCCGTTCATCGTCCTCCCGGCCGGCCCGGCCATCGCCCGGGTGCCCGGACTCGGCGACCACGGACACTGGTTCGCCGTCGGCGACATCGACGAGACCGCCGTCCGGTCGCTCACCCGCGATCTGCCCGTGCACCCGATCGTCGCCGACACCGCGCGGCGGACCGGCGTCCCGGTGGTCGGCCCGAACCCCGGCGACATCCCGGACGGCTACCTGGTGAAGACCAGCGCCGCGCTCACCGCCGAACTCACCGAGGACCCGCTGCGGCAGGCCGCGGCCCAGGTGTTCCGCGCCACCACCGTCGGCGCGGGCGCGTTCGCCCTGCTCGCCGCCCTGCTCACGCTGGTCCGCGCCGCCCCCGACCGGGCCGCCGCGCTGGCCCGGCTGCGCACCATGGGGCTGCGCCCCCGGCAGGGGCTGGCGCTGATCCTGGTCGAGACGCTGCCGCAGACGCTGCTCGCGGCGGCCGGCGGCCTGCTCGCCGCCCTCGCCGCCGTGGTCCTGCTCGGCCCGGCGCTCGACCTGTCCGCCCTGCTCGGCACCGACGTCCCGCCCGGCCTCCCGGTCCGCCCCGGCGCCGTCCTCCCCCCGGCCCTGGCCCTGACCGCCCTGGTCACCGCCGGGGTGCTCGCCGAGGCCCTGGTGGCGGGGCGCCGTCACATCGCCAAGGAGCTCCGGGCCGGCGACCCGGCCTGACCGGGCGGGTGGAACCCGGCCCGGTCCGGCCCGGTCCGGCCCACCAGGAGGAACCTTGTGGCCCGGTTGTGAAGATCGCTAACATGCGCGGAGCGGCCCGGGGAGCCGCCTTCGGGGAGCGGCCTCGCGGGAGCGCCGGAGAGGGGCAACCGTGGCAGGGCTGTCGGCGTTACCCGGACGGGACGAGGAACGCGCCGCGCTGGCCCGGGCCGTGGACGGTCTCACCGGCGGACGCGGCACGGTGCTCGACCTCGCGGCCGACCCCGGGCTCGGCAAGACCAGCCTGCTGCACCTGCTCGCCCGGCTCGCCGCCGACCGCGGCGCCACCGTCCTGCGGGCCCGCGCCGAAGGCCCCGACGCCAAGCCGTACCAGGTGTACCGCGACGCCTGGGGCGACGACGGCCACCGGCCCGACACCCCCGGCTCCCCCGGCGACATCCCGTGGGACACCGGCGCCGACCGCGACCTCCTCCGCGCCCTGCGCGACCGGTGCGCGGACCCGGCCGGCACCGTCCTGCTGCTCGACGACTTCCACCACTGCGACCCGGCCTCCGCCCGGCTCACCGAGCGCCTCCTCGGCGAACCGCCGCCGGACCGGCTGCTGCTCGTCCTCGCCCACCGGCCCCGGCAGGCGCCGCCCGCCCTGCTCGCCGCACTCGACGGCGCCAAGCAGGCGGGCGCCGTCGTCCGGATCGAACCCGCGCCGCTCACCACCGCCGCCGTCGCCGCCCTGCTGCCCGGCACCGACCTGCTCCCGGACGCCGGCGCGCACCGGGCCGAACGGCTGCGCGCGGCCTCCGGCGGCAACCCCCGGATCCTGCACCTGCTGCTGGCCGCCGGCCCCGACCCGGACCACTGGCCCGAGCGTTCGGACGCCGCCGCCGGGCCGCTGCTGCGCGCCGCCGCACCCCTGGTCGCCGAACTCGACACCCTCCCCTCGCCGGTCGCCGAGGTGCTGGCGGCCGCCGCCGTGCTCGGCGAACCGTTCCGGCTCGGCGACGTCGCCCGGGTGGCCGGGGAGCACACCGACCGCACCGCCGACGCGCTCGCCGAACTCGCCCGCGCCGACCTGGTCCGCTCCCTCGGCCCGGGCGGCGACCTGGCCTTCCGCCACCCCGTGCTCGGCCGCCTGGTCCACCACCGGCTCAACCCCGGCCTGCGGCTGACCGCCCACCGCCGAGCCCTCGCCCTGCTGGAGGCCCGCGGTGCCCCGGCCGCCGCCCGGGCCCGCCACGCCGAGCAGCTGCTGCTCGGCGGCGGCCCGGCCGAGGGCCTGCCCGCCCTCGCCCTGCCGGTCCTCGTCGAGGGCGCGGCCGAGGTCGTCGTCCGCTCGCCCGCCACCGCCGCCCGCTGGCTGCGCACCGCTCTGGAATCCGCGCCCGCCGACGCCCACGACGCCCGGACCAGGATCGGCCTCGCCCTGGACCGCTGCCGGGCCCTGACCGCCGCCGGCCGGCTGGAGGAGGCCCGGGCGCTCGGCCACGAGATCCTGCGCACGCCCGGCGGCCTGCCGGAGCCGCTCGACGTCCGGGCGCTCGCGGTCTGCGTCGGCGTCGAACGCCTGCTCGGCCGGTACGCGGAGGCCGACGCGATGGCCCGCACCGTCGTCGACCGGCTGCCCCGGCCGCTCCCCGCTCCGCTGCCCGCCGCCACCGCCGACCTGGTCTTCGACCACGGCCTGGTGCACGCCGTCCGCGGCACGGCGGCCGAGGTCCGCGCGCTCGCCCACGAGGCCGCCGCGGCCGCGGCGGCCTCGCCCGGCGCCGAGGACGGCCGCACCGCGCTGCGCGTCCTCGCCGCCTTCTGCGACAGCTACGCCGGGGACTTCGCACTGGCCGCCCCCGAGGTCGAACGCTGCGGCCGGCTCGTCGACGCCCGCCCCGACACCGTCGCCGGACGCGCCCCCGACGTGCTCGCCCTGCTGGGCTGCGCCGAGCTCTACGTGGAACGCTTCACCGACGCCCACCGGCACCTCAGCCGCGGCCTGGCCACCGCCAGCGGCGGCGCCCACAAGCACGTCGCGGTCAACCACCTGCTCGGCCTGTCGATCCTGGACCAGTGGGCCGGCCGCCTCGACCTGGCGCAGCGGCACGCCCGCGAGGCCGAACGGCTCGGCACCGAGATCGGCGCCCCCGACGTCGTCGGCCTGGCCATGGCGATGCGCGCCAGCGCGCTCCTGTGGGCGGCGCCCCGGCGCCGCACCGCGGAAGTGGTGGCGCTCGCCGAACAGGGCCTGCGGCACACCGTTCCCGGCACCGGCTGGTGGGCCGGCTCCGCCGTCGGACTGCTCGCCCAGGCCCGGCTGGTCGCCGGCGACCCGGCCGCCTGCCTGCGCACCCTGCTGGAGGAGAGCGGCGGCGAGGACCTGCACCTGCTCCAACCGGCCGCCCACCCCTCGCTGTTCGCCCTGATGACCACCGCCGCGCTGCTCTGCGGCGACCTCGCCACCGCCCGCCGCAGCGCCCGGGCGGCGGACGCGGCCGCCGAACGGCTCGGGCGGCTGCCGTTCCAGCAGTCCCAGGCCGACCGGGCGGCCGCCGCGATGGCGTTCGCCGACGGCGACCCGGCGCGCGCGGCCGAACTCGCGCTGCGGGCCGCCCGGGTGCTCCGGCGGCTGCGGATGCCCGTCCAGTACGCCTGGACGGTGATCGCCGCCGCCCCGGTCCTGGCCCAGGCGCACGGCCCCGCCGCCGCGCTCGGCCCGCTCGACCGGGCGCTCGACGCCGCCCGTGCCTGCGGCGCGCTGCGCCTGTGCGAGGACGGGGCCCGGGTCCGGGCCGCGCTGACGGCCGGCGGCCCCGGCGGCCCACCCGGCTCCCCCGGTGCGTCGGTGGCCGACCCGTCCGACCCGGCCGCCCCGCTCAGCGCCCGCGAGCGCGAGGTCGCCGAACTGGCCGCCGACGGCCTGCCCTCCCGCCGGATCGCCGAGCGGCTGGTGCTCAGCCCCCGGACCGTGGACACCCACCTCGGCAGCATCTACCGCAAGCTCGGCGTCTCCTCCCGCTCCGCCCTCGCCCGACTGCTCCACGGCCCCGGCGATCCGGCAGGCCGGGACCCGATTAGGTAGGCAGCTTGCGCAGTTCTACCGATGCCCCGGTACGGGAGCGGCCGCGAGACTCGTCCGCGACGGGGCGGGACACCGCACGCCGGACGCCCCGCGTTCCCCTCACCCTCGAACCCCCCGACCGTGGAGAGACCGTGCAGCTCAAGAAGGCCCTCGGGGCCGTCGCCCTCGGCGTCACCGTCCTGACCGCCGTGCCCGCCCTGGTGATGCCGCAGATGGCCGCAGCCTCCGACTGCTACACCAGCTGCGACCCCTGGGACGACCCGAACAACCTCAACGACCCGATCAACATCTCCGGCCCCTACCCCCCGCCCTCCGAGGGCTGGCCCTTCCCCTGGCACGGCGGCGGTGGCGGCGCGGCCTCGGCGCACGTCTACGCGTACGGCGAGAAGTTCGAGGACAAGCAGTTCTGTCGGCAGAACGGGACCAGGAGCCCGGAGAAGCTGACCGTGACGGTCCAGGTGGCGACCGGGTACAAGGTGACGGCCAGTCTCTCGGTCGAGGCGCTGAGCGCCCTCAAGGCCGCCGTCGGCGCCGAGGTCAACTCCACCACCACGACCACGCACAGCGTGGACGTCACGCTCCAGCCGGGCCAGAGCTTCGGGGTCTTCGCGCAGTACCAGACCGTCACCTACTCGATCACCCTGCCCGGTGGTCAGACCCAGCTGGTCGACGTGCAGGTGCCGACCAACACCATCATCGACCACGCCTGCCAGTGACCGGCACGCTCTCCGTGGCGGCACGACGGATCAGGCCCGTCGTGCCGCCGCCCGGCGCCGAGGCCGTGCCCGCCGAGGACCGGGCCCGGGCCCACGACGCCCTGTCCGCGCTGACCGCCGCCGCCGCGCACCTCGGCGACCCCGACCTGTTCCACCGGCCGCGGACCCGGGCCCGGCTGCACCTGCGCCACGTCGGGGCGACCGATCCCCGGCTGCTGGCCGGGCAGTTGGCCTCGGCGGCGGAGCAGCGGGTCGCGGCAGGGCTGCTCGCCGTCCGCTCGGTCCGCGCCGAACTCGCCGAGCTCGCCGAACGTGCCGCTGAACGTGCCGCTGAACGCCCGGGTGGGCGCCCGCACTTCACCCCGGACGCGCTCGCCGAACTGCACCGGCTGCTGGTCGCCGCCGACCCCAACATCCCCGGCGGCGGCGGATTCCGCCGCGCCACCGCCCGGATCACCTGGCCCGACGGGCAGCGCTTCGTCATCACCGTCGCGCCGGGCCGACCCCTGCTCGGGCAGATGGAACGCTGGTACCGCTGGGGCACCCGCACCTCCTCGCCCGCGCTGGACGCGGCCGCGCTCCAGATGCTGCGGCTGTTCACCGTCCACCCCTTCCCCGACGGGAACGGGCGGATCGCCCGGCTGCTCGCCCAGTGCGACCTGGTCGGCGCCGGACTGCTGCCCGGACTGCTGCTCGACCTGGACGGCTGGGTCGACGCCAACCGGGAGGCGCACGACCTCGCCGTGGTCGCGGCCGCCGACGGCGATCTGCCGCGGTGGGGCGCGCTGTTCGCCCGCGCGGTCGCCGAGACCGCCCGCCACCGCACGGGCACCCTCGCCGAGCACCGGCGGATCCTCGACACGGCCACCGCCCGCGTCGCCGACGACCCGGTGGCGATCGCGGTGCTGGGCGCTCTCCGCTCCGCCCCCGCCGTCTCGGCCGAGTCCCTGCGCGGCCTGCTTCCGGAGGACCCGCGCCCGGCGCTGGCCCGCCTGCGGAGCACCGGGATCCTCGTCCCGCACCCCCGCCTGCCCGAGGCGTTCGTCCACCCCGGCCTGCTGGCAGTCCTCGACGCCCCGTACACACCGCCCGGAACCGCCCGGCCGTAGCCCTACTGGCCGCCGAGCAGCCCCAGGACCCGCTGCACCGCCTCGACGACCGGCACGCCGACGGCCCCGACGGTGGCGGCGATGCCCGCCACCGCCATCAGTGCCCGGTGCCGTTCGCGCGGCACCGCCAGCGGGCCGACGGTGAGGGCCGGCAGCGCCTCGTCGATGGACTCCGCGGCCATCGGCGCGACGCCGGCCCGGAGTTCGCGCAGCAGGGTTACCAGGTCCTGGACCGCCCGCGTCAGTTCCGCGGTCACCCGCTCGCCGTCCGGGCCCGGCGCGTGGTGATGGTGCACGATGCCCTTGTTGTCGGTGCCGCCGTACAGGTTCACCACGTCGCCGTGGAAGTGGTCGCCGCTCATCCCGTCGCCTTCCCCGTGTTGCCGCTGCCGCCGTACACGTTCACGTTGTCGCCGTAGTGGTAGTTCCCGGTCTTGACCGTGAGCGAGCGGATCGTCAGCGCGATCTCGGCCTCCGGGTTCTCCAGCGCGTGCGAGAGGATCCGGACCGCCTCCGCGAGCCCGGCCCGGTCGGCGGTCCCGACCAGGGCCGTCGCGTTCCCGGCCGTGTCCACCGCCAGCACCGGCATCGAGGGCGCGGCGAGGACGACGAACATCGCCACGAACCCGTACCCCGCCCAGAGCAGAGCGACGACCAGCACCGGTACCTTGAGCGGCTCGACGTCCTCCCCGACGCCGAACGGGAACGCCGCCCCGACCACGGCCAGCAGCGCCAGCGTCACCGCCTGCACCGCCTGCCGCGCGAACAGCCGCACCGCCTCCGCGCGTCGGGGCAGCAGCACGAAGGAGTAGACCCGCACGATGTTGTGCAGCGGGTACGCGGCCCCGCCGACCCACAGCAGCCGCTTGCTGACCCTCAGGTCGACCGATTCGGTCAGCACCGCCGACGGCCCGGTCGCGAGGGGCAGCCCGCCCCGGTCCCCGACGGTCGGCGGCCCCGGCGGCTGCGGCGGCACCCCTCGCCCCGGGTCCCGCCACGGCCGGTCCGGCTGATCGTTCCTGTCCACGCTTCCCCCTCGCGTGTCCGGCCGGGGTCCGGTTCGTGATCGACGGACCCCGGGAGTGCGCCATTACAGTGACACTGACGCATCGTCAGGCGCAATCCCCCGGTGCACCCGGCCACCCGACGGCCCGACCGCTCAGCCGCGGGGCTTTCCGTCGGCGGGGATCGCGACCAGGCCCTGGTCCGTGTTGCCGAACAGGAGGCCGCCGCCCGCCCACAGCGCGACCGGGCCGAAGCCGCCGGTGGTGCTGCCTAGCGGGAAGCTCCACCTGGTGGCGCCGGTGGCCGCGTCCAGCGCGTGGACCGTGGTGCCGAGGTGGAGGTAGACATTTCCGTCCGCGCAGTGCAGGGCGGGCGAGTTCAGCGCCATCGGGTCCCGGGGCGTCCGGGCCGTCCAGCCCGGGCGACCGGTCGCGGCGTCGAAGGAACGGACGACCGTGGTCATGCCCACGTCCGCGCGGTCGATCCCGGCGGCGTAGACGGTGGCGCCGTCCGGAGCGGCCACCACGCTCTGGTGGAGCACCGTGTCGGCGGACTGCCAGGCCGCCTGGCCGGTGTCCGGTTCCAGCGCGTAGAGGTGGTCGGACAGGAAGAGGAAGCGTCCGCCCGCCGAGGTGTGCGGGCCGTCCTGCCAGTGGGCGTAGAGCGCGGGGGTCGCCTGGGACGCGGTGGTGGACACGCCCGGGGCCGGCTGGTTCCAGCGGATCCGGCCGCCGTCCCCGACGTCGACCCCGGTGATCCTCGGCGCGTCGCCGCGCAGGGTGGCGCGCGCCCACAGCAGGGTCCGCCCCGAGGAGGGCACCATCAGCCTGATCCGGCCCCAGTCCTCGTCAGGGGTCCGGGCCGACCAGCTCACCTTGCCGGTCTGCGCGTCGACGGCCCAGACCGTGCCCGTCGACCTGTCCCCGTTCGCGCTGGCGTTGGCGGTGCTGGTGACGAACACGGAGCCGTCGAGCATCCCCGGCAGCGCGAAGGCCAGCACCAGGTGGGCCAACTCCCCGGTGTTCCAGACCTCCTGTCCGGTGCCGAGGTCGAGTGCGCGCAGCAGGCGGTCGAACCCGAGACGGCCACCGCTGGTCGCCGTGTACACCCGGGAGCCGTCCACTGCGACCGTGGTGCCGCCCATCGAGGTCGTGGTCG
Organism: Kitasatospora sp. NPDC094019; assembly: GCF_044764505.1. Classification (NCBI taxonomy): domain Bacteria; kingdom Bacillati; phylum Actinomycetota; class Actinomycetes; order Kitasatosporales; family Streptomycetaceae; genus Kitasatospora; species Kitasatospora sp. NPDC094019. The sequence goes on from NZ_JBIWIF010000005.1 coordinate 57,799, forward strand.
AGTCGATCGCGTTGGGCACCGGACCCCAGAGCGGGCGGCCGGTCGGGTCGAAGGCCCAGATGTGGTCCTTGCCGACGGCGAGCACCGCCTTCTCCGAGCCCACCACCTGCACCAGGGCCTCGGTGACCGGTCCCGTCCACAACGGGGTGGCGACGGTGTCGGTCCCGATCGTGACGGCAGCGGAGGGGGTCGTCGAGGGGGTCCCGGACGCGGCGGCGGGGGCCGCCGACACGCCGGACGAGGGGCCGCCGGCCAGCGCGGTACCACCGCGGCCGGACCCGCCGCCGGTCGGCAGTCCGAGGGCGAGCGCGGCACCTCCGCCCGCCAGCGCCGCGGCGCCGCCCGCGAGGCCCCACAACAGCTTGCGGCGGGACGGGCCCGACGGCGGCGGCGGTGACGGTGGCGCGGTGGGGAGCAGCGGCAGGGTCGGCCGCGGCGGCGCGTCCGGCCGCAGGGGCACGGTCCGGTCGTCCAGAGGGTTCTCCGGCGGGCCCGGAGGTGGCGCCGGGGCGGCGTCCGGCGCCAGGACCGCCGCGGCCCGCTCGATCCGCTCCACCAGCACCGGGTGGAGCCACGGTCCGCGCACCCCGAGCGGCGACCCGTCCCGCGCCACGGCGGCCAGCACCTGTGCGGGCGCCGGCCGGTCCGCCGGGTCCTTCGCCAGGCAGGCGGCCACCAGTAACCGCAGCCCCTCCGGCACCGCCGACAGGTCGGGTTCCTCGTGCGCCACCCGGTTGAGCAGCGCCAGCGGGTGGCCGCCGCCCTCGCCGTCGAAGGGCCCCCGGCCGCCGGAGGCCGCGTGGACCAGCGTGGCGCCGAGCGAGAACACGTCGCTCGCGGGCGTCGCCGTCCGCCCCAGCGCCTGTTCCGGGGACATGTAGGCGGGGGTGCCGAAGATCGCTCCCTCGGCGGTGATCACACTGCCGTCGGCGGCCCGCGCGATCCCGAAGTCGATGACGTGCGGGCCGTCCAGGGCCAGCAGCACGTTGCTCGGCTTGAGGTCGCGGTGGGTGAGTCCGACGGCGTGGATGGCGCGCAGCTCCTCGGCGACCCCGGCGGCCAGGATCCGCAGCACGTGCTCGGGGAACGCCCCGACCAGCCGCACCGCCTCGTCCAGGCCGACCCCCGGCACGAAGGCGGTGGCCAGCCACGGCACCGGCCCGTCCGGATCGGCGTCCACCACCGGCGCGGTGAACGCCGAGGAGGCCGCGCGCGCCGCCCGCACCTCGTGCCGGAACCGGGCCCGGAAGCCCTGGTCCCCGGCGAGTTCGGGGCGGACGAGCTTGACCGCGACGGTGCGCCCGCCGGCCGAGCGGCCGAGGAACACCACGCCCATACCGCCCGCGCCCAGTCGGCCGAGCAGGGTGTAGGGGCCGATCCTGGTCGGGTCCCCCGGTTCCGGTCCGCGCATGGTCAGGCTCCGTTCGCGAAGAGCGAGGCGATGGTGCCGGCGGAGGCGTCGGCGAGGCACACCCGTCCCCCGCCCGCCGTCCAGGACAGGTTCTGGGGGTCGGTGCCGCGCAGGCCGGTGAACTTCCACCGGGGCCTGCCGTCGGCGGGGTCGAGGGCCCACAGCACGGCGTCCGCGCCCAGCCGGTACACATTGCCGTCGGCGCACTGGAGCCGGGCGGCCGGCGGCAGTCCCCGGTCGGCCTCGCGCGGCAGCGGGGTACGTCGGCGGACCGCGCCGGTGGCGGCGTCCAGGACGCCCAGCGAGGAGCCGCCGTCGGCGTCCTTCAGCAGGCAGAACACGAGGGTGCCGTCCTCGGCGGCGGCGACCGCGCTGCCGGAGCCGCCGCCGGCCGCCGGGAGCACCCCCGGCACGGTCCAGACCGGTTCGCCGGTGGCCGGATCCAGTGCCGACAGGGTGCCGTCGACGACGGTGAGGAAGCGCCCGCCGACCGCGCCGGCGCCCGACAGGACGGCGTCCCGGGACCAGCCGGTCCGCCCGTCCCGGTCCAGGCCCTGCACGGTCTTCTCCCCGCCGACGAGCAGCCGGTCGCCCTCCGGCGGCAGGGCTCCGACCAGGACGAACCCGTCGAAGCCGCGGAACCACGCGGTCGCCCGGGTCGCGAGGTCGACCGCCCAGACGTGGCCGCCGGTGAACCTGCCCGTCCCGTCGCCGAGCCCGGCCAGGTACGCCCGCCCCGCCCGGACGCCGAGGATCTGGACGAACCCGGCCGTCCGCTGTCCATCGGTCTCGGCCCGCCACGCCTCCTTGCCGGTCGCCGGGTCGACGGCGACCAGGGCGGTGGTGGAGGACACGGTCGCCTGTCCCGCCTCCGTGACCGCGGCGATCTTCGTCGCCCCGGTGTACAGCAGGCCGCCGTCCAGGACCGCCCGCCGGCCGGGGAGTTTCGTGCCCGCCAGTCTCAGTCCGGTGGCCCGGCCGTCGAAGGTCCAGGCGGCCGTGCCGTGCCGGTCGAAGGCCACCAGGGCGCTTTCCCCCACCCCGACCACCAGGTCCCCGGCCGCGAGCGCCTGCGAACAGGACTCCGGCGGGGAGGTCTTCCAGGAGAGCACGCCCTCCTTGACGTCCTCACCCGTCGGCCGGTCGACGGGCGGCGCCCCGCCGGACGAGGCGCCCCCGGAGGGAGTGCCGCCCCCGGGCGTCCGCCGCCGCTGCCGGACCACCACGGCGGCCGTGCCCCCGGCGGCGAGCACCCCGGCGCCGATCCCCAGGCCGAGCAGCAGGGCCCGCCGGGGCGGGCGGCCCTCCCCGGCGCCCCCGATGTCCCCGCTGCCCCCGATGTCCCCGGCAGGCGGGGGCGGCAGGGCGGGTCCCTCCGCGGACCACGGCCCGACGACCGGGGGAGCACCGGCCGGCGCAAGAGCGGGCGGCGGGGCGGTCAGCAGGCGCCGCACCGCCAGCACGTCCGCCGCCACCGCGGCCGGGAGCCACCCGCCCGAGGTCTCCGGGCGGCCGGTCCGCTCGACGAGCTCGACCAGTTGGCGCGGCGCCGGCCGGTGCGCCGGGTCCTTGGCCAGGCAGGCCGCCACCAGGTGCCGCAGGCCGTCCGGCAGTCCGCCGAGGTCCGGCTCGGTGTTCACCACCCGGAACAGCACGGCCGCCGCCACGCCCTCGCCGAACAGGGGCCGGCCGAGCGCCGCGTGGGCGACCGTCGCGCCCAGCGAGAACACGTCGCTCGCCGGTGTCAGCGGCTCCCCCAGCGCCTGCTCCGGCGACATGTACGGGGCCGAACCGATCACCGAACCGGTCGTGGTCAGCCCGGTGCCGTCGGCCGCCCGCGAAATGCCGAAGTCGATGACGTGCGGGCCGTCCAGGGCCAGCAGCACGTTGCCCGGTTTGAGGTCCCGGTGGATCAGTTCCGCGCGGTGGATCTCGCCCAGGGCCTCGGCCAGCCCCGCCACCAGCGTCCGGAGCGTCCCCTCCGGCAGCGGACCGTGCGCCGACACCGCCCGCTGGAGCGACACCCCGGGCACGAACGCCGTCGCCATCCACGGCATCCCGGCCTCGGTGTCCGCGTCCACCACCGGCGCGGTGAAGGCCCCCGACACCCGTCGCGCGGCCGCCACCTCCTGCCGGAACCGGGCCCGGAAGGACCCGTCCCCGGCCAGCTCCGGGCGCACCACCTTCACGGCGACGGTCCGCCCGCCGACCGCCCGGCCCAGGTACACCGCCCCCATGCCACCGGCCCCCAGCCGGCCGGCCAGCACATAGGGCCCCGCCTGCCGCGGATCCGTCGGTCCGAGCTGCTCCACCGTTCTCCCCCTCCCCCGGAGCCCCTCACCCTAGGCTCCGCGACGCGATCATGACAGCCGATCACCCGTTCCGGACCGCCCGGGGAGGGTGGCCAGGTATTCCGCCGTCAGCTCCGGCGTCGCCAACCAGGCCGCGTGGTCGACCGGTTCGGCGTAGGTGTTGGCCAACCGGCGGGCCACCGGCTCGTGCTCGGCGGCCGCGGCGAACACTCCCCGGAGGTGCTCGGGCATCGTCAGCAGGTCCGCCGTCAGGGCCACCCCGTGCCGGGCGTGCCGCTGCCAGAACCCCTCGAACACCTCCGTCATCCACTCCGCAGTGAACGGCCCGTCGCCGCGCTCGACGATCGCCCGCAGATACGCCTCGGCCGCCCGCGCCGCGCCGTTGGCGCCCTGCCCGGTGATCGGGTCGTTGACCACCAGCGCGTCCCCGATGCCCAGCACCGCCACGCCGCCGTCCAGCTCCGCCACCGGGTGCCGCACCACCGGGGTCAGCGCGCCGTACAGCGACGCGCCCGCGTCCGTCGGTTCGGCGGCCGCCCACAACTCCGCCTCCCACGGCAGGTACTCCGCCATCGACTCCCGCATCCGGCGCAGTTGCTCGGCGCCAGGCGGGCGGTCGCCGAAGCGGTCGAACGCGCTCCCGGGCACCGCCTCCCACAGCAGGATGTCGCACGGCCCGGACAGCGTCAGCGCGGGCTGGAGGTACAGCTCCCCCACCCCGGGCACCGCGTGCATCCGCGCCCGCGGCCCGGCCGCCGGGTCGGGCGCGCCCACGCCCTGCGCGTACAGCGCCGCGAGCCGCCGCTGCGGGGCGTCGAACGGCGAACGGGCCGCGTCCCGCGCGAAGATCCCCGCCAGCTCGCCCCGCCCCACCGCGACCAGCGTCAGTTCGTGCGCGACCGCCAACTCCCCCAGCCCGGACCGGTCCAGCTCCCGGTACTCGACCCGCCCACCGCGCTCCTCGACCAGCTCCAGCCAGCGCGCCATCTTGATCCGCTGGTCCACCGACTGCGCCGGCTCGTCCAGGGTCATGGTGAACTCCAGCGCCCGCACGCCGGGTTCGGGCACCAGTACCGCGTCGACCGACCGCACCTGCGGGGCCTCCCCCACCCACAGGTCCAACGCCGCCGCCCGCTCCACCCGCAACGCCGGACCGAACATCGCCTGTGTCGACAGCACCGGCCCCGCCCGCAACTCCCCCGCCGTCCGGCCCGACACCACCGTCACCTCGTACCCACCGGCCGCCAACAGCCCCAACGCCACCTGCAGCCCCGCCTGTCCTGCCCCGACGACCGCGACCCGACGCATCCCGCACCTCCGTGCCGACGACGAACGAAAGAGCTGATGCTATGTCAGTCCGGCCACCGCCCCGCCGGTTTCGGCCGGGAGGACCGGCGGGGCACACGGACCAGGACGGCGCCCGAACGCCCACCGGCCGCCCTCGGCGGAGGGCAGCCGTGACGGGGAGATGCCGGGCCGGTCGAGGACGGCGCCGAATCGCCGGGCCCGTCCCCGGCAGGCGGAGGCGGGCCGGAATCTCCCCGGCCCGGCGGGTCGGGCCCGTCGCGAACGGACCGGTCACGGACGACGCCCGCCCGGCGGCCGGGACCGGCGGCTCCGAGCGCCGCCGCACCGGCAGTCGGCCGACGACCGTCGCGGCGACGGTACACCGCGGCAGGCCGGGCAGGTTCGGTCTCGGAACGCGCGGAGCCCGACGGGTCGGCGGCCGCGGCGCCGGGCTCACCGCACCCCCTGCGGGCGCGCCGGCAGGGGGCGGGGCACCGGGCGGTCAGGGCTCTCCCGCACCGCCGGAACCGACGTCCTCCGCCGGAGCCGGCCCTCGGAGCGCGACCGGGCCGGCGGGCGGCCGACGACCGTCACGGCGGCGCTCCGCCGAGGAAGCCGCGGCGAGGGCGGCGGCGGGCGGGCTCAGGCCCCCGGCGCGACCCCCGCCGAGCTCTCGCGAACGACCAGTTCCGCCGCCAGTTCGACGCCCTCCGCCGGGGTCGGCGTGCCGGGGCGCAGCTGGGCCAGGAGGCGGGTGACGACCGTGGTGGCGATGGTGCGCAGGGGAAGGCGGAGCGAGGTCAGTGGTGGGTGGAGGTGGCGGGCGAGGGGGGTGTCGTGGAAGCCGGTGACGGCGAGGTCGCGGCCGACCTGGAGGCCCTCGGCGCGGGCGGCCTCGTAGACGTCGAGGGCGGCGAGGTCGTTGTCGGTGGCGAGGGCGGTCGGCCGGTCCGGGTCGCGAAGCAGGGCGCGGAGGCCGCCGGCGGGAGGCGCCGGGGCGAGGGAGAGGCCGAGGCGGGCGGCCTCGCGGTGGAAGCCCTCGCGGCGGGCGGCGAGCCACGGCAGGGCGGCACCGGCGTCGGCCGCACCCACCGCACCCACCGCACCGACGAAGGCGACCCGCCGGTGGCCGCGCGCGGCCAGGTGACGGGCGACCTCGGCGGTGGCGGCCGCGTTGTCGATGTCGGCCCAGTGCTGCGGAAGGCCGGGGCCGGTGCGCCCGAAGGCGGCGAAGGGGATGCCGACCCGGGCGGCGTGGGCGGCGCGGGGGTCGTCGGGGAGGACGTCGGCGAGGACCAGGCCGTCGACCTGGCGGGCCGCCACCACGCCGTCGATCACCGCCCGGACGTGCTGCTCCCCCGCCGCCGGGCGGAGGAGCAGCACGTGGTGTCCGACGGCCCCGGCCGCGTCGACGAGGGCTTCGAGGAAGCCCGCCATCAGCGGGTTGGGGTCGAAGGGGTCGTCGACCGGGGCGAGGTAGCCGATGGTGCGGCGCTCGCCGGTGCGCAGCGACCGGGCGGACTGGTCGGGCCGGTACCCGAGCCGCTCGATCGCCGCGTTGACCCGGGCGAGGGTGTCGGGGCGGACCCGGTGCGGGGCGTTGAGCGCGTTGGAGACGGTCTGCCGGGACACCTCGGCCGCCTGGGCCACGTCCGCGATGGTGGTGACGCGGCGCGCGGGGCGTGCTCCCGGGGTGGTCATCGGTTCTCCTTCGCGTGGGCGCCGCCCCGTCGGGCACCGGCCGTCAGACCCGGCGGAGGGTCAGCAGGCCGCCCCGGGGGACGTCGACGAGGCCACCGTCCAGGTGGACGGTCGAGGTGCCGACGGTCCGGCCGCGGGCGTCCTGGACGGTGGCCCCGGCGGTGCCCCGGCCGCCGGTGAGGCGGACGACGGGGTCGGCGTCGGCGTTGGCGACCAGCAGCGTACGCCACTCGCCGGCGGTGTCCGTGCCGGTGTCGACGGGCAGCGCCGCGTACCGGGCGACGATCGTGGTGCCGTCGCCGACCGCGGCGACCAGCGGGTAGCCGAGGTCGGGGCGGGACGGCCGGAACGCGCCGAGCTGCAGGGTGTCGACGTGGGCGCGGGCGACGCCGAGCCAGAAAGCGAGCGTCTCGCGCTGCTCGGGGCTCTGGACGGCGAGGTCGACGGAGATCTGCGGCACGCCGAACAGGACGTTGACCAGGTGGCAGGCGATCTGCTCGACCGGTTCGGTGGGGTGCCACATCAGCATGTCGGAGTGGACGGCCAGCGGTCCGGCGATCAGCCGGGTGTCGACGACGCGCTGCCGGTTCTCCTGCGTGCCGAGCGGGCAGTCGACGGCCCGGACCATGGTGGCGTAGGGCCACAGGCCGGGGCTGACGTAGGGCTGGCGATGTTCGATCATCGACTCGGGCCGGGCGGCGGCGGTCCGGCGGCGGATCTCGGCGAGCAGCAGGTGCAGGCCCTCGTCGACGGTGGCACAGTCGGCCTCCGGGCCGGGGGCGGGCGGGTCCTGGACGCCGAACCAGTCGATGAAGTCGACCTTGAGCCCGTCCATGCCCCATTCCTCGACGGCCCGGGCGAGCCGGTCGGCCAGATGGGCGCGGACCGCCGGGTACCGGGGGTCCGCGACGACGGCGCCCATGTGGGCGGCGTCGACGAGGGCGTACCGGCTCAGTCCGTCCCAGGCGGCGCTGTCCTTGCCGATGAACGGCAGCGCGTACCAGAGCATGTACTGGACGCCGAGGTCGTGGACCCGGGCCACGTGGGCGGCGGTGTCGGGCAGCGAGTGCGGCTCCCAGTCGCCGCAGTGGGCGTAGCCGCGGGTGCGGTCGGTGGTCATCCAGCCGTCGTCGACGATGATCGTGTCCAGGCCGAGGTCCTTGCCGAGGGCGGCCTGCCGTTCGACGGTCTCCGGGGTGATGTTCTGGTGCAGCGCGTACCAGGTGGAGTAGGCGGGGAGGCGGGCCGCGTCGGGGACGTGGACCGGGCGGCCCTCGGCCCACCAGTCGGCGAGTTCGGCGAGGCTTCGGCCGAAGTGGCGGCCGGAGGTGTCGATGCGGACGGTGAGCCGGCCGGTGGCGTGGACCCAGAACCGGAACTCGCCGGTCTCCTCGACCACGCCGCCGCTGGCGAGGGCCTCCTCACGGTCGGCGGCGAAGGCGCAGACGGTGGTGTCGCCGGTGCCGACGAGGGCGGCGACGGGGGCGCCGCGGGAGAGGCCGACGCGACGCGGGGCGCTCCAGGAGGCGGGCAGCCAGCCGGTGCCGCGCGGCTCGGGGGTCCAGAAGGAGGTGACGTCGACGCAGGGGACGCGCCATTCGATCCGGACCTCGCCGGGGCCGCCGTCGCCGTCCGTGGGCCCGGTCTCGGCCGTGACCTCGACGACGCCCTCGGCGAGGACGGTCACGGTCGCCGTGCCGGCGACCAGCAGTTCCAGCCGTCCGGCGGCGGGGCCGGGCACGTCCACGGGGCGGGGGCGGGCGGTGGTGGCGGGGGCGTGGGGTTCCCAGATCTCGTCGCTGGTGTCGGTCATGGTTCGGTTCAGCCCTTCGTGGCACCGGCCAGCAGGCCGGAGATGAACTGCCGTTGGAGGACCAGGAAGAGGACCATCATCGGCAGGGTGGAAATCGCGGTTCCGGCGAGGATCGAGCCGTAGTCGGTGTTGGCCTTCATGCCCTGGAGAGTGGCGAGGGCGACCGGCAGGGTGTGCATGTCGGTGCTGCGCAGGGCGATCAGCGGCCAGACGAAGCTGTTCCACGAGCCGAGGAACAGGAAGATGCCCAGCGCGGCCAGCACCGGCCGCATGACCGGTACCACGATCCCGAACAGCACCCGCAGTTCGCCGGCGCCGTCGACCCGGGCGGCGTCGAGGAGTTCGTCCGGCATGGCGCTGAGCGACTGCCGCATCAGGAAGATCGCGAACGGCACGCACAGACCGGGCAGGATCAGCGCCTGGTAGCTGTCGAGCAGCCCGAAGGACATCATCATCTTGAACAGCGGGACGAGCATCACCTGGTCCGGCACGACCAGGGTCGAGAGCAGGACGGCGAACAGCAGCGTGCGGCCCCGGAACCGGAACTTGGCGAAGGCGTACCCGGCCAGCAGGGCCACGACGAGCCCGCCGAGGGTCTGCAGGCCGGACACCAGCAGCGAGTTGAGCAGGACCCGGCCGAGCCCGATCCGGTCCTGGAGGTGCCCGATGTTGTCGCCCAGGTGGGAGCCGGGCAGCAGCTTCGGCGGCCAGGAGAAGATCTCGCCGTCACTGCGGGTGGCGGAGATCACCAGCCAGTAGAACGGGGCGATCGACAGCCCGGTGACGGCGGCGAGCACCAGGGTGAGCGGCCAGCCGCGCAGTCGGCGCCAGGGGCTCGGGCCGGTCGGCGCCGGGGTGGCGGGCGGGACCGCCGGGCCCGGCGCGACGGGCTCGACGGAGGTGGCGGCAGTGGTCATTCGCGTTCTCCCATCAGGCGCATCTGGGCCGCGCCGAGCACCGAGACGATCAGGGTGAGCGCGTAGGCGATGGCGGAGGCGTAGCCGAAGTCGAAGTAGCGGAAGCCGTTGTCGTACAGGTACATCGACACCGTGAGGGTCGCGTTGTCGGGACCGCCGCGGGTCAGGACGTAGGGCTCGTCGAAGAGTTGGAGGGTGCCGATGGTCGAGAGCACCACGGTGAACAGCAGCACGGGCCGCAGCGCGGGCAGGGTGACGGAGCGGAACCGGCGTACCGGTCCGGCGCCGTCGACCATGGCCGCCTCGTACAGCTCCTTGGGGATGCCCTGCAGCCCGGCCAGGTAGATGACGGCGTTGTAGCCGGTGTAGTGCCAGGTCAGCACCAGGACGACGGCCATCCGGGCCCAGAAGCCGTCGCCGAACCAGTCGACGCCGGGCAGGCCGATCGCGCCCAGGGCGTTGTTGACCGCGCCGTCCTTGGTGTTGAGCAGGAAGGAGAACAGGATGCCGGTGGCGACCAGCCCGGTGACGGTGGGCATGAAGACGCCGAGCCGCCACACGGTGCGCCAGCGGACGAACGCCGCGTTCAGGGCGACCGCCAGCAGGAGGGCGAGCCCGAGCATCACCGGGACCTGGACGACGAGGATCCGGGCCGTGTTGCCGAGCGCGGTCCAGAACAGCGGGTCGTGCAGCAGCCGCTGGTAGTTGGCGAGACCGGCGTTGTGGGTGACGCTGCCGGAGCCGGCGGTCAGCGACAGCAGCAGCGAGGAGACGATCGGGTACGCCTTGAAGACCCCGAAGAGGATCAGCGCGGGCGCGAGCAGCAGGTAGGGCACGGCCCGGCGGCGGAGCCTGGCGCGCCGGACGGCGGCCGGGCGGACCGCCGCCGGGGCGGTCGGCCGGGCGGCCGGAGGAGCGGCGGTGGTCACTTGATCTTGCGCCCGGTCTGCTGGGCCAGCTGCTTGGCGGCGTCCTGGAGCGCCTCGGCCGGGTCGACGCCCTTGACCAGGACCTTGGTCTGGGCGTCGCTGACCAGCTTGAGCGCGCGGGCGTAGTCGCCGGAGTAGTTGGTGGCGTCGCCGCCCTCGGTGAGCAGGTCGGTGAAGGTCTTCAGGACCGGCTGGCCGCCGTAGTAGGCGCTCGGCTCGCTGTAGATCGGGTCCTGGTAGGCGGCGGTGAGCGCCGGGAAGACGCTGCCGGCCTTGAACATGGCGTTGACCGAGTCGGCCCGGGTGAGCGCGTACTCGACGAACTTCCAGGCGGCGGCGCGGCGGGGGCTGGAGGAGGCGACGGCCAGGTGGGTGGTGTTCACGATGGCGGTGCGCTTGCCGCCGGGGGTGACGGCCGGCGGCCGGGTGAGCCGCCAGTTGCCGCTCAGGTCGGGGAACTTGGTCTCGATGTAGTGCGCGGCCCAGGAGGGCTGCGGGCCGGCCCCGAGCTGGCTGTCCTTCATCTGGGTGCGCCAGGCGGTGGAGCCGGGCGTCTCCAGGACGAGCCCTGCGTCGTTGAGGCGCTTGACCAGGGTGAGGGCGCGGACGCACTCGGTCGAGGTCAGGGTGATGTCGCCCTTGAGGTCGAAGAAGAACGCGCCCTGCTGCTGCATCAGGGACTGCAGGAAGTCGACGTCGGGGGCGGGGGTGCCGGGCTTGTTGATGCCGACCAGGCCGACACCGGGGTTGGCCGCCTTGAAGGCGTCGGCGCCGGCGATCACGTCGTCCCAGGTCTCGAACGTGGTCGGGTCGAGCTTGGCCCGGTCGAACATGTCCTTGCGGTAGAAGAAGCCCTGGGCGTTGACCTCCCAGGGGAGGGCACGGGCCTTGCCGTCCTTGTCCGTGACGACCGGCCACAGACCCTTGGTGAACTTGTCCTTGTGGGCGTCGGCGCCGAGGGCGGAGAGGTCGGCGAGGCCGTTGGGGAACTTCTCCAGGTAACCGGGCAGGTAGTCGCAGCCGATGTGCAGGACGTCGGCGAGGCCCTGGCCGCCGGCCGCCAGGCCGACGGTGATCTTGTCCCAGATGGCCGGGTTGCCGACGTCCTGGACGTCGACCTTGATGCCCGGGTTGTCCTTCTCGAACGCGGGCACGACGCCGCGCAGGGCGTCGGCGGCACTGGTCCAGGACCAGACGGTGATGGTGCCGGTGGCGGCGTCCCCACCGGAGGAGCCGGAGCCGCTGGAGCCGCCGCAGGCCGCGAGGGCGCCGCCGGCGGAGAGGGTCAGCAGGCCGGCGCCGGTGGCGCGCAGCAGGTCGCGGCGGGAGAGGTGTGACATGGCATGCCCTTCTGAGGGGGTGGACGTCGAGCGGAGGGGTGGGACGTCGGGTGGTGCCAGGTGGTGCATGCGGGGTGGTGAACGGTCCTGCGGGATCGTGAGCGGTGGTGCGGGGCGGCCAGCGATGGCGCGGGTGGTGAGCGATGGCGCGTGCCGGGTGGTGCGGGGAGCCGGGCCGCCCCGCCGGGTGGCGGGGACGGTCGGGCGCGGGGCGTCCGCTCAGGCGGTGCGGACGCCCCGCCGTACGTGGGCGAGCGTGCCGCCGAGCAGATCGGCGGTCCCGGGGTCGGTGCTCGCGTGCGGGGAGAGCCGGATCCAGCCGGCCCGCAGGGTGGTGGACAGGCCCGCCGCGGTCAGCGCGCGATGGACGGCGGCGGGGTCGGCGCCGGGCAGTCGCAGCCGGGCGATCCCGCTGCCGGTGGCGGCCGGGTCGCCGGTGCCGCGGGGGGAGCCGTAGGGGGCGTCCGGCGTCGGGCCGCCGCCGGTCTCGGCGCCGGCGGCGCGGGCGGCGGCGAGCAGTCCGCCGAGCGCCTCGCCGATCCGGGCCTCGATCCGGCCGGGGCCCTCCTCCCGCACCAGGGCGAGCGCGGCGCCCAGGGCGGCGACGGCGGGACCGTCGGGGTTGGTCAGGGTGTGGGCGACGGCGCCGGGCCGGGGCGGGCACGGGTGGACGGGCGCGTCGATCGGGTCGACCACGCCGGACCACCCGCTGAGCCCGGGCCCGATCCGGTCGGCGATCCGGTCCCGGACCATCAGGACGGCCGCGCCCCAGCCGGCCCGGAGCCACTTCTGGCCGCCGGCGGCGAGCACGTCGGCCGCGTCGGCGGCGAACTCCACGGCGCCGAGGGCCTGGACGGCGTCGACCACCAGGATCCGGTCCGGTCCGATCAGTTCCTTGATCGCGGCCAGCGGCGCCCGGTAGCCGGTCGCGGCGTCGACGGCGCAGACGGCGACGGCGCGCACCCGGTCGTCCAGGTGGGCCCGGACCAGGTCGACGGTGACCGGGCCGTCGAGTTGCCGGACCGCCAGTCCGCCGTTGGCGGCGGCGCGCAGCCACGGGTAGACGGCGCCGGGGAAGTCGGTCCGGGCCACCAGGACGGTCCCGTCCGGGGCGGGGCCGCCGACGGATCGCGCACCGGCACCGACCGCGTGGGCGGCGGCGAACAGCCCGTGCGAGGTGGAGCCGACGAACGCGATCTCGTGCGGCGCGCAGCCCAGCAGTCCGCCCGCCGTCCGGGCCGCCGCCGCGGTGTCCGCGTCGAGGCTTTCGAGCGCGTCCCAACCGTGCCGGTGGAGCCGGTCGGCCTCGCGGAGCAGGACCCGTCGGACCGGCTGCGACACCGGCCCGAAGCGGGCGAAGTCCAGGTAGCCGAAGGGCTCGGCGAACTGCTTCAGGTACTCGGACATGGCCTTTCCTTGGTCGGGCGGCGCAGCGATTTGAACGTTCAAATCCCACACAAACGAACAGAACCGATCAACCTTCAACGAGCGGGAGCCAGCAAACGCCCCCGGCCGATTCCCCGTCAAGACCCTGCGCACCACCGACCCCCGGTCGAGACCCTCTCGTTACCGACCGCCGATCTGCCCTCCCACCAGCCCTTGCGCAATGCAATTTGACATTACTATTTTACTGGCCAGTGAGTCGAGAGATCATCATCGTTTCCCTCGACGTCATCAGACTCCCGCGCGGTCCCCCCGCGGACCCGGCGCCCCCCACGGCTCCGATCCCGCAGCACGCCCATCCCCGCGCACCCCCACATGCCCAACTGGAGCTCCTGTGCCCACCAGTCCCCGCCTGCGCTCGGTCCTGCTCTCGGCAGCCCTCGCCGCCACCCTCACCGCCCCGCTCGTCCAGAGCGCGCAGGCCGCCGCACCCCCCGCCGCCTCCGAGCGGGCCACCGGCCCGGCCACCACCTTCGGCGGCACCACCGCCCACCCGGCCGGCCCCACCGGCGACGTCGCCCACGGCAGCAGCACCACCGGCGCCCCCGGCCCCGAGGGGGCACCGGGCAACGAATCGCTCCAGCCCACCACGGACGCCACCCGGCCCGCCGCCGACCCGGCCACCCCCGTCGCCCAGGCCGCCCCGGCCGCCGCCGACGCCGCCGCGGCCTGCTCCTTCGGCTCCTTCACCGCGCTCTCCCCGGCCGCCCTGGCCGACTTCCTCGCCGACCGCTCGCACACCTACGACGGCTGTCTGCGCCCGCTGCTGGTCGACTGGCGCCCCGAACTCGCCAAGGTGCTGACCCCGGCCCACGTGCGCGCCGTCGCCGACCGGATCACCGCCCTCTCCCCCGGCTTCGACAGCGCCAACAACCGCAACCAGCAGGAACTCTGGTACTACCTGCACGTCGCGGTCTACTTCGACTACGGCCACGCCGAGCTCGACCTCAACGACGACGCCACCGCGGCCGCGGTCGACCGCGCGATCACCGCCCACACCGCCAACCCCCGCTCGTTCGACCCGACCACCGCCGCCGGCAACACCATGGGCGAGCTGCTCCAGACCTCCACCGCCCCCAAGCTGCGCCCCGGCCGGCTCCCGCTGCTGGAGCGGGTGCTGCGCCAGTACGCCACCCCCGGCACCGCGTACATCGGCGACCGGGGCTGGAACTGGGCCCTCCAGGCCGCGCTCCAGCTCAACTTCCAGGGCGTCAACAACGTCACCGAGGACGGCGGCGCCTTCCGCGCCGCCGCCGTCGCCGACCCCGGCTACCGACAGGCGATCCGCGCCTTCTCCGGCTACACCCACCTCAAGGGCACCGACACCGAGTGGGCCGTCGCCGACGCCATGAACGAGTACGCCCGCTACGCCGTGGTGGACGCGCTCAAGGCCGGGATCAAGGCCGAGATCGGCGACGTGGTCACCACCGTCCAGAACAACTTCGGCCGCCTCAGCCGCCCGTGGCTCAACCTGGCCGTCCCGCTCAACGACTTCGGCCTCTGCGGCCAGTACGGGGCCTGCCGGGCCGACCTGGACAGGCAGTTCTTCCCCAACACCTACACCTACGACAACGGCTCCCTGGTCATCCGCACCGCCCTCGACCGGGCCACCGCCGACCAGCTGTACTACGCCACCAAGCAGGTCAAGGCCCAGTTCTTCCGGGTCATCGGCACCGACCGGCCGCTCGCCGACGACACCCACCCCACCCTCACGGTGCAGCTGTACGACACCAAGACGAACTACCGCTCGCTCCAGTACCTGCTGTTCGGGATCGGCGACGTCGAGAACGGCGGCATGTTCATCGAGGAGAACTCCACCTTCTACACCTACCAGCGGACCACCGCCGAGTCGTACTTCAGCCTGGAGGAGCTCTTCCGGCACGAGTACACCCACTACCTCAACGCCCGCTGGGCGATCCCGGAGTCCGGCTACACCACCCGCTGGCCCGGCAGCGCCACCTTCGCGATGAACGAGGGCACCGCCGAGTACTTCGCCGGCTCCACCTCCAAGGACGGCGTCAAGGCCCGCAAGTACATGGTCCGCCAGATCGCCCAGGAAGGCGCCGCCGGGACGCCCCGCCTGACGATCGATCAGATCCTGCACGCCAGCTGGGAGACGCTCGGCTTCCGGGTCTACCCGTACGCGGCCACCTTCTTCAACCTGCTCGGCGAGCACCACCCCGACCGGCTCGCCGAGATGTACCGGCTGCTGCGCGCCGACGACGTCACCGGCTACAACGCCTGGCGCGACCGCCTCGGCCGCGACGCCGCCCTCCAGCGCGAGTACAACGCCTTCCTGGACACCGAGATCCCGCTCGCCGACAACCTCTACGTTCCGGCCACCACCTACACGCCGAACAGCCGGCTCACCTACGCCTGGGCCACCGAGGTCCGGGACGCGTTCACCCGCGCCACCCAGAACACCCCGGTCTGCAAGGACAACGCCGACTGGAACAACACCATGCGGTTCACCTGCACCGGCCGGATGACCGCCAACCTCACCAACACCCTCGACGCCGGACAGGTCCGCACCGACATGGCCGCCACCGTCGACTACTTCCTGCTCACCCGGGGCGGTGCCGCCGCCAACAACCTCGCCGACATGAACTGCTGGTTCGGCCAGGTCGAGGTCTGGCCCACCGGCCGGGCCGGCAGCGCCGACTACACCTGCGAGGGCCCGCTGCGCCGATAGCGCCCTCCCCCGCGCGGGGGGCGGTGCCCGACCGGCCCGCCCCGCCCCGTCCCGAGCGGCCCCGGACCGACCGTCCGGGGCCGCCCCGGCACCCCACCCCACCGGCGGGATCGCTCCTGACGGCCGGATCCGGCCGTGTGTAGGGTGACAGACGATCCTGAGGCGCATCGGCCGGCGACCGGCCGTGCCCCGAGGGGTCGTCCCACCGCCCCGATCCGAGGACCACGCCGTCATGACCCAGCCCGCCCCGGACGGCCTCACGGCCGCCACCGACGCGGAGCTCGCCGAAGTCCAGGCCGAGGCCCTGTATGTGATGACTCCTCAGGGCCTCCTGGCCTCGGTCAACGACGTGGGGGGCCCGGCCCCCGCCCGTTGCTTCCTGTCCCGCACCCGCGCCGCGGTACGGGTGTGGACCAGCGCCGAGCTGCCCGCGCCGACCGGCGCCGCGATCCGCGCCTGGGCCGCCGCACAGCCCCCGGTCGACGACCTGGCCGAGGTGGCCGAGATCCCGGAGGAGGTGGCCCGGCTGGTCGCCCGGCACCGGCCGGTCTCCGACACCTACATCGGGCCCGCTTTCGCGGTGCTCGGCCCGCTGGTCGCCACCGAGGTCCCGGGGCTGCGGTTCGAGGTGTGCGGCCCCGACCGGGCCGAGGAGTTCCGGGACGGCTTCCCCGAGCTCGCCGCCACCCTGGCGGACCGGCAGCCGACCGTGGCCGCCTTCGACGGGAACCGCCCGGTCGGGGTGTGCTGCTCGGCCCGGGTCGGCCGGCGGGCCTGCGAGGCGGGCACCGCGACCCTCGCGGAGTACCGGGGCCGCGGCATCTCCCCGGCCCTGGTGACCCGGTGGGCCGAGCTGGTCCGGGCCACCGGGAGGACCGCCCTCTACAGCACCGAGTGGGACAACCAGGCGTCGCTCGCCGTGGCCCGGCGCCTCGGCCTGTCCCGGTACACCGTCAACATCAGCCTGTACTGACCGCGCCCCGGCTCCCCGCCCGGGAGCCGGAGGCGGGGCGCGGCCCCGGGTCAGCGGCGGCCGAGCGACCGGTACGTCCAGCCGGCCGCGCGCCAGGCCCCCGGGTCCAGCACGTTGCGGCCGTCGACGACGGCGCGGACGGCGACCTCCTCGCCCAGCGCCACCGGGTCCAGTTCCACGAACTCGCGCCACTCGGTCAGCAGCAGCAGCACCTCGGCCCCGCGCGCCGCCGCCGCGGCGGAGGCGGCGTAGGCCAGGTCGGGAAACGCCTTGCGGGCGTTGTCGAGGGCCGCCGGGTCGTACACCGAGACCCGCCCGCCCTCGCGCGCGATCGCCGCCGCGACGTCGAGCGCGGGCGAGTCGCGGATGTCGTCCGACTCGGGCTTGAAGGCGGCGCCGAGCACGGCGACCTTCCGGCCGGCGAAGGAGCCGGCCACCAGCTCCCGGGCGTGGTCGACGGCGCGGGTGCGGCGGCGCAGGTTGATCGCGTCCACCTGCCGCAGGAACTCCAGGGACTCGCCGGTGCCCAGCTCCTCGGCACGGGCGACGAAGGCCCGGATGTCCTTGGGCAGGCAGCCGCCGCCGAAGCCGAGTCCGGCCGCGAGGAAGCGCCGGCCGATCCGCTCGTCGTGGCCGAGCGCCTCGGCCAGCCGCACCACGTCCGCGCCGGCCGCCTCGCACACCTCGGCGATCGCGTTGATGTACGAGATCTTGGTCGCCAGGAAGGCGTTCGCGGCGGTCTTGACCAACTCGGCGGTGGCGTAGTCGGTGACCACGGTCGGGATGTCGCCCAGCGGCCCGTACAGGTCGCGCAGCAGTCCCTCGGCCCGGCCGGGGCGCACTCCGAGCACGATCCGGTCGGGCGAGAGGGTGTCCTCCACCGCGTGGCCCTCGCGCAGGAACTCCGGGTTCCAGGCGAGTTCCACGGCCTCCCCGGCGGGCGCCAGGGCGGTGAGCCGGGCGGCCAGCCGCTCGGCCGTGCCGACGGGGACGGTGGACTTGCCGACGATCACGCAGGGCCGGTCCAGGTGCGGGGCCAGGGCGGCCACGGCGGCGTCGAGCTGGGAGAGGTCGGCGGCCCCGGAGTCCTTGCGCTGGGGCGTGCCGAGGCAGAGGAAGTGCAGGTCGCCGAAGGCGGCGGCCTCCTTCGGGTCGGTCCCGAAGCGCAGCCGGCCGGCGGCCAGGTTGCGGCGCAGCAGCTCGCCCAACCCCTGCTCGTGGATGGGCAGTTCACCCTGGTTGAGGGAGCGGACCCGGTCCTCGTCGATGTCCAGTCCGAGGACCTCGTGGCCGAGTTCGGCCATGCAGGCGGCATGGGTGATGCCGAGGTAGCCGCTGCCGATCACCGTCAGGCGGTGGCGCATGGACGGTCTCCTGTCGTTGGTGGGGGTGCGTGGCATTGCCGGACGGGGCAGGGAGACCGGCCGGCGGAGGGACCGGCCGGGGGAACGGAGGAGCGGCCGGGGGAACGGACGGGGTGGACCGGGGGCGTCAGCCGACGGCCCGGGTCAGCCGGCGCACGGGCCGGACGGCGAGCAGGGCGAGCGCGCACCCCAGGCCGACCACGGCGCCGAGGAACAGCAGCCGGTGCACGCCGACCAGGCCGCTGACCGGGCCGGCGACCGCCTGCCCGAGCGGGACGGCCAGGATGGATCCGGCGATCTCGTAGGCCGCGACCCGGTTGAGCTTGTCCTCCGGGATCCGGGTCTGGACCGAGGTCGCCCACTGGACCCCCCAGAACGCCCACCCGATGCCGCTGACCAGATAGCCCGCCATCAGCAGCGGCACCGGCGGCACCAGGGCGGCGGACAGGGGCATCAGCGGGAAGAGCAGCATCGCCACCGCCCCGCCGAACAGCGGACGGGACGGGCGCAGCCGGATCGCGACCAGGCCGCCGAGCACGCAGCCGACGCCGAAGGCGCTCTCCGCCCAGCCGAAGGCCGCCTTGCCGTGGGCGTCGATGATGGACACCGCGCCGACCGGGGTGATCGGGCCCCAGACCGCGACGCCGAGGACCCACCAGATCAGGATCACCGACCACAGCCAGGAGCGGGAGCGGAACTCGGTCCAGCCCTCGCGCAGGTTCTGCAGGGTGGAGGCGCTTCGGTCGGGTTCGGTGTACGGCAGCCGCAGGGCGGTCAGGCAGAGCCCACTGACGACGAAGGTGGCCGCCGTCGCGGCGAAGACCGAGGCCGGGGAGACCACGGCGACCAGGGTGCCGGCGATGGCCGGGCCGGCCATCGTGGCGACGCCCTGGCTGACCCTCAGGACGCCGTTGGCCTGCTGCGGGTCGGCCGCGACCTGGGGGACCAGGCTGGTCAGCCCCGGCTGGAACATCGCGGTGGCGAGGCCGCCGAGCACCGACGCGACGACCAGCAGCCACAGCGGCGGGTGGCCGAGCCAGAGGCAGAGCGCGAGCCCGGCCTGAACCGCGCAGCGCGCCCCGTCCGCGGCGATCATCTGCGGGCGGGGGTGGAACCGGTCGGCGAACACCCCGCCGAACACCACGAACAGGGCGAACGCCCCCATCCACGCGCCCAGCGCGACGCCGA
This sequence comes from Kitasatospora sp. NPDC094019, assembly GCF_044764505.1. Taxonomy (NCBI): domain Bacteria; kingdom Bacillati; phylum Actinomycetota; class Actinomycetes; order Kitasatosporales; family Streptomycetaceae; genus Kitasatospora; species Kitasatospora sp. NPDC094019. The sequence continues at coordinate 77,169 of NZ_JBIWIF010000005.1, forward strand.
CGGCGCCCACCCCGAAGCCGAGCGAGAGCATCGCGACGGCCGTCGCGACGGGAATCATGGTGTCGCCGAGCACCGCCATGGTGCGGGCGGTGAAGTAGAACCCGAAATTGCGGGTCCACAGGCGGGCGGGCGGGGCGGGCGGCGCGGCCAGGGTCGCGGCCATGGGGCTCCTTCGGGACGTCCGCCGAGGCGGGGCGGGTGCTCGGGGTCGGGCGGGGTGCCCGGCGTCGGGCGGAGTGCTCGACGTCGGGCGGAGTGCTCGGCGTCGGGCGGGCGCGGGCCTCGGGGGTGGTGTGCGGCACCGACCGGCACCGGCACCAGCACCGGCGCCGACCAGCACCGGCACCAGCACCAGCACCAGCACCAGCACCGACCCGACACCGGAACCCGCACCGGCGGTGCTCAGAGGTCGAGCTCGACCCCGTACGCGCGCAGCCAGGCGTCAGTCTGCAGGGCGGTCTCCAGCGCGGCCCGGCCGACCCCCGTCACCAGGGCGTCCGCGCCGTCCCGGGCCACCGCGGCCCGGAGCCCGGACGCGAGCAGCGGGCCGACCGGGCTGTCCGGGTCCAGCGCGACCGCGGCCAGCCGCTCCCGCAGCACCCGGTCGTAGCCGGCGTCGCGCAGGTTGGGGTAGGGCGTCTTGACCCGCATCGCCACCGGTTCGGGCAGCAGGTCCTTCATCGCCGCCCGCAGCAGGCTCTTCTCCCGACCGTCGAACGCCTTCATCTCCCAGGGGATGTTGAAGGTGTACTCGACCAGCCGGGGGTCGGCGAACGGCACCCGGATGTCGAGCCCGGCGGCGCTGCCGAGGCGGTCCAGCCGGTCGAACAGCACCCGGGTGTGGCGGGTGTGCGCGAGGTAGGTGACCTCGCGGTAGCGGGCCTCGACCGGGTCCGCGACCGCGTCGGCGGCGGCGATCTCGGCGACGGCGGCCCGGTGGCAGTCCTCCTCGTAGCCGGCCAGGTCGAGCTTGCCGAGCAGCCCGGCGTCGAAGACGACGTCGGTGCCGAGGAAGCGCGGGCGGCCCTCCGCCACCCACGGGAAGGTCGGCCTGGCGATCCACTCGGGCAACCGGTTCCAGTTGTAGCCGCCGAAGACGTCGTCGCCGCACTCGCCGGACAGCGCGACGGCGGCGTGCCGCCGTGCCTCCCCGAACAGCAGCCGCAGCGAGGCGTACTGGTCGCCCTTGTTGATCGGGATGTCGTAGGCGGCGAGCACCGAGGCCCGCAGCGCGGGGTCGAGCAGGTCCAGGCCGACGAGCGAGATCTCGTCGTGCTCGGTGCCCGCGTGATCGGCCATCAGCCGGGCGTAGAGGTGGTCCTCGTTGCCCTGCGCCGCGGCGCCGTCGCCGCCCGGCTCCTGGTCGTTGACGGCGAGCGAGCGGATCGGGCCGCGGCCCTGGCGGCGGGCGAGGTCGGCGGCCAGCGCGGTGAGGGTGCTGGAGTCGAGGCCGCCGGAGAGCAGCGACAGGGGCAGTTCCCCGCCGTCCAGGTTCGGGGCGACGGCGTCCTCCAGGAGGGCGCGGACGGTGTCGACGGTGGTGCCCAGGTCGTCGGGGTGGCCGGCGACCCGCAGCTGCCAGTAGCGCCGCTCGGCCGCGCCGGAGCGCCCGACCCGCAGCAGCGCCCCGGGCAGGACCTCGCGCAGGCCGCGGAAGATCGCGTGGCCGGGCACCCGGGCGACGGAGAGGATGTCCCGCAGGCCGTCGGCGTCGACGGCGGGCCGGAATCCGGGGTGGGCGAGGACGGCCTTGGGCTCGGAGCCGAAGAGCACCCCGTCCGCGGTGGTCGCGTAGAAGAGCGGCTTGACGCCCATCCGGTCGCGGACCAGCAGCAGTTCCTCCCGGCGCGGGTCCCACAGGGCGAGCGCGTAGGTGCCCTCGATCCGGGTGACGAAGTCCTCGCCCCAGGCCAGGTACGCCTGGAGCACGGCCTCGGCGTCGCCGCCGGTGTCGGCGCGGTGGCCGGCGGCGGTGAGGCGGTCGCGCAGCGCGCGGGCGTTGGTGAGGTGACCGGCGAAGGAGAGCACGGCCCGGGGGCCGGTGTCGCCGGGTGCGGCGAGCGGCTGGGGGTGCGGGTCGTGGGCGGTGCGGCGGTGGCCGAGGGCGGCGTGCGCGGAGCTCCACAGCCCCTCGGCGGCGGGCCCGCGCCGGGCCAGTGCCGTGGTCATGGCCCGGACGACGTCCTGTCCGTCCGCAGTGTCACGGGAGGGGGTGTCGCGGGAGAAGTCGACCCAGCCGGCTATGGCGGACATGCGGTACTCCAGGGGTGGGCGGTGACGGGTGAAGTGGGGTCACGGTCGTTGCACTGGAAGGCAGCGGGGGCGGGGGCCGGCGGCGCCGGACGGGGCGCCGCCGGCCGGCGCGGTCACACCAGCAGGTCGGGAACCGCGGGAGCGGCGGGGACGGCCGGCGCCGTGTAGTCGCCGTGGATGTCGCAGGCCCACCACTGGGCGAGGGCCCGCATGCTCTCGCGCAGCTCGGCCGAGGGCCGCCAGTGGAGTTCGGCCCCGATCAGGTCGGTCGCCATGGTCCAGCGGTCGACCGTCGGGTCCTGGACCCACTCCCAGGGCGTCCGGCGCGAGACGTCGGCCAGCAGCCCCGCGAGCTCCTGCTCGTCGAAGGCCGCAGAGGCGACGTTGAGCACCGGCCGCGCGGGCGGGGACGCGAGCACGGCGCGCAGCGCGTCGGCGAGGTCGCGGTGGTCCAGTACCTGGTGCCGGCCGAGCGGGTTGAGGGCGAGCGGGCGCCGGGTCCAGGCCAGGTTCACCCACCGCACCAGCGGGCTGTGCTCCGCCGCGTACGGGCCGACCGGGTCGGCGAGGCGGAGCACCTGGACCGGGACGCCGTGGTCCGCGCCCCAGGCCCGGACCGCCTGCTCCTCCTGCCACCAGGCCAGCGCCACCGGGTCGGCCGGCGCGGCGGCCGGGAGTTCCTCGGTGACGGTCCGTTCGCGAATGCCCCGGTAGACGGCCGAGGAGCCGGCGTAGACCACGCGCTCCACCCCGGCCTCGGCGGCGGCGGCGAGCACATCGGCCAGCAGGCCCTCCTCCTCCGGGCGGCCCAGGTGCACCAGGTGCCGGACGCCGTCGAGGTCCCCGGCGGAGGGGCGGCCGGCCGGGTGCCCGGCCTCGTGGCCGAGGTCCTGGCCGTTGCCCCGGCCGAGGTCCTGGCCGATGTCGTGCCCGGCGTCGGCGAGCAACCGGGCCAGCTGCCGGGCGAAGGCGGGGTCGCCGCCGGTGACGGCCACCCGGGCGAGCGGGGCCGGCCGGGGCGTGCGGGCGGCCGGGTCGGCTCCGGCGCGACGGCCGGCGGCGAGCGCGGTCAGCGCGAAGTCGCGCACCACCGGGGCCGCCGCGAGCAGTTCGGCGGCGGTGAACTCCTCGCACAGGCCGCCCGATCCGAGCGTCTCCAGGACGGCGGCGGCGATCCCCGGGTCCGGCTCCGGCAGATCGGCGGTGACGGCGCCGAGCGCGAACGCGGTCAGCCACACGGCCCGGCCGGCGCCGTCCGGGAGGCCGGCCGCGGCGTCCGGGCCGGCGGCCACGAGGGCGGCCAGACAGGCGTCCAGCAGACCGGTGCGGGCGAGCTGCCGCTCGGTCTCCAGGTACTCCCACTCGGTGCCCCGGAGGACGGCGCAGCGGGCCTCGCCGTACTGGTAGAACGGCACCACCGGGAAGCGCGGGCACGGCCCGTCGGCCTCCGCCGGACCGGCCGCGCCGGTGAACAGCGTCGCCTGGCGGAAGCCGTGGTAGGTGTTGCCGGCCAGGCTGGGCAGGTCGTCGTGCTGGACCGTGCTGGGGGTGCAGAAGCGCACCGGCATGCCGATCGCGTTCAGGTAGCGCTGCACCACCACGTCGTAGGGCCAGCCGCCGCCGTGCTCCAGCTGGTACGCCTCGTAACCGCGGGCGGCCTCGGCGGGCAGCATCAGCGCCTGGCAGGGCACGTGCTCCTGGAGGGTGTACGCCCAGGGCTCGCCGGCGAGCGCGGCGAGCCGGGCGACGGCGCCGTTGCGGGCCTCCCAGCCCGCGTAGAGGGCGATCGCCTCGCCGGGGGCGGCCGCGGCGGCGCGCTCGGCGTGCTCGTAGAAACCCTCGGCGAGCACCACGTCGTCCTGCAGCACCAGGTGGTGGGTGGCGTCGGGCGCCACGCAGGACCAGGAGAGCGGCGCCACCCGGAGCGCGGTCGGGCGGCCGTCCGGCTCGGGGTCCATGATCACGAGGACTCGGCCCAGGGGGTCCGCGTCGGCGAGCCGCCGGGCCTCCTCCGCGCGCTTGGGGTGACTCATCACCGCGCCGCTCAGCCGCACCCGGGCCGAGTCGTCACGGGCATCCGTACTGACATCCGTACTGACATGTGTACTGACGTGCGTACTGGCATCCGTACTGGCATCCATCGAAGTACCTCGCTGTGGGGGGTGGGGGTTCGGCGGGGTCGGATCAGCGAAGGGTGCCGTCGGCACCGTCGGCACCGGCGTTGCGGACCTTGCGCTCGTTGTCGTTCAGGCCGTGGTCGGACCCCTGCTCGCGCTCCAGCCGGATCATCGCCGCGGGGCGGTAGTTGAGGATGTACGCCCGCCGCACCCGGTCGCTGGTGTTGCCGCGGGAGTAGTGCAGGGTGGTGCCGGAGTGCGCGACGCCCTGACCGGCCGTCACCGGCACCGCGGTGGCCCCGGGCTCGTCCTCGGAGCAGTCGCACTCGATGTTCTTGCCGTCGCTGGTGGGCCGGTGCGCGCGCAGCGGCCGGGTGTGCGAGCCCTTCACGTACCACATGCAGCCGTTGTCCGGCCCGGCGTCGTCGAGGGCCACCCAGAGCGAGACGGCCCGGGTGTCCGGCAGATCGATCCAGTACGCGGCGTCCTGGTGCCACGGGGTGGGCACCGCGGTGCGCGGGGCCTTGTGGATCAGCATGTCGAAGTCGAGCATCGCGTCCTCGCCGATCAACTCGCGGGCGAGCGCCAGTCCGCGTTCGTGCAGCGGCAGATCGAGGATCGGCGGGTGGAGCGCGGAGGGCCACATGATCTGGGTGATGTTCTCGACGCCGGCCTCGGCGCCCTCGGCCCGCGGCGCGTGCGAGCCGAGGTCGGAGCGCTTGTCTCCGCTCTCGATCTCACCGCTGAGGAAGCGGTCGTAGATCGCCCGGTACGCGTCGACGTCGTCCGCGGAGAGCAGGGTTCCGGCGAAGACGAATCCGTCCTCCCGGAATACGCCGACCAGGTCGGGGTTCGCGCTGACAGTCATGACTTGATCCTTTCCCGTGTACGGTCCGGGGCCGGTGGAATTCGCCGCGTCCGAGCGGCCCGGGCACGGCGGAGCACGGCGGAACGCCGTGGATTCATTCCGCCGCTTCATTCCGCGGTCGCGATTCGCGATTCCTGGTGCGCGGCCCGATGGCGGATCGGGTGTTCGCCCTTCCGGCGTTTCCCGACCCCGGTCATCAAATAACCGGTAATTCGGCGCGTCAACGTCCGTCGTTCCGCCCGCCCCCGTTCCGCCCGCCCCCCGGTCCGCCGACCGGGGGGCGGGGGTCCTGGGCGCCGGGCGGGTCAGCCCGCCTCGGCGATCCGCATCCGCTCGCGGTCCTCCGTGGCCCGGCGGGCGGCGGCGTCGAGCACCTCCAGCACCCAGGCGGAGAGATCGCGGTTGGCCCGGTCCGCGGCGTCCTCCCAGAGGCCGTGGCGGGCCTGGGTGACGGCGAGCCGGAGTTCGACCGCGATGGGGCGCGCGCCGGCGCCCGGGGTGGTGGCGGTGCGGATCCGGCGGCGGAGTTCATTGCGGGACCACCCGCCCTGCTGGGCCCGGTCGAGCCAGTTGTCCTGGACCTCGGGATCCAGCGAGGCGACCTCGGCGTGGTGCTGCATGCTCAGCACCGGTCTGCGGCGGCCGGGCGGGAACTTCCGGGCGACCCAGGCGTAGTTCCGCAGCGTCTGGTAATCCAGCGCGGTTTCGTCAATGGCCCGTCGGTAGCGTTCGGGATATCGGTCCTGGCCGTAGACCAGCCAGTCACCGAGCCACCAGGTCGCGGAATCCGCGGCGGTTCCGAGATCCTGCCCGATGCGCATCCACGCGTCGATCGGGAGCCTGGCCGGGAGGGCGAGTGAGGTTTGGTCCCTGGAGAGTTCCGATCCCCTCCCGGTACGCCTTCCCAGAATCCTCACGTCGTCCGGCCGATCCGCCCTTCGCATGCTGTCCTCCCCGTTGTTCAGCAACAGTCGATCATTTTGAGGAACGAACCGCACCGCTTCAAGGTCTAGACCAGCCTTCGGAATCCCCCACCTCCGCCCCACCGCTTCCCCCACCGTCCGTCACCCCGCCCGCCCCACCCCCCTCGCACCACCCCTCGCACCGCCGGCCGTCCCGCCCGCCGTCCCGCCGGCGAGACATGGCCCCGTCAGAAACCGCAGACCAGACCCGGTGCGGCCGCCCCGGCACGGGAATCCCGGCCGCCCACCGCCCTCTCCCCCGGACCACGGACCTGGCGACCCACCCGCCCCCGCGGCCACAATCGCACCGCCCCGGCCCGTCGGAGAGGCCCGGGCACCGAAAGCAGCCGAAGGAGCCAACGTGACCACCCGGGAGAGCGTTTCGGAGCACGGCCTGACCGTCCGCGCCCAGCACCGGCACAACCCGTACGACCACCTCTTCGACGACGCGGGCTTCGCCGGGCTGCTGATCGGCCTCGGACTGCGGCGGGCCGCCAGCATCTGGCGCAACCACAGCGCCGCCGCCGGAGCCGCCCCCCGCGACCCGTACCCCCGGGCGAGCATGGGCTTCGTCCTGCTCGACCCGACGGCCGGCCCCTGGGTCCCCGACACCGAGTCGGTGCTGGCGGTGATCACCGTCGGCGAGGACGCCCACCGTTTCCTGCCCAAGGCGGCGGCCAAGGCCGCGGGCCACCGCCGGCTCGGACGCAACTACGGCGAGGCGGTCCTGACCGACCCCCACCTGTGCGGCAGCGGCGCCTTCCGCTACGGACACTCGGCCGCGATCCGCGGCCAGATCGTCGGCGCCAGCTCCCAGTCCACCGACCAGGACCTCTTCGAGGCCGGCCGGCTCGCCACCGACCTCGTCGACGCCCTCACCGAGGCCCAGTTGTCCTGGGAGGAGCGCACCGGTCCGAGCGACTGGTACTCCCCCACCGACACCCCCCACCCCCGCTACCGCGACATGGTCGCCTTCGCCCTCCCCCCGGCCGTCCCCACCGACTGATGCTCCGTCAGTTCTCGGTCCGGCCCGCCGGGCCCCACCACGCCCGATCGCCCCTTCACGTCCCCGGGCCCCGAACCCCCGGGCCAGGAGTCCGGGGGCGTCCCGGGCCGGGGCCGGGACGGCGCGGGAAAAGGGGCGGGAGGAGGGGGAGGAGGGCGGGACGGCGGCGGACGCCGGGGCCGCTCTCCCCCGGCCGGTCCGGGGCGTCCCAGGGACGGGAAAGCCCTGGTGGGACGGGTGGCGCGGCGCCGAGCATGAGCCCTGTCCGAGTCACGGACCGCAGACCGGGGGGTGCCCCGCCGGGCGGCCCGTGACCGCTTACCGAGATGGGGGAACCTTCCATGATCAAGCACGTGTTCCGACGCGGAGCCGTCACCCTCGGCGCCGCGGCCATGGCCGTCACCGCGCTCGCCGGCGTCGCCCACGCCGACCGGGGCGTCGCGTACATCAAGCCCGGCCAGCACAGCCAGGCGGTCGCCTGCGTGCAGCAGGGGCTGCGCAACGCGGGGTACTCCATCGACGTCGACGGCCAGTACGGCAACGCGACCTACGCGGCGCTGACCGACTTCCAGCACAACCGCGGCCTCTCGGCGGACGGCATCGTCGGCCCGAAGACCGGTGACGCCCTCTACTACGGCTACCTCAAGCCCTCGGGCAACCTGGTCCAGATCGAGTTCTGCCCCACGGTCATCCCCACCTCCAGCTGAGTCGCCGCCGGCTGACGTCACGCCAGCCGGCTCGGCATCGCCTGACGCGGTGCCGGACGACCCAATGGCCCGCCCGCCGGATCCGGGCGGCCCACCACTGCCCTCGTGCCGTCCGCAGGCGCGGGGGCAGCGGTGCTCCGCCCCACGCCCCGGACCTCCCGCTCCTCCTCCGAAGGACCAGGTAGACCTCGACATGACCACCGACCCCACCTCCTCCCGCCCCGGGCGCCGCTCGGTGCTCGCCGGCGCCTTCGCGCTCGGCACCGGCACGCTGCTCTCCGCCGCGCTGCCCGCCGGGACGGCGCGCGCCGCCACCGGCCCGACGATCTCCTCCACCGCCGCCTGGGGCGCCCGGCCCGCGTCCGGCCCGCTCACCGTCCTGCCCGGCGCGCCGGACAAGGTGATCGTGCACCACACCGCGACCGACAACGTCACCAACTACTCGCAGGCCGCCGCGTTCTCGCTGGCCAGGTCGATGCAGACCTACCAGATGGACAGCGAGGGCTGGATCGACACCGGCCAGCACTTCACCGTCAGCCGCGGCGCCTACATCACCGAAGGCCGGCACAACAGCCTGTCCACGCTGACCGGCGGCACCCAGCACGTGGAGTCCGCCCACTGCACGGGGCAGAACACGGTCGCGATCGGCATCGAGAACGAGGGCACCTACAGCACCGTCGACCCGCGCAGCGAGCAGTACGCGGCGCTGGTCGACCTCATCACCCACATCTGCCGCCAGTACGGGCTGCGGGCCTACCAGATCTACGGGCACCGCGACTTCAACAACACCGAGTGCCCCGGCGACCGCCTGTACGCGCTGATCCCGCAGCTGCGCCGCGACGTGGCCGCCCGGATCGGCGGCGACCCGGCCGGCCCGGTGTGGCCGGTGCTGAACAGCGGCGCGGCGGGCGAGCGGGTGAAGACCCTGCAGTACCTGCTGATGCAGCGGGGCGCCACCTTGACCGTGGACGGCTCGTTCGGTCCCGCCACCCGCAACGCCGTCCTGGCGTTCCAGAACACGGTGCACGCCTCGGCGGACGGCGTCGCGGGCAACCAGACCTGGAGCCAGGCGGTCGCGCCGCTCGCGCGCGGGGCCTCGGGCAGCGCGGTGACCGCCGTGCAGAGCCAGCTGGTCGCGCACGGCATCACGGTGTCGGTCGACGGCGCCTTCGGCCCCGGGACGCAGTCCGGGGTGGCGTCCTTCCAGAGCGCGGCCTCACTGCCCTCCGACGGCGTGGTCGACGCCCGGACCTGGAGCCGGCTGCTCGCCTGACACCCGCTGCCGCACGACTCCGGCGCCGCCCGCGGACCCAGGTCACCGCGGGCGGCGCCGCGTCCGTCGCGGCAAGGCCCGCGCGGCGGCTGTCGCGGCGGGGCCGGCGCCGCGGCTGTCGGAGCAGGGCCGACGCTCCGGCCGACGCCCGGCCACGGACGTCGCGTCCACCGCGAAAAGTCGGCCCGGACCGTCGCGGGACGTCCCCGAATCGCCGGGAACCGTAGTGGGACGCCGGTACCCGGGCCGAGAGTGGGCGGCACCGCCTGATCGTCCGACAGGCGCACCGGAAGGGATACCGTGAAACACATCGCAGCCCTGCGCGGCCTCGCCGTGGCCGTGCTCGCACTCGTCGCCTTCGCCCTGCTGCCCGCACAGGCGCAGGCCGTGGACTCGACCACCTGGATCCAGCGCAACCTGGTCGGGATCGGCTACCTGGCGAGCGGCGGCGTCGACGGCGCCTACGGCCCGGCCACCACCGCCGCCGTCCGCAGGTTCCAGGGCGACAACGGGCTCGACGAGGACGGCGCGTACGGCCCCAGGACCGAACTCGCCCTCCACAACAAGGTCGCCGAGGTCCAGCGCGCGACCGGCTCCGGCGCCGACGGCGCATACGGCGCGGGGACGACCTCCTCCGTCGCCGCCTGGCAGCAGGCGCACGGCCTCGGCTCCGACGGCATCGCCGGGCCCGCGACCATGAACGCGCTGGGGATCGCCCGGACGGTGCGGATCACCGCGCAGTGGAAGTTCCCCGCCCTCGGCTGGAGCGTGAGCGGGCAGTTCGGCTGCCTGGAGCAGATCTACACCCACGAGAGCGGCTGGAAGGTCTACGCGACCAACCCCTCGTCCGGCGCGTACGGGATACCGCAGGCGCTGCCCGCCACCAAGATGACCTCCGCCGGATCCGACTGGCAGACCAACCCGGCCACCCAGCTCAGCTGGGGCCTGAACTACATCAAGTCGCGCTACGGCGACCCGTGCTCGGCGTGGAGCTTCTGGCAGGCCCACAACTGGTACTGAGCGGCACGCGGGCAGGGCCCCACTCCCGATCGGGGGTGGGGCCCTGCCCGCGTCGTGCCTACAGGCCGCCGGGAAGGGTGCCGCGCCGCAGCTCCCGCCCCTGGACCACCGACCGCGCCAGACCCGCCGTCAGGGCCAGTGCCAGCACGGTCAGCGACCACAGCGCCACCTGCCGGGGGTCCGGCGAGCCGGCGTCCCCCTCGGCGGGCGCGGAGGCGCGGACGGCGACCCCCGGTGCGGCAGCCTGCGTACGACACGCCTCCGCCTGGCTCCACAGGTCCAGCAGGTGCCGTTCGTCGGCCCGGCAGACGGCGGCGATCCGCTCGACGGCGTCACGCGGCGGGAACTGCTTGCCGTTCACCCACCGCTCCCACGAGGACTTCGCGTAGTGGGTGTGCTCACTGATCCGGGCGTAGGTCAGGCCGGACGAGGACTTCAGCGACTGAAGCTCCTCCGAGAGCCGGTCGGCAGGGTCCTTCGGTGCGCCGCCTGACGTCAGAACACGGTCCATCGTTTGTATCCCCCAGGTCGTTCGGATGCGGGCGAGGGCCCGCGAGGGAGCCGGGTGCCGTGCCGCGCTCCCGCCGGCCGGTCCCCACCGGGCCGAACCGGTCTCCCGGCGGCCGAGCACCCGCCCCCGCGGTACGCCCTCCCGTAGCACGGGCCCACCCCGGGTCGCGTGCTACTGCTTGATCCACTCTGTCCCATCCCCGGGACGAAGATCCACGATCTTTCGGACTTTGGGACGGACGGCACCCATGCCACCGCCCTGAGCTGCGGTTTGAGACACCGTCACCCATCAGGTTGAGACGCGGAGTCCCAGGTCGGACGGCGTGGGACGTCGCCCCCGCCGGCGCTACGGACGCACCGTACTGCCCGGTCGGCCGGGTGCCGCCGTCCCCGATCGTCGCGCCCGCGAGGGAGGGCGTCCCGGGGACACGAAACGTTCGCGGGACGCCCTCGGGGCTTCCTAGTGTCGGCACCCGACGGCCGTTGCAGGCCGCCCTCACCCACGTCTCCCAGGGAGCCCCGCCGTGCCCATGTTCTCCGTCGTCAAGCGCGCCGCCGTCGTGACGGCCACCGCCGCCGTCGCCGTCACCGTTCTGGCGGGCACCGCCAGCGCCCGGCCCAGCGCCGGCGAGATCGCCTTCGGCGACCGGGGGACCGGCGTCAAGTGCGTGCAGCTCGCGCTGAACGCCTCCCTGCACTCCGGTCTCCAGACCGACGGCATCTGGGGCGCCCGCACCGAGAGCGCCGTGCGCCAGTTCCAGAAGGCCAACCACCTGGACGTGGACGGGATCATCGGCGTCCAGACCGGCTCCCAGCTGCTGGAGATCATCGTCCACAACGAGCACGACTGGGGCAACACCTGCTGGGAGAACCTGCCGACCTGGTAGCCCGGCCCGTTCCCGGCGCCGTCCGTCGACGGCGCCTCGGCCGCTCGTCCCCGCTCCGCTCATTCCCTCTCCGCCCGTCACCTCTCCCCTCGTCACTCCCAGCAGAAGTGAGAACGTTCCGTGAAGCGCTTCCCGGCCGTAGTGGCCGCGGTCTTCGCCGCCCTCCTGGCAGCGGTGCTGTCCGTCCCCGCCGCCCACGCCGCGAGCTGGCCCGTCGTCCGCAACGGCGACCAGGGCGCCAAGGTGTCCACCGTCCAGTACCTGCTGAACGCCCGCGGCTACGCGACCGGCGCGGACGGCGCGTTCGGCCCCGCGACCGAGGCCAAGGTCAAGAGCTTCCAGAGCGCCAACGGCCTGAGCCCGGTGGACGGCGTCGTCGGCGGCGGCACCTGGCCGAAGCTGATCGTCACCGTCCGCCAGGGCGACAACGGCGATGCCGTCAAGGCGCTCCAGGTCCAGCTGAACGCCCGCGGCGCCAACCTCTCCGTGGACGGCGCCTTCGGCGGCGGCACCGACTCCTCGGTGCGCGGCTTCCAGCAGTCCGCGGGCCTGAGCCCGGTGGACGGCATCGTCGGCCCCGCCACCTGGGCCGCCCTGCTCTCCGGCGGGGGCGGCAGCACCGGCGGCGGCAGCGGCGACGTGCTCACCCAGTCCCAGGCCGCCTCGCTGCTCTCCGCCGCGGGCATCAACTGGTCCTCCTCGGGCAACTGCTCCAACCGCAACAGCAGCAGCTGCACCTCCTTCGACGGCCTGCGCCGCGCCTCGGCGGACGGCGCCGTCGCGCTCAAGCACGCCGTGGGCGGCTGCGGCCTGACCATCACCGGAGGCACCGAGACCGGCCACGCCGCCGGTACCTACAGCCACGCCAACGGTTACAAGCTGGACTTCGCGATGGCGAGCTGCCTCACCAACCACATCACCGGCAACTTCCCCTACAGCGGCCTCCGCGGCGACGGCGCCGCCCTCTACACCGCTCCCTCGGGCAACGTCTACGCCAACGAGGGCAGCCACTGGGACGTCACCTTCACCGCCTGACGGCCACCCGGCACACCGCACCCCGAGGGGCACCGGACGCATCCGGCGCCCCTCGGGGTCGTCGGGCAGCCGTAGCAGGCACCACTCGTCGGTCCATCGCACATGCAAGGGTAGAGTCGACAAAGTACTCGCATGTGCGACATGACTCTGGGGGTCCCGCGTGTCGGATCAGTTGCTGTTCTCCTACGGGACGCTGCGGCTGCCGCAGGTCCAGACCGCCCGGTTCGGCCGCGAGCTGGCCGGCACCCCCGACGCGCTGCCGGGGTTCCGGCTCGACTCGGTGACCATCACCGACCCGGCCGTCATCGCCGAGAGCGGCAGCGACGTGCACCCGGTGGCCGTCCGCTCCGAGGACCCGGGGGACGCGATCGAGGGCACCCTCTTCACCCTCGCCCCCGCCGAACTGGCGGCCGCCGACTCCTACGAGGTCGAGGACTACCTGCGGGTCAGGACCACGCTGCGCTCCGGCGCCCGCGCCTGGGTCTACATCGACACCGCGACCGCGGAGGAGTTCCGCGCCCGACGCCTGCTGGAGGCGCAGCACAAGGCCACCGTCCTGTTCGAGGAGGTGGCGAAGCGCGGCATCGTCGCGGCGGGCGAGACCGAGCAGGCGATCAGCGACCGGATCCGCGACCTGGCGAACGAGCTGTTCGGCACCACCCGGCACTGGCACAAGCGCATCGTCCGCTCCGGCCCGCACACCCTGTCCCCCTACGCGGAGAACCCTCCGGACCGGGTGCTCCGGCCGGACGACATCGCCTTCGCGGACTTCGGCCCGATCTTCGAGGAGTTCGAGGCCGACCTCGGCCGGACGTACGTGCTGGGCGACGACCCCGTCAAGCACCGCCTCGCCGCCGACCTGCCCGCCGTCTTCGAGGCCGGCCGCCGCTACTTCGCCGAACGCCCGGACATCACCGGCGCCGAACTCCACGCCGAGATCGGCCGGCTCGCCCGGGAGGCCGGCTGGACCCTGGGCGGCACGGGCCACGCCGGCCACCTGGTCGGCGAGTTCCCGCACGAGAAGATCGACGCCGCCGAGATCGAGTCCTACATCGCCGCCGGAAACACCACCCCCATGCGCCGCACCGACCGGGCCGGCCGCGTCTGCCACTGGATCCTGGAGGTCCACCTCGTCGACACCGCACGGGGCTTCGGCGGCTTCCACGAGCAACTCCTCGACCTCGGCTGAACTCCGACAGCCCCCAGTACGACGGGCCCGGTAGCCTCGGGGGGTTCCGGCGACCGCTGAGCCGCCGGAACGGAACGGCTGTGACAGCCCGACACGAGGACCGGCATGACCCGTACGACGCCCGAGCGGCCCCTGGACGTGGAGGCTCTCTTCCCGGAACTGGCCCGGCACCGGCGGACCGCCACGCGACTGCACCCCCGCCCCGGGGCCCCTGGAGTGCGGGACAGTTCCGTGGGCGGCCCGATGCTCTGGCCGGCCGACGAACCGTGGCCGGTGTGCGAGCACCCGCACAAGCGGAGCTCCGGCGAGCGGGTCGAGGACGTCCGGCTCAAGCGCCGGATCCGGGCCGAGGCGTGGGGGCGTGCCCCGGAGCCGGGTGTCGGGCCCGGGCCGACGGACGCCGAACGGGCGGTCCTGGCCTCGCTGAAACGCGGGCGGCACGCCCCGTGGCTGGCGAACACCGACCCGATCCCCCTGCTGGCCGTCGCCCAGCTGTACCGGGGGGACGTGCCCGACCTGTTCGGCGGGCTGGCCGACTGCGACGTGCTCCAGGTGTTCTGGTGCCCCTTCGACGCCCACGGGACCGGCTACCGGTTGGCGCTGCACCTGCGCTGGCGCCGGTCCGGTGACGTCCGCGAGGTGCTGGCCGACCAGCCGGAGCCGGTGGTGGTCGGTGCTCCGGGGTATGTGCTCGACCCCTGTGTCCTGCACCCGGAACAGGTGGTGGAACACCAGTACATCGATCTGCTTCCCGACCGTCTGCGCAGGCGCGTGGAGAAGTGGGAGGGGCCCGAGGACGAGCGCGATGAGGAGGAAGTCGGCTACCGGAGCGACCTCTCGATCGCCCCGGGCTGGAAGGTCGGGGGGTTCGCCTCCTGGCACGTGACGGATCCGGTGCCCATGGACTGCGCATGCGGGCAGCCCATGGAGCCCCTCCTGACCATCGCCAGTTACGAGTGCGACAGCTCCAACCGCAGCTGGGTCCCACTGGAGGACCGGGAGACGTTGGAAGGGGCGATCGGGCCCACCTCCGTCCTCGTGAGCCGGGACGGGATCCTGTACGTCTTCGTGTGCCCGGAGGACCCCGGCCACCCGCACCGGATCAGCCTCCAGTGAACCGCTCCGCGCGCAGGCGCCGGGCCGGGCCGCCGGGCCCGCACGGCGCGCCGTGCACCGTGGGCGGACCCGTCGTCACCGCCTGGGAGCGGCGTGCCGCGTGGCGCGCCGCCCCCAGGGGGTTTCCCGCTCCCGGCCGGGCGCCTTCGGCGACGGCACCGGTCGGTCACGGGGAATCGCGGGTCAGCTGACGCCGATCTCGCCGAGCTGCATGTAGTGGTCGCCGAACTGGTCGGCGCTCAGCCTGGTCCCGGTGATCCTCACGTAGCGAGCCGGGGTCGCCGCGAACGGGAAGACCTGCGCCTCGGTGCCGGGGCGGGGCTGGTCGTGCTTGTCGGCGACGGTGGTCCAGTTGACGTTGTCGGGCGAGACCTGGACGGTGAAGTCGACCGGGAAGCCCAGGCCGGTGTTCGCGCCGTCGGTGCGCGGGGTGAGCCGGACCTCGCTGAGGACGCTCGGCCCCTGGAGGTCGACGGAGATCCATTCGGCGGCGGCCGCCGTGGGCGACTTGAGGCTGCTCCAGCCCATCGAGTAGTCCTGGGCGGAGTTCCGCACACCGTCGGTGGCCGCGGCGAGCTTCCACCCCGAGCTCTCGATCGAACTCGACGCGGTCACCGGCCGGTTGGCGGCCAGGTTCGAACCGGCGGCCTCGATCTCGGCCAACTGCATGTGGTAGTTCCCGGCCGCGTCGGTGCGCAGCCTGGTCCCGGTGACCTTCACGTAGCGCACGTCGGTGGGCGCGAACGGGAAGGACTGCGCGGACCCGTCGGGCCGCGGGCGGTCGTGCTCGTCGGCGACGGTGGTCCAGTTGACGTTGTCGGGCGAGACCCGGACGGTGAAGTCGACCGGGAAGCCCAGCCCGGTGTTCGCGCCGTCGGCGCGGCCGAACAGGTCAAGACGGCTGATCCGGCGACGGGCGCCGAGGTCCACCGTCACCGATTCGGTGTGGTCGACGGACAGGTTGTCGATGCTGCTCCAGCCGTTGGTGCCGGTGGGCAGCGAGCGGCGGCCGTCCGTGAGGGCGTCCTTGCCCCAGCCGTCCGCCTCGTAGCTGCTGGAGGCGGTGACGACGGCGCCCTCGGCGGGGTTGGTGCCGGGGTTCAGCCGCACGTTGTCGAACACGGCGGAGGCACCGCCGGTGGCGAGGCCGATGTTGCCGACCGGGTAGCCCCTGTCGGTGAGGGAGAGCAGTCGCGTCGCTCCGGCGTACACCTGGAGGGTGGAGCCCTGGGTGACCACCCGCAGGCCGACCGTCCGGCCCGGGGCGTACCCGGGCACGGTCGCCGTTCCGAGGAGGGCCCCGCCGCGCTCGACGAACACCTCGCCGTTGTTGCGCAGGGCGACCAGGTAGCCGGTCTGGCGGTCGGTCGGGTTCTGGCTGTGGACGGTCAGGCCCGCCCAGTTGGTGTCCTCGCCCTCGCTGCTGACGCCGGTGATCCGGACGTCGGCGGAGGCGGCGACGTCACCGTAGGCGCGGCCGGCCACGCCGGCGACCGTGTCCCAGTTCGCGGCCGGGTCGCTCTGCTCGTACGCGTGGTCCGCGGTGACCGACCAGGCGCCGCGGATGTGCCGCCAGTCGGCGTCGGTGCCGGAGGAGAAGTCGTCGACGAACGGGTAGGAGGCGTCGGGACCGGCGGTGGTGAGGGCGTCCAGGATCTGCTTGTGCCGGTTGCTGATCTCCGTGCCCGAGGTGGTGAACTCGGTGGTGGCGGTGATCAGCGACGACGTCAGGGCCCGGGCCAGGACCGGCTTGACGGCAGCGAGCTGCTGCAGCAGCTCGTAGTCCTGGATGCCCGCCAGCAGGGCCTCGCTGCGCATGCTGTCGTAGACGTCCAGGGCGCCGTTGCGGTTGTTCGGGCGTACCAGGTAGTAGTCACCGTCGTCCGTGCCGTCGAAGGTGTCGAGCTTCGCGCCGGTGTCCCCGTTCGTCCAGATGTTCCAGCCCCAGTGCAGGAAGCCGTTGCCACCGACCGCCGACACCATCCACGGGGTCAGCCGGGAGTCGGAGAGCGGGTAGCTGATGAACCGGTTGACGTGGCCGTCCTTGGGGTTGGTGCAGTAGTACAGCCAGAGGTCCTTTCCGGCGAGGCGCCGGTTCTGGTAGTAGCCGGCGTTCGCGTCGTAGTGGTTGTCGCCGACCGGCGTGATGGTGCCGAGGGCGGCGTCCGTCGCGGGCACGACCGCGTGGTGGGCCTCGTTGGAGAGGCCGTCGGGGAAGTACTTGTGGTAGCGCTCGTAGAGCCAGACCGAGGCGGCGGACGCGGTCTGGTCCCCGCCGGCGGGCTCGTCGACGGCGCTCATGTAGAAGGCGTCGCTCCACCGGCGGCCGGGGGCGCAGACCGGCCCCGAATCCAGGCACTTGGAGTCGAGGTGGGCCTTCAGCGCGGGGAACACGGCGTTGACGTAGTCGGTGGCCTCGGGCGATCCCGGGGTCAGGTACGTCATCTTCACCTTGCCGTCGCCGGAACCGGCGTCGACGAGCGCCTCCAGGTACTTCCCGTTGCCCTCGACGAGGTGGGGGGTGTAGATGTACTGGAGGGCGCCGGCGTCCTGGAAGAGCTGGACGAAGCGGTCGAAGTTGGCCCAGGTGAAGTTGTACTTTCCGCCCACGACCTTGGTGTCGGGGACGGAGAGGCCCTGGAAGTCCGCGAACACGACGTTGTTGCGGTGCTTGGCGAGGTTCTTGGCGAAGTTCCCCATCAGCGTCCACCACGGCTCGGTGAACGCCTCGACCGGCTTTTCCTCGTTGTCCACCTTGACCGTGTACTGGGCGGGGATGGACTTCGCCGTCCAGCCGTAGTCCCAGCCGGCGGAGGTGAACCAGTTGTTCATGCGGAACGTCGAACGGTTCGCCGCGGGCAGCGCGGCGTCGTACACGGTCACGGAGACCGGCACGTCCACCGGGCCGGCCGAGCTCTGCACGGTGGCCTTGCCGGTGTAGGTGCCGGGCGCCTGACCGGTGGGCACCGCCACGCTGTAGTGGTAGGGCTGGGTGGTGTTCGCCGCCAGCGGCTCCTCGATGGCGTTCTCGACGAGCGCGTCGTAGTAGCCGGTGCCGCCGCCCGGCGGCTCCTGCTGGTGACCGCTGGTGACCTTGGTGACATTCGGATGGTTGTACTCCCGGCGCACGGTGATCCGCGAGGACGGGATCACCGCCCCGCCCGGCCCGGTGAGGTCGCTCGCCCGCACCGACAGGCTGGTCAGCTGCTGCCCGGAGCGCACGGCGATCTGGGCGGCCTGGACCTCGTTGCGCGCGGCGAACAGCGTCACCGCGTTCGTCGGACGCCCGGGCGACGGCGAAGACGAGAAGACGTGGTCGGCGCCGTCGGCGACCCAGACGGAGGGCGTCGCCGCCGCGGCCGCCTGTCCGGGCAGGGCGGACGCCAGCAGCAAACAGGCCGACGCCGCTATCGACACCCTTATGGGTATTTTCCTCATTGTGCCCCCTGGTCGGTTACGGGTCCGTGCGCACCAGAGGCCCTGATGCGCACGGACAGTCGTACCCCATGGCCGTATGCGTACGGAAATCCTTTGTATGAACAGGACCCGGACGTCCGGGGGGATCGGACGACCACTCAGCCGACCGCCGACTCGTCACCCGGCCGACCTGTTCGGCGTCCCGCTGGACCGTGAGCGCATCAACGGCCCCGGCGAGGTGGTCGCCCGGGTCGACAGCGCACGGCCGCGGCCGGTCCCCGACCGACTCCGGAAACGCCGCCGCCCCCGACACGTCCTCGTCGGGGGCGGCGACATTCCGCCGGGGGAGGGTCAGTGCGCGCAGGCCCACCAGGCGTCGGCGGTGGCACCCTCCGCAAGGGTACGCAGCTTGGCGACCGCGTCGGCCGGGTCCTGCGCCCCGTACACCGCCGAACCGGCGACGAAGACGTCCGCGCCCGCCTCGGCGCAGCGCTCGATGGTGCTCGCCGACACCCCGCCGTCCACCTGGAGCCACAGTTCGAGGCCGTGCTTGGCGATGAGCTCCCTGGTCCGGCGGATCTTCGGCAGCATGATGTCGAGGAACGACTGGCCGCCGAAGCCGGGCTCGACGGTCATGATCAGCAGCATGTCCAGTTCGGGCAGCAGGTCCTCGTAGGGCTCGATCGGCGTGGCCGGCTTGAGCGCCATCGACGCCCGGGCGCCCTTGGCGCGGATCTCGCGGGCGAGCCGGACGGGGGCGGCGGCGGCCTCGGCGTGGAAGGTGACCGAGCCGGCGCCCGCCTCGACGTACTGGGGCGCCCAGCGGTCCGGGTCCTCGATCATCAGGTGGCAGTCGAGCGGGATGTCGGTGGCCCGGGCGAGCGATTCGACGATCGGGACGCCGAGGGTCAGGTTCGGCACGAAGTGGTTGTCCATCACGTCGACGTGCAGCCAGTCCGAGCCCCGCACGGCCTCGGCCTCCTGGGCGAGGCGGGCGAAGTCCGCGGACAGGATGCTGGGGTTGATCTGCGCCATGGGGCCTGTTACCTCTTCTTGCCTGCGTGCCGAGGGTGTTCGGAGTCCCGGGGCCCCGGCCCGGGTGTCCGGGGCCCGGCCCCGGAGGTCCGGGGCGCGCGCGGGGCGCACCCGCGTCCATCATCTCTCGCGCCGTCGGGGGCGTGGCACCAGCGATACCTCCCCGTGACCGTCATCACACCGGCGGCAGGGTTATCGTGACGGCCGCCGTGGTCATCAGGCCAGTACGACACACCGCCTCTCCCCCTCGCGCTCCCCGCGCCCTTCGAGGAAGGTCCTCCGTTGGCCGATCTGGTCCACCCCGCCCGCGCCCTGTGGTGGCTCTTCGAACCCGTGCACGCCGTCACCTACTTCACCCCCGAGGGCCTCGCCGCCTTCGAGGAGGCCGGCCTGCGCGGCGTCGCCCGCAGCTACTTCGCCGGCCGGGCCGCCCCGCTCGGCGCGGTGGACGCGACCCCGGTGATCGCCGCGTTCTTCAACTTCGCGCCCGCCCCGATCGAGCGCGCCCTCCCGGCGGTCTGGAAGCTGGCCTCCCCGGAGGCCGCGCTCGCCGCCCGGGTCAGCGGCTCCTCGGCGGCCCTGGAACGGCTGCTGGAGCACGTCGACCCGGCGCGGATCGAGCTGGCGGCGGACCTGCTGGAGGACGCGGTCACCCGGCTGGACTGCGCCGGCCGGGTCCTGGCCGCCGCCAACGCCGCCCTCCCCCGCCCGTCCGACCCGCACGGGCGGCTCTGGCAGGCCGCCACGGTGATGCGCGAGCACCGGGGCGACGGGCACGTCGCCGCCCTGGTCGCCGCCGGGCTGGACGGCTGCGAGGCGCTGGTGGTGCGCTGCGCCCTGGACGTGCGGCGCGAGGCGCTGCAGCCGTGGCGCGGCTGGACGGACGCGGAGTGGGACGCGGCGGCGGCCCGGCTGGTGGAGCGCGGCTGGATCACCGAGCGCGGCACCATCACCGAGTGCGGCCGGATCCGGCACCAGGCGCTGGAGGCCGCCACCGACCTCGCCGCCGCCCGGGTCTGGGAGCACCACTCGCGGGCCGAACTCGACCGGCTGGCCGCGGCGCTCAAGCCGATCTCGGCGCTCTGTCGGGCCGCACTGCCACCGATCAACCCGATCGGCCTCCCGGCGACCACGACCGCCTGACCGTTCCCCTCCGGGTGACGGCGGCCCCCGCGGAGGGAGTCCGCGGGGGCCGCCGTCGTTCAGTCCTCCGCCGGCGCTTCGGCGGCCGCCCTTCCCTCCCCCGAGCGGAAGGCCAGCCGCTGCCTGGCGCCGCGCCCCCGGCTCTCCACCGGCAGCACCCCGGTCGCGCCCGCGAGCCCGAACGGCGGCATGTCGAAGTACACGGACTCGTAGCCGCCCTCCGGCACGATGTACGCCTCGTGCCAGAGACCGACGTGCCCGCGCATGCTGCCCTTCTTGAGCTTGTTGTTGGCGATCTTCCAGACCCGGTGGTGGAAGGCGTCCGGCGCGGTCGCGTACGCGTAGAGCTTCTCCTCGGACTCCCAGTACTGCACGGCGTAGTAGGTGCGCGGCGAGGCGGTCAGCAGGACCTTCCCTCGCAGGCCGCGTTCCGGCTCCCGGCCCAGCTCGTGCAGCATCCGGAACATCGCCAGCAGCATCGGGAACCACTGGTGGACGGCCCAGAACCGGTTGATCCGCATCCCGATGAGCAGGACGACGGTCTCCCCGGTGGCGGCCGCGGTGGTGAAGCCCGGAGTCGGTTTCGCGAACACGTCTGCCCCCAGCCCTGTCGGTGCTTCCGACCCTCCCGCCACTTGGGCTACTCGCGGGTAGAGGTCGATGTAAGCGGTGATTACATCAGCGCGCACGGAACCGGTCAACGCTCCGCGCACGCGAACTTCCTTTGCCCCGAACCGGGTTGGCCCTCCATCCGCGGGTACTGGCGATCCCTCACCGGGTATTGACGCTCCCTCAGCGAGGGTTGGCGATCCCTCAGCGAGGGTTGGCGATCCCCCGGCCGAAGGTGTCGAGCACCTGCTCGGCCACCTCCTCCGCCTTCTCGGCCGGCAGGTACCCGTCCAGGATCATCTGCGCCAGCCCGTACACCAGCGCCTGCCCGGCCAGGCCCACCAGCCCCGGATCGCCGGGCCGCAGCAGCCCCGCCTCCTGATCGGCGACGATCACCTCGGCGTACGCGCGGTCGATCCCGGACAACCGGTCCCGCAGCTCCGGCTGCGGCGCCGGCGCGAACACCCGCGACCGCACCAGCGCGAACCGGTGCGGATGCCGGACGGCGTACCGGACGAAGCCGAGCCCCAGCGCCCGCAGCACCGCCCGCTGGTCCCCCGCACCGTCGGCGGCTCCGCGCTCCGGCCCCGCGGCCGCCCCCGTCGCCGCCGCGACCTCGGCCCGCTGCCAGCCCTCGAAGTCCGCCAGCACCCGGTCCGCCACCGCCGTCAGCAGCGCCCGCCGGTCCGCGAAGTGCCGGAACGGCGCCCCCGCCGACACCCCCGCCCGCCGCGCCACCTCCCGCATGGTGACGCTCTCCTGCCCGGCTTCGTCCAGCAGCTCGAACGCCGCCCCGACCAACGCCTCGGGCAGCGCCCCGTGGTGGTAACTCTCCCGCCCGCCGGGCCTCTCCGTCATGCCAGCAGTGCTATCACAGCCGTCACACCACCGGCAGCGCCAGCAGGTGCCGCAACACGGTCACCGGGACCGCGGGATGGGCCGCTGCGGCCTGCGCCGTCCGATTGTCCGACCGGCCCGACGAGCGCGGCCTCCGGCAGCCGCCGGTCGCTCAGCGCCCTGCGGACGGCGAAGTCCTCGTCGCGGGCGAGCACTTCGACGACATCCGGCGGCAGGTCCCGGACCCGCGCCACACTGCGCCGCACCAGCACGTGGGCGGACGCGGCACGACGCCGCATCTCCGCCGCGTCCCCCTGCCGCTCCAGCACCCATGGCAACGCTTTGTGGTGCTCGGACGGATCAAGGCCGACGGAGATCCGGGCGCGTTCCTCCTCGGTCAACTCCGGCCGGAGGGACACCGCGAGACGGACGGACCGGTCCTCGTCCAGCGCCAGCAGCGCGACCAGGTCGGGGTCGAGCCGGGGATTCCCGGCGAGCGCCCGTCGGACCCGGACCTCTCCCCGCGCCAGCTCCTCAGCCAGCTCCCGGCCCAACGCGCACCGCTCGACGATCCGTTGCCGGTCCGCGTCCTCGAACTCCGCTGTCAGCGCCACGAACTCGCCCGCCGACAGCGGATCGTCGGCGTACCGGACGAGCATCGCGGCCGCCCGGACACCGGAGTGCCGGTCGGCCAGCAGGGCGGCCCGCGCCGCCTCGTCGAGGTGCGGCCACGCCCGCACGGCCACCAGCGCCCGGACGCTGCCCAGCGGGTCGTCGAGCAGCCGGACCACCTGTCGCGCCGAAAGGCCCTCACGGGCGGCGAGTTCCGCTCGTACGAGGGGACCGGCCCCGGCCAGGAGGGAGTCCAGCTCCGCCTCGTCCAGTGCCAGGTCCGACCCGCCGAGGCAGAGGACGATGTACTGCACCCGAGCGCTCGTGTCGTACAGCAGCCGGCGCCGCTGCGCGTCGGTCAGCCCGTGCCGCTGTGCCGCCAGCGCCCGCACCGCGGCCACCGGGTGCGCGATCCACGCGTCCACCACCGCCTCGGGCAGCATCACGTACGTCAGGTCGCGCAGCAGTGGATCCGCGGGCTCGCACTCCTCGATCAGCCGCTTGAACAACTCCGGCGGCGCAGCCGGGTTCCGCAGCACCCCCTTCCGCCACGCGTCCCGCAACTCCGCCGTGGTGCCGGTCAGTTCCAGCACCGGCGTCCAGTCCGCCACCCCGTTCCCGGTCATCGGCCGCCCACCGGCCCCCGGGCCGGGGCTCCCCACCAGGTGGCCAGCGCGGCCTCCAGGCCGTCCTGGTCGTCGCCGACCCAGGCCACATGGCCGTCCGGGCGCAGCAGCAGCGCGGGCGCGTCCGCCGCGGCGGGGGTCCCGTCGGGGTCGTTGGCGCCGTCGGTGTCGTCGAGGACGTGGTCCACGCGGTCCGCCCAACCGTCGGCCGACAGGCGGCCGCCGGTGCGGTCCAGGAGCAGTCCGCGGCCCTCGTGCATCAGGCCGTAGAGGCGACGGCCGCCCGACAGCGGCAGGTCGCGCAGGCGTCGGCCGAGCGGTTCGTGGCCGCCCTCCGGGGCGGCGCCGCCCGGGGCACCGTCGCCGAAGTCGTAGCGGACGTCGACCGCCGTGATCATGCCGGTCACATAGCGGTTGACGTCCTCGAACTCCATCAGCCTGGTCAGCAGTTCGCGCAGCGCGGTCGGCCCGGACTCGGCGCCGAGCAGGGTCATCTGGGCGCGGGTGTTGGTCAGCACCCGCGCGCCGACCGGGTGCCGCTCGGCGTGGTAGCTGTCCAACAGGCCCTCCGGCGCCCAGCCGGCGACCTCGGCGGCGAGCTTCCAGCCCAGGTTGAACGCGTCCTGAACGCCCAGGTTCAGCCCCTGCCCGCCGGTCGGCGGGTGGATGTGCGCGGCGTCGCCCGCGAGCAGCACCCGGCCGACCCGGTAGCGCTCGGCCTGCCGGGTGGCGTCGCCGAAGCGGGAGAGCCAGTGCGGCGAGTGCGCGCCGAAGTCGGTGCCCGCGACGGCCCGCAACCGCGCCCTGAACTCCTCCAGCGTCGGCGGCGTCGACCGGTCCTCGGCGACACCGTCCGCGGGCACGATCATCCGGGCGACCCCCGTCCGGCCGTCCACGTCGGGCGCCACGCCGAACCGCAGCTCGGTCCGGCGCACCCGCTCCACCACCTCGGCGACCTTCGCCGGGTCCTCGGTCAGCTCCAGGTCGCCGATCAGCGTCTCGACCTTGGCGGGCTCGCCCGGGAAGCCCATCCCGATCGCCTTGCGCACCGTACTGCGCCCGCCGTCGCACCCGACCAGGTAGTGCGAGCGCAGCCGGGTGCCGTCCGCCAGCTCGACGTCCACGCCGTCCGCGTCCTGCTCCAGCCCGGTCACCTCCTGGCCGCGCCGGATCTCGGCGCCGAGTTCGCGCGCCCGTTCCTCCAGCAGCCGCTCGGTGACCGCCTGCGGCGTCGCCAACCCGTACGGGTGGGCGGTGTCCAGACTGTCCGGCCAGGCCGCCATGACGCCGCCGAACAGCCCGCCCACCCGGAACTTCTCGCTCACCGCGAGGAAGCGCTCCAGCAGGCCCCGCTGGTCCATGATCTCCACGCTGCGCGCGTGCAGACCGCGTCCGCGCGACTCCCCGGTCCGCTCCGTGAGCCGCTCCAGCACCACGACCTCGACCCCGTGCAGGCGCAGCTCGCACGCGAGCATCAGCCCGGTCGGGCCGCCGCCGACCACGATCACGTCCACCGTCGAACGCACGTCCATCACCGCTTGCCCCGTCCCGCCGTGTCCTGCCATCCACCAAGGGAGACAAAGAAGACCAAATCCCATGAATCAGCCGTTTTCATCCTCGCCCGGTTCAGGTCGGTCATTCTGCGCCACCCCCACCCCCTTGCGGCAAGGCCCCCCACCCGCTATAAGTTAGAGGTGGCAACGAGTGGCTTTTCCTCGTTGCCTTTGTTTTTGCTCCTCCTCCCCCTCCTCCGGTCCGGGCTCCTTCCCCGACCGGCGACGGTCGGGGAAGGAGCCCGGTGCAACTCCCTACCAGGCGTATCCCTACCAGGCGTAGTCCTCCGGGGCGGGCCTGCGGCCCGGGAAGAGGGTGTCCAGGCGGGCGAGGACGTCGTCGTCCAGCTTGATGTCCAGCGCGTGCACGGCCGCGTCGAGGTGCCCGAGGGTACGCGGTCCGACGATCGGGGCGGTGACCGCGGGCCGGGAGAGCAGCCACGCGAGGGCGAGGTCCGCGGGGTGCTCGCCGAGTTCGTCGGCGAGGTCCTCGTACGCCTGGACGCGGTCGCGGTTGGCCGCCAGGATCTCACCCGCGTGTTCGAGCCCGCTGCGGACCCGGCCGCCCTCGCGCTCCTTGCGCAGGGCCCCGCCGAGTACGCCGCTGCGCAGCGGGGACCACGGCAGCAGGCCGAGCCCGTAGTGCTCGACGGCGGGGATCACCTCCAGTTCGATCGTCCGGTCCAGCAGGTTGTAGAGGGACTGCTCGCTGACCAGCCCGAGGAAGTTCCTCGCCCGGGCGGTCTCCTGGGCCTGGGCGAGGTGCCAGCCGGCGAAGTTGCTGGAACCGACGTAGATGATCTTGCCCTGGGCGACCAGGACCTCCATCGCCTGCCAGATCTCCTCCCAGGGCGTGTCCCGGTCGATGTGGTGCATCTGGTAGAGGTCGATGTGGTCGGTGCCCAGCCGGCGCAGGCTGGCCTCGACGGAGCGGCGGATCGCGAGAGCGGAGAGCCGCCCCTCGTTCGGCCAGTCGCCCATCGGGGCGTACGCCTTGGTGGCGAGCACGGTCCGCTCGCGCCGGCCGTCGCCCTTGGCGAACCAGCGGCCGATGATCTCCTCGGTGCGGCCCTTGTGGTTGCCTTCGGAGTCGCGGCCGTAACTGTTCGAGGTGTCGAAGAAGTTGATGCCCCGCTCGTGGGCACTGTCCATGATCAGGTGGGCATCCGACTCCTCGGTGTGAGGACCGAAGTTCATGGTGCCCAGGCAGAGTCGGGAAACGGTCAGGCCGGTGCGGCCGAGGTGGGTGAACTCCATGCACCCCACCCTCCGCCGCACCGGCCGTGCTGTCCAGCACATTCCACCCCACGGTTGAACGTCCCGGCGCCCCGCGGCGCGGTGTCCCGCCGGATCCGGACGACGGGGCCGGTCGGGATCGGCGCCCGTCGGGATCACCCTCGATCGGGATCGGCGCCCGTGGGATCAGCGCCCGTGGGTGGCGAACTTCCTTACAGCGGCCGGTCCGCAGAGCAGCAGCAGGACGCCGCACCAGAGCAGCGTGGCCGCTACGGCGTGCTGCATCGGCCACGCGTCCGACGGCGCGGACGGGTTGCCGAAGAGCTCGCGCCCGGCCTGGACCACCGCGCTCATCGGGTTCCAGTCGGCGATCGCGGCCAGCCAGCCGGGCATGCCGCCGGTGGGCACGAAGCCGTTGGTGACCATCGTCAACGGGACCACGGCCACCGCCAGTTGCCCGGCCGCCTCCTCCTTGCCGACAGCCAGGCCGCACAGCAGGCCGACCCAGGTCATGGCGAACCGGAAGAGCAGCAGCAACCCGAACGCCTCCGCGGCGTCGGCGAACCCGCCCCGGATCCGCCAGCCGACGGCCAGCCCGACCGCCGCCAGCAGTGCCAGTACCAGCACACTGACCAGCAGGTCCGCGAGGGTCTGGCCGAGCAGCAGGCCGGTTCGGGAGACCGCCATCGAGCGCAGCCGGTCAGTGACGCCGCGCCCGACGTCGCGAGCGGCGCCGACCATGGTGGGGGTGATGCCGTTGACGGCCACCATCGCGAACAGGCCGGGCATCAGGAACTCCCGGTAGCCGTCGGCGGATCCGGCGCCCGAGGCACCGGACGCACCGGCCACACCGGACGCACCCAGCGCCTCGGAGGAGCCGGACCCACCGCCCGGCACCGTGATGGCGCTGCCGAACACATAGCCGAACACCAGCACCATCAACACGGGCACGGCGAGCGAGACGGCCAGCAGCCCGGGCGAACGGCGGTAGTGGAGCAGGACACGGAGCATCGACGACCACGCGTCGACGGCCAGGTTCGCGAGCGCGGGCATCAGGCGACCTCCGTCCCGGCGCCGGAAACGCTTCCGGACGCGATGCCGGACGCGGCGCCGTGGCCGGAGCCAGGCCCGGATTCGGGCCCGGGGTCCGTGGCGGACCCCCCGCCCCCGGTGAGCGCGAAGAAGACGTCGTCCAAGGAGGGCGCCCGGACGGCCGCGTCGAGCGCGACCACCCCCACCGCGTCCAACTCCCGGACCAGGTTCGGCAGCGGTACCGCCACCCCCGGCCGCGACACCACCTCCACCGTCCGCTCCTCCTGGTCCACCGCCACGTCGCCGTTCCCCGCGAGCCCGGTCAGGACCACGGCGGCCCGGCCGAGTTGGCCCGCGTCGGCGAGGGTGACCGACACCCGGGTCCCGATCGACGCCTTGAGCCGCTCGGGCGGACCGGTCGCGATGGCGGCGCCGTGGTCGATCACCACGACGGTGTCGGCGAGCCGGTCGGCCTCCTCCAGGTACTGGGTGGTGAGCAGCACCGTCGTCCCGGCCCGGGCCAACTCCTCCACCACATCCCAGATCTGCCGCCTGCTGCGCGGGTCGAGCCCGGTGGTCGGCTCGTCGAGGAAGAGCACCGGCGGGGCGATGACCAGGCTGGCGACGAGGTCGAGCCGCCGCCGCATGCCGCCGGAGTAGGTGCGCGCCAGGCGGTCGGCGGCCTCGGCGAGCCCGAAGCGGTCGAGCAGTTCGTCGGCGCGGGCCCGGGCCGCCCGGCCGCCGAGGTGGTGCAGCCGGCCGAGCAGACGCAGGTTGTCGCGGCCGGTGAGGCCCTCGTCCACGGCGGCGTACTGGCCGGCCAGGCCGATGCTGCGGCGCACCGCGTCGGGTTCGCGGGCGACGTCGTGTCCGGCGACCCGCGCCGTCCCCCGGTCGGGGGAGACGAGGGTGGCGAGCACGCGGACGGCGGTGGTCTTGCCCGCGCCGTTGGGGCCGAGCAGGCCGCAGACGGTGCCGGCCGGCACGGCGAGATCGAGGCCGCGCAGCGCCCGGGTGGTGGCGCCGAAGCGCTTCTCCACACCGGACATCTCGACGGCGAAGGCGGTGTTACGGGCCCCGGAACTCTTCCGGGCGTCGGCCCAGGCGGTATCGGACATGGCTCTGCCACTCCCTCACTAGGTACATCGTACGTAGAAGCGCGCGCGACCGCATCCTACTACGTACGACGTACGTCTCTAAGATGGGGAACCGAGGTGATCAACCAGTGCCGTCCAGCAAGCCCACGAACAGCAATCCGCCGACCGGCGACCCCGGGGTGCCCGCCCCCGGCGAGTCGCCCGAACTGATCTGGCTGCGCCCCGAACGCACCGGCCGGGGCCCCCGGCCCGCCCACAGCCGGAGTTCCATCGCCGCCGCCGCGATCGTCATCGCCGACACCGAGGGCCTGGACGCGGTCTCCATGCGCCGGGTCGCGGCCGCGCTCGGCGCGGGCACCATGTCGCTCTACAACTACGTGCCGAAGAAGGAGCATCTGCTCGACCTCATGCTCGACGCGGTCGCCGGCGAGTACGACTACTCCGGCCTCGCCCCGACCGGCGACTGCCGGGCCGACCTCCGCCGCCTCGCGCACGAGCAGCTCGCCGCCCTGCGCCGCCACCCCTGGGTCCCCGCCCTGGTGATCGCCCGCCCCGGGCTCGGCCCCAACGCCCTGCGCTACACCGACCACTTCCTCGCCGTCACCGAGCCGAGCGGCCTCGACGGCGCGGCCAGACTGGAGGCGCTGGCCCTGCTCAACGGGTTCGTGTGCCAGTACGCGCAGTACGAACGCACGGCGGCGGCCGGGGCCAAGTGGCAGGCGGAACTCGCCGGTTACCTCGGCCGCGCCGCCGCCAGTGGTGAATTCCCGCACCTGGCGGCCGCGTTCGCCAACCCCGGACCGCCGGCCGGCGACCCCGATGCCGTCTTCGACCGCTCACTGGACCGCGTGATCACGGCCGCCCTTGCCCCGGTGGGGCGCGTCTGACCCGTACTACGCCCTACGGCGGCTGCCCGGGACGAACATCCAGAGCAGCCAGGCACCCGTGCCCAGCAGCAGCATGTTCACGGCGATCTGCCACGGCAGTTCGCCGAACGCGGTCAGCCAGCCGCCGTACTTCACCTCCAGCAGGGTGCAGGTGAGGTACCAGAGGCCGAAGTCCCCGACGACCGCCATGACCCACACCAGCGCCGGGTGCCGGCGCGGCCTGGGCAGGG
This sequence comes from Kitasatospora sp. NPDC094019, assembly GCF_044764505.1. Taxonomy (NCBI): domain Bacteria; kingdom Bacillati; phylum Actinomycetota; class Actinomycetes; order Kitasatosporales; family Streptomycetaceae; genus Kitasatospora; species Kitasatospora sp. NPDC094019. The sequence continues at coordinate 106,426 of NZ_JBIWIF010000005.1, forward strand.
CGTTGGTCAGGGCCAGGACACCGGTGATGGCCAGAGCCAGCGACGCGAACCTGTCCGGCAGTTGGTCCAGGTAGTTCCACGGCAGGACCGATCCGACCACCCAGATCAGCACCAGACAGCCGATGAAGCGCACCAGCACCGCCACCGCCGGACTCGCCCCGGACCGCTCCGGCTCCGGTGCCACCGGTGCCGCCTGTCCCACCGGCACCGCCGCGGTACTCCCCCACCCCGCCGCCACCGGATCCTGCCAACCGCCGTGCGCGAAATCGCCCGTCGGCCGGGGCGACGCCAGCGGCCCGGGCCCGACCTGCGGCGGGATCCGCACCGGCCCCAGCGGCACACCCCCGGACATCACCGGCGGCGGCCCGAACACGCCTCCCCCGACTCCTCCCCCGACTCCTCCCCCGGCCCACGCCACCGCCTCCAGCGCCGCCAACGCCTGCTCCGCCGTCGGCCGCGCCGCCGGGTCCTTGGCCAACAGGGCGCCCAACAGCGGCGCCAACGCTCCCGCCCGCACCATCGGACGCGGCTCCTTGGTCACCACCGCCACGCACAGCGCGCCGAAGGTCTCCCCACTGAACGGCGCCTCGCCCTCCACCGCCGAGTACAGCGTCGCGCCCAGCGCCCACAGATCGTTGGCGGGCGCCGCCGGCCGGCCCTCCAACTGCTCCGGCGCCATGTACGCGGGAGTCCCGATCACCGCCCCCGTCCGGGTCAGCGCCGTGGTCGCGTCCGCCATGTGCGCGATCCCGAAGTCCGTCAGGATCACCCGGTCACCCATCAGCAGCACATTGTCCGGCTTGAGGTCCCGGTGCACGATGCCCGCGGCGTGCGCCTGCTGCAACGCCTTCACCATCGCCGCACCCAGCTCCGCCACCCGCGCCACCGGCAGCGCCCCGTCCCGCGCGACCGCCGCCGCCAGCGACGCCCCCGTGACGAACTCCATCACGATCACCGGCGCACCCTCGTACTCGACCACGTCGTGCACGGTGATGATCCCGGGATGGTTCAACCGCGCGGCGGCCCGCGCCTCCCGCAGCACCCGCTGGACGAGCTGCTCCCGCTCAGCCTCCGTCACCCCCTGCGGCAGCAGCACCTCCTTCACCGCGACATCCCGGCCCAACGTGGTGTCCCACCCCCGCCAGACCCGCCCCATGCCACCCTGGCCGATCAGCTCCACGAGCTGGTACCGGCCCCCGACCAACGCCCCACCCACCGCTGCCACGCGCAAACCCTAGCGCTCCCCCCACCCCCCACTGACGCCGTATCAACAAATCGTTTCCCCAGGCCCCCGGCCGCCGCCTACCGTTGGCGCGCCAACAATCCTGCACCTGGGAGACGGAACCACCCCCATGGACGCCCACCTGGGCTTCCCCGCCACCGAACTCCCCCGCCTGGCCCGCCTCGCCGAGACCGAAGGCCGCCGCCCGATGCCCGGCCCCGAGCACCTGCTCACCCGCATCGTCACCATGAACGGCGCGCTGGTCTTCCCCGGCCTCGACGACCCGCACGGCTGGAACGCCCCCGTCCCGCAGACGATCGAGCTCCCCCGACGCGGGCGCCGTCGCCTCCACCACCGGGCTCTCCGCCGCTGTCACCGGCCTCGACGGCACCCCGTCACCCTCACCCCCGTCACCCGCGAACTCAGCTCCGGCCCCGGCCACCTCGGCTTCGACACGGGCTCCCGCTGGGGCTCCGCCTTCCTCCTCCCCTCCCCCGCCTTTCGCCCCATGCACTCCCCCACCAGCTTCAGCAACGACGGCGCCGGCGGCCAGTTCACCTTCGCCGACCCCACTCGCGCTCTCACCTTCGCCTACACCACCAACCGCATGATCGGCAACGCCGACCCCCGCGCCAACAACCTCGCCGCGGCCCTTCCGGCCGCCTGACCGACAATGTGTCAGACAGGCCGCACAGGGCGATCCCGTCACGGCGAGGCCCCCAGCCGCCAGGCCCACCCGGCGGCTTCTGTGCTCCGACCCTCGGAGGCCGAACGGAACCACCACCGGCCAAAAAGCCGAAACGGCCTGCCGGGCTGACCGGCAGGCCGTCACGAAGAACTCAGATCAGAGAGGCTTGAAGCGCCAAAGGCAACACCACGGCACTACGGCCTTGCCGAAAGGGCGTAGACCGTCATCACGTCGACACCCGAGTAGTCAATGACAACCTTGATGCTCGGGCTCTTCATGTCATCATCCTTTGCGGGAACCATCTTGCCTTTCACCGACTGCGCATTACCGATGGACCAGCCGGTGAGGTCAAGATCGTCCGACGTGAACTCGACAACACCTGAATTCAAGTCTTTTTCACTGATTCCGATACTCGAAAGAAAGAGATCGCGACCCTCGGGGCCAATCTTGAAGGTCACCCAGAGCTCTCCGCCACCACTTTCTTTCTGGAACCCGTGGGAGACATCCGTTGCGCCAGCCGGAACGGTTATTCCGTATCGTTCCTGGCGCTCTTTACTGGGCGCCCCCGTGATCGTCAATTCCCCCCTGGCCACCGAGCTCGGAGACGCCGAATCAACACGTCCGGGCCCACCTTCCGCCACACTTTCGCTTTTACACGACGCAGCGGTCAGCATCGAAACACCCACCAGGAATACAGCCAGCATCCTCCTGTTAATTTTCATCGAGGGACTCCCTGCATCATGGACGAGCCGAACACATCAAAGTCCCTCGCCAATCCAACGGTATTGAGATGGGCAATCTCCGGCTGAGTCATATGAAGCCACGCCTTGTTCAAATCGTCGCGCCCTTCGCCGGGCGTACCCCAGTCGTAGCGCTTTCTGATCTCAAGCTTGTATTCCGCAACCGCCCCACCCTGACTCACACCCGTGGCTCTCCACTGAAAATTGTTCAGGGCATAGAACCAACCGACACTGGACGCTCCGTCAGTCTCTACCGATCGAGTCCTTTGCCAGCCGGAATCGAATGCTCCATTCTTGACTGCATCGCCGGTCAAGTACCCCTTGACATCCCTTTTGAACTTTGGGATCTCACTGATCATACTACTTGGATTAAGCTCGACCGGCGTCCCACTTGCATCCAGCCAGTGATGGAGAAGACCGGCAGCAATATTGAACGTCTCCGGCTCTCCAAGATATGCCGCCTCGGCACTCAATCCAGCCGAAACTTGATACATCCAGAGCCTGATCTTCTGATCGTGGGGACCCGGTGCATGCTTCCCGAAGCCACGATCCTCCGTATCGGAATAGTCGTCACCGGTCTCCGCGATAAGAACCTTCATCTTCGTTCGATACTTCAGAACATTCAACTGTGTCTCAGTAGGACCGTTATCCTTCCATGAACTTCCATCAGAGCACGCGAGCGGCCCGCGCACTCCGTTCCCGCCGCAGTTTCCTGACGCTTCTTGGGCCGCCTTCTTCTGAGCCTTCTGCTCCTCCTGAACAGCATTCCTGATATCCGGACCGTAGAGCCCTGAAGAATCTTCCCTGTTGATCGGGGAGTTATGACCATACGCATAGCTGTTCCACTGCTGTGGATCATTTTGAACCAGCAGCGGGTCCGGGCTGAGGAAGCGGCCCGTCGAGGGCTGGTACTGGCGGGCGCCGAGGTTGGTGAAGCCGGTCGTGTCGTCCTTGAGGCCGTTGACGTAGCCCTTGTCGCCGGCCCAGGGGGTGGGCAGGGAGGCGGGGCCGCGGGGGGCGCCGAAGGGGTCGGTGGTGCGGCGGGACTCGACCAGGGTGTCGCGGTCGATGGACAGCGAGTTGGTGCCGTGGTGGTCGGCGAACTGGTAGGTCAGCCGGGTCGGGCCCTGGCGGACCAGGGTGATGCCGCCGGGGAGGCTGTAGTAGCGGGTTCCGGTGCTGGCACCGGTGTTGGTGTCGTAGGTGAGTTCGTCCCCACCACCGAGGTTGACCGTCACCTTGCCGGGGTTGCGGCGCACAAGCTGCTGGCCGTCGGCGTCGTAGACGTAGGTCGTCGTGGCCGAGCCCTGGGTGAGTGAGGCGAGCTTGCCCTCGATGTCCCAGGTGAGGGCCGAGCCGTTGGCCGCGTCGACCGGGTTCCACGTCTCGGTGCCCCACTTGGGGTCCCAACCCGGGGCGTAGACCATGAACTTGCCGTCGTCCTGGACGACCGCGAAGTTGCCGCTGCCGCCGCCTGCCCAGGTCTGGGACGACCAGAGCGCGTTGTACTGGGTGTCGTAGACGACGAAGTTGCCGTCGTCCTGCATGGTGGCCCAGGCACCGGGGTGGTCCTGGGTGTTGCTGGACCACACCGCCTGGCCGCTGCGCAGCGAGGTGAGGACGAGGTTCCCGTCGGCCTGCATGGCGAGCTGGACGCTGTTGGAGCGCACCGACTCACCGGAGTTGAGGACGAAGCCGGCCCCGAGTTCCCGGTTGGCGCCGGGGTTGCCGATCCGTGTGGTGTTTCCGGCGGCGTCGTACTGGTTGCCGCCCGTGCCCCAACCCGCCGACCCGTAGGTGTTGGTCGTCGTGGCGAGAGCGTGGGGGCCACCGGTGCCGCCGCCCGTTCCCGCCGCGCCGGTCGGGATGTTGCGGGTGCCCGGCGCGGGGGATGCCTGGTCGACCGCGATGTCCTTGGCGGGCTCGCCGCCCGGGTCGTGGTGGACGACCTTGGTCCGGTTGCCGGTCAGGTCGTACGTGTAGTCCTGCCAGTAGGCCGCACTGCCACCGACCGTGGTCCTCGCGGGTGCCTCGGCACCACTCGTCGGCGTCGGGTTCGCGCACGCGCCCTGCCCCGCGAGCGACGGGGTCGGCTGCTGCAGCCGACCGGTGTCGCTCCAGGCCGTGGTCAGCCGCCCCAGGTGGTCGTAGGTGAAGCACTGGAGGTCGGTGGCGGACGGTGTGTTGTTCGGGATGGCCCGGATCGCGGTCACCTGGCCGGCCTGGTTGTAGGCGTACGTGGTGTTCTGGACCGTGCCCGTGGTCGACGTCTGCTTGTCGAGGTACTGGGTGAGCAGGCGTCCGGTGGACTCGTCGTAGGTGTTGGTCGCGACGATCTGGGTGCCGAACGGATTCATCGTGGAACGGATGTTGCGCCCGTAGGCGTCCCAGTCCGCCTGCCGGAGGTAGACGTCGCCGGCACCCCCCATGTCGTGCAGCAGGCCGTATGCCTCGTAGTTGTACGAGACCCATTCCTCGGCCAGATTACCCGCGGCGGCCCGGCCGTCCTCGGTCATCGCGCCGGTGATCGGGTCGTACGTGGCTCCGTAGGTGAACGTCGCCTGGCCGGTGCGGCCGATCTCGGTCCCGGGGATCGAGACCGTCGTCTTCGTCGGGTGGTACGCCACGTCGAGTTCGACGACCGACTTGGTGTAGGTGTTCCCGCCCGCTCCGCCGACGTACCGCGTGGCGGCGGTCGGCTGGCCCTTGGCCACCGTGTCGTACGTGTAGCCGGTGAGCTGGTTCGCCGGGCTGACGCTGCCGTTGTACGTGCCGGTCTTGCGGCCCAGGAGGTCATAGGTGATCGCGACCGTCTGATTGCGCGCGTCGGTGGTGGTGGCCAGTCGGCCCGCACCGTCGTAGGTCCGGGTCGAGACGCCCGTGTCCGGGTCGTCCGCGCGGACCTGGCGGCCGCGCTGGTCGTAGCCGTAGCTCCAGGAGTTCCCGGCCGCGTCGACCCTGGTCGCGGGCTGGCTGCCCGGCGTGTAGGTGTAGCCGGTGACGTCCGCGTCCGCCCGGTTCCCGGTCGCGTTCGGCGTCCGGTACTGCCACAGCTCGGCCGTACGGCCGCGGCTGTCCGTGACCGTGCTGGTCGCGGTGGCACCGGCGGGCGGCGTCACGTCGACCCGGTCGGCTCCCGGGTAGGCCATGGTGGTGGTGTTCTGCGGCACGCCGAGGGCTATGAACTGCGAGGCCACCGGGCGGCCCATCCCGTCGAAGACGGTGTAGGTCTGCCCGGGCACCTGCGCCGCGTTCACCGTGAACCGGACCGTGTTCGGGCCCGTCGTGTCGTCGTAGTGCGGCGCGTAGGCCCGGTTCGCGCGGCCCTGCGAGTCGTAGAAGAATCGACACCGGTCAGAGCTTCACGGTCGCCGCCTGGGTCAAGATCAACGACACCAACGGTTACCAGACCGTCGTCAGCCAGACCGGTCAGGAACGCAGCCCGTTCTACCTGCAGTACGCGGCCAATCTGAACCGATGGGCATTCACCCTTCCGGGCCAGGACTACCGCGGCACCGACACCTACTTCACCGCGGCGGACGACAGGGCGCCGGAACCGGGCGTCTGGACCCACCTGGTCGGCACCTACAACGGCCCGAGCCGAACCGCCACCCTGTACGTGAACGGGAGGACCACCGGATCGACCTGGGTCGCGGGCACCTGGCGGGCCGACGGAAGCATCAACATCGGCGGCGCGGTCACCGACCGGTACGGCTCCCCCGAGGACCTGCTCAACGGCGCGATCAGCGACGTCCGGGTGTACCCCTACGCGTTCACCGAACAGCAGGCCAACGCCCTGGCCACCACCAACTCCCGGGTTCATATCCGCAGTTCGTACGACCGGGGCAAGTGCCTGGACGACTGGGGTGGCGCCGTCGGCACTCTCGTCACCGTGTACGACTGCTGGAACGGCGATTCCCAGCACCTCTCCCTGACCACGGACAACAAGATCAAGGTCCGCGGCACCGGGGACCGCTGCCTCGGCATCGCCGACGCGCAGCCGCACTGGGGGTCCAAGGTCCAGATCCAGTCCTGCAACGGCGCGGACCCGGGCCAGAACTGGGTGCGCCGCTTCGACGGGACCCTCTACAGCCCGGCCGCCGACAGTTGCCTGGAGCTCCCGGGCTGGAGTACCGAGAACGGCACGACGGTCGGCATCTGGCAGTGCAACGGCAACGCCAACCAGCGCTGGTTCGCCGAGGCCCAGGTGAACTGACCGGGCTCGACGGCCCCCGGGGGCCGCTGCCGTACGCGGTCGGCCTGAGCGGACCGTGAGCAGTTCACGCGGGCGCTCGGCCGGGGTTTCCCGGCCGAGCGCCCGCGCATACAGCCGCGCCGGCACCGGGGGCGGGCCCGGCAGCGTGGGCGAGCAGGGCGACCATCGCCTGCGGGAAGTCCTCGGTGATGGCGGGGCCCAGCTCCGGGCCCACCAGGTCGGCCTGCGGATCTGTCAGCGCACGGACTGCACCACGCGCTGCGCCGGGACGCCCTTCCGCGCACCGGTCGCCCCGGCGGCCGACGGCTCGGCCGGGGCCGCGCCCAGGGCGGTGCCGCGGGTCTCCTCGGCCCACAGCACGCACACCAGCAGGCCGAGGGCCGTCGTCCCGGCCGCGATCAGCATCGTCGGCCCGGTGCCGAGCCCGGTCAGGGACAGTGGCAGCAGGTAGGTGCCGACGGCCGCGCCGATCCGGCTCACCGAGGTGGCGACGCCGACGGCGGTGGCCCGGATCTCGGTGGGGAACAGCTCGTTGGGGTAGGTCCAGTCGAGCACGTTCGGTCCGCCGCACAGGAAGGCGTAGGCGCACAGCGCGGTGAGCGCGACGGCGGCGGGGGCGGTGGGCCACACGCCGAGCAGGGCGAGCGGGACGGTCATCAGGGCGAACGACCAGATGATCACCGGCCGTCGGCCCCGGGTGTCGATCAGGCGCAGCGCCGGGTAGCAGCCGAGCAGGAAGACCACGCTGATCAGGCCGGTGCCCAGGGTCTCCATCACCGTGCCGCCCGGCATGCCGAAGGACGAGAGGATCTGCGGGCCGAAGGTGAGCATCGCGAAGAGCGGACCGACCTGGCAGAGGAAGAACAGGCCGCAGAACAGGGTGCGGCGCCGGTAGGGCGGGGTCATCAGCAGCCGCAGCCCGCCGGGCCCGGCGGCCTGCGCGGGGTCGGGCATCAGCTCCCGGCCGTCGACCCGCACGCCGAGGTGCTTCTCGACCACGCGCACGGCGTCACCGACCCGCCCGTTGGCGGCCAGCCAGCGCGGGGACTCCGGCGAGCCGCGGCGGATCACCAGGAAGACGACGCACAGCACGGTGGAGCTGGCCAGCATCCAGCGCCAGCTGCCGGGGCCGGCCAGGCGCAGGAAGGCGTAGCCGGTCACGTAGGCGAGGACGGAGCCGGCGTACCAGGCGACGATCTGCTGACCGAGCAGCCGCCCGCGGTGCTTGGCCGGCAGCCACTCGGCGAGCAGCGAGGTCGCGATGGGGTAGTCGGCGGCCACGGCCATGCCGAGCACGAAGCGCAGCAGGGCGATCGCCCACACCGTGTCCACCCAGAAGGAGAGCACCGAGCAGGCGACCATGACGAGCAGGTCGGCGGTGTACATCACCTCCCGGCCGATGCGGTCGGTCAGCACGCCGAAGAGCGCGCCGCCGACGAACATGCCGACCAGCGCGGCGGCGCCGATCAGGCTGACCTCGGCGGTGGAGAGGCCGAGTTCGGGGCGCATCCCGATGAGGGCGACGCCGACGATGCTCAGGATGTAGCCGTCGAGCAGCGGTCCACCGGAGCAGGCCAGGGCCAGTCTGCGGTGGAAGGCGGTATACGGGGCGTTGTCGATGGTGCTGGACATGGGTCTTCGGGTCCTCCGGAGCGCACGGTGTGCTCCCGCACGGTGTGCGCCGGGTAGACGGCAGGGATCGGCACCGCCCGGCGGGTGGTGCCGTCGCCCGGTGTGAGCGGGCGACCGTCCACGGTTGCCCGGTCGGGGAGGGGGCGCCACCGGGCCGAAGGTCGGGCGAATTCGTGACCAAAGTCCTGAAGCGGACGGGCCCTCCGCCCGTGCCGCCGGGGCCTCCGTCCAGTTCTGGCGGGCCCGGGACCGCCTCGCACCGGTGCACCGCCCCTTCGGGTGACCCTCCTCACTCGGGGGCACTTTCAGGGCCCTTCGCGGCCCCGGCCGGGGTGTTGTCACAGGCGAGTGCCAGCATGCTGCCCATGCTCGCCACCTGTCCCGACCAGGGCAGTGACGCCCCCGGACCTGCCCGGCCAGCGGGGTGACTTCGAGGTGCACCTGACCGTGGGGCCGGGCACCGCCGAGGCGCTGGCCGCAGACGCCGCCGAGCGCTTCGCCGCCCGGCGCGCCGTCGGCTGACCTCTGACCGGTCACGACCTTGCCCCGACGCGGGACCCCGCCGCCGCTCCTACAGATGTCCCTTCCCCCGGACGGAGATCCGGGAAGGGACACCGTTCCTTCTGACGCCCCCTCCGGGACACCTGTTCCTGACGCCCCGGGTCAGATTCGGCGGGCGGCCTCGGCGATCTCCGCGACGGCGGCTTTCAGCATCCCGGTCGAAGCCTCCGCCGACGGTCCGCCGATGACTTTGACCTCGATCAGGTATTGGCCGAAGCGGAGCCACGCGTACCAGCGGTCGCACTCGCCCCCGCCGAAGTGGGCGCAGAAGGTCCGCTGCTCCTCCGCTCCCGCGACACTGGCTCCATCGATTCGTTCGACTTCTCCGTACCGGGCGTAGCGCTTGTCCGGAGAACCGGCCCGGAAGACCAGCCAGGCCCAGGTCGGGGAGTCGAACTCCATGACCGTCTGGATGAAGGTCCCGACCAGGGGTCCGCATGGTTCTGCACGAACGAACGCTCCACACGCCTGTCGAGCCCACGCAGATAGGGCGCCCCAGGGTCCTTGTCCGGCTTGCGTTCCCACGTCGCTCCTGTCGGCGGGGCCTGGAGCAACAGCCGCTCGCCCGCGCCGCCCGCCCGCCACTGTGCCATCAGGGGAAGGTTCCAGGTCGACAGGCCCAGCAGGACGATCAGGAGCGACCCGATGGCGGCGACCCGGCCTCGACGAGATCTCGGGACAGGCAGGTTCAAGTCGGATCTCTTGGGAGAGTTCGGTGCGCAGGGGTGAGGTTCTCGGAGCGGAAGGTGCCTTCCTGCTCGATCACGAACTCTGCGCCCATGGACTTGCTCCAGGTCCCGATCACGTCGGTCCGGGAGGCCGAGAAGGACGAGCCTCCGGCGGAGCAGCCGCACAGCGGTAGCGCCGAGCTCCCGAGTGTGCAGGAAAACCGACTGGACAGGACAGAACGCACCACCGTCTTCCCCCTCCGGTCGGCCTGGTGCAGCCTGGCCGGGGTGGTTCAGTTCAGGGCGTGGGGGAGGGTGGTGCGGATCCAGCGTTCGGGTTCGGAGAGGTGGGGGGTGTGGCCGGCGTGGGGGTAGACGTGGCGTTCGGGTTTGGGGAGGGAGAGGTCGATCAGGTCGAGGATCTCGCCGTACATGGGGGCGCTGTCGTCGCTCTGGGTGAGGAGGACGCGTTCGGTGAAGCGGCTGAGGGCGGGGAGGTCGAGGTCGAGGGCGTCCGGGTCGCGGAGTTCGTCGAGGTAGGTGGGGGCGTTGCGGATGTACGTGTGGCGGACGGGGGCGGGGAGCTGTTCCCAGGCGCCCGGGCCGAAGGCGATGGTGTCGGCGTAGAGCTCCGCCGCGGCCGCCGATTCGGCCTGTTCGAGGAGTTCGCGGACGGCCGAGATGCGTTCGGCGAAGGCGACGCCGAGGGGGCGGAGTTCCGGGTCGGCGAGGAGGGTGCCGGTCGCCGGGGGTTCGTGGACGGTGACTCCGCGCAGCAGGTCGGGGCGGGCGGCAGCGAGGCGCAGCGCGATCAGGCCGCCGTAGGAGTCGCCGCAGACGTAGGCGGGCGCCAGGCCGAGTCCGACGATCAGGCCGGCGAGGTCGGCGGCGTCCTCGTAGACGGAACCCTGGGTGAGCAGGTCCTCGCTGCGGCTGTGCCCGCGCCGGTCGTAGGAGACGACGGTGGTCTCCTCGGCGAGCCCCGGCAGAACGCGCACCCAGCTGTCGGCGTCCGTCCAGGAGCCGTGCACCAGCACCACTCCCGGCCCGGCGCCCCGGGTCTCGTAGTACAGGGACACCCCGTTCACCCTGATCTCGGCCATCGTGCGCCTCCCGACCTCGGTCGTGCACCCTCCAGCCTGACACAGAAGGGAGGGGGAGGGAGGGGAGAGGAGGAGAGGGGGATCAGATCAGGGGCGGGAAGAGGCCGCGGTCCCAGTGGCCGAGCCAGGAGGCGGTCACGGAGGGGAGCGGCCGGCCGACGGTCGACTCGTCGTACGGGAGGACGGCCGTCGGCGCGATCCACCCCTCCCCCGGGTCGATCCGCAGCCGGAGGGCGTGGACGGGCCTGCGGAGGGTGACGTAGAGGCGCAGGTCGGCGGTGGTCGGGGTGTGGTTCGCGTAGTCGGCGTGGACGGTGCGGCAGACGGACTTGATGTCGGTGGTGGCGAGGAGGAGGTACCGGCTGCCCGGCCCGAGGTTCACGCAGAGGCGTCGGCGGGCGGTCTCGCGGGTCGGGTACGGGATGGGCTGGTGGTTGTCGATGTGCAGGCCGAGGTGGAGGCCCGTGTCGGGGTGGGTGTGGGTGGAGGGGAGCCCCGGCGGGTCGGTGGTTTCACCGAGGGTGATCGGGAAGGGATCACCGAGCATCTCGACGAGGGCGGTGGCGGTCGGGAGGTCGAAGACGGTCTCCGGGAGCCGGAAGAGTTCGACGAGCCCGCTTTCGCGGGTGAAGACACTCGGCGCGAACCGCTCCGGGTAGCCGTCCGGGAGCGGTTCCCAGCCGCCGTCCGGGACGGCGACGGTGGTCTCGTACCCCGGTCGGAGGGTGAAGCGGCGGACGCCGGAGATCTCGCAGCGCGCGTGCAGGCGGGCGGGGTCCTGGAAGGCGATGGCGGCGGGGTGCATGGGGCTTGGTCCTCAGGAGTTCAAGAGGTGGGTGGTGGTGGGGCGGCGGAGGGGTCGAGCAACATCCGCACCCAGACCCGCTTTCCGGCCCCCTTGCGGGTGACCACCCCGAAGTCGAAGGCGAGTTGGCGGACGAGGTCGATGCCGCGCCCGCATTCGCTGAAGCGGCGCGGTGCGCGAGAGTGGAGCGGCAGGTCGTGCCGGGGGTCCCAGACTTCGAGCCGGCAGTCGCCGTCGAACTCCTGGAGGTGGAGCCGGACTTCCCCGTCACCGGCGCAGGCGTGCACGACGGCGTTGGTGACCAGTTCGGAGGTGATGAGGACGAGGTCGTCGACCCGGTCGCCGGACCAGCCCCAGGAGGCCAGTTGGTCACGGATCTCCCGGCGGGCGACCCGCACGGATGTGCAGTGGTCGGTGAGCGATGCCTCCCAGGTGCGGAGGACGGGTCTACTCAAAGTGGACATGGCGAGGCCGCCTTCAGGAGCGTGTCCAGTCGGTCACGTTGAGTGTGGATCCTTGCGAATCGAAAGTGCAACAGAACGTCGTAGAAAATCGGTGGATCTTGAAACCGGCTTGAGTACCGACACCGTATGGGGCAAGACTGGGCGTCAACATCGAAAGGGAGGGACCCACTTGACCACCGACCTCTCCACGATCCGGCAGATCAGACTCGGCGATGAACTGCGAGCACTGCGACTGGAGCAGAACAAGAAGCTCCAGGAGGTCACGAGCGGTCTGGCGGGCTGGAGCGCCGCCCGTCTCAGCAAGATGGAGCGCGCCGAGCAGCCCGTCGGTCCCAAGGACCTCGCGACGCTCCTCGACTACTACGGAGTCACCAACGAGGACCGGGAGTACTACGAAAACCTCCTGGGCAGTGGCCCGACTCGGCAGTGGTGGCGAAACCTCGACTACGCCGAGGCGATCACGCCGGCCTTCGCGGAGTACTTGGCCCTCGAAGCCGAGGCATCGCACATGCTGAACTACTTCCCCGCAGGATTCCCGGGTCTGGTGCAGACCGAGGGATACGCCAAAGAGATGATCGCCGCCGGGCTCGACTCCCCCAACGAGGAGCGCGTCGAGGCTGGGGCCGAGGTCCGGATCCTTCGCCAGCGCCGTCTTACCGAGTGGCCCACACTCACCCTTGAAGCCTACTTCGGTGAGGTCACGCTGCTGATCGCCGGGGACGAGAGCATCATGGTCGAACAGCTCCGACACGCCATCAAGGTTGCCCAACTCCCCAATGTGACCCTGCGCATGGTGCCCTTGAGCGCCGGACGGCCGGGCATCCTCTCCTCCGGTCTCACGCTTCTGCGGTTCCCCGACGATGCCGAGAATGGCTTCGTATTCATCGAGGCCGTCGGCGGTATGCTCCCGCGTAGGACGGGACGCGACGTACGCCGGGCCGAGCGCGCCATTGGCCGTGTCAAGCAGAACTCGTTGTCCCCCGAGGACACCATCACCGCCCTGGAACGCAAGTTGGAAGAGCTGACGTGAGCGAGAAGCACGACCCCTACGACCACAATCCCACCGAGGCGTCCTGGGTGAAGTCCCCGTTCTCCGGCGACGGCAACGGAGACTGTGTGATCGTCGCTCGCTTCCCCAACGGCGACGTCTGGCTCGGCGACGACAAGAACCCCGAACGGCCCCACCTCGCCTTCGACCACGCCGAGTGGACGGCCTTCGTCAAGGCGATCGAGGCGAAGGCTCCCAACTTCACGGTCTGACGGAACAACACACGGCGAAGTGGGACGTCGGATCCGCCGACGTCCCACTCCGTCCGTCATCTCACACCCGCACCAGGCGCAGCCGCTCCGACGGCCACGGAGGCGGCACCGCAGGCCCGTTGAACCAGACCCGAACGTCCTCGCCCTCCCGCACCGGCAGCGCCGGGAAGTCGTTCACCGCGTGCTCGGTCCGGTGGAGGGCCTGAGCCGGGCCCAGGTGCCGGGCGGCATACGCGTCGAACGCGGCCGCGTCCGGCGGGTGGCAGACGGTGGCGAGCACCTCCGCGTCCACGGCCGCGAAGCCCGGCCCCCGCAGCAGGAACACGTCGTCGCTGTCGACCATCGTCGCGTTCGCCGCCTCCCGGTGCTCCCGCCACACCGGCCCGCCGTAGAACGCCTCCAGGGAGCGCCGGCGACTCGCCATGTCGGGGAACGCCCGCAGCCAGACGAAGCGGTCCGGGTCGTCCAGGTCACGGAACCGGCCACCCATCGTGATCCCGACCGCCTCCTGCCCCGTCACGAACTCCCGCTCGAACAGCTCGATCAGCGTGTCCCGCGCCCCCGGGTGCAGGGTGTACCGCCGCAGCTCGACGATCAGCGACGCGCTCACAGGCCGGCCGTCGCAGGTCCGGTGCGGGTGAAGTCCATGACCCAGTTGAGCTCCCAGGTCACTCCCCCGTCGGCCGAGAACTCCTGTTCCCAGCGCGCCGCGTCCGGGCCGAGCCGGTGCCAGGTGAAGTGGACCCGGATCGGCCGACCCTCGTAGGTGTCGTCACCGTAGAAGTCGCCCCGCTCCCCGGCGAAGCCACCGGTCACGGGCGGGTCGAGCCGACCGGTCCGGCTGCTGGACCAGTAGATCGACCACTGCCCGGCCTCCCGGTCGAACAGCCGCAGGGTCACACCGCGGCGGCCGCCGAGCGTGGGGAAGGTGATCTCGTCGATGTTGCCGCCGCCCTCGAACAGCGGGCGGACCACCGACCGGCCCGGGAACTCCTCCCAACTGCCGGATCCGGGGTCGAGCGGGGCGGTGAAGCGGCGGTTGGCCACGTCCCAGGAGCCGTGGAGGAAGTCGAAATCGTTCATGCGCCGCAGGTTAGGGGGACTCCACTGACACCTTCTGTCAGTGAAATGCCGAATACTCGACGCCATGCGCGCGAGCCGACTCGTCACCCTCCTGCTCCTGCTCCAGAACCGGGGCCGGATGACCGCCCAGCAGCTCGCCGAGGAGTTGGAGGTCTCCGTCCGCACCGTCTACCGGGACGTCGAGGCCCTCGCCGCCGCCGGGATCCCGCTGTACGGGGACGCGGGCCACTCCGGCGGCTACCGGCTGGTCGACGGCTACCGGACCCGCCTGACCGGACTCACCCTCGACGAGGCACAGGCGGCCTTCCTCGCCGCGCTGCCCGGGGCAGCCGCCCAGCTCGGGCTCGGGGAGGCCCTCGCGACCGCCCGGCTGAAGCTGGACGCGGCGCTCCCGGCGGCCCTCCGCGAGCACGCCGGGCGGATCCGGCAGCGCTTCCTGCTCGACGCCCCCGGCTGGTACGGCGACGCCGACCGCGCGCCGCACCCCTACCTCGCGGACGTCGCCACGGCCGTCTGGGAGCGGCGGGCGGTACTGCTGCGCTACCGGCGCTGGCGGGCGCCCGAGGAGATCGAGCGGCGGGTGGAGCCGTACGGGCTGGTGCTGAAGGCCGGGCGCTGGTACCTGGTCGCGGGCGGGGCGTCCGGGCTGCGGACGTACCGGGTGGACCAGATCCTCGGTCTGCGCCACCTGGAGGAGGAACAGGGCATCACGCCGCCCGCCGGGTTCGACCTGGCCGCCCACTGGCAGGCACACGTGGCCGACTTCCGGACCCGGCTGCACACCGGGGAGGCACTCGTCCGGGTGACGGCGGACGGCGCCCGGCGGCTCGGCCTCACACCTTCGGGTGAAGGTGAGTGGACGGAGGCCCGGGTGCCGATCGAGTCGGTCGAGCACGCCCTCGGGGAGTTCCTCCGCCTGGGCGCGGAGCTCGAAGTACTGGCCCCGCCGGAACTCCGGGATCGCGTCGCCGCCACCGTCCGCGCCCTGGCCACCCGCTACGGCGCCCCGCCGGACGACCGATGACCGGTCCCGCGAGGCCGCCGCCCACCATTCGGCGAGGCCCCGCCGAACGGTGGTCGGTGGGCGGCGGGCAGTGGGCGGCGGGTCAGAAGTCGAAGACCGCGCCGGTGGTGCGGAGCAGCACGCAGTGGTTGCCGTAGGTGTGCCGGAAGGAGAGCGGGTGGCCCCGGTAGGTACCGGAGGCGGTGACGGTGTAGGGGTCGTACTGGTCGGTGCAGACGCCCGGGTCGACGTCGAGCCGGTCGAGTTCCCCGTTCACGGAGTCGACCAGGCGGCAGGCGGTGACCGGGTCGGGGTGGGTGGTGGCGGTGCCGCCGTAGGGCGGGCACTCAAGCGTGACGGTGCGCGGCGTTCCGCCGGAGGGGGTGTCACCGTGGGCGACGGTGAGGCGCAGGCTCGTCCCCAGCGCGGGGGCAGAGGTGGCGGCGGGCGCGGCGGTGGCGGCGGCAGTGCCGATGGGGCCGGTGGTGAGCAGCGCGGTCACGAGGAGGGCGAGGGTGCGGGTCGTCTTCACGCCCGGCGCAACGACGCCCGGATACCGGCGTCACGGCCGGCCCCCGTACCGGAGTGGGAAGTCGGCGGCGTCGACTTCCGGTGCGGAAGAGCAACGGAAAGGCCGACGGGAGGGGGCGAAGGGTCGCGGACGATCTGGGATGCTCTCCCCCGCCATGTGATCGAATCGCACCAGGGGGACGGCATGGAGATCGACGAGTACCCGCGGGAACGGGACGGGCGGGCGTGGCGGCGCGCCGAGGGCGCCGAGGGCATCGAGCGCACCGAAAGCGGCCGCTGAGCGTCCCGCCCGCTTCCGCACGCAGCGGTGCCCCTGCCGATCGGCAGGGGCACCGGGACGACCACCGGTCCGGAGGAAGGCGGCCCCGCACCTACCCCTACCCCGCGCTACCGCCGGAGTTGTCGGTGCCACCGAGGATCTCGGGGCCGCTGTTGCCCCGGCGGCCCTGGGCCTTCTGGTAGCTCCGCACCAGCCGACCCGCACCGACGGTGGCCGCCGCCACGGCGCGCGTCCACCGCGGACCGCCGCGGTCGGCCCACACCACGCACACACAGCCCCCGATGACGAGCGCCAGCACGCCGATCAGCACTACACCGATCATGTCGCCCACCCTTATGTTCTTCGTTCTCGTACGGTTACCAAGGATATTCCCAGGTCCGGCGCCGGTTCGACAGCCCGGCACGCAGGTCGGGCAGCCCGGGCGGGGTGGGCGCGTCGGCGGCGGGACGGGATCCGGCGCGCCGAGTGCCCGCGCGGGCGGGTTCGGCGGGGGCGCGCCACAACCGGGCCGGCGGCGGGGCGGCCCATGGGGAACGACAGTCGTGCCCTTCCGGGCACCGGTCAGTCCCCGGACGACGCGGACGGTTCGGAGGGCTCTGAGGGTCCGGACGACGCGGACGGTTCGGTCACCGCGGACGATTCCGAGGCCGCGGACGGCGCCGCCGCCCGGATCAGCTGCCGCAGAGCCCCGTAGTACACCTCGTGGTCGGTCACCACGGGCACGATCTCGGCGAGCCGGCCGCTCAGTACGGGGTAGGTCTCCGGGTCGAGCGCGGCCAGCGCGGCACGGGTGACGGCCCGGGTGGCGGCGGGGTCGCGGTGGTCGACGAAGCTCGCGCTCCCGAGCGTGAGCAGGTACATCCGCCGGTACGCGGTGATCGCCTCCACGGTGGTCATCCCGGCGGCGATGCTGTCGGCGAGCTGCGGTTCGACGAGGCGGGCGAGCAGGTTCCGGCCCATCCAGGGGCGGCTGCCGCGCAGGGCGACGAGCCCGGGGTGGGCGGTGAGCAGGCGGTACAGCGCGGTGAACCGGCTCTCGGTGGCGTCGGCCCAGCCGGTGCCGGGCGCGATGTGCGGGAGCCGTTCGGCGAGGTGGTCGGTGACCAGGTCGAGCAGGCCCGCCAGATCGGTGCAGCGGCGTTGGAGCGAGGCGACGGAGATGTCGAGCCGGGCCGCGAGGGTGCGGAAGCTGAGGGCGGCCGGGCCCTGGTCGTCGACGATGGACAGGGCCGCGACCGCGATGCGTTCGGGTGTGGCGCGGTCGAGGGAGGCGGATTGCCGAGGCATGCGGCACAGCGTACGGTACGCCGTACCGGAAGACGGACCCGTGGAGGCGGCACCATGCGACAGCAGCTCGGCTACGACGACATCAAGGCGGCAGCGGAGCGGATCGCCGGCCACGTGCGGCCGGTCGCCGTCGCCCCCGCCGAGGTCCCCGGGGCCACCGGGGCCACCAGGGCCACCGGAAGTGCCGAGGGCGCCGAACTGTGGCTGGCGCTGGAGTACCTCCAGTACACCGGGTCGTTCAAGGCGCGCGGCGCGCAGAACTTCCTCCGCGCCCATCGGGAGGCCGGGACCCTGCCGGACGCGGGCGTCACCATCGCCTCCGGCGGCAACGCCGGGCTGGCGTGCGCGTGGGCCGCGCTCCGGCAGGGCGTACGGGCCACCGTGTTCCTGCCGGCCAACGCGCCGCAGGTGAAGATCGCCCGGCTGAGCTCGTACGGGGCGGACGTCCGGCTGGTCGGCACCGAGTACGCCGAAGCCCTGGCCGCCTGCGAGGAGTTCGCGGCGAGCAGCGGCGCGCTGGCGAGCCACGCCTACGACCACCCGCTGATCGCGGCGGGCGCGGGCACCCTGCTGGAGGAGATCCACGCGCGGGTGCCCGGGCTGGACACCGTGCTGGTCGCGGTCGGCGGCGGCGGGCTGTTCGCGGGCGTGGCCACGGCCGCCCGGCAGCACGGGATCCGCGCGGTGGCGGTCGAGCCGGAGCACTCGCGCGCGCTGAACGCCGCCCTCGCGGCGGGCCGGCCGGTGGACGTCACGGTCGACTCGGTCGCCGGCGACTCGCTCGGCGCCCGCCGGGCCACCGCCCTGGCCGTGGACGCCGCCCGGCCCGAGGCGGACGGTCACGGCGCCCGGTCGGTGCTCGTCCCGGACGCGGCCATCGTCCGGGCCCGCCGCGAACTCTGGGAGGAACGCCGGATCCTGGTCGAGCACGGCGCCGCCACCGCCCTCGCCGCCCTGCTCACGAACGGCGACGGCTCCGGCGACGGATCCCGCGACGCGATCACCGGCACGAACACCAACAGCAGTACCAACACCGGCACCAGCTACGGCTACCGCCCGGCCGACGGTGAGAAGGTCTGCGTCATCCTGTGCGGCGCCAACACCGACCCGACCACGATCTAGGCCCAACCGGGCGTCCGAACGGCCGGGCGCCCGGCCGTTCGGACGTCCACCCCGCCTACTCCCCCACCCCGCCCGCCAGTCGGTCCCCCAGGGACGTCCGCCGGTACAGCACCTGTCGGCCGTCCCGGGCCCGGGCGACCAGGCCGTTGGCGTGCAGCACCCGCAGGTGCTGCGAGACGGCGCTCGGCGTGACCCGCAGCCGGCGCGCGAGTTCGACGGTGGCCAGCGGCTCGTCGAGCATGCCGAGCAACCGGGCCTTGGCCGCCCCGACCAGGGCGGTGAGCGCCGGGGCCTCGACGACGGGCGGGCGGGACCAGAGGGTGGCCACTCCCCGGCAGGGGTAGGCCAGCGTGGGCGCGCCGTCCGGACTGAGCGGCGGCGCCGGCTTGTGGGCGAACACCGACGGCAGCAGCAGCAACCCCCGCCCGGAGGCGAGGACGTGGTGCCGGCCGATCATGTCGGCGATGTGCAGTACTCCCCGCTGCCAGCGCAGTGAGGGGTGCATGTCGGCGAAGAGCAGGCGGGCACCGCCGAGGGCGAGCCGACGGGCGCGGTAGGTCATGTCGGCCTCCAGCAGGAGCCGCATCCCCGGCCAGTCCGGCCGCAGCGCGATCTCCCAGTAGCGCCGCAGGAGTTCGCACAGCGTGTCGCGCAGCCGGCGCACCGCCGCGTCGCCGACTCCGTCGAGGGCGGTGCGCAGCGGCTCGGGCGGCGGGTCGGGCAGGTGGGTGCCCAGCAGGTCGCGCCGGACCACCGCGGGGGCGGTACGACGGACGACGGCCAACTCCTCCTCGAACGACGGGGCGAAGCTCGCCGGAGGGGGCGTGAGGAAGTCCGGCACGGTCCGCCGCTCGGCAACCAGGGAGAGCAGCAAACCGGTGTCGAAGCCGTCGAGTTCACCGAGTGCGCCGAGTTCGCCGAGCGCTCGGAGCACCGAGCGTCGCCAGGGCAGATGCACGGCCGACAAGCCCGGCTCGCGCAGAACGCGCAGGCTGAGCACGGTCTCGTTCAGCGGCGAGAGGGCGAAGCGGGTGTCCGCGAGGTCCTCGACACCCAGCTCGAAGGTGATGACCATGAAGGGCCACGCTACATCGGTTGGCAACGGCGCGTCGCCGGGCCAACCTCCGGGTATGAATCGCCGCCTGCTCCTGCTGCTCACCGTCACCTGCGCCGTCGGCGTGGGCACGATCTACTTCCCGCAGGCGATCACCCCACTGATCGCCGCCGGCCTGGACACCTCCGAGAGTTCCGCCGCGCTGGCGGTGACGTTCACTCAGATCGGTTACTCCATCGGCATCTTCCTCATCGTGCCGCTGGGTGACCGAATACCCAACCGCCGACTGCTGACCACCCTGCTCGGCCTCACCGGCCTCGAACTGCTCGCGGCCGGCTGCGCGCCCACCCTGCCCGTCCTGCTGGCGGCGAGCGTCGCCGTCGGCACCACCACGGTCGCCGCCCAGGTGGTGTCGCCGATGGCGGCCGGGCTGGTGCCCGTCGACCGGCGCGGCGCCGTGATGGGCACCCTGCTGAGCGGGGCCACCGGCGGCATGCTGCTGGCGCGGACGTTCAGCGGCACGCTGGGCGAGCATCTGGGCTGGCGCGCGCCGTACTTGGCGGCGGGGGTGCTGACGCTGGCACTCGCGGCCGTGCTCACCCGCGCCCTTCCGGACGTCACCGCCGTCGCCCCGGCGGTCCGGCCTTCGTACGGGTCGCTGCTGGTCGAGCCGCTCCGACTGCTGCGCGACGAACCGGAGTTGCGCCGCTCGGGCTTCTACCAGGCGATGGTGTTCGGCGGGTTCTGCGCCGTCTGGACCTGCCTTCCACTGCTGCTCACCGGGCCCCGGTACGGGTTCGGCGCGCAGACGGTGGGGCTGATCGCGCTGGTCGGGGCGGCGACGATGGTCTGCACGCCGTTCGCCGGACGAGTGGTGGACCGCCGGGGCGCCGACCCCGTGAACCTGGCCGGACTGCTCGGCGCCCTCGCCTCGGCGGCGGTCCTGGCGGCCGGGGGCGGGGGCGGAGCGGCGGGCCTGGCCGTCCTGGTGGCCGGCACCCTGCTGCTGGACGTCTCGATGCAGTCCGGCATGATCGCCAACAAGACCCGGGTGTACGAGCTCCGGGGTGACGCCCGCAGCCGGCTCAACACCGCCTACATGACGTTCGGTTACCTCGGCGGCAGCGTCGGCTCCTGGCTCGGCCTGCGCGCCCACGCCCTGGCGGGCTGGCCGGGAGTCTGCTCCCTGCTCGCCCTGCTCACCGCCCTCGCCCTGACCCGCCACCTGGTCGAGGCGGCGCACCTCCGCCGCACCGTGCCGCCGGCACCCCGCGGCCAACGGCCGAAACAGCCGAAGCAGCCTGAACGGCCTCGCGAGCACAACGACGAGGACGGACACGGGCACGAGCACGGGCACGAGCACGGGCACGAGCACGGGCACGAGCACGGGCACGGGCACGAGGACCGGCACAACGACGGACACGACGACGGACGCCGAGGCCGGCGCGAACGCGAGCACACCCCGTGACGGATCGTCCGGAGCGGTCGATCCGGAGCGAACGGTTCTCCTGTCGTTCGAGCCATCGGCCCGTTAAGGTCGTGTTCATGACAATCACCCCCAGGTGACCGTCCCGCGGAAGCCCCGCTAGCATTCGCCCGCAGACCACAGACGCGCACACCCCGCCCACCCCCGACCGGAGGTCGCCCGTGGCCCGGCTCTACGTCCGCAACGGCATCAACCCCGACGACCCCGACGCGCCCGTGGTGGCGCTGCTCGTCGATCCGGACGGCCCGCCCGGCGAGCGCGCCGTGGCCAGGCTCAGCTGGTACGGGCACGAGGGGGACGGCGCGTTCTTCCTCCTCCCCACCGACGGCTGGGCGGAACACGCCCTGGACGGCGACCGGTTGACCGTCGCGGTGGCCGCGTACCCGTTCACGCTGGAGCAGATCGGCGCGGACCCGGCGGCGTTCCCGGAGCGTTCGCCCGCCGTCCCCGAGGCGGCCCTGGTGCTGCACGCGGAAGCGGCGGTCGACCCGGCACTGTACGCCCGGGCCGGCGCCGCGACGGCGGTGTTCGCCGCCGGTCCGGGGCTCGCGCTGGACAACCTGCTGGCCGGGGAGGACGCCTGGCCGGTCGTCCTCGCCCCACCCCCGCCCAACGAGAACTGAGCACCGGGGACCGGGGGCCGGGTCCAACGGTCCGGGGGCCGGGCCGGGATCGATCCGATCCCGGCCCGGTCCCCGCTCCGGCCTACGCCCCGCTGTGCCGGAGCATGTCCTCCCGCTCCACCACCTTGACCCGCTCCCGGCCCTCGGCCTCGCCCAACGCGCGCTCATGGGCGTCGAGTTCGTACCAGCCCTGCCACGTGGTGAACCGGACCCCGCGCTCCCGCAGGTACGCCGGGACCGCCTCCGGGTCGGGCTCGACGGCGCCCGGCAGCCGGCCCTCGGCCTGGTCGGCGAGCAGACAGGCGACGGTCTCGTTGGCGTCGCCCTTGGTGTGTCCGATCAGGCCGACCGGCCCGCGCTTGATCCAGCCGGTCACGTACACCGCGTCCTGGTGCGAGCCGTCGGCGGCGAGCACCCGGCCGGCCGCGTTCGGCACGGTGCCGGAGACCGGGTCGAACGGCAGCTTGGGCAGTTCGTCGGAGTAGTACCCGATCGCCCGGTAGATCGAGCGGACGTCCCAGTCGGTGAACTTCCCGGTGCCGCGGACGTTGCCGGTGCCGTCGAGCTCGGTGCGCTCGGTGCGCAGCCCGGCGACCTTGCCGTCCTCGCCGAGCACCTCCACCGGGGACTCGAAGAAGTGCAGGTAGAGACGGTGCGGGCGGTCGCCGACGTCCCGGATGGCCCAGTTCTCGATGGTCGAGGCGACCATGTCGACGTGCTTGGCGGCGCGCCGCTCGGCGATCGAGCCCTCGTCGTAGTCGATGTCCTCGGGGGCGACGATCACCTCGATGTTGGGCGAGTGGTCGAGCTCGCGCAGCTCCATCGGGCTGAACTTGGCCTGGGCGGGACCGCGGCGCGCGAAGACGTGCACCTCCAGGGCCCGGTTGCGCTTGAGGCCCTCGTGGACGTTCGGCGGGATCTCGGTGGGCAGCAGCTCGTCCGCGGTCTTGGCGAGGATGCGGGCCACGTCCAGGGCGACGTTGCCGGCGCCGAGCACGGCGACCTTCTCGGCCTCCAGCGGCCAGGTGCGCGGGACGTCGGGGTGGCCGTCGTACCAGGAGACGAAGTCGGCGGCGCCGTAGGAGCCGTCGAGGCCGACGCCGGGGATGTCGAGCGCGCGGTCGGCCATCGCACCGGTGGAGAAGACCACGGCGTCGTAGAACCGGTGCAGGTCGTCCAGGGCGAGGTCGCCCGGGTAGTCGACGTTGCCGAAGAGCCGGACCTCGGGCTTGTCGAGCACCTTGTGGAGGGCGGTGACGATGCCCTTGATCCGCGGGTGGTCGGGCGCCACGCCGTACCGGATCAGACCGAACGGCGCGGGCATCCGCTCGAAGAGGTCGATGGAGACCCCGGGCTGCTGGGCGGCGTCGGACTTCAGCAGGGCATCGGCGGCGTATATGCCGGCGGGGCCGGCTCCGACGATCGCGACACGGATCGGGCGGGTCATCTCGGGGCGATCCTCCGGACAGGGGCGAACAGGACGGGTCGAGCGGCGGAGCGGACGGGCGAGGGTGACCCACGTCCACCCAACCCCGCCGGACCTTGCCACTGTAGGCGGTGTGGATCTATGAGCTCATAGAGCGAACCTATGGGCGGCCCGGGAACAACGCCGGGGCCGCCCCCACGCCTGCGGCATCCCCCGCCCGAGCCGCTCCCGGCCCTCCCTCCCGGGCCCTCCTCCGGTCCACCTCCGGGCCCTCCTCCGGCCGCCGTCCCGGTCCCCCTCGGGTCCGCCGGCCCCGCCTCCGGCCGGTACGAACAAGGTCCAAAAACCGACGCCGCGCGCCCGGCCCCGTGCCCTAGCCTTTCCTCGCACCACCCATAAGGTCTAGACCATAGAGTGGGGAATCATGAAATCGCTTGTGGGGAAAGCCCGGTGGACCGGAGCGATCGCGGTGGCCGCGGCGCTGCTGCTGACCGGAACCGGCGCCGGGGCGGCCGCCGCCGACCCGACCCCGGACACGTCGAACGGCACCGCCGTCGGCTGGCGGGCGCTCGGGCTGGCCGTCAGCCCCGAGGGCACCAAGGCGTACGTGGTGGCGGCGGACCGGTCCGGCGGCCGGACCCCGGTCGTCCTGCGCACGGTGGACCTCCGCAGCGGCGCGGTCGTGGCCGAGCTGCCGCTGGCCGAGGACGGCGACGCCGGGAAGCCCGTGGTGAGCCAGGACGGCCGGCGGCTCTACGTGGTCGTGGCGGACCGGTTGGTGACCGTGGACACCGCGGCGGGCACCGTGCTCTCCCGCACCTCCGCGCCCGAGCAGGAGCGCCCGGCCGGCTGGTCGGCGGGCGCGCTGACCGGCCTCGCGGTGAGCCCGGACGGGTCCAGGGTCTACATCGGACAGAACGGCCCGGCCGGCGCCGGCCAGGGCGTGCGGCCCGGACGGGTGCTGGTTCTCGGCACCGACCGGGGCACCTTCACCGGGACCCTCCAGCTGCGCGGGTACGGCGTGTCCGGACTCGCCCTCCAGGCGGGCGGCGCGACCGCCTACGTCGCCACCGACCTCGGCGTCGAGCACCTCGACACCACCACCGCGGTGCCGACGCCGCTGCTCCCCGTCGAACGGCTCGGCGCCACCGGCGAGCTGGCCGCCTCGCCCGACGGTCTGCGGGTGTACGCGCTGGGCAGCCAAGCCTCCGCCGGCACGGGGTACGCCATCAGCACCGTCACCAATTCCGCGCGGCCGGTCTTCACCTTCGCGACCGCGCCGGCCGACCTCCACTACGTGTCGGTGAGCCCGGACGGCGGGCGGCTCTACCTCCTCAAGGACAGCTGGACGCCGCAGGCCGCCGTGCTCGCCTACAACACGGCGACGGACACCGCCGTCCCGGGCGAGACGCTCACCGGCTTCGGCCTGGACGGCGTCTCGGCCACCGCGGTCGTTCCCGGCGGGCACACGCTCCTCCTGGCCGGGATCCGCGGCCAGGGCTCCTACCTGCGGACCGTCGCACTCTGATCCCCCGGCGCCCGGTCCGTCGCCTCCTCCCGCCGGGAGAAGGTGACGGACCGGGCGTCGTCCGCACTTCCCACCCCCCGCGCACCGCAGGTCCGCACCGGGCAGTCGCGCCCGGTCAGTCGCAACCGGCAGTCGCACCGAGCAGTCGCGCCGGGCGGAATCGGAGCGGCAACCGTGCCCGTCCGGGCGACCGCCGTCGCCACACCAGCCCCACCCTCCACACCCTCGCCGCACCCCCTGCCCCATATCCGCACGGGCACCGCGCCGACCTCCGCCCCGAGGCCGCGTCAACCCGTCAACGCGGCCCGCCATCAGCCCCTTCGGGCAACGCGGGCCGCCCGAAGGGGCAGCGGCGCCCCGGTCCGCCGGACCGCCGCGCCGACCGGCCGTGACCCGCCCGGCCCTCGGCTTCCCCGCAGGTCATGCCCGGTCGTCCACCGACCGACGGAGCGCCGTCCGGGGCTGTCCGGACGAGGGTTGACACCGCAAGTTGGTCTAGTCCACCGTAGGGTCACACGCGTTTGACGAGGCCGGAACAGATGTCGGCACTCCTTGTCCGACGAGCAAACCAGCCGCCTCCTCACTCCCCCTCAGGGCCCCCGGGGCCCGCCCGGCCCCTTCCCGCCTCCTCCTTCCGCGTCCTCTTCCCGCACCCTGTTCCCGATCCTTCGCCGTGCCCTTTCGCCGTGCCCCTCGCCGTGTCCCGCGCCGCGAGGTCCGCCGCGCGCTGTGCCGCGCCCTTCTCCGCGCCGCCCGGCGACCCGTTCCAGCCAGCGTTTCCAGCAGCCGTTCCCGCGACCCGTTCCGCGCCCACCCCGTTCAGCGCCCCGGACACCCAGCCGCCCGGGCCCACCGGGGCACACGACCACCCACCGATCCGACGCCCCGACCCGACCTTGGAGTGACGTGATGCCGAAGCCCGACGGGTACCTGTATCGAGCCGCTTCGGAGCGCCCGTACTTCAGCAACGACGGCGAGGCGTACCTCGCCGCCACCGCGCTGAGGGACATCGAGAAGCAGCGCCCGTTGCGCGTTCTGTCGGAGGAGCAGTTCGCCTTCTGGCAGACGTACGGCTACGTCGTCGTGCCGGAGGCGATCGCCCCCGACGCCGCGCGCAGGCTGCTCGACTTCGCCTGGTCGTTCCAGGGGCTCGACCCCGAACGACCCGAAACCTGGTACGAGGAACGGGACTTCCGGGACGAGTTGGACCAGCACCTGCACATCTACGGGTTCGTCGAGGCGTACCAGCACCAGCTCATGTGGGACAGCCGGCAGGCCCGCCGGGTCTACGACGCCTTCGTCGACGTCTGGGACTGCGAGGAGCTCTGGGTCACCCTCGACCGGCTCAACCTCAACCCGCCGAACGTCCGGAACCGCGACCGGGCGCTGATCGAGCCCACCGACAAGGGCTTCGACATCGAGCTGCACTGGGACGTCGACTCCACCGCCGGGATGCTCCCCCAGCGCGTCCAGGGCATCATCGCCCTCAACGACACCGCGCCGGACCACGGCGGCTTCCAGTGCAACCCCGAACTGTTCCACCGGTTCAACACCTGGCAGGCCGCCCAGCCGACCGACCGCGACCCGATCCGGCCGGCCGTCGACCGGGCCGAGTTCCCGGTGGTCCGGCCCGAGCTGAAGGCCGGTGACCTGCTGATCTGGAACGGCATGCTGGCCCACGGCGTGGCCGCCAACACCTCGGCGGGCGGTGTGCGTTCCGTGCAGTACCTGTCGATGATGCCAGCGCTGGAGGAGCACACGGAGCTCCGCGCATCACGCGTCGACTCCTGGCGCGACCGCTCCACCCCGACCTGGAACCGCACCCTGGTCGGCGACCACCGCGAGCACGAGTCGCTGCGCTACGGAGCGGCCGAACTCACCGGTCTCGGCGCCAGGTTGCTCGGCCTGGAGTCCTGGCACGGCGCCGGATCCGGCCCCGGCCCGGCCACCGCCCCGGACGGCGCCCCGACCCCGGACACCGCCACCGACTCCCGCACCACCCCCGACACCCGGAAGGGCGAAGCATGACCGTGGACCTCGCCGCGCCCGGCATCTGCCTCGCCCTGCCCACCAACCGGGCCTGCGCCCCCGCCATCGCCGACGTCGCCGCCGAAGCCGCCTGGGCAGCCCGCGAGTTCGGCGTCCTGGTGCACCTGCTGATCCTCGACTCGGCGGACGCCGGGACCCGCGCCGGGCACGAGAAGGCCGTCGCCGACCTGCCCGCCACCGCGGGCGTCCTCGTCCACCACCTCGACGAGGAGCGGCAGCGCGCCTTCCTGCGCTCCGTGATCGACCGCGCCCGCGCCGCGACCCCGGCCCTGTCCGCGGCCCCGGCCCTGTCCGGGGCGGCCGGCGCCGACCGGCTGCTCGACCTGATGCTGCCGGACTCCGTGTCCTACGGGGCCTGCACCAACCGGGCGTTCCTGATCGCCGCCGCGCTCGGCTGCACCTCCCTGCACCGCCGCGACTCCGACAGCACCTACCAGGAGCTGGACGGCCGGCCGGTGTTCCCGATCCACCACGAGCTGCGCTCGATCGGACGGCGCGCCGCCGACGCCGCCCCCGACGTCACCCACCACACCCTCGACCCGGCCCACGCGGGGAAGCCGGTCGCCCTGGTCGGCGGTTCCTTCATCGGTGAACTCTCGGTCGACCTCGGGGAGGTCCGGGCGCTGGACCCGGCGGTCTACGAGGAGGTCGTGGGCCTGTGGGCGAGCACCGGCTCCACCGAGGAGCAGCGGCGCGAGCTGGTCGCGGACTCGTTCGTCGGCAACGGCACCGACCCGTTCACCCACGACCGTGCAGTGCTCGACCTGCCCGACATCTGGCGGATCGACATGTGCAACATCGCGCTGGACCGCGAGGTGTACGAGCGGGTGCCGCTGCCACCGGCGACCGACACCATCGGCAGCGACTACTTCCTGCACCACCTGGTGCTCAGCGCGGGGCTGCCCGGCGTCACCCACAACCGCGACATCGTCAACCGGTACACCCCGGAACGGCGCACCGACGCCGGATTCCTCGCCTACCAGCTGCGGTTCACCAAGTTCCTGCTGTCGATGCTGTACCTCCACCCGGTCTACGACGCGCTGGAGTCGGCCGGTGGGGAACTGCTCGACGGGCAGCACCACCTGCGCCCCGGGGCCGTGGCCGGGTTCGCCCGCCGCGCGGCCGGCGAGGACCGGGCGGAGAACCACCGGCGGCTGGCCGTCCTCGACCGCGCCTACCGCGGCCTCGGCGGACGCTACGCCGACTTCGCCGATCACCTGCTGCCCCGGCGGGAACGCCTGTTGGACGAGGCGCAGGCCGACATCGAGGCGTTCGCCCTGCTCGTCGACGCCTGGGGCCCGCTGGTCGCCGCCGCCCGGACCGTCGCGCCCGCGCCGTCGGACACCGACCTCCTCGTGGTCCCGCCCGCGCCCGCCCGCGCGGACACACCCCGGGGACCCGCCCAGCCCACCACCGGCCGGAGCGCCGCCCATGCCTGATCACGGACCCCTGCGCGCCGCCCTGGCCGCCACCGAGGACGACCGGATCCTCTACGACCTCGACGGCATCGAGTCCCAGTACGACGCCCTGCGGCGCGAACTGCCGGACGTCGACATCCGGTTCGCCATGAAGGCGTGCCCGGTCGACGAGGTGCTCGACTGCCTGGCAGCCCGGGGCGCCGGCTTCGACGCGGCCGGACCGCAGGAGATCTCCCAGGCGCTGCGCACCGGCGTGCCGGTCGAGCGGATCCACTACGGCAACACCATCAAGTCCGATCGCCAGATCGCCGAGGCGTACCGGCTCGGTGTGCGCGACTTCGCCACCGACAGCCTGGCCGACGTCCTCGCGATCGCCGAACACGCCCCGGGCGCAAGGGTGTTCTGCCGTCTCGCCACCACCGGCGAAGGGGCGCTCTGGGGCCTGAGCCGGAAGTTCGGCTGCTCGCCGGCGGACGCCCTGCGGGTGCTGGACGCGGCCCGGGACGCCGGACTGGTCCCGGCCGGGCTCTCGGTGCACGTCGGATCCCAGCAACTCACCTCCGACGCCTGGCGGCACGTCCTGGAGACGATCGCCTCGGTGGTCGAGGAGGCCAACCGGCGCGGCATCCTGCTGGACCACGTCAACCTCGGCGGCGGCCTGCCCGCCCTGGGCGTACTCGACCGGCGCGGGGAAGCACTCCACCCGCCGGTGGACAAGATGTTCGCGGTGATCCGGGAGGGCATGCAGCGGCTGCGCGAGATCTCCGCGGCACCGCTCGACTTCCTACTGGAGCCGGGCCGCCACCTGGTCGCCGACCACGGCGCGATCCGGGCCCGCGTCGCCCGCCTGACCGATCGTCAGCAACTGGACGGTGAGCGGGCGTACTGGCTCTACCTGAGCTGCGGCAAGTTCAACGGCCTGTACGAGATGGACGAGCTGCGCTACCGGCTGGAGTTCCCCACCCACCCGGACGCCGTGACCGTTCCGGCCGTGATCGCCGGGCCCACCTGCGACAGCGACGACGCCTACGCCGACGAGGGCGCCGGCGTGCCCGTCCCCCGGGACGCCGCCTCGGGCGACCCGGTGTGGATCCTCTCCTGCGGCGCCTACGCCACCGCCTACACCACGCGCGGGTTCAACGGCCTCCCCCCGCTCCCCTACAGCTGCGTCCGGGCGGGCGGGCCGGTCGACCCGCCCGCCCCCGAGGGAGTCCCGCAGTAGATGTCCGCGCACCCCACCGACACGCACCCCACCCACGAGCACCCCACCCACGAGCAGCACGCCGACGAACACCACGCCGACGCGCACCCCACCGGTGCCCTCCTCGACGAGGAGCTCCTCGTCCGCCCGCTCGCCGAGCGCGACTGGGCCGAGGTGGTCCCGCTGGAGGCCCGCGCCTACGGCGAGAGCGGTCTCTCCGAGGGCGGCGAGGCGCTGCGCTCGCGCCACCGGGCCGCCCCCGACCTCTGCTTCGCGGTCGAGCACAAGGGCGAGTTCGGCGGCTACCTGCTCGCGCTGCCCTATCCGCTCGGCCACTGCCCCGACCTCGGCCGCGCGGAGTCCCCGGCCGCCGCCGCCTCCACCAACCTGCACGCCCACGACCTGGTGGTGACCGAGCGGTTGCGCGGACGCGGCCTGGCCCCGCGCCTGCTCACCTTCCTCGCCGACACCGCCCGCGACCGCGGCTACGCCACCATCTCGCTGGTCGCCGTCCGCGGCAGCGAAGTCCTCTGGGCCCCCCTCGGCTACCTCCCCCACCCCGAGGTACGGCTCCCCGCGAGCTACGGCGACCGGGCCGTGTACATGGCGATGCCCCTCCACCCGTAGCGCCGTCCCCCTCTCCTCCCCCACTACGAATCGGACTGATGCACATGCTCCGCGTGCGCGACGACTTCCTGCGGGCGCACCTGGCCATCGCAGCGCTGTTCTGTTTCCTCGGCTTCCAGTACGCGACCTGGGTCTCCCGTCTGCCCGCCCTGAAGACCCGGTTCGAACTCAGTGACGGCCACATCGGCCTGCTGCTGATGGCCTCCGGCATCGGCGCGGCCGCCTCCTTCCCGCTCGTCGCCACGATGATGAAGCGGTACGGCTCGCGTACCCTCGCCACGGTCTCCGCGATCGTCCTCGGCCTCGTGCTGGCCGGCTTCACCCTCGCCCCGAACTTCCCGGTCCTGCTGCTGGTGGCCGCCCTCGACGGTGTCGCGGTCGGCTTCCTGAACGTCGCGATGAACGCCCAGGGCGCCGCGCTGGAGGTCCGCTTCCGGCGGACCGCGATGTCCAGGCTGCACGCCACCTTCAGCGCCGGCCTGGGCCTGGCGGCCCTGCTCGCCTCCGGTGTCAACATCGTCACCACCACGCTGTCCGCGCACTTCGCGATCGCGGCCGCCGTCCTCGCCCTGCTGCTCCTGCTGGCCCGGACCGGCATGCTGACGGACGAGCCGCAGCCCGCCGCGGCCGACGAGCCCGTCGCCGGGGCGGAGGCCCGACCGGACGCCGGACCGGACGCCGAGGCGGCGCCGAAGCGCCGCGGGATCCCGCTCCCCTCCCGGATCACCATCTGGATGGGCGTCGCGATGGTGTTCGGCACCATCACCGAGGGCGCCATGAACGACTGGTCCGCCCTCTACCTGAAGAACGTCGTCCACGCCTCGCCCCAGCTGGCCCCGCTGGGCATCGCCGTCATCTCGGTGATGATGGTCGTCGCCCGGCTGTTCGCCGACGGCTGGCGCACCCGTTTCGGGGACGGCCCGATCGTCCGGGTCGGCAGCACCGTGGCCGGGCTCGGTCTGGCGCTCGCCCTGCTGGTCGGCGGCGTCGTGCCGGCCCTGATCGGCTTCGCCTGCGTCGGCCTCGGCATCGCCGCCGTCACTCCCTGTGTCTACGTCGCGGCCGCCCGGCAGGGCTCCGACGCCCTGGCCCTGGTCGCGGCCACCGGCACCACCGGACTGCTCGCCGGTCCGGCCGTGATCGGCTTCGTCGCCAACGCCACCGGTCTGGCCTGGGGCATGGGCGTGGTCGCGGTCTCGGCGCTGGTGGTCGCGCTCTGCTCCACCCGGATCGCCTGGCCCGCCCTCGACGGAGACCCGGCGGCCGACGCCACCGCGCCCGCCGCGCCGGCCGCCCCCGCCGACTCGGCGCTGCACGAGGTCTGACCCGCGCCGCACCCGCCCGGCCGCCCCTCCCCGACACTCGGGCAGTCGCCAGGGGCGCCGGGCGGCACGCGGTGCGACCGGCCGCCGCAAAACCCTTCGCCCACCCGCGGCCCCGCGAACTAGGCTCGCCGGATGAGCTCCCGCACCTTCCGCATCACCGTCCGCGGCGTCTTCGACGGCCTCACCCCCGAGCAGCGCGCCGAGCTGCTGTCCGAGGCCGCCGAGCACGACATCCTCTACGCCGCCTTCACCCCCGAGGGCCACCTCAGCTACGACCTGAACGCCCGCGCCGTCTTCACGTTCCGCTACCAGGACACCGGCGAGGCCGAGGAGGACATCCTCGACGCCACCGAGCGCGCGGAGCGGTCCGCGCGCGCCTGGCTCGACGAACGCGGGTACGGCCACAAGAACCTCCGTTCCCAGGCCGAGGACCTCTCGCAGGCCCCGCTCGGCAAGCGACAGCGCCGGGCGGCCGCCAACGAGCTCTGAGGCCCGCGCCCCACCCCCGCGCACGACGCCTGCCCGCCCGGATCCCGCCCGGATCCGAATCGTCGAGGACCACCGCCCCGGGGCCGCCCACCGCGGCCGGGGCGTGTCCCGCGGATCACTGCCGGGCCGTCGAACGCCCGTGGCCGACCGCCGCCACCGCCTTCGGCCGCACCGCCGCCGCCGACCTCGCCCCCCTCGCACGCCCCCGCCCCGCGCCCGGTCCCACCCGCGCGGGCATCCGGCACGCCCGCCGGCCCGCACGGGGCGCGCTCCGGCGCAGGCCGATTGGTATGTACCACCGTCCGGTGATCCGGACCGACCGTCCCCACTTCCGTACCCCCGCCACCGGGCCGCCGGGTCACCCGGGGACGCCGCCCGGGCGGTGCGCGGGGCACCCGGGCAGCTCACCGGGCCGAAGCGGCCGGCGTGCGCCGTCGGCCGGACAAAAGGTCGGCACACGGCCTCCTTGGCAGGCCATCACCAACATGTCATTGTCAATCATCACGTCAGATCCTTCACTCCAAAGGGGAGTTGTCACGATCGACGGTAGATGACGAGTCGTCACGCGCTCCCACGAAACCCTGGGTCAGCACTGCTTCCACTTCTGGTCATCCACACCCCCACCACCCCCCACCACCCCCCACCCAGCCGACCGACCACCAGCGGAGAACTCCATGCCGGACCTCGATCTCAACCTGCTCGTCGCCCTGGACGCCCTGCTGGAGGAGGGCAGCGTGACCGGCGCCGCCGAGCGGCTGCACACCTCGGCCCCCGCGATGAGCCGCACGCTCGGGCGGCTGCGCCGGGTACTGGGCGACCCGCTCCTGGTCCGGGCCGGCCGGGGGCTGGTCCCGACACCACGCGCGGTCGAACTACGGGCGGAGGTCCGCGCGCTGGTCAGCCGCGGCCAGTCGCTGCTGGTCCCGCGCGCCGCCGCCGAACCCGCCGACCTCAACCGCCGCTTCACCCTCCAGACCGGGGACGTCCTCCTCACCACGATCGGCGCGAGCCTGGTGGAGACGGTCCGCGCCCAGGCTCCCGCCGTCACCCTGCGCTTCCTGAGCGACCACCCGGAGGGCGCCAGCGCGATGCGGGACGGCGTGATCGACCTGGAGGTCGGCGTGACGGACCACCTCGACCCCGAGACCCGCACCGAACCGCTGGCCACCTCCAGCCTGGTGGGCATCGCCCGTGCCGGGCACCCGCTGACCGTCGGCGCGCCCCCCAGCGTCGAGGAGTTCGCCACCGCCGACCATCTCGCGGTCTCCCGCAACGGCCGCGGCCCGGGCCCGATCGACCAGCGACTGGCCGAGGTCGGCCTCTCCCGCCGGGTGGTGGCCAGCGTGCCGAGCTACCCGGCCGCCCTCTTCCTGCTCCGCGACAGCGACCTGGTCGGCCTCGCCCCGGCCCGCCTGGGCACCCCGGCGGCCGAGGCCCTGGGCCTGAGCACCTTCCCGCTCCCGGTGCACCTGCCCGAGGTGGTACTGACCATGGCCTGGCACCCGCGCAACGACCAGGACGCCGGCCACCGCTGGCTGCGCGAGCTGGTCCGCGGCGTGGTCACCGCCCGCGCGGGCGCGCCCCGCCGCGCCGCCCTGCCCCCGGCCGAAGCGTTCCTCGGCGCCAACCGCCCGGTCCTGAGCTCCCGTTGAACACCCCGGTCGGCTCCGGTCCGGACCGATCGCCCGGACCGGAGCCGACCGACTCCGCCCACCCCCGCCGTCGTTCCCCCCGCTACGCCGTGCGGCGCAGCAGCGCCAGGTACATCGCGTCGGTCCCGTGGAGGTGGGGCCAGAGCTGGACGTCGGGGCCGTCGCCGAGGGCCGGCACGCCGGGCAGCAGCGGCCGGGCGTCGATCCACTCGACCCGGCCGCCCTCGTCGCGCAGCACGTCGTCGACGACCGCCCTGGTCTCCGCGAGGTGCGGCGAGCAGGTGGCGTAGCCGACCACGCCGCCGATCCGGGTCGCCTCGACGGCCGAGCGCAGCAGGTCGCGCTGGAGCGGCCCGAAGGCGGCGACGTCGGCCGGCCGGCGACGCCAGCGGGCCTCCGGGCGGCGGCGCAGGGCGCCGAGGCCGGAGCACGGCACGTCGACGAGCACCCGGTCGAAGCCGCCGGACTTCCAGGCCGGCCTGGTGCCGTCGGCGGCGATCACGGTGTAGGGGCCGGGGTTCCCGGCCAGGGTGCGGGCGACCAGCCGGGCCCGGTGCGGCTGCTTCTCGCTGGCGACCAGCGCGGCCCCGCGTCCGGCGGCGAGCGCGCCGAGCAGCGCGGCCTTGCCACCGGGACCGGCGCAGCCGTCGAGCCACAGCCGGTCCGGGCCGTCCAGCGGAGCGGCGGCGAGGGCGAGGGCGACCAGCTGGCTGCCCTCGTCCTGGACACCGGCCCGGTTGTCCTGGACCGCCGCGAGCGAGCCCGGGTCGCCGCCCTCCGCGAGCCGCAGCGCGAACGGGGACCAGCGGCCCGGCTCGGCCTCCGGCAGGGTCTCGGCCAGCTCGCCGACGGCGATCCGCCCGGGCCGGGCCACCAGGGTGACCTCGGGGCGCTCGTTGTCGGCGCGGAGCAGCTCCTCCATCGCCTCGCGCCCGGCGGCCCCGGGCTGCCAGCGGCCGAGCGAGTCCCACAGGGCGGCGACCACCCAGCGCGGGTGGGAGTGCACGACGGCGAGATGGTCCTCGGCGTCCTTGTCGTACGGCGGGGCGACCTGCTCCAGCCAGGTGTCCAGGTCGTGGGCGCTGATCCGGCGCAGCACGGCGTTGACGAACTTGGCCTTGCCGTCGCCGAGTACGGCCCGGGCGAGTTCGACGGTGGCCGAGACGGCGGCATGGCTGGGGATGCGGGTGGTCAGCAGCTGGTGGGCGCCGAGCGAGAGGACGTCGAGGACCGGCGGGTCGACCTTGCTGATCGGGCGGTCGATGCAGGCGGCGATGACCGCGTCATAGGTGCCCTGGAGCCGGAGGGTGCCGTAGACCAGCTCGGTGGCGAGTGCCGCGTCGCGCCGGTCCATGCCCTTCTGCTCGGCCTCGCGGAGCAGCGAGGGCAGGATCAGGTTGGCGTAGGCGTCGCGCTCGTCGACGGCGCGCAGGGCGCGGAACGCGACGATCCGCGCGGGGTCCTTCTTCGGGCGCCGGTGCGGGCGCGGGGCGCGCTTGCCGCCGGACGCGCCGTGGGTGGTGCCGGAACTGCTGCTGGGCGTGCTCATGGGATGTGCCTCAAGGTGCTACGGAGGTTATGTCGTGATCTCTCGAACAGTAACGCGAAACGCGGGCCGGTTCAGCTCGTGCCGGCCTCGGCGGGGCGCTCGCCCAGGCGCTCGCCGGACTCGATCCGGGCGCCGCGCGCCCAGTCCGCCGCCCGCATCGCCTTCTTGCCCTGCGGCCGCACCTCGCCCAGCTCGACCTCGTGGCTGCCGGTGCCGACCCGGACGCTGTTCTTGCCGACGGCCAGCTCGCCCGGGGCGAGCGCGGCGGAGTCCGGCACCAGGGTGACCGGGCCGGTGACCTTGAGCCGCTCGCCGCGGAACTCGGTCCACGCGCCGGGGGCGGGGGCGCAGCCGCGCACCACCCGGTCGACCCGCAGGGCGGGCGCCGTCCAGTCGATCCGGGCGTCCTCGACGGTGATCTTAGGGGCGAGGGTGATGCCCTCGGCGGGCTGCGGGAGGGCGTGCAGGCTGCCGTCGGCGATGCCGTCCATAGTGGCGGCGAGCAGCCGGGCGCCCGACTGCGCGAGCCGGCCGAGCAGGTCGCCGCTGGTGTCGGCGGGGCGGACCTCCTCGGTGATCACGCCGTAGACCGGACCGGAGTCGAGGCCCTGCTCGATCAGGAAGGTGGACGCGCCGGTGACCTCGTCGCCGGCCATCACCGCGTGCTGGACGGGCGCGGCGCCGCGCCAGGCGGGGAGCAGCGAGAAGTGCAGGTTGACCCAGCCGTGCTTCGGGATCTCCAGGGTGCCGGGGCGCAGCAGGGCGCCGTAGGCGACGACCGGGCAGCAGTCGGGGGCCAGCTCGGTGAGCCTGGCGACGAAGTCCGGGTCGCTCGGCTTCGCCGGCTTGAGGACCTCGATCCCGGCCTCCTCGGCGCGCTGGGCGACGGGGCTGGCGACGAGCCTGCGGCCCCGGCCGGAGGGGGCGTCGGGGCGGGTGACCACCGCGACGACCTCGTGCCGGCCGGAGGCGAGCAGGGCGTCCAGGGCGGGAACGGCGACCTCGGGGGTGCCGGCGAACACGAGGCGCATCAAGTGCCTTTCTGCAGTACGGAGTTGGCGTTTTTCAAAAACGGGCGGGCGCGCGGTGCGCCGCGCCGGAGCCACTCGGGCCCGGCGTGCCGAAGGCGGTGCGGGCTCAGCGCGCCGCGCCGAAGGTGCTGTGCGGGGAGACCTTGACCACCGGCACCGGGCCCGAACCCCAGTCCGTCTCCCGGATCGCCCTGAGCGCGGCCTTCCGCTGCTCCCGGTCGAGGCGGTCGATGAAGACGATCCCGTCCAGGTGGTCGGTCTCGTGCTGGATGCAGCGGGCCAGCAGTCGGGTGCCCTCGACGGTGACCGGATCGCCGTACATGTTGAAGCCGCGGGCGACCACCCCGTACGCGCGCCGGGTGTCGTAGCGCAGGCCGGGGAGCGAGAGGCAGCCCTCGGGGCCCTCCTGCTCCTCCTCGCTGAGCGACAGGTCGGGATTGATCAGATGCCCGGTGACGCCGTCCACATGGTAGGTGAACACCCTTAGTGAGATACCGAGTTGGGGCGCGGCCAGACCGGCGCCGGGGGCGTCGAGCATGGTCTCGGTGAGGTCCCCGACCAGGGTGCGGAGTTCCTTGTCGAAGGTGGTGACGGGCTGGGCGGTGGCGCGCAGGACAGGGTCTCCGAAGATACGGATCGGCTGGATCGCCACGGGCGCGGGCTCCTTGTCCGTCGGGGGTGCTGACTGCCGGGAACGGGTGGGCCGGGCGGGGTGCGCGCGGCCGTCGGCAAGTCTATGCAATCCGCCCGCGCGGGGTTCTGGCATATCCCGCTCGCCCCGCCTGCGTGACCCCGGCGCCGGTACGGCGTTGGTCAAGGGGGATTGACCGTGGCCGGAGCGCGCGGGAAGGGCGCTCCGGTCGAGCGAACCGTACGGAAGGTGGCACGTAAGCCATGGCCGAGCAGATCAACCACGACGCCCGGGCGCGGGCGAGCCTGCACCTGTTGGTGCGGGACATCGAGCGGGTGAGGCGGCAGGTCGATGCGCTGCGGACGCTGACCGCCCAGTTGGGCAACGTCTACCGGCCCCGTCGCCCCAGCACCTCGGCGGGCTTCGTGGTCTACGGGCGGGCCCCCGCGCCGACGGTGCGGCTGGCGCAGGAGCTGCGGGAGAGCGTGGAGACGCTGGTGGCGGCGGCGGTCGAGTTCGACCGCGCGCTGGGGTTCTCCTGGGACTCGGTGGGATCGGCCCTCGGGGTGACCAAGCAGGCGGTGCACCGCCGCTACGGGATGCGTCGGCCGACCGGCGAACTGCTGGCGGCGGGCGCCGCGGTGCCCAACCCGAGCCGCCCGGACCGCTCCGAGGAGCTCCCGGGCCACAGCGCGCCGCACCCCGCGACCCACACCCCGCAGCACGCCGCGGCCGGCCTCCCGTCGGCCCACACCGCCCCGGGCCACACCGCCCCGGGCCACCCGGTGGTGGAGCGCGACCGCTCCCCCGCCCCGACCGGCCTGGCCGCGACCGTCCCGGCCGCCCGCCAGGGCGGCCTCGACCGCACGGCCCTCGACCGCGGCGCACTCGACCGCGGCAGCGTCGACCGCACCGCCGTCGAGCGCGCAGGCGTCGACCGGACCCCCGTCGACCGCGGCTCCGTCGACCGCACCGCGCTGGACCGCTCCGGCGTCCCCCTGCGCGGCTGACGCACCACCCGGACGCCGGGTGAGGGCCACGGCCGTACGAACGCCGCGCCCCTCACCCGCTGTCCGGCACCCCGGCCGGCCCACCCGACCGGCCCCCGACCGGAAGAGCAGCGCACACCGCACCGCCGGACCGCCCTCAGCCGATGTCCGTCGGATCGATCCGCACCTTCACCACCTCCGGCGTCCGCAGCGCGATCCGCGCGATCTGCGCCGCCTTCAACGCCGCCGCCAGCGCGGCACCCTGCCCGGGCGGCACCCGCAGCAGCGCGCGCTCCTGCTCCTCCCCCCGCAGGGCCGCCAGCGGCACCGGCCCGAGCACGTCCGCGTCCGGTGGCAGCCGGACCAGGTTCAGCAGGTCCGCCACCGCCGCCGGACTGCCGGTCACCGAGGCCATCCGGGCCACCGGCGGGAAGTGCAGCTGGGCCCGCTCGTCCAGCTCGAACCCGGCGTGCCCGAGCGGGTCCCAGCGCACCAGCGCCTGCACCGCCCGCGCGGTCGGCTCGGCGACCACCACCACCGTCCCGCCCTCCCCGGCCGGCCGGACCAGCGCGGCGGCGGCCAGCCAGAGCCGCAGCGCCTCCTCCCCGGCCCGCAGGTCGGGGCGGCCCAGCAGCGCCCAGCCGTCCAGCAGCAGCGCCGCCGCGTACCCGCCGCTCCCCTCGACCACCGGCTCGGCCCCGGGCGTGGAGATCACCAGTGCCGGTTCGTCCGGCACGGTGGCCAGCACCGCGTCCCGCCCGGAGGTCCGCACCGGCACCCGGGGAAACGCCTTGCCCAGTTCCTCGGCCGTCCGCCGGGCGCCGACCACCTGCGCCCGCAGCCGGAACGACCCGCACTCCGGGCAGTGCCACTCCCGGTCCTCCTCGCCGCACCACCCACAGTGCAGGGGCGCGTCGGCCCCGGCCGCCTCCAGCGGGCCCTCGCAGCGCCGGCAGCGCGCCGGCGTACGGCAGCGCCCGCACGCCAATCGGGGGACGTAGCCGCGCCGGGGCACCTGGATCAGCACCGGGCCCGAGGTCAGGCCCTCTCGGGCGGCCTCCCAGGCGATCGAGGGCAGCCGGGCGGCCTGCGCGGCGGCGTCCCGGTGCTGGTCGAGATCGGTGACGGTGCGGACCCGGGGCGCGGTCCGGCGGACGGTCTCCCGGTCGGCGGTCAGCGGCCTGGCCCACCCGGTCCGCACCAGCTGGGCACCCTCGACGGTGACCACGTGCCCGCCGAGCAGCACCGCCGCGCCCTCCTCGGCCGCGCGCAGCAGGGCGACCTCGCGCACGTGCGGGTGCGGGGCGCGGGGATCGGCGTGACTGGAATCGCCGTCGGACCACACGACCACGAGCCCGAGGTCGCGCACGGGGGCGAACATCGCCGCCCGGGTGCCGACGGCGGCGTGCACCGAACCCCGGCTGACCGTGAGCCAGCGCCGGTAGCGCTCACGCGGGCCGAGGTCGGCGGCCAGGACGGCGTGCCGGCCCTCGCCGAGCAGTTCGGTCAGCGCCCGGTCGACCCTGGCCACCGAGCGGCCGTCGGGCACCACGACCAGCGCGCCGCGTCCGCCCGCGAGGGTGGCCGCGACGGCCCGGGCGATCTCGTACGGCCAGCCGGGGCCGGGCAGGGCCGTCCAGACCGCGCGCGGCGCACCACCGGCGGCGAGCGAGGCCAGGAAGTCCGGTCCGGCCGGGTAGCGGGACCAGCCGCCGGGCGCGGGCGCGTCCGGCCGGGGCGGCGACGGCGGCGAGGGCTCGGCCTCCGCCTTGGCGTGCCGGGGCGGTACGGCCAGTTGCAGGACGTCGGCGAGGGTGCCGGCGTAGCGGTCGGCGACGGTGCGGCAGAGCCGCAGCAGCTGCGGGGTGAGCACCGGTTCCGGCGAGAGGACCTGCGCGAGCGGGGCCAGCGGCCCGGAGAAATCGCTCTTCTCCAGCCGGGCGACAATGAAGCCGTCGTGGAGTTCCCCGCCCTCGCGCTGACCCTTGACGACCCGCGCGCCGAAACGCACCCGGACCCGTACACCGGGCTGGGCCTCCTCCGCCATCACGGCCGGTACTTCGTAGTCGAAGAACTTGTCGATGGTGAGCACGCCCTTGTCGACGACCACCCGGGCGACCGGCAGGTGCTCCGCCCGCTTGGCGCCCCGCCAACTGCGCGGCTTGGCCCGCCGGACCGTCTCCCGGATGAACGCCAGCTGCTCCGGCGCCCCACCGTCCTCGCCCGACGCGCCACCCCCCTCGCCCGACACCCCGGCGTCAGCCCCGGGCGCCCCGCCCTCGTCACTCCCCTGCCTGCTGCTCATCGCACCCAGTCCTACCAGGTCCCACCGACAGAACAGCAGCGGGTCCACCGACAAAACGGCAGGTGGTGGCCGCCCGGAGTACCGGGCGGCCACCACCTGCCGTCAAACGATCCTAGGAGCCTTACGGGCCGATCAGGCTTCGACGGCCTTCTTCAGCTGCTCCACGCGGTCGGTCCGCTCCCAGGTGAAGTCCGGCAGCTCACGGCCGAAGTGGCCGTACGCGGCGGTCTGCGAGTAGATCGGACGCAGCAGGTCCAGGTCGCGGATGATCGCGGCCGGACGCAGGTCGAACACCTCGGTGACGGCCTGCTGGATCGCGAGGACCGGCACGGTCTCGGTGCCGAAGGTCTCCACGAACAGACCGACCGGCTCGGCCTTGCCGATCGCGTACGCGACCTGCACCTCGGCGCGGCGGGCGAGGCCGGCGGCGACGATGTTCTTCGCCACCCAGCGCATCGCGTACGCGGCCGAGCGGTCCACCTTGGACGGGTCCTTGCCCGAGAAGGCGCCGCCGCCGTGGCGGGCCATGCCGCCGTAGGTGTCGATGATGATCTTGCGGCCGGTGAGGCCGGCGTCGCCCATCGGGCCGCCGATCTCGAAGCGGCCGGTCGGGTTCACCAGCAGCCGGTAGCCCTCGGTGACGAGCTTGATGCCCTGCTCGGCGAGCGCCTTCAGCTCCGGCTCCACGACGAACTCGCGGATGTCCGGGGTGAGCAGCGACTCCAGGTCGATGTCGCTCGCGTGCTGGGTGGAGACCACCACGGTGTCGAGGCGGACGGCCTTGTCGCCGTCGTACTCGATGGTGACCTGGGTCTTGCCGTCGGGCCGCAGGTAGGGGATGGTCCCGTTCTTGCGCACCTCGGTGAGGCGGCGCGAGAGGCGGTGGGCCAGCGTGATCGGCAGCGGCATGAGCTCGGGCGTCTCGTCGGACGCGTAGCCGAACATCAGGCCCTGGTCCCCGGCGCCCTGGCGGTCCAGGTCGTCCTCGTCACCCTCGACCCGGGCCTCGTACGCGGTGTCGACGCCCTGGGCGATGTCCGGCGACTGGGCGCCGATCGAGACGGAAACGCCGCAGGAGGCGCCGTCGAAGCCCTTCTTGGAGCTGTCGTAGCCGATCTCCAGGATCTTGTCCCGGACGAGCTGCGCGATCGGCGCGTAAGCCTTCGTGGTCACCTCGCCGGCCACGTGCACCTGGCCGGTGGTGATCAGCGTCTCCACCGCGACCCGGGAGGTCGGGTCCTCGCGGAGGAGAGCGTCAAG
Source organism: Kitasatospora sp. NPDC094019 (assembly GCF_044764505.1). NCBI lineage: Bacteria > Bacillati > Actinomycetota > Actinomycetes > Kitasatosporales > Streptomycetaceae > Kitasatospora > Kitasatospora sp. NPDC094019. Next base: position 147,734 of record NZ_JBIWIF010000005.1, read on the forward strand.
AATGGTGTCGCTGATCTGGTCAGCGATCTTGTCGGGGTGTCCCTCGGTGACGGACTCCGAGGTGAACAGGCGGCGAGACACAGCGCTCCCTGGGGTTGCAGCGGCTGCTGACTGAAAGGCCCCGGTCGGAACCGGGGACTTCCGGAAAGACTTGATTCCTGGAGTGTAACGGTCGGCTTCCGAGAAACGTCACGTGATTCCGGAATCGAAGACCGCGTGCCCACCCTTCGAGATCAATGGGCGCGCAGATCCAGCCGCTCCGCGACCAGGTCCCAGACGACGTCCGCCAGAACCTCCTTGGGCCCCACCGGAACGGGGGTCTCGGTGCCGTCGGCGCCCAGCACCACGGCCTCGTTGACGTCCTGCCCGAATGCCTTTCCGTCCCCCACCTCGTTGACCACCAGCAGGTCGCAGCCCTTGCGGGCGAGCTTGGCCCGGCCGTTGGCGAGGACGTCGTCGGTCTCCGCCGCGAATCCCACCACCAGTTGGCCCGAACGGGTGCGGTGGGCGGAGAGCTCGGCCAGCACGTCGGGGTTGCGGACGAGCTCGACCGGCGCCGGCTCGACGCCCTCGACCTTCTTGATCTTGCCGGCGGCGTAGACCGCGGGCCGGAAGTCGGCCACCGCCGCGGCCATGACCACGGCGTCCGCGTCCGCGGCGGCCTTGAGCGCCGCGTCCCGCAGCTCCAGCGCGGTGGCCACCCGGACCACGTCCACCCCCGCCGGATCCGGCAGCCCCGCGTTGGCCGAGATCAACGTCACACGGGCACCGCGGGCGGCGGCCGTCGCGGCGAGCGCGTAGCCCTGCTTGCCGGAGGAGCGGTTGCCGAGGAAGCGGACCGGGTCGAGCGGCTCACGGGTGCCACCGGCCGAGACCACCACGTGCCGGCCGGCCAGGTCGGCCCGCTCGCCGCCGTACCGGAGCACGGCGCGGCAGGCGTCGAAGATCGCGGACGGCTCGGGCAGCCGCCCCTTGCCGGTGTCCTTCCCGGTCAGCCGTCCGCTGGCGGGCTCCAGCACGATCACACCCCGGCGACGCAGCGTGGCCACGTTCTCCCGGGTCGCGGGGTGCTCCCACATCTCGGTGTGCATCGCGGGCGCCAGGACGACCGGGCAGCGGGCGGTGAGCAGGGTGTTGGTGAGCAGGTCGTCGGCGAGGCCGTGGGCGGCCTTGGCCATCAGATCGGCGGTGGCCGGGGCGACCACGACCAGGTCGGCGTTCTGCCCGATCCGCACGTGCGGCACCTCGTGCACGTTCTCCCAGGTCTCGGTGGCCGCGGGGCGGCCGGAGAGGGCCGCCCAGGTCGCCTCGCCGACGAAGTGCAGCGCCGCCGCGGTGGGCACCACGGTGACCTGGTGGCCGGACTCGGTGAACCGCCGCAGCAGCTCGCACGCCTTGTACGCGGCGATGCCGCCGCTGACGCCGAGGACGACGCGCGGTGCGCCCGTCCGCTCCGTGCTGCCGCTCATGTCGCCTGCTCTCCTCGTGGCGGTCCCAGATGCCCGCCAACCCTACGGCCCGCCGACGACCACCCGCACAGGGGCACCCCGCACGGCCCCGCCCCGCGCTGTCCCGGGCCGCCCGGGCCCGCCGAACGCCGGACGGCGCCGGACCGGACCCGGCCCCGGAAACGGCGGAGGGCCCGTCGGAGCGAACTCCGACGGGCCCTTCCGCACCGGGCGGGACGCCTCAGGCGGCCTCGATCGCCTCGGCCGTCAGCATGCCGGCGTTGATCTCGCGCAGCGCGATCGAGAGCGGCTTCTCGTGCACGTGGGTGTCGACCAGCGGGCCGACGTACTCCAGCAGGCCCTCGCCGAGCTGGGAGTAGTACGCGTTGATCTGCCGCGCACGCTTGGCCGCGTAGATGACCAGGCTGTACTTGGAGTCGGTGGCCTCAAGCAGCTCGTCGATGGGCGGGTTGATGATGCCCTCGGGCGCGGTCATGGAAGAGGACACGCGAAAACCTTCCGAAAGGGTGGAAAAGACAACAGGTCAGCCTACACCGAGCAAGGCTAGCAGTTCGCTCGCCACCTGCTCGACGGAGGTGTTGACCAGGGTGGTGTCGAACTCCGGCTCGGCCGCCAGTTCGATCTTCGCGGCCTCCAGCCGCTTCTCGATCACGTCCTGCGGCTCCGTTCCCCGGCCGGTGAGCCGGCGGACCAGCTCGTCCCAGCTCGGCGGAGCCAGGAAGACCAGCTGCGCCTCGGGCATGGACTCGCGCACCTGGCGGGCACCCTGCAGGTCGATCTCCAGCAGCACGGGCTCGCCGCGCTCCAGCTTCTCCTGGACCGCCGCCCGGGGCGTGCCGTAGCGGTTGCCCGCGAACACGGCCCACTCCAGCAGCTCACCGTTGGCGATCAGCTTGTCGAACTCGTCGTTGTCGACGAAGTGGTACTGGACCCCGTGCTGCTCGCCCGGCCTCGGGTGGCGGGTCGTCGCCGACACCGAGAGCCAGACTTCGGGGTGCTGCTTCCTCATATGAGCGACGACCGTGCTCTTGCCGACCCCCGAGGGGCCGGAGAGCACGGTCAGCCGCGGACGCTCACTCATGCACCGATTATCCCGGATCGCGGACGATCCTGGGACCACGGGGGCACGGTCAGGCGGCACCGCCGCCGAACTCCCGCTCCAGGGAGGCGATCTGGTTCGTTCCGAGACCACGGACACGGCGGCTCTCGGAGATGCCGAGCCGCTCCATGATCTGCTTGGCGCGAACCTTGCCCACGCCCGGCAGGGACTCCAGCAGGGCGGAGACCTTCATCTTGCCGATCACGTCGTTGTCGGCCTTGCCGGCCTTGATCACCTCGTGCAGGGAGGCGCCGGAGTGCTTGAGCCGGTTCTTGACCTCGGCGCGCTCCCGGCGAGCCTCGGCGGCCTTGGCGAGCGCGGCGGTGCGCTGTTCAGGGGTAAGGGGCGGAAGAGCCACGCCGTTCACCTCAGGTGTGGATGGAAGGGATGGAACTAGGACTGTTGTGGTTCCCAGGACACCGGTCAAAGAGCGATGGCGCCGCCCCTGACCTGCGGGAGCAGCGATATTCGCCGCTCTTCGATGACCTATCGCCGGACACTACCCGGATTGCGGCGCCGCGTCAGGAAAAGAACACGAAAAGTCCTGGTCAGCCAAGGCCGACCAGGACTTTCCAGGGCAAAATGACCGCGATTGCGAAGCTTTGGCGGCACCGATGTGACGGCGCTCACGTCGGGCCGCCGCCCCGCCTCCCCCGTCGCAACCCGTCACGGGGGTGCTGCGGAGCGTCCGCCGGGGCGAACCCCGGCACTCCGTCCGCTACTTGACCGCCTCGGCGTACTCCTGGACAAAACGGTCCGCGGCCGAACGCAGCGCCGTCACCGAGGGGCCGTGCTTGAGCACGTCCCGGCTGACGCTCGGGACGACGTTGCGCACCGAGGCGCCGAACACCCGCGGCAGGTCCGCCATGGTCGCGCCCTGCGCCCCGATGCCGGGGGCCAGCAGCGGACCGTTGATCGCCAGGTCCACCCCGGCGTCGGCCAGGGTCGCCCCGACCACCGCGCCGAAGGAGCCCAGCGGCTCGGCCCCCGCGTTCTCCTGCGCCAGCTGGCGCAGCACCGAGGCGGCGACCGGCTCGCCGTCGGCACCGACCGCCCGCTGCACCTCCGCGCCCTCCGGGTTGGAGGTGAGCGCCAGCGCGAACACGCCCGCGCCGTTGGCGTGCGCCAGGTCCAGCGCCGGGCGCAGCGAACCGAAACCGAGGTAGGGGCTGACCGTGACGGCGTCCGAGAACAGCGGGCTGCCGGGCGCGAGGAAGGCTTCGGCGTAGGCGGCCATGGTGGAGCCGATGTCGCCGCGCTTGGCGTCCATCAGAACGAGCGCGCCGGCCGCCCTGGCCTCCTCGACCGACCGCTCCAGGACGGCGACGCCCCGGGAGCCGAAGCGCTCGAAGAACGCGGCCTGCGGCTTGAGCACGGCCACCCGGTCGGCCAGCGCCTCGACCACGGTGCGACTGAAGGTCTCCAGGCCCGCCACGGTGTCCTCCAGGCCCCAGGCGGCGAGCAGGGAGGCGTGCGGGTCGACGCCCACGCAGAGCTGGCCGCGGGTGTCGAGGGCGTGGCGCAGCCGGGCGCCGAAGGGGGCGAGGGTCATGACGTCCTTCCGGAGGGGCGTGGGAGAAGAGGCGGAAGAGGAGGCGCTCAGGCGGCCGTGCGGTCGTCGACCGCGCTGCCGACGGCCGCGGAGAGGCTGCGGAAGCCGCCGGCCCGCAGGCGCGCCGACAGGCCCTTGTGGATCCGCCGGCACCAGAACGGGCCCTCGTAGACGAAGGCGCTGTAGCCCTGCACCAGGTCGGCGCCGTGGACGATCCGCTGCCAGGCGTCCTCGGCGGTCTCGATGCCGCCGACCGACACCAGCGTCAGCCGGCCGCCGGTACGGGCGCGCAGCCGCTGCAGCACCACCAGCGCGCGCTCCTTGAGCGGGGCGCCGGACAGGCCGCCCATGCCGATCTCCGCGACCCGGGCGGCGTCGCTGCGCAGGCCCTCGCGGCCGATCGTGGTGTTGGTCGCGATGATGCCGTCCAGGCCGAGTTCCAGGGCCAGGTCGGCGACCCCGTCGATGTCCTCGTCCGCCAGGTCGGGGGCGATCTTGACCAGCAGCGGCACATGGTGCGGGGTGGTCCGGTCGGCGGCCTCGCGCACGGCGCTCAGCAGCGGGCGCAGGTGCTCGACCGCCTGGAGGTTGCGCAGCCCGGGGGTGTTCGGCGAGCTGACGTTGACCACCAGGTAGTCGGCGAAGCGGGCGAGCCGCTCGGTGGACTTCACGTAGTCGGCGACCGCGTCGGCCTCCTCGACCAGCTTGGTCTTGCCGATGTTGACGCCCACGACCGGGGTCGAGCTGGTGTGCGGGCGCGCGGCCAGCCGGGCGGCGACCCGGGCCGAGCCCTGGTTGTTGAAGCCCATCCGGTTGATCAGCGCGCGGTCCTCGACCAGCCGGAACAGTCGCGGCTGGGGGTTGCCGGGCTGCGCCTCGCCGGTGACGGTGCCGATCTCGACGTAGTCGAAGCCGAGCATCGACAGGCCGTCGATGCCGACCCCGTTCTTGTCGAAGCCGGCCGCCAGGCCGAACGGTCCGGGCAGGGCGAGACCGAGGGCGCCGGTGCGCAGCGCCCGGTCGCGCGGGGCGAGCACCAGCCGGACCAGGCCGCGCAGGCCGGGCACCGAGGAGGCCAGCCGGACCCAGAAGAACGCCAGGTGGTGGGCCTTCTCCGGGTCCATCCTCTTGAACACGAGGTCGAACAGCAGCTTGTACACAAGATCCTCCCAGGGCATGGAAATGGGGGGCACCCGGCGGTACTGGTGCCCCCCACTGCGGTGTGGCTAGTTGGCGCGGCCGGCGTTGATCAGCTCGGCGTGCTCCTGGAGCGACATGACGCCGACCTCGTCGCGCAGCAACCGGTCGATGCCCTGGACGGCTGCGCCCATGGCCTGCACGGTGGTCAGGCAGGGCACCGCGCGGGCGACGGCGGCGGTGCGGATCTCGTAGCCGTCGAGGCGGCCGCCGGTGCCGTACGGCGTGTTGATGATGAGGTCGACCTCACCGTCGTGGATCAGCTGGACGATGGTCCGCTCGCCGTTCGGGCCCTCGCCCTCGCTGTGCTTGCGCACCAGCGTCGACGGGATGCCGCCGCGCTGGAGCACCTCGGCGGTGCCGGCGGTGGCGAGCACCTCGAAGCCGAGGCTGACCAGCGCGCGGGCCGGGAAGACCAGGTTGCGCTTGTCCCGGTTGGCGACCGAGACGAAGACCTTGCCCTTGGTCGGCAGCGCGCCGTAGGCGCCGGCCTGGGCCTTGGCGTAGGCGGTGCCGAAGACCCGGTCCAGACCCATGACCTCGCCGGTGGAGCGCATCTCCGGGCCGAGGACGGTGTCCACGCCGCGGCCGTGGACGTCGCGGAAGCGGCTCCACGGCATCACGGCCTCCTTGACCGCGATCGGGGCGTCGGCCGGCAGGGTGCCGCCGTCGCCCTCGGCCGGGAGCATGCCCTCGGCGCGCAGCTCGGCGATGGTGGCGCCGAGCGAGACCCGGGCGGCGGCCTTGGCCAGCGGCACCGCGGTCGCCTTGGAGGTGAACGGCACGGTGCGCGAGGCGCGCGGGTTGGCCTCCAGGACGTAGAGGATGTCCCCGGAGAGCGCGAACTGGATGTTGATCAGACCGCGCACCCCGACGCCGCGGGCGATGGCCTCGGTGGAGGCGCGCAGCCGCTTGATGTCGTACCCGCCGAGGGTGATCGGCGGCAGGGCGCAGGCGGAGTCGCCGGAGTGGATGCCGGCCTCCTCGATGTGCTCCATGACGCCGCCGAGGTACAGCTCGGTGCCGTCGTAGAGCGCGTCGACGTCGATCTCCACCGCGTCGTCGAGGAAGCGGTCGATCAGCACCGGGTGCTCGGAGATCAGACCGGCGTGCCGCTCCAGGTAGGAGGCGAGCGACTCCTCGTCGTAGACGATCTCCATGCCGCGGCCGCCGAGCACGTAGGACGGGCGGGCGAGGACCGGGTAGCCGATCTCGTCGGCGATGGCCTTGGCCTCGGCGAAGGAGAAGGCGGTGCCGTGCTTGGGGGCGGGCAGGCCGGCGTCGCGCAGCACGCGGCCGAAGGCGCCGCGCTCCTCGGCCAGGTCGATGGCCTCCGGCTGGGTGCCGACGATCGGCACGCCGTTGTCCTTGAGCGCCTGGGCCAGGCCGAGCGGGGTCTGGCCGCCGAGCTGGACGATCACACCGGCGAGCGGTCCGGCCTGCTTCTCGGCGTGGACGATCTCCAGCACGTCCTCCAGGGTGAGCGGCTCGAAGTAGAGCCGGTCGGAGGTGTCGTAGTCGGTGGAGACGGTCTCCGGGTTGCAGTTGACCATGACGGTCTCGTACCCGGCGTCGGCGAGCGCGAAGGAGGCGTGCACGCAGGAGTAGTCGAACTCGATGCCCTGGCCGATGCGGTTCGGGCCGGAGCCGAGGATGATCACCGCGGGCTTGGTGCGCGGGGCGACCTCGTTCTCCTCGTCGTAGGACGAGTAGAAGTACGGGGTCTTGGCCGCGAACTCCGCCGCGCAGGTGTCGACGGTCTTGAAGACCGGGCGGATGCCCAGCGCGTGCCGGACCTCGCGGACCACGTCCGGGCGCAGGCCGCGGATCTCACCGACCTGGTGGTCGGAGAAGCCGTGCCGCTTGGCGTGGCGCAGCAGCTCGGGGGTGAGCTCGGGGGCCTCGGCCAGCTCGGCGGCGATCTCGTCGAGCAGGAAGAGCTGGTCGACGAACCAGGGGTCGATCCTGGTGAACTCGAACACCTCGTCCGGGGTGGCCCCGGCCCGGATGGCCTGCATCACGGTGTTGATCCGGCCGTCCGTCGGCACGACGGCCTTGGCCAGCAGTTCGGCCTTGTCGCCCACCGGGCCGACCCAGGTGAACTGGGAGCCCTTCTTCTCCAGCGAGCGCAGCGCCTTCTGCAGCGCCTCGGGGAAGTTGCGGCCCATGGCCATCGCCTCGCCGACCGACTTCATGGTGGTGGTGAGGGTGGCGTCGGCGCTCGGGAACTTCTCGAACGCGAACCGGGGCACCTTGACCACGACGTAGTCGAGGGCCGGCTCGAACGAGGCCGGGGTCTGCTCGGTGATGTCGTTGGGGATCTCGTCGAGGGTGTAGCCGACGGCCAGCTTGGCGGCGATCTTGGCGATCGGGAAGCCGGTCGCCTTGGAGGCCAGCGCCGAGGAGCGGGACACCCGCGGGTTCATCTCGATGACGATGACCCGGCCGTCGTCGGGGTTGACGGCGAACTGGATGTTGCAGCCGCCGGTGTCGACGCCGACCTCGCGGATCACGGCGATGCCGATGTCGCGCAGGATCTGGTACTCGCGGTCGGTGAGCGTCATCGCCGGGGCGACGGTGATCGAGTCACCGGTGTGCACGCCCATCGGGTCGAAGTTCTCGATCGAGCAGACGACCACGACGTTGTCGTTCTTGTCGCGCATCAGCTCCAGCTCGTACTCCTTCCAGCCGAGGATGGACTCCTCCAGGAGTACCTCGGTGGTCGGGGAGAGCGTCAGGCCCTGGCCGGCGATGCGGCGCAGCTCCTCCTCGTCGTGGGCGAAGCCGGAGCCGGCGCCGCCCATGGTGAAGGAGGGGCGGACGACGACCGGGTAGCCGCCGCCGAGGGTGTCGACCCCGGCGATGACCTCGTCCATGGTGTGGCAGATGACCGAGCGGGCGGACTCGCCGTGGCCGATCTTGGCGTTGACCGCCTCGACCACGCCCTTGAACAGCTCGCGGTCCTCGCCCTTGTTGATCGCCTCGACGTCGGCGCCGATCAGCTCGACGCCGTACTTCTCCAGCGTGCCGGCGGCGTGCAGGGAGATCGCGGTGTTGAGCGCGGTCTGGCCGCCCAGGGTGGGCAGCAGGGCGTCGGGGCGCTCCTTGGCGATGATCTTCTCGACGAACTCCGGGGTGATCGGCTCGACGTAGGTGGCGTCGGCGATCTCCGGGTCGGTCATGATCGTCGCCGGGTTGGAGTTCACCAGGACGACCCGCAGGCCCTCGGCCTTGAGGACGCGACACGCCTGCGTGCCCGAGTAGTCGAACTCGGCGGCCTGACCGATCACGATCGGGCCGGACCCGATGACCAGGACGGACTTGATGTCAGTGCGCTTAGGCACGCGGGCCCTCCATGAGCTTCACGAAACGATCGAAGAGGTACGCCGCGTCGTGCGGGCCGGCGGCGGCCTCCGGGTGGTACTGCACCGAGAAGGCGGGCACGTCCAGCGCCTGGAGGCCCTCGACCACATCGTCGTTGAGACAGACGTGGGAGACCTCGACCCGGCCGTAGGGCGTGTCGCTGACCTTGTCGAGCGGCGCGTTCACGGCGAAACCGTGGTTGTGGGCGGTCACCTCGACCTTGCCGGTGGTGCGGTCCTGCACCGGCTGGTTGATGCCGCGGTGGCCGTACTTGAGCTTGTAGGTGCCGAAGCCCAGCGCGCGGCCGAGGATCTGGTTGCCGAAGCAGATCCCGAAGAACGGGGTCTTCCGCTCCAGCACGCCCCGCGCCACCGCGACCTGGTGGTCGGCGGTCGCCGGGTCGCCCGGGCCGTTGGAGAAGAACACGCCGTCGGGGTTGACGGCGTAGACGTCCTCGATCGTCGCGTTCGCGGGCAGCACGTGCACCTCGATGCCGCGCTCGGCCATCCGCTGCGGGGTCATCGCCTTGATGCCGAGGTCCAGGGCGGCGACGGTGAAGCGCTTCTCACCGATCGCGGGCACCACGTACGGCTCGGTGGTGGCGACCTCGGCGCACAGGTCGGCGCCCTTCATCTCGGGCGAGGACTGCACCTTGGCGAGCAGCGCCGCCGGGTCGGCCAGGGCCTCGCCGGAGAAGATGCCGCAGCGCATGGCGCCGCGCTCGCGCAGGTGCCGGGTGAGCGCCCGGGTGTCGATACCGCTGATGCCGACGACGCCCTGGTTCACCAGTTCCTCGTCCAGCGAGCGGCGGGAGCGCCAGTTGGAGGCGACCCGGGAGGGGTCGCGGACGACGTATCCGGCGACCCAGATCTGCTTGGACTCGTCGTCCTCGTCGTTCCAGCCGGTGTTGCCGATCTGCGGGGCGGTCATCACGACCACCTGGCGGTGGTACGAGGGGTCGGTGAGGGTCTCCTGGTAGCCGGACATGCCGGTGTTGAAGACGGCCTCGCCGTAGGTCTCGCCGGTCGCGCCGTATGCCTGGCCCCGGAAGGTCCGGCCGTCCTCCAGGACGAGCACAGCGGGCACACGCTCCCGCCGTTGGCGCTGCGTGGTGGGGGCAGGTGCGGTCATGACGCGGCCTCTTCCGTCTTCTTCGTCGTCGTACGTGTTGCGATTTGAGCGACCGCCTCGACCCAGGCGGCGTGCTCGTCCGGATGGTCGAACCGGAACCCGGAGTCGAGCTCCGTCACCACGGACGTCCCCCCGGCCGGAGCCTGCGGGAGCGTCCAGGTGACGACGAGCAGCCCGGAGGGGACGACCTTGCCGGCGATCCCGGAGTCCGTCCGGGCACCGGTCAGGTGCTCGGCGGGGATCCAGAAGTCGACGTCACCCGGGCGCTGCACCAGCAGGCCGTTCTCGCCGAGGGTCAGATCGGCGCGGCTGCGGGTGCCCAGGCCGTGCGCGACGACCCGGTCGAGCCAGTTCCCGGCGGTGGTGGTGCCGTGGTACCGGCCGCTGGTCTCCAGGATGGTCCGGCCGGCGCGCTCCGGCACGGCGGGGAGCGGCGGGATCCCGGACTGCAGGGTGCGGCGCCAGTTCCAGCCCTGGCGCATCAGCCAGTACACGAGGCCGATGACCAGCAGCAGGCCGACCGTCCAGCCGATGTACCCGGGCCAGTTGGCGACCCTGGCCTGCTCCTGGGCCAGCAGGGCGGCGGTGCCCCCGGTCACGGAGCTCACGCCGGACCGCCCTGCTCGACCAGCTCGCCGGCCAGCACCGTGGCGGTGCCGCGCAGGAAGGTGGCGTGCACCCGACCGGGCAGGTCGAGGCCCTTGTAAGGGGTGTTGCGGGAGCGGGTGGCGAAGGTGTCGGGATTCACGGCACCACGGTACGCGGGATCGAAGAGCACCAGGTTGGCGGGCTCACCCACCGAGACCGGGCGGCCGTGGCCCGCGAGCCGGCCGATCCGGGCCGGGCGGTGCGACATCCGGTCCGCGACGCCCTCCCAGTTCAGCAGGCCGGTGTCGACCATGGTCTGCTGCACCACGGACAAGGCGGTCTCCAGGCCGACCATGCCCATCGCGGCCACGGCCCACTCGCAGTCCTTGTCCTCGGCCGGGTGCGGCGCGTGGTCGGTGGCGACGGCGTCGATGGTGCCGTCCGCCAGCGCCTTGCGCAGCGCCTGGACGTCCTCGGCGGTGCGCAGCGGCGGGTTGACCTTGTACACCGGGTCGTAGGAGCGGACCAGCTCGTCGGTCAGCAGCAGGTGGTGCGGGGTGACCTCGGCGGTGACGTCCCAGCCCTTGGCCTTGGCCCAGCGGACGATCTCGACCGAGCCGGCGGTGGAGACGTGGCAGATGTGCAGCCGGGATCCGACGTGCGCGGCGAGCAGCACGTCGCGGGCGATGATCGCCTCCTCCGCGACGGCCGGCCAGCCGCCCAGGCCGAGCTCGCCGGAGACCTGGCCCTCGTTCATCTGGGCGCCCTCGGTCAGCCGGGGCTCCTGCGCGTGCTGGGCGACGACGCCGTCGAACGCCTTCACGTACTCCAGCGCGCGGCGCATCATCACCGCGTCGTCGACGCACTTGCCGTCGTCGGAGAAGACCCGGACGCCGGCCGCGGACTCGTGCATGGCGCCCAGCTCGGCGAGCTTCTTGCCCTCCAGGCCGACGGTCACGGCGCCGACCGGCTGGACGTCGCAGAATCCGGACTCCTGGCCCAGCCGCCAGACCTGCTCGACCACGCCGGCGGTGTCGGCCACCGGGAAGGTGTTGGCCATGGCGTGGACGGCGGTGAAGCCGCCCTTGGCCGCGGCGCGGGTGCCGGTGAGGACGGTCTCGGCGTCCTCCCGGCCGGGCTCGCGAAGGTGGGTGTGCAGGTCGACCAGGCCGGGCAGGACGATCAGCCCGGTGGCGTCGATCTCGATGTCCGCCGTGGCGTCCAGCGCGGTGCCGATGGCCGCGATCGCGCCGTCGACGAGGTGGAGGTCCTGCGGAGCGCCGCCGAGGATCTGGGCGTTGCGGATCAGGTAGGTGACCATGGTGTTGGTTCGCTCGCTTCGCTCGTTCACTGGGCGGTCTCGCCGGAGTCGGTGCGGGGGGTGTCGGCGGCGGTGGCTCCGCCGAGCAGCAGGTAGAGCACGGCCATCCGGACGGAGACTCCGTTGGCGACCTGCTCGACCACGGTGCAGCGCGGCGAGTCGGCCACCTCGGCGGTGATCTCCATGCCGCGGACCATCGGGCCGGGGTGCATCACGATGGCGTGCTCGGGCAGCCGGGCCATCCGGGGGCCGTCCACGCCGTAGCGGCGGGTGTACTCGCGCTCGGTGGGGAAGAACGCGGCGTTCATCCGCTCGCGCTGGACCCGGAGCATCATCAGCGCGTCGGTCTTCGGCAGCACGCTCTCCAGGTCGTAGCTGACCTCGCAGGGCCAGTTCTCGATCCCGATCGGCAGCAGGGTCGGCGGGGCGACGAAGGTCACCTCGGCGCCGAGCGTGGTGAGCAGGTGGACGTTCGAGCGGGCGACCCGGCTGTGCAGGATGTCGCCGACGATGGTCACCCGCCGCCCGGCCAGGTCGTTGCCGGCGCCCGGGTTCAGGTGGCGGCGCATGGTGAAGGCGTCGAGCAGGGCCTGGGTGGGGTGCTCGTGGGTGCCGTCACCGGCGTTGATGACGCTGCCGTGCAGCCAGTCGGACTGGGCCAGCCGGGCCGGCGCGCCGGAGGCGTGGTGCCGGACCACGACCGCGTCGGCGCCCATCGCCTGGAGGGTCAGGGCGGTGTCCTTGAGGCTCTCGCCCTTGGAGACCGAGGAGCCCTTGGCGGAGAAGTTGATGACGTCGGCGGAGAGCCGCTTCTCGGCGACCTCGAACGAGGTCTTGGTGCGGGTCGAGTCCTCGAAGAAGAGGTTGACGACGGTGCGGCCGCGGAGGGTAGGGAGCTTCTTGACCGCCCGGCCGGACAGCTGGGCGAGTTCCTCGGCGGTGTCCAGGATGAGCAGCGCGTCGTCGCGGCTGAGATCGGCGGCGGACACGAGGTGGCGCTTCACGCGGGTTACTCCGGGAGGTGCGGTTCGGTGGCCCGGGAGGCCATGGCCTGGGACGAGCGCGCCGCGAAGTCGCGGTCGCCGACCAGCACGGCGTCCACGCCGTCACGGTCGGACAGGCGCACCTGGACCGCCTCGCGCAGCGAGGTGGGGAGGTTCTTGCCCACGTAGTCGGCGCGGATGGGCAGCTCGCGGTGGCCGCGGTCGACCAGGACGGCGAGCTGGACGGCGCGCGGGCGGCCGATGTCGTTGAGGGCGTCGAGCGCGGCGCGGATGGTCCGGCCGGAGAAGAGCACGTCGTCGACGAGGACGACCAGTCGGCCGTCGATGCCGCCGGGCGGGATCTCGGTGTGCTCCAGGGCGCGGGCGGGCTTCAGCCGCAGGTCGTCCCGGTACATGGTGATGTCCAGGGTCCCGAGCGGGATGTCCTGATCGGTGATCTGGGCGAGCCTGGCGTGCAGCCGGCGGGCGAGGTGGACGCCCCTGGTGTGGATGCCGAGCAGCACGACGTCCTCGGCGCCCTTGGCGCGTTCGACGATCTCGTGCGCTATCCGGGTGATGACCCGGGCGATGTCCGTGCCGTCCAGCACCTGGTGCGGCGGCCTCGGAGCGGATTCCTGGTGTGTGGTCATGCCGAAGCGGACCTCCTTCCCCGCCTCACGGGACGGGTCTTAAAGGATGTCGGGAGACCCCCGCCGACCTGCGGCGCGGGCTCCGGTCATGTTACCAGTGCGATTCCGCGGCCAACCGACGGCCATCGTTCCGCTTCTCCTGGTTCATGTGCCGGACGCACCCCTGATGCGGCCCATTCGCACGACTGCCCCATTCGGCTTGACGCAACTACCTCACTCTACGTAACCTCACAGTGAGTTACGAGACGGACGTCGAACCCACCGGTAACGGCGTCGGCAAACGCCCGTGACCCACCACTGAACGCGAAGCAATCTCGTCCGGGGAGATCAATGTCCAGCGACTACGCGAAGCAGCTCGGAGGCAAGCTCCGAGCCATCCGCACTCAGCAGGGACTCTCCCTGCACGGTGTCGAGGAGAAGTCCCAGGGGCGCTGGAAGGCAGTGGTCGTCGGCTCGTACGAGCGTGGCGACCGTGCGGTCACCGTGCAGCGGCTGGCCGAACTGGCGGAGTTCTACGGGGTCCCGGTACAGGAGCTGCTGCCCGGCGGTACGCCCGGCGGCGCGGCCGAGCCGCCGCCGCGCCTGGTCCTCGACCTGGAGAGACTGACCCAGGTCCCGTCCGAGAAGGCCGGCCCGCTGCAGCGCTACGCGGCGACCATCCAGAGCCAGCGCGGCGACTACAACGGCAAGGTGCTGTCGATCCGCCAGGACGACCTGCGCACCCTGGCCGTGATCTACGACCAGTCGCCGTCGATCCTCACCGAGCAGCTCATCTCCTGGGGCGTGCTCAACCCCGACGCGCGCCGCGCGGTGCGCGAGGAGGAGGCGGGCTGAGTCACGGCCCCACGGTTCCCGGCAGCCCGGTTCGCGGCCCACGGAGCGGGCGCGGGAACGGCGAACACCAGCAGAAACGTCACGGCGCGGCCCCCGCACGGGGCGCCGCGCCGCGGCCTTTCGGCGGGCCCGGCCGCGGCCGCCCGCGCGCCCCCGCCCGCCCGGCCGGGCGCCCGTTCGGGTGCCCCGTCGCGTCCCCCGTGCGCCCCGCGCGCCCGCCCCGGCGATCAGCAGACCGTCTCCAGCCGGTAGCCCGGCTCGGCCGCCACGCCGTCCAGCCGCACCGGACCCGCCGCGGGCGCCCACACCCGCCCCTCGCTGGCCCAGGCCCAGGCCGTCGGCCGGTACTCCCCGCAGGCCGCCGCCGAGCCCTGCGCGCCGTGCAGCACCGCGAGTCCGGGCAGTCCCCGGGCCAACCCGGCGCAGAACACCGCGCAGAGCAGTTCGAGGTCCTCGTCGTTGATCCGCACCACGCCGTCCTCCCACTGGAGCACCCGGGCCGCCGCGGTCAGCCGCCCGCCGGGGGCGTCCACCGAGAGCCGCAGCTCGTAGACACCGCTGCCGGCCCCGAGCAGCATCCGCCGGAACACGTCGGCGCCCTGCTCGTAGGCGCCGCGCACGGTCTCGTCGCGCTCCCCGTGGAGGCGTCCGTCGAGCAGCAGGTCGGCGTGCCGCAGGGTCAGCCCGTTCTCCCGGGCCCGCACCAGCCGGGGCAGGAAGTCGCCGACCAGGTCCTCGCCCTGATAGGTCAACAGCTGGGTGCGCAGCGGCGGATTGACCAGGTAGCGCTCACGGGCGGCCGGCTCGGCCGGGTCGAGGCCGTGCAGCAGGCAGAACTCCGCGAAGTCCTGCGGGTGGAACATCCGCGCCCGGACGGTGTCGAAACGCCGCCGGGCGTCGGTGAGCAGCTCGGCGGTCTCGGCGAGGTACCGCTCGTGGTCCGGGGCGTCCGACAGCTGCCAGGCGCGGGCCCGCTCGAAGTCCGCCGCGCTGGTGAGCACCCCGATCACGAACGCCTGGCCGACCCCCTCGGACCGCTGCCGCTCGCAGCCCTCGGCGGCGGCGCGCGGACGGACCCGGGGGCGGTGGCCGGCGGCGGTGCAGTCGGGGGTGCGGCGGGCGCGGCCGTTGCGGCTCATCGGGGCTCCTCGGGCGGGGCGGGCGGGCGGCGGCGGGTGCACCGCCGACCATGTCCTCCCCCGCCCCGCGTGGCGCACACGTACGACGTGTCACAGGACTGTAACCGAGGGTGAATCAGATGTTTGGGGTCACGCACGGTTGTGCGTCCGAGCGGTCACGCCCCGCGCATCCGCCCCGCGCGAGGCACAAACGTCACACCCCGTGCCCGCCCGCTCACACCATTTCAGCCATCCGCGCCCGCGCGCACACTCCGCCGAGCGCCCCCCCCTTCCGCCCGAGCGCCCCACCCCGAGCGCCCCACCCCGAACCCCCGGAGGCGAGCGGGCGACTCCCACCCCGGGGCCCCACCCGCCGGCGGGCGACTACCTGGGCACGCGCGCCAGTTGGCGGGACTGGGCGACCAGGCGGCCGGTCTCGTCCCAGACCTCGGCGTCCTCCTCGAAGTACCCGCCCGCCAGGTTCCGGGTCGCGTGCACGACCCGCAGCCAGCCCGGGGCGGGCCTGGCCCGCAGATGCACCGTCAGTTCCACGGTCGGCGCCCAGCCCGGCATCCCGAGGTCGAAGGTGACCGGCGGCAGCGCGTCGGCGACCAGCAGGAGCAGCAGCGGGTCGGGCTCGCGGCCGTCGGCGAGCCGGAACCAGCCCTGGATCCGGCCGGTGCCGGAGGGCTGTCCGAGCGCCCAGCCGATGGTCGCCGGGTCGAGCCGCATGTCGAACCGCTCCAGCAGGGCGGCCTGCGTGAGCAGTTCCTTGGGCGCGTGCTCGACGCCGACGCACTGGTCCGGCGGCGGCAGCTGCGGCGGGGTGGCACTGGTGCGCACCTCCCCGTCGTGGGTGGCGAGGTCGCCGTGGGTGGCGAGCACCCGCAGCCGTTCCACACCGCCCTGGCTGAGCGAGGCGGTACCGGTGGAGAGCGTGCGGCCGGTACGGACGATGTCGGTGCGCACGGTGGCCGGTCCGGGGGTGGCGGCGGAGAGGTAGTAGCCGCTGATCGACACCGGGTCGGTGTGGTCGGCGCTCTCCGGGCGGGCGGTGTGCGCGAGCGTGAGCGCGTGGCCGGCGACGGCCAGCAGCAGTCCGCCGTTGACGCCGCCGCCGATCTGCCAGCCGGCGCCGAGTTCGCCGTCGTACCGGTCGGGCTCGTCCGGGTGCGGGGTGAGGGCGATGCCCTGGTCGAACTCGCTGCGGATCGCCGTGGTCATGGGGGGTGGCCTGCCCTTCGCTACGCGGTCGTCGGCGGGCGTGGGCCGCCGTCGCACCAGGTTACTGGCGAGTAGATCCACCATACGCCGCCCGGGTGAACACACCGAACGGCCGCCGGACCGTTTCCGGTCCGACGGCCGTCGGTACGGGTGCGCCTCAGCGGCGGATGCTCGGCTTGAGCTCCATGAAGCGGGCCAGCAGACCGTTGACGAACGCCGGGGAGTCGTCGGTGGAGTACTCCTTGGCGATCTCCACCGCCTCGTCGACGACGACCGCGTCCGGAACGCTGTCCTCCCAGATCAGCTCGTACGCGCCGAGCCGCAGGACGTTGCGGTCCGCGATCGGCATCCGGTCGAGCGTCCAGCCGACCGAGTACTGGGAGATCAGGTCATCGATCCGGCGGGCGTACTGGACGTACCCCTCGACCAGCTCCATGGTGTACTCGGCGACCTGCGGGGTGCCCTCGTCCGGCTTGGGCTCCCGGGCCCGGGCCACCCAGTCGGCGAGGACCGTCAGCGGGTCGACCCCGCGGTGGTCGGCCTCGAACAGGATCTGGAAGGCTCGCGTGCGGGCCTTGGTGCGTGCGGACGACACGGACTTACTTCACCCGGCCGAGGTAGCTGCCGTCGCGGGTGTCGACCTTGACCTTCTCGCCGGTGGTGACGAAGAGCGGCACCTGGATCTCGGCGCCGGTCTCCAGCGTGGCCGGCTTGGTGCCACCGGTGGAGCGGTCGCCCTGGACGCCCGGCTCGGTCTCGGCGATGACCAGCTCGACGGCGGCCGGGAGCTCGATGTACAGCACCGCGCCGTCGTTCACGGCGACGAGGGCGTCGAAGCCCTCCAGCAGGTACTTGGCGGCGTCACCGACGACGACCGGCTCGATGGTCAGCTGGTCGAAGGTGTCCATGTCCATGAACACGTAGTTCTCGCCGTCCTTGTACGAGAACTGCATCGTGCGCTTGTCGACGTTGGCGGTCTCGACCTTGGTGCCGGCGTTGAAGGTCTTGTCGACGACCTTGCCCGTCAGGACCTCCTTGAGCTTGGTGCGCACGAAGGCCGGGCCCTTGCCGGGCTTGACGTGCTGGAACTCGACGACGGACCAGAGCTTCCCGCCGTCCAGCTTGAGGACCATGCCGTTCTTGAGATCGTTCGTGGAAGCCACGGGCGCACTAACTCCTGGATATAGCTGTCAAGGAACCAAGGGATCGCGTCCTGTGGCACACCTGCGTCACAGGGCGAGGAGCTCCTTGGTGGTGATGGTGAGCAGCTCGGGCCCGCCCTCCTCAAGGGGGCGCACCACGAGCGTGTCCTCGATCCGGACCCCGCCGCGTCCCGGGAGGTGGACCCCCGGGCCGACGGTGACCGGCACGCGGCTGTCCAGTTTACCCATGTCCGTGGGGCCGAGACGCGGTGCCTCCCGGATCTCCAGTCCGATGCCGTGGCCGACCGGGTGCGGAGAGCCCTCGGCGTGCCCGGCGGACTGGAGGATCTCCCGCGCCGCCTGGTCCGGCACGTGCTGCTCGACCCCCGGTCCGAGCGCCTCCCGGCCGGCCCGCTGGGCCCGGAAGACCAGCCGGTGCAGCTCCACCTGCCAGGGGGCCGGGGCCGCGCCGATCACGAAGGTCCGGGCGGTCGAGACCCCGTAGCCCCGGTACCGGGCACCGAGCACCACGGTCAGGAAGTCGCCCTCCTCGACCCGGCGGTCGGTGGGCTGGTGCGCCTGCTGCCCGGAGTGGCTGCCGGTGCCGACCGAGACCGGGAACGCGGCGCGGTCCGCGCCGTGGTCGATCATCCGGCGCTCCAGCTCCATCGCCAGGTGCCGTTCGGTCCGGCCGACCAGGATCGACTCCAGCAGTTCGCCGAGCGCCTGGTCGGCGATCTCCGCGGCGATCCGCAGATCGGCGATCTCGTACTCGTCCTTGACCACCCGCAGCCGCTCGACCGCCTGTCCGACGTCCGCCAGCCTGGCGCCCTCGACCAGCCCGGCCACGGCCCGGTGCCGGGTGACCGTGAGATCGTGCTCCTCCACCGCCAGCCCGGCCACCCGCAGCCGCGCCGCGGCGCCGGCCGCGGCCAGCGCGGTGTCCGCCCCGGCCGGCACCTCCAGCCGGGTCAGCTCGGGGGCGATCAGGTGCTCCCCCGTGTCGTCCGGCGGCAGGTCGTCCGGCAGCGCCAGCAGCGCCCGGTCCCGGGTCAGCAGCAGGGTCGCCCCGCACGGCGGACACCCGGTGAGGTACCGCACGTTCGCCGCCCGGGTGATCAGCGCCGCGTCGGCCCCGGACGCACTGCAGTGCTCCCGCAACCGCTCCCGCCGGCCCGCGTACGCATCAGCCATGCGTCGAGCCTACGAACCCCGCCCCCGTTCCGCCCGCCGAACGCCCCCACCCGGGCCCGGGCGGGACTACTCGGTGCCGCCCGCGGGGGTCGGGGCAGGGGCCGCCGGGGCAGGGGCCGGGGTCGGGACGGGGGCCCACTTCCGTTCGACGCCGGCGAGGCGCCAGTAGGCGATGGCGGCGGCCCAGACGACGACGAACAGGGCGACGATGGCGTAGCCGACGTTGTCCAGGGTGATGTCGGCGATCCAGCCGGTCACGGGGTCGGTGAGGTCGAGCTTCTCGTGCAGGACGCCCACCAGTTCGATGGTGCCGATGACGAAGGCCACCGCGATGGACAGTCCGGTGATGGTCAGGTTGTAGTACACCTTGCGCACCGGGTTGGAGAACGCCCACTGGTAGGCGAAGTTCATGAAGGTGCCGTCCAGGGTGTCGAACAGGCTCATCCCCGCCGCGAACAGCAGCGGCAGGCAGACGATCGCGTACCAGGGCAGGCCGGAGGCCGCGCCGGAGCCGGCCATCACCATCAGGGTGACCTCGGTCGCGGTGTCGAAGCCCAGGCCGAGCACCATGCCGACCGGGAACATCTGGCCGGGGCGGGTGATCGAGCGGGTGGCCCGGTTCAGCACCCGGGCCAGCAGGCCGCGCGAGTTGAGGTGGTCCTCCAGCTCGGCCTCGTCGAACCGGCCCTCCCGCATCGAGCGGAAGACCTTGAGGATGCCGAACAGCGCGGCCAGGTTGAGCGCGCCGATCAGGTAGAGGAAGACCCCGGAGGCCGAGGTGCCGACCACTCCCAGCCACTGGTGGGTGGCGGAGTCGTCGTCCATCAGGGTGCTGGCCAGCTGCGCGCCGCCCGCCACCAGGGCGGCCATCAGCACCACCATCGAGGAGTGCCCGAGCGCGAACCAGAAGCCGACCGAGACCGGCCGCTTGCCGTCCGCCATCAGCTTCCGGGTGGTGTTGTCGATCACCGCGATGTGGTCGGCGTCGAAGGCGTGCCGCATGCCGAGGGTGTAGGCGGTGATGCCCAGGCCCACCCCGAAGACCTGGGTTCCCACCTCGTACTTCTCCGGCGCGACCAGGAAGATCAGCGTGCCGAAGGCCACCACGTGCATGGCCAGGATCACGCCCATCAGGCCGGCCGTCCGCACGGTGTCCTCCCGCCGCCAGCGGAAGGTGGGCAGGGGGGCGGGCGCCGCCGGGGCGGCGACGGTTTCGGGCAGGGTCATCCTGGGATCACGCTCCAGCACCTCGTGGAAATACCTCGTGAGATGCCGCGGCCGATCTCCTGGCTGACGGGGCTCCCGTACCCGCCTTCCCAGGCGCGCGAGGCGCCCAGTGGCGACGTGGGTACGGACACTTCCCCCCGATCACAGTGGCGAGGGCCGCTCCGGACTGGGACCCCTGAGGATCCGTCACCGGTCTTCCCGAACACCACGGCGGGGAACACCGTAGGTGGCGGAGCACGACCCTTGCAAGGCTGCGCACCTGCGCAGGTGTCCAGGATCACAGCGCCCCGCCTGCGAGAATGGCCCGCATGCATCTCGTACCGGCCGACCGCGCGGGCCACCGCACCATCGACGGGCACCGGGTCTGCGAGGCCATCGCGGCGATCGGCGACACCGCCCGCGTCCGCTCCTGGGCCGAGCGCTTCTCGCTGCTCGCCGACCCCGGGCGGCTCGCCCTGCTGCTCGCGCTGCACCGCACCGGACCGCTCGCCGTCACCGACCTGGCGGTCGCCACCGGCATGCGCGACCCCGCCGTCTCGCAGGCCCTGCGGCTGCTGCGGACGGCCGGGGTGGTGAGCGGCGAGAAGGAGGGGCGCGTCGTGCGCTACCGGCTCGTGGACGCGGACCTGCGCCCCCTGCTGGACGCCTGCGCCGTCGACGCCCCCGCCCATCCGGAGCACGACGCCGCGACCGGCTGACCCGGTCCGGCCGGAGGGCCGGTCAGCGGGCCGGGGTGCCGGCCGGCTGGCAGGACGGGCACCAGAACAGGTTGCGGGAGGCGTGCTCCTCGGTCCGGACCTCGGTGCCGCAGACCAGGCACGGCATCCCGGCCCGGCGGTAGACGTACACCTCGCCGCCGTGGTCGTCGACCCGCGGCGGGCGGCCCATCGCCTCGGGGGTGTGCTCGGGGCGCACGGTGTCGATCCGGCCCGCGCCGACACCCTCGCGCATCAGCACGACCAGGTCGGCCCAGATCGCGTCCCACTCGGCCCGGAGCAGCTCGCGTCCCGTCCGGTGCGGATCGATACCGTGCCGGAACAGCACCTCGGCCCGGTAGACGTTCCCCACCCCGGCCAGCACCTTCTGGTCCATCAGCAGGGCCGCCACCGTCGTCCGGCTGGCCGTCATCCGCCGCCAGGCGGCGTCCGGGTCGGCGTCGGACCGCAGCGGGTCCGGCCCGAGCCTGGCCGCCACCGCGGCCTTCTCGGCGCCCGTGATCAGCGCGCAGGTGTTGGGACCGCGCAGGTCGGCGACGTGCTCGTCGTTCTCCAGCCGCAGCCGCACCAGACCGACCGGGGGCGGTACCGGACCGTCGCCGATCGCGCCGAAACCGAAGCCCCCGTAGAGGCCGAGGTGGATGTGCACCCAGGCGTCCTCCCCGAAGCCGAGGAACAGGTGCTTGCCGACCGCCTCCGCCGCCTCCAGCTCCCGCCCGTCGATCAGCTTCGCGCCGTCCGCGAACCGCCCCTGCGGACTGCTGGCACGGACCGCCCGGCCACCGAAGGCACGGTGGTTCTCGGCGGCGAGGCGGTGGATGATGTGGCCTTCCGGCACGGGCGCGGCTCCCCCCGGTGGAACGTTCAGGACCCGTCCATCATCGCAGTCGGCACCGACAGGCCCCGCCCGCCCGCGGGCCCGGAACCGCCCGGCCGCCCGCCGCCGTCCGGGCCGCTCAGCGCACCGGGATGCCCATCAGCCGGGCCAGGATCACCCGGTCCAGCTCGGCCGCGGTGGCGGCCACGTCGAGGTGGGAGTTGTCGATGATCGGCAGCCCGGAGTTGTACCAGCCGGCCATCCGGCCGTGGATCCGGGCCACCTCCTCGTCGCCCAGCCGGCGGTTCCCGCTGCGCCGGGCGTTGCGGTGGAGCACCGAGTCGAGGCTCGGCAGCAGCACCACCGGGATCATGCCGGGCCCGATGTGCCGCTTCCAGCCGCCGAGGCCGATCGCCGGGCGGTCCGGGAAGACCGCGTCGTCGATGATGCAGGAGATGCCGTTGGCGAGGTAGTTGCGGCAGGCGAAGCCACAGGTCCGGCGGGCCAGCCGGTACTGCGCCTCGGAGGCGTTGTTCCAGCCGGACTGCGGGTTGGCGAAGCCGGACTGCACCCACTCCCGGACGTCGTCGAGGCTGATGTGGGCGGTCGGGCTGGGGCGCCGCTCGGCCCAGTGGCGGGCGACGGTGGTCTTGCCGGCACCGGCCGGACCGATCAGCAGCACCGCGATCGGGCCGGTGGGCGCGTGCTGCTGCGGCGGGCGGGCGGGGAGCTGGACCGGCGCCCCGGAGGGCAGCAGGAAGTGCCCGGTGGACCCGGCGGGCACCGGGGCCGGCGCGGGCGGCGCGGCCGGAGCCGGGGCGGGCGCGGGCGCCGGGGCGGGCGCCGGGGCGGGCGGAGGGGACGGCAGAACCGGCAGCGGAACGGTCGGCGGCCCCGAGGAGTCCGTCGAAGCGGCCACCGGAACACTCACCGGCACAGGCACCGGCACCACCAACGGCAACGGCAACGGCATCGGCACAGGCACCGTCCCGGCCGCCACCGGATACCCCGGCACCGGCGGAGCGACGGGACGTGGGGGGACGGATCCACCCCCGGCGTACTGCGTCACGGCACCTCCCGACTTCCTTCAGCGGGACACTACACGGCGGTGGGGGGGGGGGGGCCGCCCCCCCCCCCCCCCCCCCCCCCCCCCCCCCCCCCGCCCCCCCCCCCCCCCGCCCCCCCCCCCCCCCCCCCCCCCCCCCCCCCCCCCCCCCCCCCCCCCCCCCCCCCCCCCCCCCCCCCCCCCCCCCCCCGGCGGGGCGCCCCCCCCCCCCCCCCCCCCCCCCCCCCCCCCCACGACGGCGGTTACTGCCGCCGGACCCCGGCCGCGCGGGACTCTGAGGTGGTGCGAAGGACACCACCGGCAGGGGAGAGGACCCGGACGATGGACACGGGAGAGGTCGCCGCCTTCAGGGGCGTCGGCAAGAGTTACGGACGGGTACGGGCGGTGGACGGCCTCGACCTGGTGCTGCGGCCGGGCGAGACCGTCGCCCTGCTCGGCCCGAACGGGGCCGGCAAGTCCAGCAGTCTCGATCTGCTGCTCGGCCTGCGCGAGCCCGACCGGGGCAGCGTCACGCTGTTCGGCGGCCCCCCGCGGGCCGCGATCGCGGCCGGTCGGGTCGGCGCGATGCTGCAGAGCGGCGGCCTGATGACGGACGTCAAGGTCCGCGAACTGGTGCGGCTCGCCTGCGAGGTCCACCCGCGCGGCCGGTCCGTCGCCGAGGTGCTCGACGACGCGGGTGTCACCGAACTCGCCGAACGCCGCGTCGACAAGCTCTCCGGCGGCCAGGAGCAGCGGGTCCGGTTCGCCCTCGCCATCGCCGGGGCCAACGACCTGATCGTCCTGGACGAGCCCACCACCGGCATGGACGTCTCGGTCCGGCAGTCCTTCTGGGCGAGCATGCGGGCCCAGGCCGACGCCGGCCGCACGGTGCTGTTCGCCACCCACTACCTGGAGGAGGCCGACTCGATCGCCGACCGCGTCCTCGTCCTGCACCGGGGCCGGCTGATCGCCGACGGCAGCTCGGCCGAGATCAAGGCCCGGGCCGGCGCCCGCCGGATCACCTTCGAGCTGCACGAGGCGGACGGCCCGTTCGACGAGGCGCCGCTGCGCCGGCTGCCCGGTGTGCAGGGCCTGGAGGTCACGGCGCGGGTCCCGGGCACGCGGACGGTGCGGATCCGCACCTCCGACGCGGACGCCGCCGTCGCCGCGGTCTACCGGGCGGGGCTCTACCCGCGCGGTCTCGAAGTCACCGGGCTGGGCCTGGAGCAGGCGTTCCTGACCATCACCGGCGAGCAGGACGCCGCCGAGTCCACCGAGTTCGCCGGGTCGACCGGGACCGTGCCGGAGCGTGTGCGATGACCACCCTGATCCGGCTGGAGATCCTGCGGACCCTCCGCAACCGGCGCTACCTGCTCTTCACGATCGCCTACCCGGCGCTGATGTACTTCTTCTTCATCCACGCCTACAGCGCGGACAAGCTGGCCGCCGGCCTCCCGGTGAAGACCTACTTCATGGTCTCGATGGCCACCTTCGGCGCGGTCGGCGCGGTGCTGACCGGCAGCGCGCAGCGGATCTCGCTGGAGCGCAGGAGCGGCTGGGTGCGCCAGCTGCGGCTGACCGCGCTGCCCGGCCGGGCGTACACCGTCGGCAAGATCGCCGCCGCGGCGGTCACCACCCTGCCCGCGATCCTGGTGGTCTTCGCGGTCGGCGCGAGCCAGGGCGTCTCCCTGACGGCCGGGCAGTGGACCGGCCTGGTGGCCGCGCTGTGGCTGGGCAGCTTCGTCTTCGCGGCGCTCGGAGTGGCCCTCGGGTACGCGGCGGGGCCGGACTCGGTGCAGAGCATCGTGATGATCGCCTACATGGCGATGGCCCTGTTCGGCGGGACGTGGTTCCCGGTCGACGGCTCGCTGGAGTCCTTCGCCCGGTTCGACCCGGTCTACCTGTACAACCGGCTGGCGACCTTCGTCCAGCCCGGGCAGTCCCTGGACACCGCCGCCGTCGCCGGACTGGCCGCGTTCCTCGCGGTGTTCGTCGCGGCCGCGGCGACCCTGTACCGCCGCGACACCCGACAGGCATGATGATCGGCATGAGCGAGACGCGCCGGACCCACCGCACCGACGAGCAGCCGGGGGAGGAGGGTCCGGCGCGGCCGTCGTTCATGAACATCCCCGGCGGCCCGGCGGAGACCCGGCGGCAGCTGATGGTCAAGATCAGCTGGATGCTGCTCTGGATGTTCTACCTGGTCTACCCGGTGCGGGACCTGCTGCACGGCGGCCACTCGCCCGCCGCGGCCCTGCTCGGCTGGCTCTCGCTGGCGGCGTTCGTCTGCGGCTACGTCGCTCTGGTCGTCCTCCGCTCGATGGCGGGCATGCGGCCCCGGCTGTGCCGGGCCGTCGTGGCGGGGATGGTGCTGCTCGCGATCGTCTGCACCTTCGGCCTCGGCACCGCCTTCCTGACGCTGTTCACCTACGCCTCGGTGGCCGTCGCGATCATCGCCCCGGTCCGGTTCGCGCTGGCCTCGGTGGCGGGAATGGCCGGGCTCGCCGTCCTGGTCGGGCTGGCCGCGCACGCCGAGAGCGGCGACATCCCGACCATCGCCCTGACCGCCTTCCTCTCCGGCGTCGCGATGACCGGTCTGCAGCGGCTCGTCGCCACCATGAAGGAGCTGCGCGAGGCCCGGGCCGCGGTCGCGCACCTGGCCGCCTCGGAGGAGCGGCTGCGGCTCGCCCGCGATCTGCACGACCTGCTCGGGCACTCGCTGTCGCTGATCACCCTGAAGAGCGAGCTGGCCGGGCGGTTCATGGACGCGGGCAAGGACGAGGCGGCGCGGGCGCAGGTCGCCGACATCGAGAACGTCGCCCGGCAGTCGCTGATCGACGTCCGGGAGGCGGTCACCGGCTTCCGCCGGCCCACCCTGCCGGTCGAGCTGGCCGCCGCCCGCACCGCGCTGGCCGCCGCCCAGGTCGGTCTGGAGGCGGCGCCGGAGCTGCTCGACGCCTGGCCCGGGCTGGCCGCGGAGGAGGCCGGGGCGCTCGCCTGGGCACTGCGCGAGGCGGTCACCAACATCGTCCGGCACGGCGAGGGCGCCACCGTCTGCACCGTGCGCTCCGACGAGGTGTGGGAGGGAGGCGGCGAGCGCTACGCCGTGCTGGAGATCACCGACGACGGGCGCGGCCCGGGCAAGGCCCAGCCCGGCAACGGCCTGTCGGGGCTGGACGAGCGGCTCGCCCTGGTCGGCGGCCGGCTGGAGACCGGGCCGGGCGAGCGGGGCCGGGGCTTCCGGCTGCGCGCCCTGGTGCCGTTGCGGACGGCCTCCGTCCCGGCCCCCTAGCCGACTGGTCCGGGCGGCCGAACCGCGTCCCCCGGGTGTGTCGGCGCGCGGGCGCCCGCCGGTGCCGGCGGGCAGCATGACAGGCATGCCCAAGCCGGTCCTGGCGGTCCTCGCCGTCCTGTTCCTCTCCCTGCTGCTCTGCGCCGCGTTCACCGGGGCGGCCGCCCCGGCCCCGGGGCCGGCGCCGGCCGGCCTCCGGACCGCGCCTCCCGGCCACCCCCGCTGACCTCCCTCCCCCGCCGGGGCGGGGACGCCGTAGGGTCGGGCGGCATGAGTGACAATCAGGACGACCGGCCCTCGGTGCGGGTGCTGTTGGCGGAGGACCAGGGGATGGTCCGGGAGGCGCTGGCCGCGCTGCTCGGGCTGGAGGGGGACATCGACGTCGTCGCCCAGGTCGGTCGCGGGGACGAGGTGGTGGACGCGGCCGTGGCGCACGACGTGCAGGTCGCGGTGCTGGACATCGAGATGCCGGGGATGACCGGGATCGAGGCGGCGGCACTGCTGCGCCGGCAGCGGCCGCAGACCAAGGTGGTGATCGCGACGACCTTCGGTCGCCCCGGCTACCTGCGGCGGGCGATGGAGGCCGGCGCGGACGCCTTCCTGGTGAAGGACGCGCCCGCCGCCGAGCTGGCCGAGGCGATCCGCCGGGTGCTGCGCGGCGAGCGGGTGATCGACCCGGTCCTGGCCGCGGCGGCGCTCGCCGAGGGGGCGAACCCGCTGACCGCCCGGGAGCGGGACGTGCTGGCGGCCGCGGCGGACGGCGCGGTGAACGCGGACATCGCCGGGCGGCTGCACCTGTCCGAGGGCACGGTGCGCAACTACCTCTCGATGGCGATCCAGAAGACCGAGGCCCGCAACCGCGCCGAGGCGGTCCGGATCGCCCGGGAGAAGGGCTGGTTGTAGTCCGCTCCGGCTCAGTTGAGCCGGTGGCGGGCGGCGCGGGCCTCCTGGCGGACCTTGGCGGCGGAGTCAGGGTCGAAGGCGTCCAGGATCGCGGCGTACTCGTCCATCTCCCCGGCCCCGCCCAGGAAGTCGCCGGTGCGCACCAGCAGTTCGGCGCGTTCCAGCCGGAGCTGGGCGGGGTGGCGGGGGAGCAGCAGGGCGAGTTCGGTGGCCCAGAGCTGGGTGCGGGCGTGCTCGGGGCGGTCGGCGGCCCAGACCCGGATGTTGCCGAGCACCCGCAGCACGGTGTCCAGCGGCTGGGCGGGGGTGAGCAGTTCGGGCGTGAACTCGTGCCCGGCGGCGCGCACCAGCTCGGCCGCACCGTCGAGGTCGAGCAGCCGGCCGCCGTGGAAGGGGTCGGCCAGCACGTAGTCCTCGCCGCCGGCGGGCCCGCCGACCGCGACCACGAAGTGGCCGGGCAGGGCGATCCCGTGCACGGTGAGCCCGGCCCTGCGGGCGACCGCCCACCAGACCAGCGCCAGCATGATCGGCAGTCCGCGCCGCCGCCGCAGCACCTCCGGCAGCAGCGAGGACTCCAGCCGCCGGTAGTCGGACTTCCGTCCGTGGAACCGCTCGCGCCCGCCGAGGACGGCGGCCAGCAGCGCCGCGGTCTCCTCCGGCCCGGCCGGGGCGCGTTCGGCGACGGCGCGCCGCACGGCGGCCGCGTGCCGCTCCAGCGCGGCCTCGCAGGCGGCCAGCAGGGCGTCGAGCGCGGGCGGGCCGTCGAGGCCGTCCGGGTCCGACGGGTCGGGGGCCGGGGTGTGTTCGGCGGCCGCGAGCAGGCAGAGCAGCACCGGATCGGGGTGCTCGGCCCGGGCCTCGGTCCGGAAGCGTGCTCTGCTCTGCTCGGTCACGGCGGTGGCGGCGGCTTTCGTACGGACGGGCGGGAAGGGGAAGCGCGGGGGAGCGGCCGGGACTCCTACCCCTGCGGCAGGAGTGCGTACTGGTAAGTGTGACTGGTCGTGAAGCCCAGACCGTCATGGAGCGCGACCGCCCCGGTGTTCCCGGGTTCCACCCGCAGATAGCCGCCGCTCGCGCCCTCCTCGGCGGCCCGGGCCGCGAGTACCGCCAGGACCGCGGTGCCGAGCCCGGTCCGGCGCGCGGCCGGTGCGACCTCGACCGCGCCGAAGCCCGCCCACGGGCCGTCGATGACGCAGCGTCCGGTCGCGAGCGGGGGCCGGCCGGGAGCGTCGCCGGGCACGGTGGCGAACCACACCGACGGCCCCTCGGGGACGGCCGGCGGAGCGGCCCGCTCGACCGCGGTCCCGTCGTCGGCCCGCCGGTCCGGTGTCGGCCGGGCCGCTCCGGCCGTCCGGGAGAGCCGGACCTCGCGGAGGGCGGCGGGCGCCCCGGCCCGGGCGATCCCGGCCAGCGGCGCGACCTGGAACAGGACCGGCGTGCACGTGGCGCCCAGGCGGTCCAGCTCGGCCCGCAGTTCCTCCGGCGCGACCGGGAGGCCGAGTTCCAGCCGGGCCGGCAGCCCCCGCGCCGCGTACCAGGCGCGGACCGCCGCGAGCGCCGCGGCCGGTGGCCGGCCGGGATCGCCGAGCGCCAGGACCGAGCCCGGGCACCCGGCGGAGCCGGCCGGGGCGCGCAGGGTCCACTCGCCCAGCGGCTCCCGTTCGGCGTCGGGCCGGCCCCGGTCGGCGATCCGCCGGAGCTCCTCGGGGCCGGCCGGCGGCAGCGGCGCGCGCCGGGCGGGGAAGAGCGGCACCGGCTTTCCCGCGACCAGCAGCCGCTCGTCGAAGGTCACCGGTCCGCCGCTCCGCGGCTCCACGGTCAGGCCCTCGTCGCCCCAGGAGAGGAGCACACCGATCACGTCCCGGAACACTGGCCGGTTGTTGTCGGTGAAGCCGGCGAGCCTTCGTACGGAGACTCTCCGGCCCACGTCGGAGCGGTCCAGCCGGACCTCCGGACGGTCCTGAACCGGCCCTTCGACGGCCATCTGGGCACCTCCTGTGCATTTGCGGTCTCCGACCCGCGATACTAGGGGCGGGCATCGACGACACCGCGCTCACCCGCGCACGCGAGAAAACAGAATGGGCCGCCGAGCCCTTCCGAGGAGGAACGACAGCGTGACCTACGTCATCGCGCAGCCTTGTGTCGACGTCAAGGACAAGGCATGCATCGAAGAGTGCCCGGTTGACTGCATCTACGAGGGCGAGCGATCGCTCTACATCCACCCGGATGAGTGTGTCGACTGTGGTGCGTGCGAGCCGGTCTGCCCGGTCGAGGCGATCTTCTACGAGGACGACACTCCGGAGGAGTGGAAGGACTACTACAAGGCGAACGTCGAGTTCTTCGACGACCTCGGTTCGCCCGGCGGTGCCTCGAAGCTCGGTCTGATCGAGCGCGACCACCCGTTCATCGCCGCTCTGCCGCCGCAGAACGCCGACCACTGATCGGTGGCAATTCAGCTGTGACTACCAAGAACAGCACGCACGCGCCGTTCCCGGGCCACCCGGGGGCGGCGCGCCGCGTTTCCGACCTCCTGCCGGTGTTCCCCTGGGACAAGCTGGAGCCCTACAAGGCCACCGCGCTCGCCCACCCGGGCGGACTCTGCGACTTCTCCGTGGGCACCCCGGTGGACCCGGTCCCCGAGGTGATCCAGAAGGCGCTCGCCGCCGCCACGGACACCCCCGGCTACCCGACCGTCTGGGGCCCGCAGGAGTTGCGCGAGGCCGTCGCCGACTGGCTGCGACGCCGGCTCGGCGCGGAGATCGGCCCGCGGGCCGTCCTGCCGACCGTCGGCTCCAAGGAGCTGGTGGCCTGGCTGCCGACCCAGCTCGGCCTCGGCCCCGGCGACCAGGTCGCCTACCCGCGCCTGGCCTACCCGACGTACGAGGTGGGCGCCCGGCTGTGCGGCGCCGAGCCGGTCGAGTACGACTCGGTGGACGAGCTGGACGGCTCCCGGGTGCGGCTGCTGTGGGTCAACTCGCCGTCCAACCCGACCGGGCGGGTGCTCGGCGCCGAGGAGCTGCGCCGCACGGTGGCGTGGGCGCGCGAGCACCGGGCCCTGCTGGTCAGCGACGAGTGCTACTTCGAACTGGGCTGGGAGGCCGAGCCGGTCTCGGTGCTGCGCCCGGACGTCTGCGGGGACGGCCACGAGGGCCTGCTCGCGGTGCACTCGCTGTCCAAGCGCTCCAACCTGGCCGGCTACCGTGCCTCCTTCGTGGCGGGCGACCCGGTGGTGGTCAAGGAGCTGCTGGAGGTGCGCAAGCACGGCGGCATGATCGTGCCGGCCCCGGTGCAGGCCGCGACGGTGGCCGCGCTCGGGGACGACGCGCACGTGGTCGAGCAGCGGGAGCGCTACGCGGCCCGGCGGGCTGCGCTGCGGGCGGCGCTGGAGGCGTACGGCTTCCGGATCGAGCACTCGGAGGCGAGCCTCTACCTGTGGGCGACCCAGGACCGGCCGTGCTGGGAAACCGTCGCCGAACTCGCTGGGCTGGGCATCCTGGTGGCGCCCGGCGACTTCTACGGTCCGGCCGGCGACCGGTTCGTCCGGGTCGCGTTCACCGCGACCGACGAGCGGGTCGCGGCGGCGGTGGAGCGGCTGAACGCGGCGCGCTGACCGCGTCCGGGAGCCCGAAGGGGCCGGTGTTCCGAGGAGGAACACCGGCCCCTTCGCCGTCGCCGGACCGGGATCCCGTCGGACGGGGCGCGGTCGGGCCGGGGCACGGGAGCCGGGACGGCGACACCACGGGGTCGGACCGGAGGCGGACCGGGGTCGGGACCGGATGCCGACCGGCCGCCGACCGCGAGTCGGGACCGGAAGCCGACTAGAGGCCGACGCCGCCGCCGTTGAGGCCGCCCAGCAGGCCGCCGATCGGGCCGAGCGCGCCGGTGAGACCGCTGAGGCCGTTCAGCGGGCTGTTCGGGCCGAGGTCGGCGCCGCCCAGACGGTTGGCCGAACCGTGCTCGGCCAGGCCGAGCACGTCGGCGCCGGGCAGGCCGGAGGTCAGGCCGCCGGGGACGGCACGGCCGACGGCGCCGAGCGGCAGCGCGTCGGTGACGGCGTTGGTGCTGGGAACGGCCTGGGTCAGCCCGCCGGCGCCCGGGACGGCGTTGGTGACGGCACCGGCCTGGGAGAGCCCGCCGACCGGGTTCGCCCCGCTCTGCGCGCTCCGCTGCGGCGCGGCGGAGCGGCCGGTCACGGCCTCGCCGAGCTTGCCGGCCAGGGTCTTGGCGACCTTCGGGGTGACACCGGAGAGCTGGCCGGTGGTGGCGGCGGTCTGGTCGACCGGGGCGGTCAGCGAGCTGGCCTTCTCGTTCGCCTCGGGGAGCTGCTGGGCGACGATGTTGCCGGTGGCGTCGGCGGTGGCGGGAACGCCCGCGGCGACGGTGGCGGCACCGGTGGTCCCGGCGGCCTGGCCCAGCTCGTGGGTGGTGTGCTGCAGGGTGGAACCCGTGTCGGTGTTGGTCAGCTGGCCCAGCGGGGCGGCCAGGTCGCTCTTCGGCAGCAGGGCGTCCGCGGCGGACGCGGAGCCGGCCGCGACCAGCGGGGTCGCGCCGGCCGCCACGAGCAGCGCGGCCTGGGCGATCCGGCGCGTGAGGGGGTGAGACATGGGGCTCCTCGAAGGGGTCTGGGTCCGTTCCGTCCGCCGGGCGGACGACGGTGTTACCGCTTGAGAAGCCAGAAGGTTTCGGCCCGTGCAAGGAAAACGTCGTACTGACCGTATGACGGTACGACCGCGCGGGGAGCCGCTCCCGGGGCCGGACCGGAGGGTCGGACGCGCCACGGGCCAAGGGGAGTGACGGTTCTGCGCCCCGCCCGGTCCGGCCGGCCGCCCGTCCACCCGCGTTGACGCGAATCACTCGTACGGCGGCAACCCGGACACCAGTGCGTCAGCGGCCCGGAGCCCCCGGCCTCAGCCCTTCGCGGGAGCCGCCAGCGAGACCAGCACCAGCTTGGTCGACGTCCCGGTCGGCTGCGGCTTCCAGCCGTCCTCGGACTTGGCCTTCCGCCAGATCCGGCCGTCGTAGGCGACGGTCTCGATCCCCAGCCGCTGCGCCTGCGCCACCGCCCAGTGCGCCACCGCCCAGCCGTTCTGCCGCTCGGCCTCCGGCCCGGAGTCGGTCGACGCGGTCGGGTCCGGGGTCAGCGAGACGGCGTTCTCCGCGCCCTTGACCGTGGACGTGTAGCCGGCCGCCGGGGTCACCGTCCGGCCGAACTCGCGGCGCACCCGGTCGCTCAGCACCTGCGTCCGGTCCGGGCGGGCGGCCGCGGTCGCGTCGGGGGTCGGCGCGGCCCCGGCGGGGGCCGGCGGGAACTCCTCCGTGTCGGTGTCCGTCGCGGCGAAGTCGCGCACCACGCAGTTCAGCGCCGCCGCCTCCTGGCCGGTCAGCGCGGAGGCCAGCAGGGTCGCCTTGGTCTCGTGCTTGGCGTACGCCTGCGGGTAGCCGCTCTTCTGGACCTGCTGGGCCGCGTCGGTCAGCGGCAGCCGGGTGTAGCCGGGCACCTTCACCAGGCCGTCCAGGAACTTGTTGGTCGCGTAGACCGGGTCCATGATCTGCTGCACGGTGCCCCAGCCCTGCGAGGGCCGCTGCTGGAACAGGCCCACCGAGTCCCGGTCGCCGCCGGCCAGGTTGCGGATCTTGGACTCCTGCATCGCGGTGGCGAGCGAGATGGTCACCGCCCGGTCCGGCAGGCCGCGGGCGTGCGCGACGGCGGCGATGGTCGCGGCGTTGGCGGCCTGCGGGACCTCCAGCGTGCCCTCGCCGGCCGGGGTCTTCACCGAGCAGCCCTCGGGCGTCAGCAGCTTCTGGTCGCGCAGCCAGTACAGCCCCACCGCGACCACGGTCAGGACCAGCAGGACGATCAGCACCGCGCGCACCGGCCTGCGGCGCCGCGGCGGCGCCGCGTCCCCGTCCCCGCCGCCGCTCTTCCGCCTGGCCACCGCCGCCCCTCTCCACCGAGCACTCCGAACCGACACCGTACCCACTCGGACGGGTGTGCGGCGGCGGACGGTTGCCCCCGGATCGCCCCGAAGCCGTAACGGGCCGTCGACGCCCGTGATCCGCCCGGGGTCCCCGCGGGAGCTGTCCTGGCGCCGTCCGGGAGCTGCCCGGGAGCTGCCCGGGACGTGGGACGGGACGTCGGACGGGGCTTCGGACGGGACTACGCTGGGCAACCATGAGCAGCCCGAAGACGCCCCTTGACCTCACCCTCGACGGCGGCGCGCTGACCGCCCAGCTGGTCGACTTCCCCTCCGTCAGCGGCGACGAGCAGGCCCTCGCCGACGCGGTGGAGGACGCCCTGCGGGCCCTCCCGCACCTGACCGTCGACCGCTACGGCAACAACGTCGTCGCCCGCACGGACCTCGGCCGCTCCGAGCGCGTCCTGCTCGCCGGTCACATCGACACCGTGCCGATCGCCGACAACCTGCCGTCCTGGGTCGAGGGCGACCTGCTCTTCGGCTGCGGCACCTCGGACATGAAGTCCGGCGTCGCCGTCCAGCTCCGGCTCGCGGCCACCCTGCCCGAGCCCAACCGGGACCTCACCTTCGTCTTCTACGACTGCGAGGAGGTGGAGGCCCACCGCAACGGCCTCGGCCACCTCGCCCAGGCCCACCCGGACTGGCTGGCCGCCGAGTTCGCGGTGCTCATGGAGCCCAGCGGCGCGGTCGTCGAGGGCGGCTGCCAGGGCACCCTGCGCGCCCAGGTCCGCCTCACCGGCGTCCGGGCCCACTCGGCCCGCAGCTGGCTCGGCGACAACGCCATCCACCACGCCGCCGAGGTACTGCGCCGGCTATCGGAGTACAGCCCGCGCAAGGTCGACATCGACGGCCTGGAGTACCACGAGGGCCTCAACGCGGTCCGGATCGACGGCGGCGTGGCCGGCAACGTGATCCCCGACGAGTGCGTGGTGACGGTCAACTTCCGGTTCGCGCCCGACCGCGACGAGGCCGAGGCCGAGAAGCACGTGCGCGAGGTCTTCGACGGCTTCGAGGTCACCGTCACCGACTTCGCCCCGGGCGCGCTGCCCGGCCTGGACCAGCCGTCCGCCCGGGCGTTCCTGGCCGCCACCGGCGGCACCGCCCGGGCCAAGTTCGGCTGGACCGACGTGGCCCGGTTCAGCGCGCTCGGCGTCCCGGCGGTCAACTACGGCCCGGGCGACCCGAACATGGCGCACAAGCGCGACGAGCACTGCTCGTTGAGCGCGATCGCCGAGACCGAGGACCGGCTGCGCGCCTGGCTGACGGCCTGAACCCGGTGGACGGCCGGACCGGCCCCGCGGTCGGTCCGACCGTCCGACCATCGGTCGAACGCCATCTTCCGGTTGCCCAACCGACCTTCCACCGTTGCCTGAAAAAGGCGAGGCACGGGCGTAGGGTTTCGTCATGACAGGCACTGGAGACGAAAAGCACTACGGCCACGGTCCTGAGCAGGTGGGCGAGCCGCGCCCGAAGAAGGCGTGGCCCGAGAAGCAGAAGGGCCCGGTGCTGGTGCGCCGGGACCAGGTCGGCGAGAGCACCACGGACCAGCGGCTGCTGGACACCACCGGCCCGACCGACTGGCTGCACACCGACCCCTGGCGGGTCCTGCGGATCACCTCGGAATTCGTCGAGGGCTTCGGCGCGCTCGCCGAACTCCCCGCCGCGATCAGTGTCTTCGGCTCCGCGCGGACCCCGGTCGACTCACCCGAGTACGCCGCGGGCGTGGCGATCGGCCGGGCCCTGGTGGAGGCCGGCTACGCGGTGATCACCGGTGGCGGCCCGGGCGCGATGGAGGCGGCCAACCGGGGCGCCTCGGACGCCGGCGGGCTCAGCGTCGGACTCGGCATCGAGCTGCCGTTCGAGCAGGGACTCAACGAGTTCGTCGACCTCGGGCTGAACTTCCGCTACTTCTTCGTCCGCAAGACGATGTTCGTGAAGTACTCGCAGGGCTTCGTCGTCCTGCCCGGCGGCCTCGGCACCCTGGACGAGCTGTTCGAGGCGCTCACCCTGGTGCAGACGAAGAAGGTCACCCGCTTCCCGGTGATCCTCTTCGGCACCGCGTACTGGGGCGGACTGGTCGACTGGCTGCGGAACACCCTGGTCGCCCAGGGCAAGGCCGCCCCGCACGACCTGGAGCTGTTCCACGTGACCGACGAGATCGACGAGGTCATGAAGATCCTCGCCGACGCCCGCCGGCCCGCGAACGAGATCTAGCCCCAGCCGCCCCGAGGACCCGCGAGGGTCCCCCGGAGGCCGCTACGCCAGCCCCCGGCGGGCCACGGCCGGCGGGCGGGTGCCGCGGATCGAGGCGACCATGTCGAGCACCTGCCGGGTCTCCGCCACCTGGTGCACCCGGTACACCTGGGCGCCCAGCCAGGCGGAGACCGCCGTGGTCGCCAGGGTGCCGAGCAGCCGCTCGTCCACCGGCCGGTCCAGCGTCTCGCCGACGAAGTCCTTGTTCGACAGCGACACCAGCACCGGGAACCCGGTCGCCGTCATCTCCGGCAGCCGCCGGGTCGCCTCCAGCGAGTGCCGGGTGTTCTTCCCGAAGTCGTGCCCCGGGTCGATCAGCACCGCGTCCCGCCGCACACCCAGCTCCACCGCCCGCTCGGCCAGCCCGACGGTGACCCGCAGGATGTCCGCCATCACGTCCTGGTAGCCGGCCCGGTGCGGCCGGGTGCGCGGCTCCGCGCCGCCCGCGTGGGTGCAGACCAGTCCCACGTCGTGGCGGGCGGCCACCTCGGCCAGCCGCGGGTCCACCCCGCCCCAGGCGTCGTTCAGCAGGTCGGCGCCGACCTCGCAGACCGCCTCGCCGACCTCGTGCCGCCAGGTGTCCACACTGATCACGGCCCCGGGGTGGCGCTCGCGCAGCTCCGCCACGAACGGCACCGTGCGCCGCAGCTCCTCCTCGACCGTCACCTCGTCACCCGGCCCGGCCTTCACCCCGCCGATGTCGAGGATCGCCGCGCCCTCCGCCATCGCGCGGTCGGCGGCCGCGAACGCGGCCTCGTCGGCGAAGGTCGAGCCCTTGTCGAAGAACGAGTCCGGTGTGCGGTTGACGATCGCCATGATCACAAGCTCGTCGTCGCCGAATTCCCGTGGTCCCAGGCGCAGTGCCACCGATGTCTCCTCCACAGCTGCCGCGAGTGCGATGATGGCCCCCCGGCCCATCGGGACCATGATCCCACTCCTGTCGGGGCCGGCCGGAGAATCGGGAGGACCGCTCGTGTTCTGGGTGATCGTGGTGGCCATGGCCGTAGTGGTCGGCGGCGCCGCCCTGGTGGCGCTGGGCGGCGGCGGTTCGCTGCCCGAGGCCGTGCAGGACCGGATCTCCGCCCGGCTGCCGCAGGACCGCCCGCTGGACCGGGCCGACGTGGAGGCGGTGCGCCTGCCGATGGCCCTGCGCGGCTACCGGATGGACGAGGTGGACGACGTCCTCGACCGGCTGGGCGCCGAACTCGCCCACCGGGACGCGCGGATCGCCGAGCTGGAGGCACTGGCCGCGGTGCGCGGCGCGGTCGAGGCGACCGACCGCCCGGAGCCCGGCGCCGAACCGCTGCCCGGCCTGGAGGAGTTCGCCCTGGTCGCCGAGCCCGCCGTCGCCCTCACCAAGGCCGCCGCGGCCCCCGCGGCCGGCGGCCCCGAGGACGCCGCGCCGGGCGGGGAGCGGTGAGCGCCGGCACCGGTGCCGTCCTGGGGGCGGACGGGCTGCGCCGCTGCGCCTGGGGCGATTCGGCGGACGACTACCGGCTCTACCACGACACCGAGTGGGGCCGCCCGGTGCGCGGCGACGACGCCCTGTTCGAGCGGGTCTGCCTGGAGGCGTTCCAGTCCGGCCTGTCCTGGATCACCATCCTGCGGCGCCGCGAGGGCTTCCGGGCCGCCTTCGCCGGTTTCTCGATCGCCGAGGTCGCCGAGTTCGGCCCCGCCGACGTGGAGCGGCTGCTCGCGGACACCGGCATCATCCGCAACCGGGCCAAGATCGAGGCTTCGATCGCCAACGCCCGGGTCGCCCGCGAGCTCGACGGCGGACTGGACGCGCTGATCTGGGGGTTCGCCGGGGACCCGGACCGGCCGGCGCCCCGCACCACGGACGAGGTGCCGGCCGTCACGCCCGAGTCGACGGCGCTGGCCAAGGCCCTGAAGCGGACCGGCTTCCGCTTCGTCGGCCCGACCACCGCCTACGCGCTGATGCAGGCGTGCGGGCTGGTGGACGACCACCTCGCGGACTGCCACGTCCGCACCGCGCCCGCCGCGGGCCCGGGCCGGGCCTGACGGAGCCCGAAGGGGACCGGAGCGGCCGAACGGGACCGGAGCCGGGGCCGGGGCGCGAGGGCCCCGGCCGGGCCCGTACGGGGGGTCACCGGCCCAGGTAGGCCGGCTTCTCCTTGGCGATGAAGGCGCGGACCGCGATCCGGTGGTCCTCGCTCTCGCCGGCCATGGTCTGCAGCTCGTCCTCCTTGTCGAGCAGTTCGCTCAGCGAGTGCGAGGCGCCGTAGGCCAGGGACTCCTTGATCGCGCCGTAGGCCACCGTCGGGCCCTCGGCCAGTTCCTTGGCGAACGCCCGCGCGGTGGCGGCCAGTTCGGCGGCCGGTACGACCCTGGTGGCCAGGCCCAGCTCCATCGCCTCGGCCGCCTTCACGGTGCGCGGCAGCATCAGCAGCTCGGTCGCCCGGGCGTGGCCGACCAGTCGCGGCAGGGTCCAGGAGGCCCCGGAGTCGGCGGTCAGCGCGATCCCGGCGAACGCGGTGTTGAAGCCCGCGGTGTCCGCCACGATCCGGAAGTCGCAGGCGAAGGCCAGCGAGGCGCCCGCACCGGCCGCCACCCCGCCGACCGCGGCCACCGTCGGCTTGCGCATCCCGGCCAGCGTCCGCAGCAGCGGGTTGTAGTGCTCGGCCACGGTCCGCAGCGCGCCCTCGCCGGTCTCCTCGGCCCGCTTCAGCAGGCCCAGGTGCTCCTTGAGGTCCTGGCCGACGCAGAACGCCCGGTCGCCCGCGCCGGTCAGCAGCACCGCGCGCACGGCCGGGTCCTCGGCGGCGGCGGTCACGGTGTCACGCAGCGCCACCTTGGTCGGGACGTCCAGCGCGTTCATCGCCCCGGGGCGGTTGATCGTGATGACGGCCAGGCCGCCGTCCAGCTCGTACAGCACCGAATCGGACATGGGCGGGAGCTCCCTTGCTCGTGAACGTGGGCTGCCAGGATGCCGGAGCCCCGGGCCGCCTGGGGAGTGTGAGGTATCGCACCTTCCGGCGGCGCGCGGAGCGGCGCCGCGCCGTCGCTTATGCCGGTTATTGGGAGGGAATGCGGCGGTCCGGACGAGGTTGCACCGAGAGTGATGTTGGTCATCAGGCCGTGGCATGCGGGATAATGGCTTCCGATCAATGCGTTCGATACCGGCGGTGGACGGACTGCCGGTGCGTAGCTGAGCGGTTGCAGGAAGGGGAACGAGCATGGCGGCCATGAAGCCGCGGACGGGTGACGGCCCGCTCGAAGTCACCAAAGAGGGGCGGGGCATCATCATGCGCGTTCCGCTCGAAGGCGGCGGACGCCTCGTGGTGGAGCTCACGCCCGACGAGGCCCACGCCCTCGGCGAGGCCCTGAAGAAGGCCTGCGGCTGACCGCAGCAGGTGCTCGCCATCTCCTGGAGATGTGCCGCCGGGCCCGGGTACGACGATCGCGTCGGCCCGGGCCCGGCGCGTTCCGCCCCTCGGCCCGGGCTGCCGCGGCAGCCCGGTGCCTAGCGCTTCACGGCGCAGAGCAGCCCGTCCGAGACCGGCAGCAGGGCGGGCAGCAGGGCGTCGCTCTCCCGGACGTCCCGGACGAGGTCGCGCACCGATCTGGTCCGCGGGTCCTGGACCTCCGGTTCGGCCAGTCGGCCCTCCTGGAACACACCCTCGAAGCAGACCATCCCGCCCGGCCGCAGCAGCCGCAGCGACTCCGCCAGGTACTCCCCGGACTCCGCCGGGTCCCCGTCGCAGAACACCAGGTCGTACTGGCCGTCCGCGAGCCTCGGCAGCACCTCCAGGGCCCGGCCCGGTATGAACCGCGACCGGTTGGCCGCGAATCCGGCGGCCTGGTACGCCTCCTTCGCCAGCTGCTGGCGCACCGGCTCCGAGTCGACGGTGGTGAGCACGCCGTCCGACCGCATCCCGCGCAGCAGGTACACCCCGGACACGCCCGTCCCGGTGCCGATCTCGGCCACCGCCTTGGCTCCCAGCGCGGCGGCCAGCAGTCGCAGACAGGCACCGCCGCTCGGGCCGATCGCCCTGATCCCGGTGCGCGCGGACTGCGCCCGGGCGTAGGTCAGCACCGCGTCCTCGCCGACGAAGGTGTCGGCGAGCGCCGCGCGCGCGGGCCCGAAGTCGCTGATGGCTGCCTCTTTCGGAGCCCCGGGTGGCGGCCCGGCGCCGAGCGGATGTCGATATTTCCTGCCACAGATTACTGGCCGGGCGGGAACCGCGTACGGCGGCGGGCCGTTGCTGGAGCAGGGACCGGGTGAACAGGGCGTCCCGGACACCCCTCGGGAGCCCCCTTCTCCGGGCCGGGCGGTGCCGCGGACACCGGACCCGGTTCCGGACGCGGTCCCGGAGACTTCTTATCCGGGCTTGACGGGCGAGGTGGATATGGTGGTGGCCCTGCTGGGCAGAAGAGCCGACCGAGGAGGTGTGGCCGAGGGCGACGTCTCCGTGCGGCGGCACTCCCGCGGCACCGCGTCGGTCCGTACGCCGAAGCCCGTGATGAACCAGCCTGCGCACTCCACCCTGGACCAGCCGGCCGCCGCGCACCAGGCGCCCGCCGGCACTGCCGAGGCCCCCGCCCTCGCGACCTTCGCCGAGGGCCCCGACGCGCAGACCTGGACTCCCCCCAGCTGGGAGGAGATCGTCGAGGCCCACAGTGCGCGCGTCTACCGCCTCGCCTACCGGCTGACCGGTAACCAGCACGACGCCGAGGACCTCACCCAGGAAGTCTTCGTCCGGGTGTTCCGTTCGCTGTCCACCTACACCCCCGGCACGTTCGAGGGCTGGCTGCACCGGATCACCACCAACCTCTTCCTGGACATGGTCCGCCGCCGCCAGCGGATCCGCTTCGACGCGCTCGGCGACGACGCGGCGGAGCGGCTCGCCTCCCGCGAGCCCAGCCCGGCCCAGCACTTCAGCGACACCCACTTCGACGCCGACGTCCAGCAGGCGCTGGACACCCTGGCGCCGGAGTTCCGTGCCGCGGTGGTGCTCTGCGACATCGAGGGCCTCTCCTACGAGGAGATCGCCGCCACGCTCGGCGTCAAGCTCGGCACCGTCCGCAGCCGCATCCACCGCGGTCGCTCCCACCTGCGCGCCGCGCTCAAGCACCGTGCCCCCGGCTCGGCCCCTGGCCGTGAGCGCCGGGGCGGCGGCGCCGAGGAGCAGCCGGTCCCGGTCGGCGCCACCGCCGGCGAGGCCCCGGCCGCGCCGGGCGGGCGCGGACGGAGGCGATCGTGAGCGGAACCGGCCGGTCCGGGCCGGGCCACCCGGACACCCCCGGTCGTACGGCCTCCCGCCGGGCCGGCTGGCCCGCGCTGGGTCGGCGCGGCCAGGACGGTCCGGCGGCCGACGGGCCCCTGCCGCCGGGCGAGCCGGAGCTGCGCGCCGTCGCCGTCCGGCCGGTCGAGCCGGTCGAGGAGCACCACCTCGGGGAGCGGCTGTCCGCCTTCGTCGACGGCGAACTCGGCCACGACTCGCGCGACCGCGTCCAGGCCCATCTGGCGACCTGTCCGCAGTGCCTCGCCGAGGCCGACGAGGGCCGCGCCGTCAAGCACCTGCTGACCCGCACCGGCACGCCCGGCCCGTCCTCCGGCCTGATGGCCCGGCTGATGGCCGTCGGCGCGCTCCCGGAGGACGAGCCGCAGCCGCGCGCCGACCGGCCGCGCCGGGACGACGACGACTTCCCCGGCGGCGGCGTCGCCGGCACCGGGACCCTCGGCGGCAGCCGACTGAACGGCGGATCCTTCGGCCGGGGCGCCGGCGCCTCCTTCGGCGGCGGCGCGCTCGGGGCCGACACCCCGGTGCCCGGGGTCGACCCGCGGGCCTTCGGCCGGGGCGGCGCCGTGCTGCGCCCGCTGATCGGCCGCCGCTCGGTCCGCCCGGACACCGCGGTCCAGCCGCTGGCCGCGGCCGCGGCCGCGATCACCCCGGTGGTCCGGCCGGTCCCGGCGCGCGGCCGGCGCTTCGTCTTCGCCGCCGCCGGAGCCTTCTCGGTGGCCGCGGTGACGCTCGGCGGGGTCGGCATCGCCGGCCCGGGCGAGGAGCAGCACGGCACCGTGGTCAGCCCGGCCGGCGGCCGGGGCGGCATGGTCCCGATGAACGCCCAGGTGCCGGCGGCGGACCTGCCGATCCGCCCGGTGGCGGTCACCCGGGGCGCGATGCCGCCGCACGAACTCCCCGAGCGCACGCCGAGTTCCGGCGTGGCCGGTCTGCACCACGAGAACGAATAGACCTCACCGGCCCCCGGGGGCCGCGGTCATCGGCGGGTCTTCACCACGGCTTCATCACACCGGGGGTCATGGACCCGCCGATGGCCATTACGCTGTGAGGAGCGTTTGTCCGATCCGCCCGCGACCGTAGGGAGCTTTGGTGTTCAGTGACGTGGGCACACTGGAGGTCCTGACCCTGGCCATCATGGCCATCGTGATCTTCGGTCCGGACAAGCTGCCGAAGCTGATCCAGGACACCATGGGGTTCATCCGGAAGATCCGGTCCTTCGCCGACAGCGCGAAGGAGGACATCCGCACCGAGCTGGGCCCCGACTTCAAGGACTTCGAGTTCGAGGACCTCAACCCGAAGACCTTCGTCCGCAAGCAGCTGATGGGCGGCGAGGAGGACCCGCTGGGCCTCAAGGACATGCGGGAGTCCCTGGACATCCGCTCGGTGCTGGACGACAAGCCGGCCGCCCCGGTGAACGGGCAGGGCCGCAGCGGCAGCGTCTCCTTCGACAAGCCCGCCGCCGCCCCGGCCGCCGCGACCGCCGGCGCCCCCCTCACTCCGGGCGAGCGCCCCCCGTTCGACCCCGACGCGACCTGACGCGCCCGTCCGCCGCCCGGTTCCCGGGTCCTTCGCGCCCCGCCGAACCGCACGGCTGAGCGGGCCCCGGCGTGTGCGCCGCTATTGTGCTGATTGTTCTCGCTGTGCCGTCCGTCACTTCCGGTCCCGTCCGGTCCCGAGTCGGTCGGCGGGGGCGCCGAGGTGCGCCACGATGGGAGCGCACCACGGTAGGCGAACATCGTTGAGGAGGCGCCGGGGATGGACGCGACGAGTCAGGCGGTGGGAACGGCCACGGCCGGCGGACCCATGGTCGGCGGACAGGCCGGCCCGGCGGACCCGCTGGTGCCCTACCTGTCCGCGGACTTCCCCTGGTACGGGCTGGACGACGGCTGGTCCGGCCGCCGCTACCTGCTGCCGAGCGGCTTCGGCGGCCCGCGCTCCGGCGCCCACGGCTCCGTCGACTACGGCAGCCTGGGTCACGGCGAGGAACCGGCCCGCCAGTACGAGCCCCGCGACATGCGCAAGTTCGCGGTCGCCGTCACCGTCGCCCGCCGGGACAGCCGGCGCAGCGCCGACAACACCGGCACCCTGGAGGCGACCTCCGCCGCCTCGGCGGCCTGGCTGGCCGGTTCCGGTCTGCTGGCCGCGACCTGGCCGGGCCAGCTGGACCGGGCGCTGCGCCAGGACTGGCTGGACCAGCAGTCGGCACTCGCCTGGGACCTCGCCGACGACCTGGACGGCCCCGGCTGGTCCACCCTCAGCCTTCCGGTGAACGGCCTGCCGCAGTCCTTCCGCTACCGCGAGTCCGAGTACGGCTGGGTCCTGGCCGGCGAGGCCCCCGGCGTCCTGCTGGGCGCCTACGGCCGGGGCGTCAGCGCCTACGGCGCCGGCTTCGCCACCGTCCCCGACCTGACCGCCTACACCCGCCCGTAGGCGCTGTCCGCGCACACGACAGGGGCCCGCCGGTACGCACCGGCGGGCCCCTGTCGTGGCGTCAGAACTTGTTCCTCGGGGTGAGGCCGAGGGAGAGGCCGGAGAGGCCGCGCTGGCGGCCGCCGAGCTTGCCGGCGACGGCGCGCAGGGCGGTGCCGGCGGGGGAGTCGGGGGCGGCCAGGACGACCGGGCGGCCGTCGTCGCCGCCCTCGCGCAGCCGGACGTCGATCGGGATCGAGCCGAGCACGGGGACGGTGGCGCCGACGGTGCGGGTCAGCGCGTCCGCGACGGTCTGGCCGCCGCCGGTGCCGAAGACGTCGATCATCTCGTCGCAGTGCGGGCAGGGCATGCCGGACATGTTCTCGATCACGCCGACGATCTTCTGGTGGGTCTGCACCGCGATGGTGCCGGCCCGCTCGGCGACCTCGGCGGCGGCCATCTGCGGGGTGGTGACGATCAGGATCTCCGCGTTGGGGACCAGCTGGGCCACCGAGATGGCGATGTCACCTGTGCCGGGCGGCAGGTCCAGCAGCAGGACGTCGAGGTCGCCCCAGTAGACGTCGGCCAGGAACTGCTGGAGCGCGCGGTGCAGCATCGGGCCGCGCCAGACCACCGGGGCGTTGCCCGGGGTGAACATGCCGATCGAGATGACCTTCACGCCGTGCGCCTGCGGCGGCATGATCATGTCCTGGACCTGGGTGGGCCGGCCCTCGACGCCGAGCATCCGGGGCACGCTGTGGCCGTAGATGTCGGCGTCCACCACGGCGACCTTCAGGCCGTCGGCGGCCATCGCGGCCGCGAGGTTGACGGTCACCGAGGACTTGCCGACGCCGCCCTTGCCGGAGGCGACGGCGTAGACCCGGGTCAGGGTGCCGGGCTTGGCGAACGGGATCTCGCGCTCGGGGGCGCCGCCGCGCAGCAGCTGGGAGAGCTCCTTGCGCTGCTCGTCGCTCATCACGTCGAGCTCGACCTCGACCCCGGTCACACCGGGGATCCGGCCGACGGCCTCGCGGACCCGGGCGGTGATGGTGTCGCGCATCGGACAGCCGGAGACGGTCAGGTAGACCGCGACCCGTACGGCGCCGCCCTCGCCGATCCCGACCGATTTCACCATGCCGATCTCGGTGATCGGGCGGTTGATCTCCGGGTCGTTGACGGTCGACAGCGCCTGGCGTACGGACTCTTCCGTGACGCCGGCCGCGACCTCTGTCTCGTTGGCCATGACTTGATGGTACGGCGCCGCGCGGGGGCCTCGTCCGGTCGGTGGCGTGCCGCCGGTCACAGCGTCCCGGGGGTCTCCCGGCGGTCGTCGAGTTCCTTGAGCAGCAGGTGGAGTTCGGAGCGGACGCCGCCCAGCTCGGAGGCGATGAAGGCCCGGGTGGCGACCTCGCCGAGGCCCTGGCGCAGGGCCGCGACCTCGCGGGTGAGGTACTCGGTGTCGGCGATGTTGCGGTCGCTGCGGGCCCGGTCCTGCTCCATGTTGACGCGGTCCCGGTTGTCCTGCCGGTTCTGCGCCAGCAGGATCAGCGGCGCCGCGTAGGAAGCCTGGAGCGAGAGCATCAGGGTGAGGAAGATGAAGGGGTAGTCGTCGAACCGGACCACGTCGGGCAGCAGGGTGTTCCAGACGACCCAGAGGATGATCACCACGGTCATCCAGACGATGAACCGTCCGGTGCCGAGGAAGCGGGCGGTCCGTTCGGAGAGCTTGCCGAAAGCCTCCGCGTCGTAGGACGGCAGGCTGATCAGCCCGGGGCGGCCGGTGCGCGGCTGGTCCAGCCGGCTGCGGGCGGACGACCCGCCGGGGGCGGGCTCGGCCCGGCGGTCCCTGGCCCCGCCCTCGCGGGCCCGCAGTTCGCGCAGCTGGCGCAGTTCCCGCAGCTCGCCCTGGAGCCGCTGGCGCGGGGTCTCCTCGCGCCGGCCCTTGCGGTCAGCGTCCACCGGTCACCTCCCTCTCGTCCGGTCCGTCGGCGTGGTCCCCGCCCGGACCGCCGTGCAGCGCGGCCTCCCGCCAGTCCTCCGGC
Organism: Kitasatospora sp. NPDC094019; assembly: GCF_044764505.1. Lineage (NCBI taxonomy): Bacteria > Bacillati > Actinomycetota > Actinomycetes > Kitasatosporales > Streptomycetaceae > Kitasatospora > Kitasatospora sp. NPDC094019. The sequence goes on from NZ_JBIWIF010000005.1 coordinate 192,545, forward strand.
AGCAGGTGGTCGAGCACGTCGTCCACGGTGACGGCGCCGACCAGGTGGTCCGCCTCGTCGACGACCGGCGCGGCGACCATGTTGTACGTCGCCAGGTAGCTGGTGATCAGCGACAGCGGGGTGTCGGGCGGCAGCGGGTCGAGGTCGTCGTCGACCAGCGAGCCGACCAGGGTGTACGGGGGCTCGCGCAGCAGCCGCTGGAAGTGCACGGTGCCCAGGTACTTGCCGGTCGGGGTCTCGTTCGGCGGGCGGCAGACGAAGACCTGCGCGGCCAGCGCCGGCTTGTGGTCGGAGATCCGGACCCGGGCCAGGGCCTCGGCCACGGTGGCGTCCGGCTCCAGCACGATCGGCTCGGTGGTCATCAGGCCGCCGGCGGTGTTCTCCTCGTAGGTCAGCAGGCGGCGGACCGGTTCGGCCTCGTCCGGCTCCATCAGCTGGAGCAGGCGCTCGGCCTCGTCGCCGGGCAGTTCGGAGAGCAGGTCGGCGGCGTCGTCCGGATCCATCGCCTCCAGGACGTCGGCGGCGCGTTCGTCCTTCAGCTTGCCGATGATCTCGACCTGGTCGTCCTCGGGCAGCTCCTCCAGGACGTCGGCGAGCCGTTCGTCGTCGAGCGCGGCGGCGACCTCGGCGCGGCGCTTGGCGGAGAGGTGGTGCATGACGCTGGCGAGGTCGGCGGCGCGCAGCTGGTCGAAGGTGGCGAGCAGGTTGGCGGCGCCCTGGTCCTCCTCGGGCTGGGTGAAGCCGGTGACGTCCTGCCAGTCCAGGGTGAGGGTCTCGCCGCGGGCCTTGCGCAGCCGGCCGACCCGGCCGACCTGGACGAAGACCTTGCCGATCTCCCACTCGCGCAGCCGGGTCTGGGTCATCGCGACGTCCAGCACGGTGACCTCCTGGCCGGTCTTGGTCCAGGTGACGGTGCGGTCGAGCAGCTCGGCGAGGACGAGGGTCTCGGCGGGGCGCTGCTCGAAGCGGCGCATGTTGATCACGCCGGTGGTGATGACCTGGCCGGACTCCAGGCTGGTCACCCGGGTCATCGGCAGGAAGATCCGGCGCCGGGCGACCACCTCGATCAGCAGACCGAGCACCCGGGGGAGGCGGCCGCCGATCCGCAGCGCGACCACGACGTCGCGGACCCGGCCGACCTGGTCGCCGTTCGGGTCGAAGACGGCGATGCCGGACAGGTGGGAGATGAAGACGCGGTTGCCTGGCCCTGCCATGGACTCCGGACTCCCCTCGCCTCGCTCGGCGCGCCTCGTTCGACGCCCGGCCGGGCGCGGCCACGCCCCGCGGCCAAGGCTACTCGGGCATCTCGGCCCGGGCTCGGTGAAAACGGGCGAATCGGGCGACCGGGGGAGTCGGCCGGAGGGGGCGGGGTGCCGGGGAGGGGGCCGCGGTGGCGGCGGGTGTGGCGGCGCGTCAGCCCTTGCGGCGCTTCAGCAGCAGCTTCGGCAGCCCGGCGGGGATCGGCCGACGGGTGGTGGCCGGGGTGGGCATCGGCGCCGCCGTGTGCGGCTCCGCCGGCATCGCCCCAGGCCGTTCGGTGAGCTCGGCGCCCGCGGTCCCGGCCGGCTCCAGCCGCAGCACCCGGCACTCGCGGGCCCAGCGGTCGGTGATGGCGTCGGTGTCCGGCGCGTTCAGCCGCTTGCCCTTCAACTCCTCGACGGCGCCCTGCCAGGGCTCGCTCCCCGGGGCCAGCTCGACCACCCGGGCCGGCCAGCCGGTCAGCCGGCCGCCCTTGTCCTTGCTGCGGACGGTGACGGTCGCGCCCGCCCCGCCGGTGAGCCCGTGCAGCGGCTGCTCGGCGCCGTCGCCGACCACCACCACCGCGCCGTCGTGCCAGGCGTGCCAGAGCGCCCGCCCGTGCTCCTGGCCGTCCGCCCGGACCCAGAGCAGGCCGGACTTCTTCGCGGCCTCCTCCAGCAGGGCCCGGTCGAGGAAGTCGTCGGCGGTCGCGGCTGCGGCAGGCGTACGGTCCATGGCCGACAGCGTACGGCCTGCGCCGAGGGGGTGATGTCTCGCCGTTCGGGCGACAGTTCCATGGAGGCCGCACGGGCCTTACGGTAGGAGCCGCCCGTACCCCGACCGGATCCAGAGGAGCGCCGTGCCCGCCGCCGCCCGGCCCGAGAGCGACGCCGCCGTCCCCGCCGCCGTCACTCCTTCCACCGCCGCTTCCACCGCCGTCGCCGCCTCCGCAGCCGTCCCCGCGCGCCCGCTCCCCAGGACCGACCTGCTGCTGCTGGCCGTCTCCGTGAGCGCCATCTCGCTCTCCGCCCCGCTGATCAGCGCCACCGCCGCGCCCGCCCTGGCGATCGCCTTCTGGCGCAACGTCATGTCGGTCGGCGTGCTCGGCCCCTACGCGCTGCTGCGCCACCGGGCCGAACTGCGCGCCGTCCCCCGGCGCGCGCTGCTGCTGGCCGTCGCGGCCGGGGTGCTGCTCGCGGTCCACTTCGGTCTGTGGATGCCCAGCCTGCGGATGACCTCGGTGGCCTCCGCGACCGCGCTGGTCACCACCACCCCGCTGTGGACGATCGTGCTGATGCGGCTGTTCGGGGTGCGGGCGCCCCGGATGGTGTGGCTCGGCACGGCGACCGCCTTCGCCGGCGTCCTGGTGCTCACCGGCGTCGACCTCTCGCTCTCGCCGCGGGCCCTGGCCGGGGACGCGCTGGCGCTCGCCGCGGGTCTCGCCGCGGCCGGCTACATGCTGCTGGGGGCCGAGGTCCGGCGGACCGTCAGCACCACCGCCTACACCCTGGTCTGCTACGCCACCACGGCGGTCGTGCTGCTCGCGGTCTGCCTGGTCGCCGGGACCCCGCTGTCCGGCTGGTCCGCCGGCGCGTGGTGGCAGATCGTGCTGCTGATGGCCACCGCCCAGCTGCTCGGCCACTCGCTCAGCAACCGGGTGCTGCGCACCCTCGGACCCTCGCTGACCTCCACCGCGATCCTGCTGGAGACCCCGGGGGCCGCGCTGCTCGCCGCGCTCTGGCTGGGCCAGTGGCCGCCGGCCGCCGCCTACCCGGCGGTGGTGCTGATCCTGCTCGGCCTGGTCGTGGTCGCCCGCGCCGACCGGAGGAAGCCGTAGCCGGGGACGGCCGGGGTCGGAGGTGACCCGCGCCGACCGGGGACGGCCGTGACCGGAGGCCGGGCCGCTCCGGCTACAGCCAGCCGTTGCGGCGGAAACCCCGATACATGCCGACGCAGATCAGCACCACGCTGCCGAGCACCATCGGGTAGCCGTAGCGGTGGTGCAGCTCGGGCATGTAGTCGAAGTTCATCCCGTACACACCGGTGATCATGGTGGGCACCGCGAAGATCGCCGCCCAGGCGGTGATCTTGCGCATGTCCTCGTTCTGCGCCACCGAGACCTGCGCCAGATTGGCCTGGAGCAGCGAGTTCAGCAGTTCGTCGAAGCCGTGCACCTGCTCGGTGACCCGGGCCAGGTGGTCCGCGACGTCCCGGAAGTACTTCTGGATCTCCGGGTCGACCAGCCGCTGCAGCGGCTCCGACAGCTGCTGCATCGGCCGCAGCAGCGGCGCCACCGCCCGCTTGAACTCCAGTACCTCGCGCTTGAGCTGGTACACCCGCCCGACGTCCGCGCCCCGGCCGCCCCGGTTGGAGAACACCTCGAACTCGATCTCGTCGACGTCGGTCTGCAACTGGTCCGCGACCAGCATGTAGTTGTCCACGACGTGGTCGGCGATCGCGTGCAGCACCGCCGACGGGCCCTTGCTCAGCAGTCCGGTGCCGTCCGCGTCGGCCTCCAGCCGGTGCCGCAGCTCCTTGAGCGAGCTGTGCCCGCCGTGCCGCACGGTGATCACGAAGTCCCGTCCGGCGAACACCATCAGCTCGCCGGTCTCGACCACCTCGCTGGTCGGGGTCAGCTGGTCGTGGTCGACGTAGCGGATCGTCTTGAAGACGGCGAACAGCACGTCGTCGTACCGCTCGACCTTCGGCCGCTGGTGCGCGTGCACCGCGTCCTCGACCGCCAGCGGGTGCAGCCCGAAGCGCTGGGCGATGCCCTCGAACTCCGCCTCGGTCGGCTCGTGCAGCCCGATCCAGCTGAACGAGCCCTCGCCCTCCGGCAGTTGCTTGGAAGCCTTGACCATCCGCGCCGCGTCGCGCGGGCTGCAGGTCTCGCCGTGCCGGCGGCCGTGCTGGTAGACCGCGCAGTCGACCACGGCCGACGGGGTCTCACCCGGGTGGATGGAGTCGAACAGGCCCGCCGCGGAGCGGCGGCGGTTGGTGCGGACGGCTGCGCGCAGGCTGTTGATCATCGACATGGCAGGCTCCCTGGGGCAGGAACCGCAGCACGACGGCGTGGCGGGAAGCGGCCGCGGTGCGACGGCGGAGGAACACCGATGGAATCCGGCGCCTGCGGTCGCTCCCGGGCCTTGCTGGGGCACACGGAACGGAACGACCGGACGTCGGTGGGGTGCTCTCCCGGCCGGACCTGAGGACCGCCGTGCCGTTCGCGCGGGGCGGACGGGTCCAGGGTGCCGGTGGGGAAGCCGGTCGGCTGTCGCCGAGGCTTCCGGGGCCCGCTGTTTCAGTCCGCGTGGCGAGGGGTACGGGGAAGGCGTCCGGGCCGGGTAGAGCTGCCGGTACTGCATGGTCGGCTGGTATCCACCGCAACCACCTCCTTCGCGCCGCTGCCCCGGAGGAGGGGAGACTCCCCGGTGGCCAGTCGCTCACACTAACATCCGATCGGTCCCGGTCGCGCCCGCGTTCACGTAAAGCCCGTGCCAACGGCCCGGGATGAGCGGGTTACGCTCACCGGCATGGCCCACGACTTCCCGCTCTTCGGCGACCCTTCCGACGACAGCGCGCACGGCCCCTCCCGGGCGGTGGTCCTGGCCGCCGTCGAGGCCCGGCTGCTCACCACCTTCGGCGAACCGGGCGGCCGCGCCGCCGTGACCTTCCTCGGCGCCGACCGGATCGAGGTGCTGCGCTTCGGCCCCGACGCCGAGGGCCTGGTCCGCTACGCCACACTCGGCATGTCGGCCGCGCCGATGGCCGATCCGGGCGCCGCGGTCGTCGACCAGGTCCGCGGCCCGCGCGCGGAACTCGTCCTGACGATCCGGGGCGGGCGCGACGGCGTGCTCCGCCCGCTGGCCACCTTCGCCGCGACGCCGCAGGTGGAGGGCCTGGTGCTGGCCCCCGGCGGCTCGCTGGACCTCGGCGCCCCGCTGTGGGAGGGCGCGCCGTTCACCTCCGTCCTGGCGGCCGAGCCCGGCGGGCTGGTGGAGGACCTGGAACTGGACGGGCCGGCCGACCCGGTCCGCTTCCTGCCGCTGCTGCCGATGACCCCCAACGAGGCGGGCTGGAAGCGGGTGCACGGCGCGGCGGCCCTCCAGGAGCGCTGGCTCCGGCACGGGACCGATCTGCGCGACCCGGATCGGCGGGGCGTCGCCCTGGACTGACGCGGGCCGGGACCGACGGGGGCCGGGACCGACGGGCGGTCGCGGCCCGGGTCGGGGGGCTCAGCCGCCGATCGGCTTGGCGCCGGTCGCCTGCTCCACCAGCGCCGCGTACACCTCGGGATCGGTGGTGTGCTCGCCCAGCCGGACCGTCTTGCGGCCGCCGTGGTAGTCGCTGGAGCCGGTGGTGAGCAGCCCCAGCTCGGCGGCGAGGCCGCGCAGGCGGGCCCGGGTCGGCTCGTCGTGGTCGACGTGGTCGACCTCCAGCGCGGCCAGTCCGGCCGCCGCGAGGTCGGCGACGACCTGGTCGGAGACGGTCCGTCCGCGCTTCACCGCCCCCGGGTGCGCGAACACCGGCACCCCGCCCGCGGCCCGGACCAGCCGGACCGCCGTCACCGGGTCGGTCTCGTGCTTGCGGACGTCCGCCCGCCCGCCGTTGGCCAGCCAGTCCGGGGTGAACGCGTCCGACACCGAGGCCACCACGCCCGCCTCGACCAGCGCGCTGGCGATGTGCGGACGGCCCACCGAACCTTCTCCCGCGATCCGCCGCACCTGCTCCCAGCTGATGTCCGCGCCCAGTTCGCGGCAGCGCTCGACGATGGCCCGGCCCCGGCGGAACCGGTCGGTGCGCACCAGCTCGCGCTCCGCCGCGAAGGCGGGCTCGGCCGGGTCGAAGAGATAGGCCAGCAGGTGCATCGAGATGTCGCCGGCCACGCAGGAGAGTTCCGCGCCCGGAACGAGCGTCAGCCGGGTGCCGGAGGGCAGGGCGTGCACCGCGTCGGCCGCCTCGGTGTGGCCGGCCACCGTGTCGTGGTCGGTCAGCGCCACCACGTCCAGCCCGGCCCCGACGGCCGCCGCGACCAGTTCGGCCGGGCTGTCCGTGCCGTCGGAAGCGTTGCTGTGGGCGTGGAGGTCGATGCGCACGGGTGGTGCTCCTCGGGGGTCGGCGCGGCGCGGGGCGGCGCTGGTGGCCGGCACGGCGAGCCGGCGGGCTGCCGCCCAGGATAGTGCGGCGGTGGCGGCCGCCCGCCCGGCGGCGGACGGGGCGTCAGCCGAGCAGGTGCGGGGAGAGGGCGCCGCAGGGCAGCAGGTCCAGCTCCGCGCCGGCCTCCCGCAGGTCCGTCAGGACGAGTTCGTCGTACATCACCAGTGCCGACTGCTCGGGCCAGGCGACCGCCCAGAGCCACAGCCCGCGGGCCTCGCCGACGAACACCGCGCGGTCCGGCGGGGCGTCCGGCACGTGGAACATCGGGGTCGGTCGGCCGGCCGCCATCAGCTTGGCGTCGGCGGGCTTGTAGAGGGCCACCGACTCGCCCGGATCGGGGCCGGCCAGTCCGGCGTAGCGGGCGCCGAGGCCGACGCCCAGTTCCTCGGCCACCAGCACGAGTTCGCCGAAGCCGCCCAGCGGGGCCGGCCCGGAGCAGGCCACCGCGGTGGCCCGGGCGCCGGAGACGTCGTCGCCGACGTGCGCGATGCCGGTGTAGAGCCAGCCCACGGGGAGCGGCCAGGGCAGCCAGACGGGGACCTGGGACCGGGCGACGGCCACGCCGAGCGCCTCGATGCTCGGGGGCAGCACCGGCTGCATCGGGTGCACGTCGCCGTGCCGGTCGCACTGCCAGGTGTCTGAGAACAGACCGGGGGCGCGGACCCGACCGGCGCACCTCGGGCAGCTTGGCTCGCCCCTCATAGGCGACAACGCTCCTCCCTCCGGACCGCCGCGTCAAGGACGATCACCCGTACGGAGGGCGGCGCGGCGACACCTGTCGGTGGCGGGCGCCCGTCCGGCGCGGGGTGGGCGTGGTGCGGGCGGCTCCCGTTGGGAAATGTCCAGTGGGGGGCGGCGGCAAACGTCGGGGGTGTGCGCCGGTGTGCGCCGTCCGACGGCGTTCGATCCGTGTTCGATCCACGGTCCCGTCGAGGGGCCCGACGCGCTGACGCCCCGTGCTCGCTGTGGCGATGACGGGGCGTCAGTCGGGTATCGGAACGTCCGGATCGGACGTGTCGGGTTCGGCGGCGGGGGAGTGCGGGGACTCCGGTGCGGCCGACCCGGTCAGACGGCCGGGCACGGGCGGATGAGCAGGCGTTCGCCGGTGCGGGCGGCGGCCTGGACGAGCTCGCGGACGGTCTCGGCGTCGGCGATCAGGCGGTCGGTGGCGGCACCGTGGGCGTCGTCCAGTCGGAGGATCTCGAAGCGCATGGGCGTCTCCTTTCCTGGCCCCGCGGTGCGGGGCGGTCGTGGCTGAGTCGGTATCAGCCCTTTCGGGGTCTGTCGGGTCGATTCGTCGACCGGCTGCTGTCGCGGCAAAGAGGGCTCCCCCCTGATTGCCAAGGGCGCCGATGCCCTCGTGAACCACACTGCGGTGGCGCTGCTACCGGGCCATTGCCCGTCCGTGACGTCCTGGTTTCGGATGAACCGCGTCGACGGCACGCCGACGTCGCTGCCGACGATGTTTCCAGGACCGAATCAAATATTACCGCAACTAACGAATTTTGTCGCCCCCTTGTACCAGGGGGCCGCCGTGGCCGGTGGGTCGGGGTCCCGCTCCGGTGCGCTGAGGGGCACTGGGAGCCGGTGAGGGGCGTCGGGGAGCGGTGGGAGAGGCGGTGCGCGGGTGGTGGGGGGCGCTGGGGCGGGTCAGCCCCAGTGGGCCAGCAGGGCCTCGGCTGTGGCGGCCGGCTGCTCGGCGTTGGGCGAGTGCCCGGCGTCCGCGACGATCACCCGGCGGGCGCCCAGCCGCTCCGCCATCGCGGTCTGCTCGGGGACGGGCCAGGCGTAGTCCTGGACGCCGGAGAGCACGAGGGCGGGCAGTCCGGCGGTGACCGCGGCCAGCTCGGCCACCCGGTCCGGAGCGGCGACCAGATGGCCGCCCGTCGTGATCAGCGCCTGCGGCACGTTCGCCAGCCAGCGGCGGTGCAGGAACGCGGCCACCTCGGGGGACGGCCTACGTCGTGCCCGCGCCCCGTCGGCCTCCATCTGCTGCATCACCTGCCAGATCTCCTCCAGGCCCATCGTGGGCAGCACCCCGACCAGCAGCCTGGTCCGCTCCGCCTCGGCCGGGTCGATCGGGCCGGGGCCGGTGGACATCAGCGTCAGCGAGGCCCACGGCAGCGCCGGGCCGCCGTTGGCCGCCGCCCCGGCCGCCGCCAGGACGGCCTCGCGGACCACCTGGCCGCCGAGGGAGTGGCCCAGCAGGTGCGGCGGGCCGGAGCCGTCCTCGGCCGCGAGGGCCTCGGTCAGGGCCCGGACGTCCGCGCCCAGGGCGGCCACCGCGTAGGCGGCCGGGTCGTCGTGCGGCCCGCCGGTCTCGTACTGGCCGCGCTGGTCGACCGCGGTCACCCGGTAGCCGGCCGAGGCGAGCGGTTCCAGCAGCGCGATGAAGTCCTCCTTGCTGCCGGTGAAGCCGGGCACCAGCAGGGCCGAGCCCCGCACCTTTCCGGTGGGCTCGGCCCGCAGCGCCGCGAACCGCCCCCGCGCCGTCACCACCCGCAGCGCGCGGGCCGAGGGCGGGAGGGTGAGGAACGGCGGCGTGCTCATGGACGGGACCTCCGGCGACCGGTGCGAACTCGTGGGCCACGAGCATAGGGGCCGCCCGGTCGGCCGTTCCCGGGCCGGTCGTGCCGTCCCGGACGGCTCCCGGACGGCTCCCGGACGGCTTCCGGGCCGCGCGCGGAACGCCGAAGGGGCGGTCCGGAGGTCCGGACCGCCCCTTCGGGGAACGCGGGTCAGCTCGCCGGGGTCGCCTCGGCGGCGGCCGGGCGGCGGGCCCGGGAGCGGCGGCGCGGGGCCGGGGCCTCGCCGTCGGCGGCACCGTCGACGGGAGCCTCGGCGGCGACCGCCTCGGCGGTCCCGGCCGGAGCCGCGGCCTTGGCCCGCGAGCGGGTCCGGGCGCGCTTCGGCTTCTCCTCCGCGGCCGGGGCCTCGGCGGTCCCGGCGAGGACGGGAGCGGCGGCGGCCTCCGCGACGACGGCGGCGGCCTCGACGGCCGTGCCCTCGCCGGACGCCGGACCGCGCGAGCGGCGGCGACGGCGGCGCGGGGCGGCGCCGTCCTCCGCGCCCTCGGCGGCCGGGCCCTGCGGCGCGGCGGGCGACACCGCGGCGTCCGCCGCCTCGTCGGCGAGGGCGCCCTCGACCGAGCTGCCCCGGCGGGTCCGCCGGCGCTCACGGGTCTTGCGGGAAGCCTTCTCCTCGGCCTCGGCCGGGGTCTCGACGGCCTCGGGACGGCCGGAGCCGCCCCGCCCGCCGGAGCGCGGAGCCCGAGCGCCGGAGCGGGAGCCGCGTCCGCCGGTCTCGCCGAGGTCCTCGACCTCCTCCGCGCCGAGCCCGGCCCGGGTCCGCTCCGAGCGGGGCAGGATGCCCTTGGTGCCCGGCGCGATCTTCAGCAGCTCGTACAGGTGCGGCGAGGTGGAGTAGGTCTCCTCCGGCTCGTTGAACGACAGCTCCAGCGCCTTGTTGATCAGCTGCCAGCGCGGGATGTCGTCCCAGTCGACCAGGGTGACGGCGGTGCCCGAGGCGCCGGCCCGGCCGGTGCGGCCGATCCGGTGCAGGTAGGTCTTCTCGTCCTCCGGGCACTGGTAGTTCACCACGTGGGTGACGCCCTCGACGTCGATGCCGCGGGCCGCGACATCGGTGCAGACCAGCACGTCGACCTTGCCGTTGCGGAACGCCCGCAGCGCCTGCTCGCGGGCGCCCTGCCCGAGGTCGCCGTGCACGGCGCCGGCCGCGAAGCCGCGCTGGGTGAGCTGGTCGGCGACATCGGCGGCGGTCCGCTTGGTCCGGCAGAAGATCATCGCCAGCCCGCGGCCGTCGGCCTGCAGGATGCGCGAGACCATCTCCACCTTGTCCAGCGAGTGCGCACGGAAGATGTGCTGCTCGGTGTTGGCGACGGTGGTGCCGGTGTCGTCCGGCGCGGCGGCCCGGATGTGCGTCGGCTGGCTCATGTAGCGGCGGGCGAGGCTGATGACCTGGCCCGGCATGGTCGCCGAGAACAGCAGGGTCTGCCGCTTCGCCGGCAGCATGGTGATGATCTTCTCGACGTCCGGCAGGAAGCCGAGGTCGAGCATCTCGTCGGCCTCGTCCAGGACCAGCGAGCGGACCTTGGAGAGGTCCAGCTTCTTCTGGCCGGCCAGGTCGAGCAGACGGCCCGGGGTGCCGACGACGATGTCGACGCCCTTGCGCAGCGCCTCGACCTGCGGCTCGTAGGCACGGCCGCCGTAGACGGCGAGGACGCGGACGTCACGGACCTTGCCGGCGGTCTGCAGGTCGTTGGTGACCTGGGTGCACAGCTCGCGGGTCGGGACCACGATCAGCGCCTGCGGCGCCTCGGTGAGCTGCTCCTCGGTGGCGCGGCCGGCGTCGACGTCGGCGCGCACGACGACCCGCTCGATCAGCGGCAGGCCGAAGCCGAGCGTCTTGCCGGTGCCGGTCTTGGCCTGGCCGATGACGTCGTGGCCGGTCAGCGCGACCGGGAGGGTCATCTCCTGGATGGGGAAGGGGTGGACGATGCCGACGGACTCAAGGGCCTCGGCGGTCTCCGGGAGGATCCCCAGGTCCCGGAACGTCGTCTTCATGGGTTCAGCGGTGGTGGACAGGGTGCTGCCTCTTCCGTGTGGGAGGGGCCGAGAGCGAGCGGCGGGCGGGCAGCCCACGCGGCTGTGTGCGGGCCTGGAAGGCCCCGAAAACAGCTGCGCGGACGCACAACCGCGCCGGTCCCTGCGGCCGGCCGGTGCGCGCGGCCCGGTCAAGGGGCGCGTCGCCGGCGGCGTCGGGGAGGATTCCCGTGAGGGACCTGCGCGGGACCTGCGCCGGCTGGCGCGGTCTCGGCGGCCCTCGCTCGGCCACTGATGCGGTGCCAAGGCTTGAAGTCCAAGCCCTGGTCGGAGCCGATCGGCTCTCCGACCGGGCATCCGCGTACGTTGAGTACCCGGCTTCCGTACGACTCGTCCGGAGGGACGGCGGCGTTTCGGAGCGGGCTTGCCCGGCACACCGAGACGGCGGTGACACCGTGCGAGCACGACGGGCCTCCGTACCACCATACAGTCACCCGACGACTCGAACACGTGACGCGGGCGACATCGCAGGTGGGAGAGGTGGATGAGGCGCCCGGGGAGGGACCGGGACCACGGGTCCGCCCCTGGGCGGTCGCCTGGCCCCACCGAGGAGACAGCCCCTAAGGTGCGAGTCATGGAGAACCGTGGTGAGACGCAGGACGACGTGGCGGCCGGCTCGATCGGCGACTGGGCGGCCTGCTCGGCCGAACCGGCGTACCGGGCCGCCGTACTGGACCTGCTCGGCGCCCTCGCGTACGGCGAGCTGAGCGCCTTCGAGCGGCTCGCCGAGGACGCCAAGCTCGCCCCCGGCCTCGCCGACAAGGCGGAGCTGGCCCGGATGGCCTCCGCCGAGTTCCAGCACTACCAGCGGCTGCACGACCGGCTCACCGAGATCGGGGCCGAGCCGGAGGAGGCGATGCGGCCGTTCGTCGAGCCGCTGGAGCTGTTCCACCGGATGACCGCGCCCTCGGACTGGCTGGAGGGCCTGGTCAAGGCGTACGTCGGCGATGCCATCGCGACCGACTTCTACCGCGAGGTGGCCGTCCGGCTGGACGACGACACCCGTGACCTCGTCCTCGGCGTGATGTCCGACACCGGCCACGCGCAGTTCGCGGTGGACAAGGTGCGCCAGGCGATCGAGGCCGATCCGCGGTCCGGCGGTCGGCTCGCCCTGTGGGGCCGGCGGCTGATGGGCGAGGCGCTCAGCCAGGCCCAGCGGGTGGTCGCCGAGCGGGACGCGCTGTCCAACCTGCTGGTCGGCGGCGTCCAGGTGCAGGGCTTCGACCTGGTCGAGGTCGGCAAGATGTTCAACCGGATCACCGAGGCGCACACCCGGCGGATGGCCGCCCTGGGCCTGGCTTCCTGATCCCCGGCCGCGCCGGCCGCGCCGGCCGGTCCGGGCGCTCCCGGGCGCTCCCGGGCGCTCAGGCGGGCCGGTGGCGCCGGTGCGCACCCGCGCGGTGGCCGCCCGTCCGGTGCTGGCGGTGCCGGTGCGCCGGGGCGCGCCCGGCGGCGAGGTCCGGCCGGGCCAGCACCGAGGTGAGCAGGGCCGAGGCCGCCGCCGAGACCGCGATGCTCCCCGCCGGGTACCGGCCGTCCATGGCGAAGTGCGCGATCACCCCGGTCAGCAGCGCCGAACCCAGGGCGGTGCCCAGGGTCAGTGCCCGGGCGGCCGGGAAGTACGCGGGCAGCGACAGCAGCGCGGCGGCGCCGACGATCAGGCCGACGAGGGCGAAGGCGACGGTCTCGACCAGCAAGGATGCCTCCCCGGGGTACTGGTGCGCGGCGCGCTGTCGGCCGCACTGTCGCCGTACCCCCGGTGTCCCGCCCGTACACCCCGTCCGCACCGCCCGCCCCGGGGAACGCGTTCGGGAACGCGTTCCGCGACTGCCGGGCACACGCCCCGGGAACGACGGTGCCCCGCCCCCTCGACGGAGGGGGCGGGGCACCGGGCGAGGCCCTCGGGACTCAGAGCGTGCCGAAGCCGACCTTGCGCACGGCCGGCTCGCCGATCTCCACGTACGCCAGGCGGTCCGCCGGGACGATGACGCGACGTCCGTGCTCGTCGGCCAGGGTGAAGAGCTTCTCGGTGCCCTCCAGCGCCTTGGCGATCGCGTCCTGGATCTCCTCGGCAGTCTGCGAGCTCTCGATCACGATCTCGCGCGGCGCGTTCTGCACGCCGATCTTGACCTCCACGGCTTCCGTCCCTCCGGGGTTGCAGCCATCCACGCGCGGCACCGGACCGCCTGGGACAAGCGTTCACGTCTACCGCGCCGTACGGCTTCACCATAGAGCACCGGATCGGTGCCCAGACGAAGGTCAGTGGATCACCGGTCGGCGGACCCGTCCGCCGCCTCGGCGTGCGGGTGCATCGGGAAGCCCTTGAGCCCGCGCCAGGCCAGGCTGGCGACCAGCCGGACCGCCTCGTCGCGCGGGATCTCCAGACCCTGCGACAGCCAGTACCGGGCGGTGATCTGGGCGAGGCCGCAGACACCCGCGGCGAGCAGCTTGGACTCCGCCTCCGGCAGGTCGGTGTCCTCCTGGATCACCGTGCTGACCAGCGTCGCGCTGGCCTCGGCGGCCCGCTCCACGCGCTCGCGCACGGCCGGCTCGTTGGTCAGGTCCGACTCGAAGACCAGCCGGAACGCGCCGGACTCGCTGGAGACGTAGTTGAAGTACGCCTCCATCGTCGCCGCCACCCGGAGCTTGTTGTCGGTGGTGGTCTCCAGCGCCTCGCGGGTGGAGTCGACCAGGGCGTCGCAGTGCTTGTCCAGCAGCGCCAGGTACAGCTCCAGCTTCCCGGGGAAGTGCTGGTAGAGGACCGGCTTGCTCACCCCGGCACGATCGGCGATGTCGTCCATGGCGGCCGCGTGGTAACCCTGCGCGACGAACACCTCCTGGGCGGCACCGAGCAGTTGTTCACGGCGGGCGCTTCGCGGCAGGCGGGCACCGCGCGGGCGCTCCTGCGCCTCCTGGATGGCCGTCACGGCGCTCCTCACTTCACGGGTCGTACGGGGTCGGCGGGACGACCGATTCTACTTTCGGGTAACCGCGTTCGCGCATGCCAGGCGCGAGAAATACGGCCGTCCCCCTTGTCAGGAGCCCACAATACGGCGCGCACCACGGCCGTCGGCAGTGCTGCGGACCGGTGAATGGGGAGACCTTCCGGCCCCGGGCCGCCGAGGGGCCGTGGCGGCACCGGCTCACTACCATCGTCCACCATGAGCGGTGTTGAGCAGCGGATACTCCCGGAACCGGCCTCCCCGGGGCCATTCCGCACCGTCGAGGTGCCCGGAGCGGTCCTGGCCGTGCACCGGCCCGCGACCGGATCCGGTGCCCTTCCCACCGCCCCCGTCCCGGCCGGCGGACGGGCCCCGGCACTGTTCGTGCACGGGCTCGGGGGCTCCGCCGCCAACTGGACCGCGCTGATGGCCCGGCTCGGCGGAGAGCTGGACGGCGAGGCCGTGGACCTCCCCGGCTTCGGTGAGTCCGCCCCGCCCGCCGACGGCGACCTCGGCGTCTCCGGGCACGTCCGGGCGGTCGTGGGCTATCTGGAGGCCGCGGGCCGGGGGCCCGTCCACCTCTTCGGCAACTCGCTCGGCGGAGCGGTCTCGGTCCGGCTCGCGGCCCTCCGCCCCGACCTGGTCCGCAGCCTCACCCTGGTCTCGCCCGCCCTGCCCGAACTGCCCCCGCAGCGCTCGGCCTGGCCGACCGGGCTGCTCGCCGTCCCCGGCGTCCCCGCGCTGCTGCGCCGGCTGCCGGCCGGTCGGCGCGACCCCGAGCGGGCCGCCGACGGACTGCTCCGGCTCGTCTACGGCGATCCGGACAGCCTGAGCCCGGCCGACCGGGCCGCGGCGGTGGCCCAGTACCGGCGCCGGACCGAGCTGCCCTGGTCGACGGGAGCGCTGGTGGGTTCGGCGCGCGGGATCGTCTCCGCCTACACCGAGCGCGGCGACCAGGCGCTGTGGCGGCAGGCCGCCCGGGTGAGCGCACCCGTGCTGCTGGTGTACGGGCTGCGGGACAAGCTCGTCTCCTACCGCTCCGCCCGCCGGGCCTGCACGGCGTTCGCGGACTCCCGGCTGCTGGTGCTGCCCGACTCGGGCCACGTCGCGATGATGGAGCACCCCGACGCCGTCGCCAGGGCGGTCCGGGAGCTGCTGGGCCGGTCCTGAGCCCCGCCCCCGCCGCGGTGCGGCGGGGGATACCCCGTAAGGGGCCGCCGTTAACGCCATGATCGGGAAGAGGTCACTCCGGTTCACTCGTTCAGGTGGCAACCAGGCATGTGACCGATGGATTGCCCCGGGCCGGTCCTACCTTTCTGCTGTCGGACCGAACAGGTGTGGGGGAGCCGCGGCCGCCGGAGAACCCGGCGGGCGGCCGCGCGAGGAACGCCGACGGCCGGTGGCGGCCGAGGGCGGCCACCGGTCCGGGCCGCCGTGTCTGCGGCGGGCCGCCTCCTCCGCCCCGGGCCGCCCCCACGTCGTTCGCGCCGCACGCGTCGTCGTGGGGCGGCCGGGCGCCGACCGGCCCGCGCGGCCGGCACCGCCCGCTCGGCCCGGCCATCCGTCGATCCCGTTCTGTCCTGGAGGTCTCCCGTGCGCGTAGCACTGCTCACCGAGGGTGTGCGCCCACGCGCCCCGCGTGGCGCCGGCGGCTGGTGCGACCGGCTGGTGGACGGCCTGCGCGAGCACGACTTCGCGTGGTACGTCCTCGCCGGGACGGCCGAGGCCGCCGGGACGTCGCGGACGGCCGGGGCGGCGGACGGCGCCGACGCGGAGGGCCCGGCCCGCCCCGCGATCCACGAACTCGCCCTCTGGGGGCGCCGCCCGGCCGGCCGCGCGCCCGGCGCCCTGCGCGGCCGCCAGTACGCCGCCGCCTACGACCGGCTGGTCCGGGCCCTGCTGCGTCCCGGTGACCGGTCCGGCTTCGGCCCCGGTCTCTACCGGCTCGCCGAGCTCACCCGCGCCGACGGCGGGCTCCCCGCCTTCCTGGTCTCCGACCGGGCCCGGCGCGTCCTGGAGCGGGCCTGGCGCTCGCCCGGCGCCGACACCTCCGCCGGACAGCCCCTGGTCTGCGACGTCCTGGTCGCCGCCGACCTGCTCGAACAGTGCCTGCGGCCGCTCACCGCCCCCTGGTACGGCACCGGGCCCGGCGGCCTCGGCGCCGCCGACCTCTGCCACGTCGTCGGCGGCGGCCCGGCCGCGCTGCCCGCGCTGGTCGCCAAGCAACTGCACGGCGTGCCGTTCGTGGTCACCGAGCACGGACTGCACCTGCGCGAGCAGTACCTCGGCTACCGCGAGGCCCCCTACCGCTGGCCGGTCCGGGCCCTGCTGCTCGCCTTCTTCCGGGCGCTCACCGAGGAGACCTACCGGCAGGCCGCGATACTGACCCCGGGCAGCGCCCACGACCAGCAGTGGCAGCGTCGCTGCGGGGCCGATCCGGCGCGCACCCGGGTCGTGTACGAGGGCACCCCGGCCGTCGAGCGGCCCGCGGCCGGCGCCGAACCGGCCGTCCCCACCCTGGTCTGGGCCGGGGCCCTGGAGCCGGGCCGCGACCCCGAACTCGCGCTGCACGCCTTCGCCCGGGTCCGCGCCGAACTGCCCGCCGCCCGACTGGTCCTGCACGGGGCGGAGGCCGTCCCCGGCTACCGGGCGCACTGCGCGGCCGTCGCCGAACGGCTCGGGGTGGCCGACGCGGTCGAGTTCGCCGGGCGGCCCCGCTCGGCCGCCGACGCCTGGGCGGACGGCACCGTCGTGGTCTTCTCCGCCCTCTCCCAGCGCCGGCCCCGTCTGCTGGCCGACGCGATGCTGAGCGGCCGCGCGGTCGTCACCACCGATGTCGGGGTGGCCCGCGAGGTGGTCGGCCCGACCGGGCTGCTGGTACCGCCGCGCGATCCGCAGGCCCTGGCCGGGGCCTGCCTCGCCCTGCTGCGCGACGACGAGCGCCGGGCCCGGCTCGGGCTGGCCGGCCGCCTGCGGGCGCAGGAACGCTTCGCCGTCGAGCCGGTGACCGGTGCCTTCCGGGAGATCTACCTGGAGCTGGTCTCGCAGTGGCCGGCCTTCCCGGCCGCGGCCCCCGACGCGGGCGCCGGGCCGCGGCCCCGGCCGTTCGCCCGGCCCGCCGAGTTCTGGATCACCGACGGCCTTCGCACCGGTCCTGGGGAGCCCGTCACGGCGGACGGTGGCGGCACCGACGGCACCGGCGGCACCGGCGACGCTGGCGACGCCGGTCCCACCGGCGACAGCGGTACCGACGTCCGCGCCGACCGCGAGGGCCCGGCCGCCCCGGTCGGCGGCTCCGGGGACGGCGCCGTGGTGGCGCTGCCGCGGGGTCGGAGACCGGCGGCCGGCGAGGTGCCGGACCGGGCCGGATCGTTCGCGGAGGCGGTCTGATGGCGGGCGGCGGCGGGGGAGCGGCGGTGGTCGGGCTCGCGGACGGGTCCGGTGATCCGGTCCGGGAGGTGATGGCCGAGCACCGGGTGCTCTGCGAACGGGCCGTGGACCCGCTGGAGATCGCCGCCGGGCTGGCGGAGGCCGGGCTGGGACCGGCCGCCGCCGCCCGGTGCCGGCACGCCGACCTGTTCTCGCTCGCCGACGAGCTGTACGCCCGGGTGCCGCGCCGGCCGCCCTCGGTGGAGCCGTCCGCGCCCGCCGGGGGCTGGCAGCGACGGTGCGGGGCGGCGCTGCGGACGGCGGGGCTGGCCGTGCTCCCGTGCGCGGCGGCGGCCGCGCTGGGCGGCGGCCGTCCGGTGCTGCTGGCGGCGGCCGTTCCGCTGGCGCTGGTCCCGGCCGCCGCCGGGACCGCCGGAGCGGGCGGTGCGGCGGCCGCGCCGTGGGCCGGCCCGGGGCCCGGCGACGGGCCGGAGGCGGAACTGGGCCCGGCCGGACCGGAGCGGGAACGGGCGGGCCCCGGCGGGCGGGCCCGCCCGTGGTGGGACCCGGCCGCGCGCGGGGCCGGGCTGGCCGCCCTGCTGCTGGTGCCGCTGGCGATGGCGGCCGACGGGCCGGAGGAGCGGCGGGTGACGGCCGCGCTGGTGCTGGCGGCGGCGCTGTCCACCGGGTCCGCGGAGTGGGCGGCCCGGTGGTACCGGCAGGTCGGCCGGGGGCATCTGGGGGCGGCGGCGACGCTGGCCGAGTTCCGGTCCCGGATGCGGCCGGTGCTCCCGGTGGCGCTGGCACTGCACCTGGCGGTGCTGGCCGTCCTGAGTTTCGCGGCGCTGGCCGTGCTGACCGCGCTCGCGCCGCGCCCCGGCCCGGCGCACGGCGGCGGGCTGCTGCACCTGGCGGCGGAGCGCGCCGGGCCCGCGCAGTGGGCGGCGCAGGGCGTGCTCGGCCTGCTGCTGGTGCTGCCGCTGCTGCTGGCCCACTGCGGTCGGCCCGCGGTGGCCGCGCTGGGCGCGCTGGCCGGGGCGGCGGGCACGGCGGCGGCGCCCGGGCCGGCCGCCGGACTGCTCGGCGGCGGCGCGGTGGCCCTGGCCCTGCTGCTCCGCGCGTGGCCGGTGCTGGGCCGTCCCGATGCGCACCGCTGACCGCCGACCGGGCCGGACGGCCCCTCGAACTCCCGCTTTCCCGTTGTTCACTCGGACCTGCCAGACCGTGCCCGGTCTGGCTTCGTGGAAGGACGCCCCCGATGAGGGTGCTGCTGCTGGGCGCCGACGGCTTCATCGGCCGTCGGGTCACCGACCGCCTGCTCGTGGATCCGGAACTGCAGGTGACGGTACTCGGCCGGCGTGACTCCGCCGACATCCGTTTCGACCTGACCACCGGCAGTCCGGGGGCGCTGGCCCGGTTCCTGGACGCGGTCGCGCCGCAGGTGGTGATCAACTGCGCGGGTGCCACCTACGGCAGTTCGCGCACGCTGATCCGGGCCAACACGCTCGCCGTGGCGACGGTCTGCGAGGGGATCCGGCGCAGCCGGGAGCCGGCCCGGCTGGTGCACGTCGGTTCGGCGGCCGAGTACGGGCCGGTCCCGGGCGGGGTGCCGGTGTCGGAGAGCGCCGAGCCCCGGCCGGTGGGTCCGTACGGGGTGTCGAAGCTGGCCGGGACGGAACTGGTGCTGGCCTCCGGGCTGGACGCCGCCGTGCTGCGGGTGTTCGACGTGGTCGGGCCGGGCGCGCCGACCGCCTCGCTGTTCGGGCGGCTGGCGGAGGGGCTGCGGCGGGCGCTGGAGCGGGAGGAGTCCCAGGTGCGGATGCCGGACCTGTCCGGATACCGGGATTTCGTCGATGTCAGGGATGTCGCGCGGGCGATCCAGGCGGCCGCGGTCTCGGCCGCGACCGGGGTGATCAACATCGGCAGCGGGCACGCCGTCCGGGCCCGGGAGGCGGCCCAGCTGCTGGTCCGGGCGTCCGGCTTCGAGGGGTCGGTGGTCGAGGAGAACCGGCAGGTCGTGCTGCCCGCGCAGGCCGGCGGGCCGGTCGAGCACGTACCGGGGCACGTGCCCGCGCACCATCTGCCGGGCCACCGGCCGGCGGAGCCCCGGCCGGGCGAGGGGCGGGCGCCCGCGGGGGAGCCGGTGCCGTGGCGGCAGGCCGATGTGCGGACCGCCCGGGACCGTCTCGGCTGGCGGACACAGGTGCCGCTGGAGGAGTCGCTGGGGGACGTCTGGCTGGAGACGGCCTGCCGGGTCTGAGTCGGCGGTGCCGGCGCGCCCCGGCCCGGTCGGGCCGCGCCGGCACCGGGAATCCGCTGCTTCCGGGCCCCGGAACGGTCCTCGCGGAGCGTTCCGGGGCCCCGTGCGTGGTCCCACCATCCGGTGCGGGCCGTCTCGTCCTTCGGACGGGCTGTCTCGGAATACCGGGGCGGCATGACACTGTTGGCCTAGCAGAGCCACCGCGGTGGCGGAGCAGAGCCCCCTAGAGGTTGGCCCCGGCCACCCGAACCGACGAGCAACGGAGACCCCGTGTCGCTGCCACCCCTGGTCGAGCCGGCCGACGAGCTCACCGTCGACGAGGTCCGCAGGTACTCCCGCCACCTGATCATCCCGGACGTGGGCATGGCCGGGCAGAAGCGGCTGAAGAACGCCAAGGTGCTGTGTGTCGGCGCCGGCGGTCTGGGCTCGCCCGCGCTGATGTACCTGGCCGCGGCCGGCGTCGGGACGCTGGGGATCGTCGAGTTCGACGTCGTCGACGAGTCGAACCTGCAGCGGCAGATCATCCACGGCCAGTCGGACATCGGCCGCTCGAAGGGCGAGTCGGCGCGTGACTCGGTCAAGGAGATCAACCCCTACGTCGAGGTGATCCTGCACGACGAGCGCCTCGACAACTCCAATGTCATGGAGATCTTCTCCGGCTACGACCTGATCGTGGACGGCACCGACAACTTCGCCACCCGCTACCTGGTCAACGACGCCGCGGTGCTGCTCGGCAAGCCGTACGTGTGGGGCTCGATCTACCGCTTCGACGGCCAGGCGAGCGTGTTCTGGGCCGAGCACGGCCCCTGCTACCGCTGCCTCTACCCGGAGGCGCCGCCGCCGGGCATGGTCCCGTCCTGCGCCGAGGGCGGCGTGCTGGGCGTGCTGTGCGCGTCGATCGGCTCGATCCAGGTCACCGAGGCGATCAAGCTGCTGGCCGGGGTCGGCGACCCGCTGGTCGGCCGACTGATGATCTACGACGCCCTGGAGATGAACTACCGCCAGGTGAAGGTCCGCAAGGACCCGAACTGCGCGCTCTGCGGCGAGAACCCGACCGTCACCGAGCTCATCGACTACGAGGCGTTCTGCGGCGTCGTGTCCGAGGAGGCGCAGGCCGCGGCCGCCGGTTCGACGATCACCTCGAAGCAGCTCAAGCAGTGGCAGGACGACGAGGAGGACATCTTCCTGATCGACGTCCGCGAGCCCGGCGAGTACGAGATCGTCAGCATCCCCGGCGCGGTGCTGATCCCGAAGAACGAGTTCCTGATGGGCAACGCGCTGGAGCAGCTTCCGCAGGACCGGAAGATCGTGCTGCACTGCAAGTCGGGCGTCCGCTCGGCCGAGGTGCTGGCCGTGGTGAAGTCTGCGGGCTTCTCCAACGCCGTCCACCTGGGCGGCGGCGTGCTCGGCTGGGTGAACCAGATCGAGCCGCACAAGCCGGTGTACTGACCGCACCGCGCACCACCGAGCACCGCGAAGGGCCCGCTCCGGCGGGCCCTTCCGCGCGTTCGGAGTTCCTTCCGGAGCCCCTTTCCGGGGCTCTGTTCCGGAAGGGCTAGAGCGCGCCCCGGCGCTGGAGCACGTTGTACGAGATCCAGCCCGGCATCACCGGCAGCCAGAAGGTGAGTGCCCGGTAGAGGAAGACCGCCGGGGTGGCGACGGTGGCCGGTACGTCGGCGAAGGTGAGCGCGCCGATCAGGGCGACCTCGACCGGGCCGATGCCGCCCGGGGTGGGGATGGCGGAGCCGGCCGCGTTGGCGGTCAGGAAGACCACGGCGACCGCCGAGAAGGAGATCGAGCCGCCGAAAGCCTGCACCGAGGCGTCCAGGCAGGCGGTGAACGACAGGGTCAGCAGCAGGATGCCGCCGAAGCCGGTGACCAGCTTGCTGGGTGTCTGCATCAGGTCGAGCATCCGCGGCACCACGCCGAAGAACAGCGAGCGCAGCCGGTTCAGCACGAACCGCCGCAGCGGGGCGACCGCCGCCACCACCAGCGCCAGCACGGCCGCGCCCAGCACGCCGATGATCACCGCGCGGGAGGCGGAGAGGTCGCCGTTGGTCTGGCTGCCGGTGATCAGACCGAAGCTGAACAGCAGCAGCAGGTGCCCGGTCAGGCCGGCCAGCTGGGAGGCGCCGACCGAGGCGACCGCCTGGCCGGGACGGATGCCCGCCTTCTGCAGGTAACGGGTGTTCAGCGCGATGCCGCCGATCGCGGCCGGGGCGACCAGCTTCACGAAGGAGCCGGCGATCTGGGCGGCCACGGTCCGCCGGAACGGCAGCTTCTCCGGGACGAAGCCGGTCAGGCTCATCGCCGCGGCCACGTAGGAGAAGCTCGCCGCGGCGAGCGCCACCGTCGCCCAGGCCCAGTCCATCTGGGAGAGCTTGAGCTGGGCCGGCTTGACGGTGGTCAGCGTCAGGTAGGCGGCGAAGGTGAGCGCGATCACCATGATCAGGCTCTTCGGCTTGAGCCGCTCCAGCCTGGCCGGCTCCATCGGGGCCTCGGGCGCGATCTGCAGGATCTGACCGCGGATCCGGCTGAGCAGGTCCTCCCCGGCGACCGCGATGTCCTCCTCGGCCTGTTCCTGGGTGCGCTCGCCGGCGGCGACCTGCTCCAGCGCCTTGGCCTGGGCCGCGGTCTTGCGCTCCTTGCTGAGCTTCTTCAGGTCGACCCGGGTCGAGCGGCTCATCCCGACCGGCTGGAGCAGCGGCAGCGCCTGGGCCACCCGCTCGGCGCCGAGCACCGCGTTGGCGGTGGCGACCGTGCGTTCCGGGCCGATCCGCAGCGCGAAGGTGGTGAGCAGTTGGGCGACGTCGATGCGCAGGGTGAGGTCGGTGGCCGCGATGTCGCCGCCGGAGAGGTTGACCAGGCAGGCCGTCTTCCCGTCGACGACCAGCAGCGACTCGCCGGTCAGTCGGCGGTGGGCGATCCGGCGCTCGTGCAGGGCCGCGACCGACTCCCACAGCGAGGCCATCACCCGGTCGGTCACCTCCTCGTCGGTGAGGTCGTCCAGGGTGCGGCCCTCGACGTTCTCGTAGACCAGGATCGCGGCGTCCGGGCCGAGCTCGGAGGTGGCGACCAGTTGCGGGGCGCGGGCACCGGAGGCGGCGGCCGCGTAGGCGATCAGTGCCTCCTGCTCCAGCGCCTGGCGCAGCGACTGCGGGCTGCGCCGCACGGCCACCGAACGCAGCCGCAGCCGGCGCCAGGCCCGGTAGAAGAAGCCGGAAGCCTGCTGCTCGCGGTCGACGATGTGGACGTCCAGCGGCGGGCCGCTCTGCTGGGCGACCAGGTAGCGGCGGGTGCCGCCGGGGGCGTCGGGGGCGCGGTGGGCGCTGGCCGGGGTGAAGCCGACCTTGCGCAGGCCGATCATCAGGTGCTGCCCGGTCGGCCGGATGTTCGGCGAGCCGATCGCGTAGAGGGTGCCGTAGGCGACGGACCAGCCGATCAGCACGGTGAGCAGCAGGGACAGCGGGGTGGTGTAGCCGCCGAGCAGCTCGGTGATGCCGCTGAAGACGACCACCACCCACAGGGCGACCCGCCAGCGCGGTCTGCTCGACATGCCGACCGCCGTCATGTAGGCGATCACCGGGGCGAGGTAGCCGTGCACCGGATCGGTGAGGGTGCCGACGGAGTCCAGCGGGAAGCGGGTGAGGGCGTCCCGGATGTGGTCGGAGGCGCCCTCGGCGACCCACCAGTCGATGCCCAGCGAGACCCCGTAGGCCAGGACCGAGGCGAGCACGCCGTCGGCGACCCGCAGCCCGTCGCGCTTGATCAGCCGCTCGACCGCGAAGGCGAGCGGCACGGCCAGCACCGCGACGTTGGAGACCAGGCCGGTGATGGTGGACAGCACCGGGGAGAAGCGGGGCGCGTTCTCGGCGATGTCGATCTCGATGCCGGTGGTGGTCGAGGTCGCCACGCCGGCGAGCACGAACAGCGCGACGATGCCGAAGACGCCGGCCAGGAAGCGGATGAGGTCCGAGGGGCGGTGCGCGCGGGCGGCGAGCAGCGGTTCGTCGACGTCCAGGTGCGGGGTGTCGTCCAGCTGGTCGGGCCCGGGTTCCGGGGCCGGTGTGCCGTCGGTCACGGCGTCCGGTCCGGGGTCGGTCGCGGGCTGCCGGCTGGGTACGGCGGCGGGCGCCCCGGTCGCGGGGCCGGCCGACTGGGGGCTCTTGATCGTCCGGTCCTTGGTCAGGGAGACGTCCGGCGACGGCGCGGCGGCGGGCTGTCCGCCGCGACCTGCGGGCATGCTGTCGGAGGACTCGTCGGAGCCCTCGTCCACACCCACGTCAGCCGTCCCGGTCATCTGGTCTTGTCCTCGTATCACCACTCACCGCCCCGAAGATGGTGGCATGCCTCGGCGCCCCGCGCTGGACAGGGGCCGGATCGGGCGCGGCGGATCGTTCGCACGGGCCCCGCCGTCCGGCCGGATGCGGAAGAATGCCGCAGGTGACGGACGCCCCCGACGAGGCCGGCCACGGCGAGCTGCCTCCCTTCGCCGAACTCGTGCTCGACCTGACCGAGCGGATTCCACCCGGCCGGGTGATGACCTACGGGGACATCGCCGAGTACCTCGGCCAGGGCGGGCCCCGGCAGGTCGGCCGGGTGATGGCCCTGTACGGCGGCGCCGTGCCCTGGTGGCGGGTGGTCCGCGCCGACGGCCGGCTGCTGCCCGGCCACGAGCACCGCGCCCTGGGCCACTACGGCGACGAGGGCACCCCGCTGCGGGAGCTCGCCGACCCGCCCCGGGTCGACCTGCGGCGGGCCCGCTGGGACGGCGGGGCGTAGGCGCTCCGGTGCGGCGGGGGCGGTCCCGGATCGGGCGGAATCACGTGCGCGGACGGGAATGACGGGGCAGGATCGTAGGCTCGATGTACGGCGGGCCCCTCGGCGGGACCCGCCCGCACTTGCCCGAGCACGACCCCCAGGACGTCCGTGAGCTCCCCCTACCGTCTGGTGCGCAGCCCCCTCGTACCGCCCGTCCCGCCCGAACTCGACGCCTACCAGCGCGCCGTGGTCGAGCACACCGGCGGTCCGCTGCTGGTGCTCGCGGGACCGGGCACGGGCAAGACCACGACGCTGGTCGAGGCCGTCGCCCGGCGGATCGAGAGCGGCACCGACCCCGAGCGGATCCTCGTCCTCACCTTCAGCCGCAAGGCCGCCGTGGAGCTCCGCGACCGGATGGCCGGCCGGCTCTCCGCCACCGTCGCCGGCGCCCGGGCCGCCGCCCCGCAGGCCACCACCTTCCACTCCTTCTGCTACGCCCTGCTCCGCGCCCACCAGGACCCGGCCGACTACGCCGAGCCGCTGCGGCTGCTCTCCGGCCCCGAGCAGGACGTCATGGTCCGCGAGCTGCTCGCGGGAGGTGCCGAGGACGCCCGGCGCGGCCGGTCCCGGATCGCCTGGCCGCTCGACCTGCGGGCCTGCCTCACCACCCGCGGCTTCGCCGACGAGGTCCGCGCCGTCCTCGCCCGCAGCCGCGAGCTCGGGCTGGGCGAGGCCGAGCTGGCCCGTTTCGCCGAGGGCGTGCGGCGCCCCGACTGGGCCGCCGCCGCGCACTTCCTCGCCGACTACCTCGACGTGCTCGACCTGCGCGGTGTGCTCGACTACGCCGAGCTGGTGCACCGCGCCGTGCTGCTCGCCGAGCGCCCCGAGGTCGAGCGGAGCCTGCGCGAGCGCTACGACGCGGTCTTCGTCGACGAGTACCAGGACACCGACCCGGCCCAGGTCCGGCTGCTGCGGCGGCTGGCCGGCGGCGGGCGCGAGCTGATCGCCGTCGGGGACCCGGACCAGTCCATCTACGCGTTCCGCGGCGCCGACATCAACGGCATCCTGGAGTTCCCGCAGACCTTCCGGCACGCCGACGGCCGCCCGGCCGAGGTCAAGGTGCTGCGGGTGTCCCGCCGTTCCGGCGCGGTGCTGCTCGCCGCCGCCCGCGAGCTCGCCCGGCGGATGCCGATGGGCCGGCTGCCCAGCGACAAGCTGGCCCAGCACCGCGCCCCGCTGCCCGCGCGGGAGGGCGGCCGGGTCGAGGTCCGCACCTATCCGACCCCCGGCGCCGAACTGGACTCGGTCGCCGACCTGCTGCGCCGGGCCCATCTGGAGGACGGCGTGCCGTGGGGCGAGATGGCGGTGCTGGTCCGGGCCGGTGCCCGGTCCATCCCCGGGGTGCGGCGGGCGCTCGGCGCGGCCGGGGTGCCGCTGGAGATCGACGGTGACGACCTGCCGCTGCGCGAGGAGCCGGCCGTCGCCCAGCTGCTGCTGGCGCTGCGGGTCTGCGCCGAGCAGGCCGTCCGCGACCGGCGGGACGGCGCCGAGGACGACGCGGCCGGCCCCGGTACGCCCGACCCGCTCACCACCGAGCTCGCGCACGCCCTGCTCACCGGGCCGCTCGGTGGCCTGGACGGCGCCGACCTGCGCCGCCTCGGCCGCACCCTGCGCGAGGAGGAGCGCGCCGCGTTGCGCGCCGAGGCCGCACGGCGGGCCCGGGACGCCGAGCGGGCCCGCGCCGCCGCCGGGAGCGATGCCCCGGACGCCGGGGACGCCGCCGTGCCGCCCGCCGCCGTCCCCCGCCCGGCCGACGAGCTGGTCCGCGAGGCCCTCGCCGAACCCGAGCGCCTCGTCGTCCTGGACACCCCCTACGCCCGCCGCGCCCACGCCCTCGGCACCCTGCTGCGCAAGGTCCGGGAGGCCCTCGCCGGCGGCTGCACCGCCGAGGACGCCCTCTGGCAGCTGTGGGAGGGCTCCCGCCGCTGGCGCGAACGCCTGGAACGCGCCGCCCTGCGCGGCGGCGCCGGCGGCCGCAACGCCGACCGGGACCTCGACGCCGTCTGCGCCCTCTTCGAGACCGCCGCCCGCGCCGAGGAGCAGGTCACCGGCCACCGCGGCGCGCTCGACCTGCTCGCCGAGCTGGAGGCCCAGGACATCGCGGCGGACACCCTCACCGTGCGGGCCGTGCGCCCGGAGGCGGTCCGGCTGATGACCGCCCACCGCGCCAAGGGCCTGGAGTGGCGGCTCGTCGTCGTGGCCGGTGTCCAGGACGGCCTCTGGCCCGACCTGCGCCGCCGCGGCTCCCTCCTGGAGGCCGACCGGATCGGCCGCGACGGCCTCGCCGAACCCCTCACCCCGGCCGCTCTGCTCGCCGAGGAACGCCGCCTCTTCTACGTCGCCGCCACCCGGGCCAAGGACCGGCTGGTCGTCACCGCCGTCAAGGCCCCCGCCGACGACGGCGACCAGCCGTCCCGTTTCCTGCGCGAGCTCTACCGCGAGGAGGTCGACCCCCGGACCGGCCGGGTGCTGCGCCGCACCCCGGCCGTCACCGTCGAGGACGTCACCCACCGCCCGCGCCGCCCGCTCGCCGTGCCCGCCCTGGTCGCCGAGCTGCGCGCGGTCACCGTCGACCCCGCCCGCTCGCCCGAGCTGCGCCGCGCAGCCGCCGAGCGGCTCGCCACCCTCGCCCTCGCCACCGACGAGGAGGGCCGCCCGCTCGTCCCCGCCGCCCGCCCCGAGAGCTGGTGGGGCCTGGACGACCCCACCGCCGCTCCCGGCCCGCTGCGCGACGCCGCGCTGCCGGTGCGGCTGTCCGGCAGCGGCCTGGAGCAGTTGGAGAGCTGCTCGCTGCAGTGGTTCCTCGACAAGGAGGTCAAGGCCCACGGCACCTCATCCGCCGCGCAGGGCTTCGGCAACGTCGTGCACGCGCTCGCCGACGAGGTCGGCTCCGGCCGCACCCCCGCCGACCTCGCCGTCCTGATGGAACGCCTGGACACGGTGTGGGACGCGCTCGCCTTCGACGCGCCGTGGAAGTCCCAGCAGGAGAAGTCCGAGGCCCGCGACGCCCTGGAGCGCTTCCTCACCTGGCACGTGATGTCCCGCGGCCGTGACGTCGTCGCCACCGAGCACGGCTTCGACGTCACCCTGGACGCCGGCGGTGTCCAGGTGCGGATCCGCGGCTCGATGGACCGGGTCGAGAAGGACGAGGCCGGCCGCGCCTACGTGGTCGACTTCAAGACCGGCAAGCAGACGCCCACCGACAGGTCCATGCCCGACCACAAGCAGCTCGCCGTCTACCAGCTCGCCGTCCGCTCCGGCGCGCTCAACGGGCTGCCCGGCTTCGACGCGGCCGCCGCCGAGTCCGGTGGCGCCGAGTTGGTCCAGCTCCGCAAGCCCGACAAGGCCGTGCCCGAGGCGCCCAAGGTGCAGCGGCAGGACCCCCCCGACGGCGAGCCGTGGATCGAGAACCTGCTCGCCGACGCCGCCGGGCGGATCCTCGCCGAACGCTTCGTCCCGCAGACCGGCGGCGGCTGCGACCGCTGCACCTTCCGGCGCAGCTGCTCCGCCCAGCGCGACGGCGCCCAGCTGGTCGAGTAGCCCCGCGCCCGGCCGACCGGACCGTCCCGCCGCCCCGGCCGGGAGGCCCCGGGCCCGGGCGGCGGCGGCGCGGGGTGTCCCGCGCAACACGTGGCCGTCGCCACAGCGGGGCCCGGGCTGTCGGCGGCCCCCGTTACCGTTGCGTGGTGACCGCCGTGCTCAGCCATCCCGACCAGCTCAAGGAGCTGCTGGGCATCCCCTTCAACCGGGAGCAGACCGCGGCCATCGGCGCCCCGCTGCGGCCCGCCGTCATCGTCGCCGGCGCCGGTTCCGGCAAGACCACCGTGATGGCCGCCCGGGTGGTCTGGCTGGTCGGCTCCGGCGCCGTCCGCCCCGAGCAGGTCCTCGGCCTCACCTTCACCAACAAGGCCGCCGGCGAGCTCGCCGAGCGCGTCCGCGCCGCCCTGCGCCTGGCCGGGGTCGGGCAGCCCCCGGCGGACGGGGACCGGGGCGTCGGCCCCGAGGACGAGGACCTCGGTGAACCCGAGATCTCCACCTACCACGCCTTCGCCGGCCGCCTCCTCAAGGAGCACGGCCTGCGCATCGGCATCGAGCCCGACGTGCGGCTGCTCGCCGACGCCACCCGCTTCCAGCTCGCCGCCAAGGTGCTGCGCACCGCCCGGGGCCCGTTCCCCGCCCTCACCGGCACCTTCACCGGCCTGGTCGCCGACCTCACCGCCCTCGACGGCGAACTCGCCGAGCACCTCGTCACGCCCGAGCGGCTGCGCGCCCACGACGAGGACCTGCTCGACGCCCTGGCCGGCGTCCGGCTCAGCAACGAGGACCTGCGGGCGGTGCCCACCACCGCCCGGGCCCGGCTGGAACTGCTGCGCCTGGTCGAGGACTACCGGCGCCGCAAGAGCGCCGCCGGGCTGATGGACTTCGGCGACCAGATCGCCGCCGCCGCCCGGCTCGCCCAGCAGCGTCCGGAGGTCGGCGCCCTGCTGCGGGACCAGTACCGGGTGGTCCTGCTGGACGAGTACCAGGACACCTCCGTCGCCCAGCGGCTGATGCTGGCCGGTCTGTTCGGCGCCGGCCCGGACGGCCCCGCCCCCGGCCACCCCGTCACCGCCGTCGGCGACCCCTGCCAGGCCATCTACGGCTGGCGCGGCGCCTCCGTCGCCAACCTCGACGACTTCCCGCGCCACTTCCCCGCCGTCGACGGCACCCCGGCCGACCGGTACGCGCTCAGCGAGAACCGCCGCAGCGGCGGCCGGCTGCTCGCGCTCGCCAACGGGCTCGCCGCGCCGCTGCGCGCCATGCACGAGGGCGTCGAGGCGCTCCGCCCCGCCCCCGGCGCCGAACTCGACGGCCGGGTGCGGGCCGCGCTGCTGCCCACCCACGCCGAGGAGATCGACTGGCTCGCCGACGGGATCGCCCACCTGGTGCGCACCGGCACCGCGCCCGGCCGGATCGCCGTGCTGTGCCGGGGCGGCGCGGCCTTCCCCGACGTGCACGCCGCGCTGGTCGCCCGCGAGGTGCCGGTCGAGGTGGTCGGCCTCGGCGGGCTGCTGCACCTGCCCGAGGTCGCCGACCTGGTCGCGGTGTGCGAGGTGCTCCAGGACCCGACCGCCAACGCCGCGCTGGTCCGGCTGCTGATCGGCCCGCGCTGGCGGATCGGCCCGCGCGACCTCGCCCTGCTCGGCCGGCGCGCCGCCGAACTCGTCCGCACCGCGCGCCCCGAGGGGGTGGAGCCGCTCGCCGCCGCCGTCGCCGAGACCGACCCCACCGAGGTGGTCTCGCTCGCCGACGCCCTGGAGAGCTTCCTCGACGGCGACGAACCGGAGGACCCGGACGCCCCGGCGTTCTCCGCCGAGGCCCGGATCCGCTTCGCCCGGCTCGCCCGCGAACTGCGGGAGCTGCGCCGCTCGCTCGCCGAACCGCTGATGGACGTGCTGCACCGGGTGCTCGCCGTCACCGGTCTGGAGGTCGAACTCGCCGCCTCGCCGCACGCGCTCGCGGCCCGCCGCCGGGAGACCCTGCACGCCTTCCTCGACGTCGCCGCCTCCTTCTCCGACCTCGACGGCGACCCGGGCCTCGCCGCCTTCCTCGGCTTCCTGCGCGCCGCCCAGGAGCACGACCGGGGCCTGGACGCCGGTCTGCCCGGCGGCGAGGACACCGTCAAGGTCCTCACCGCGCACAAGTCCAAGGGCCTGGAGTGGGACGTCGTCGCCGTCCCCGGCCTGGTCAAGGGAGCCTTCCCGTCCTCGACCCCGCGCGAGCGCTGGACCAGCGCCAAGCGGGTCCTGCCGCACGTCCTGCGCGGCGACGCCGCCACCCTGCCCGATCCGCGGGGCGGCTGGAACGCGAAGGCCATGAAGGAGTTCAGGGCGGCCCTGGCCGAGCACTCCGCCACCGAGGAACTGCGCCTCGGTTACGTCGCCTTCACCCGCCCCCGGGCGCTGCTGCTCGCCTCCGGCCACTGGTGGGGGCCGAGCCAGAAGACCCCGCGCGGCCCCTCCGACTTCCTGGAGCAGCTGCGCGAGCACGCCGAACTCCCCGGCAACGGCGAGATCGAGATCTGGGCCGAGCCGCCCGCGGAGGGCGCCGAGAACCCGGCCCTCGCCGCGCCGGTCGAACGCCCCTGGCCGCTGCCGCTGGACCCGGCGGCCCAGCACGCCCGCCGCCGGGTCGCCGAGGTCGTGCACCGGCGCCTGGCCGGGCAGCCCGCCCCCGAGGCCGGGCCGATGGCCCCCGAGGACCGCCGGCTGGTCGAGTCCTGGGACCGCGACCTCACCGCGCTGGTCGGCGAGTTGGAGCGCTCCCGGGGCCGGGTGCGGGAGGTGCCGCTGCCGGCCTCGCTCTCCGCGACCCAGCTGCTGCGGCTGGCCGCCGACCCGGACGGCTTCGCGCACGACCTCGCCCGGCCGATGCCCCGCCCGCCGCAGCCCGCCGCCCGGCGCGGCACCCGTTTCCACGCCTGGGTGCAGTCGCGGATCGAGCCGCTGATGCTGATCGGCCCGGGAGCGCTGCCCGGCGCCGACGACGACGGCATCGAGGACGAGCAGGACCTGGAGCGGCTCAAGGAGGCGTTCCTGCGCAGCCCGTACGCCGACCGCGCCCCGCTGCGGGTGGAGGCGCCGTTCCAGCTGGTGCTGGCGGGCCGGGTGGTGCGCGGCCGGATCGACGCGGTCTACCGTGACGGTGACGGCGGGTCAGAAATGGGCGGCGCGTCACGCTACGAAGTGGTGGACTGGAAGACGCACCGCGAGGAGACCGCCGACCCGCTCCAACTCGCGGTGTACCGGCTGGCGTGGGCCGAACAGGCCGGCGTTCCGCCGGAGCAGGTCACGGCCTCGTTCCTGTACGTCCGGAGCGGCCGGGTCGAACAACCCGCAGGACTTCCCGACCGAAAAGAGTTGGAACGGCTCCTGATCGGGAACAGTGAAGAATGAGTCACAGAGAGCATTCAAGTCATCACGGCATCGGGCGAAACCTGTGCGTAGTGCACGTTTCGCGCCTATTGTGGGGTCGGTAACCGGTCAACCCCCGTGCTCCGGCCGCCAGCGAGGCCCGTATTCCCTAACCCTCAGTCATCACCGCAGGTGTCCTCGGGCATCCGCGTCTTCTGCTGGAGAACCGAAGTTGAGCGCGACCGGATGGATCAGAGAACGGTTCGCCGGGCCGACCCCGGGAACCGCACCCGGCGCGACCGGCACCTGGCCGAGGACGGCACTGTCGCTGCCGTTCATCGGCATGGCGCTGGTCGTCGTCCTCGACTACTTCACCGACGCCGCGGTGACCGTCGAACCGGCGCTCACCGCCGTCCCCGCGCTGGCCGCCGTGGTCAGCCGGCGCACCTGGTACCCCCTCGCCATCGGCGCCTGCACCGAGGTCGCCGCCTTCGTCATGGCCGTCCACAACGACGTCCTGGGCGAGTCCGTGCACAGCGCCACCGTCTTCGCCATCGTCCTCGTCGCCGTGATCAGCTGGGTCAGCGCCACCCTGAGGCTGCGCCAGGAGCGCCTCCTCGCCGACGCCCAGCTCGTCGCCTCCATCGCCCGGCGGGTCCTGCTGCGTCCGGTCCCCGACCGGGTCGGCACCGTCCGCGCCGCCGTCCACTACGCCGCCGCCGCCGCCCACGCCCGGATCGGCGGCGACCTCTACGAAGTCGTCAACACCCGGCACGGCGTGCGCGCCGTCGTCGGCGACGTGCGCGGCAAGGGCCTCGGCGCGGTCGAGACCGCCGCCGCCGTGCTCGGCGCCTTCCGCGAGGCCGCCCACCAGGAGGCGGCCCTCGACAAGGTCGCCGGCTGGCTCGCCGACAGCCTCGACCGCGCCCTGCACGAGAACGACCACCCCGGCGTCGAGGAGGAGTTCGTCACCCTCGTCCTGATCGGCGTCGGCCCCGACGGCACCGCCGAGATCGTCAACTGCGGCCACCCCGCCCCGCTGCTGCTGCGGGGCGGCGAGGCCGTCCGCCCGCTCGAACTCACCGAGACGGTGCCCCCGCTCGGTGTCCTCGACCCCGTCGACGTCCGGCCCCCGGTCCACCGGGTCCCGCTCCGCCCCGGCGACCGGGTCCTGCTCTTCACGGACGGCGTCATCGAGGCCCGCGACCGGGCCGGCGTCTTCTACCCGCTCGCCGAACGCTTCCCCCGGCACGCCGACGGCGGACCGGTCGAGGTGCTGCGCCGCCTGCACGAGGACGTCGTGCGCCACGTCGGGCGCCAGCTCGGCGACGACGCCGCCATGCTGCTGCTCCAGTACGACCCGCCGCCGGTCGCCGACCGGCCGGCCACCGTCACCGCCGCCGCGACCGCGCCGGTCCCGGCCGACTCCGGTGGGCAGCCCGCCCCGCCGGCTCCGCGCGCCCCGTCCGTCCCGCAGCAGAACGCGCACCTCACCCGGCAGTGAGCCGGCCGCCCGGCCGGCCCCTCCCTACAGCGTCACCGGGACCACCAGCGGGCGGTGGTCCGACACCGCCGCGCGCGGCGCCGTCGCCGGGCCCACCGCCGTCCGCGGCACCCCCACCGCCAGCACGTGGTCGAACTGCACCGTCGGCCGGTGCGAGGGGTAGGTGGGCGTCCGCGCCAGGTCGTACCAGCCCTGGAGCCGCGCCCGCGGTTCCCGCACCCGCCGCCGGCGCGGCTCCACCAGCGCCGGGCGGGCCCGCCGGGCCGCCCGCAGCTCCCGCACCCGGGCCCGGGGCGCCGACCGCTCCAGCGCGCTCGCCCCGCCCAGGACCGTGCGCGGCACCGCGCCGACCAGGTTGAAGTCCCCCAGTACCAGGTACGGCTGCGGCAGGTCGGCGATCCACCGGCGGATCGCCGCCAGCTGCGCCATGTTCCAGCCCGGGACGAACGACAGGTGCGCCGCGACCACCGTGAACGGCCCCTGCCCGCCCTCCAGCACCGCCGCCAGCGCCGCCCGCGGCTCGTCCGGAACGGGCGTCAGCCCGCGCCGTCCGGCCACCCGCAGCGGGAGCCCGAACGGCGCCGGGGCGAACCGGCGGGCCCGCCAGTGCAGCACCGGCAGCCGGGTCAGCAGCGCGGTGCCGTAGGCGGGCGGGGCCTGCCCGCCGAGGTCGGACGGCCCGTACACCCGGATCCCGGGCGGCGCCGAGGGTTCCGGCAGCCAGCCGGCCACCGGCGCGGGGCGGCCGTGCAGGGCCGCGGCGAAGCGCCAGTCGGTGGCGCCCATCGCGGCGGCGGCGACGGCGGCCTGGTCGGTGCCGCCGGAGCGGGCCTGGTGGCGGTCCACCTCCTGGAGCGCCAGCACGTCGGCGTCGAGCGCGGCCACCGCCTCCGCGAGCGGCCCCCCGGGGTCGGGCGGGAAGGGCTGCGGGGCGCCGTCGGGCGCCAGCGGTCGGCCGTGCAACAGGTTGAAGGTGGCGATGCGCAACTGGCTCACGCCGTACGACGTTACCGGTCGCCGCCGGTCCGCCCGCGTCGGCTCCCGTCCCGGGGCCCGGATCCGGCGGCTGTCCTGGGGCGCTGCCGGGGTGCTTGCCGTGGTGCTGTTCGGGGGTGTTGTCCGGGGTGCGCCCCTTCGGTCCCGGCTTGACCCGTCGAGCATACCGGGTATACATACTCGGTATGTCCATTCGCCACGGCCTGCTCGCCCTGCTCGACCAGGGGCCGCGTTACGGCTACCAGCTGAGAACCGAGTTCGAGGCGCGCACCGGCGCCACCTGGCCGCTGAACGTCGGCCAGGTCTACACCACGCTGGCCCGACTGGAGCGCGACGGCCTGGTCGTCCCCGCCGGGGAGGACGAGGAGGGACACCAGTTCTACGAGGCCACCGACGCCGGCCGGGCCGAACTGCGGACCTGGTTCGACACCCCGGTGCCGCGCACCAACCCGCCCCGGGACGAACTCGCGATCAAGCTCGCCATGGCCGTCACCGTCCCCGGTGTCGACGTGCCCGCCGTCGTCCAGGGCCAGCGCCGGCACAGCATCAAGGCGCTCCAGGACTACACCCGGCTCAAGGCCCGGGCCCTGGCCGGCGAGAGCCGGCCCGGCGGGTCCGGACAGCCCGGCTCCGACCTCGCCTGGCTGCTCGTCCTCGAACAGCTGATCTTCCAGACCGAGGCCGAGGTCCGCTGGCTCGACCACTGCGAGACCCGGCTCGCCACGCACGCGGAGGCGGAGCAGGCCCGCGCGGCCGAGAGCCGCACCGCCGGGGCGGGTGACGGCCCGGCGGCCGCGCCCGCCCGCTTCGGCCGCCGCCGCAGCAGGACCTGACACCCGGCCGGCCCGCACCGCCGGCCGGCGCCGGAACCCGACCGGCCCGAAACCCGAACCACCGGCCCGACCGCCGCCACCGCGCGACGGGCCCCACCACAGCAGGGGGAACCGTGTCCCACACCGATCCGACCAGGAACGGCGCCGCCGTCCTGCACCTGGACAACGTCACCCGTGTCCACGGCCAGGGCGCCGCCGAGGTCCAGGCGCTGCGCGGCGTCGACCTCAAGGTCCGCCCCGGCGAGTTCGTCGCCGTCATGGGCCCGTCCGGCTCCGGCAAGTCCACCCTGCTCACCCTCGCCGGCGGCCTCGACACCCCCAGCACCGGCCAGGTCCTGGTCGAGGGCGTCGCCCTCGGCGGCCTCAACCGCAAGCGGCTCGCCGAGGTCCGCCGCCGCTCCATCGGCTACGTCTTCCAGGACTACAACCTGATACCGGCCCTCACCGCCGCCGAGAACATCTCGCTGCCGCGCGAGCTCGACGGCGTCTCCGCCCGTGCCGCCCGCCGCGAGGCCCTGGTCGCGCTGGAGGAGCTCGGCATCCCCGAACTCGCCGACCGCTTCCCCGACGACATGTCCGGCGGCCAGCAGCAGCGTGTCGCCATCGCCCGCGCCCTCATCGGCGACCGCCGCCTCGTCCTCGCCGACGAGCCCACCGGCGCCCTCGACTCCACCACCGGCGAGTCCGTGCTCGCCGTCCTGCGCGCCCGCTGCGACGCCGGCGCCGCCGCCATGATGGTCACCCACGAGGCCCGGCACGCCGCCTGGGCCGACCGGGTCGTCTTCCTCCGCGACGGCCGCATGGTCGACGAGAGCGCCAGCCAGGACGCCGGCAGCCTCCTCGTCGCCGCCGCCACCAACGCGAAGGGCCCGGTGGCGGAGTGAAGCTCGGTTCCTGGCGGGTCGCCCTGCGCATCGCCCGCCGCGACGCCCTGCGCGCCAAGGGCCGCAGTGCCCTCGTCGTCGCCATGGTCGCCCTGCCCGTGCTCGGCGTCGCCGGCGCCGACGTCGTCTTCCGCAGCGCCGAGCTCGACCCGGCCGAGAAGGTCGTCCGCACCATGGGCCAGTCCGCCGCCGACCTGCGGATCCTGGACCGCGGCACCGTCGTCCTCCAGGCCCCCGACCCCGAGGAGGACTTCCGGAGCACCGACGCCGGGGAGACGAAGAAGGAGAACGGGCAGCCCGCCTACACCCCCGAGCAGCGGCTCAGCCTCGACACCGAGCCCGCCGACCTCGCCCGCCGGCTCCTGCCCGGCGCCACCCTGGTGCCGTACCGCGAGGGCCCCTTCATCGCCACCACCACCGCCGAGGGCCTCACCAACGTCCGGATCACCGAGGCCGACATCGCGGACCCGGTCTGGCGCGGCCGCTACAACATCGTCAAGGGCCGCGCCCCCGGCGCCGACCACGAGGTCGCCGTCAGCCAGGAGTTCCTCGACACCTCCGGGCTGAGGATCGGCGACCGCACCGCGCCCCGCGGCCTCGAAGCCGCCCCGTACACCATCACCGGCGTGGCCGAGTACCCGGGCGAACTGCGCTCCGCCGTGCTGTTCGCCCGCCCCGGCTCCCTGATCGACAAGCTGCCCGGGGGCTCCCCGCTCCGCGGCGGCGGCAGCTCGGTGAGCGAAGGGGTCAGCCACTGGCTGGTCAAGCTCCCGGCCGGGGCCGGCCTGGACTGGCCCAAGGTGATGGAGCTCAACAAGTACGGCTTCCTGGCCTCCTCGCGCGCCGTGCTGCTCGACCCGCCGGCCCGCTCCGAGGTGCCGTTCTACGCCTACCTGGACAGCCGCGGCAGCGGCAGCTCCACCCCCTTCTTCGACCGGACGGCCGTGGTCGTCCTCGGCACCGTGGTCGGCATGGCCCTGCTGGAGATCGTCCTGCTGGCCGGTCCCGCCTTCGCCGTCGGCGCCCGCCGCTCCCGCCGCCAGCTCGGCCTGCTCGCCGCAGGCGGCGGTGACCGCGCCCAGGTGCGGGCCGTCGTCCTCGGCGGCGGTGTCGTGCTCGGCCTCACCGGCGCCGTCGTCGGCCTGGCCGGCGGCATCGGCCTCGTCGCGCTGTTCCGCGGCCGCGCCGAGGCGGCCGCCGGCGAGCGCTTCGGCCACTTCGACCTGCAGCCGCTCGACCTGCTCGGCATCCTCCTGATCGGCCTCGTCACCGGGCTGCTCGCCGCCGTCGTGCCCGCCGTCCAGGCGTCCCGGCAGGATGTCGTCGCCGCCCTCACCGGGCGCGACACCCTCAAGCCGCCCAGCCGCAAGCTCGCCCTGCTCGGCCTGCTGATGCTCGGCGGCGGCTCCGCCCTCGCCCTGCTCGGCTCCACCGGCGGCTTCGGCGGCCGCTCCCTCTCCGTGCTCGGCGGCTCCGTGATCGCCGAACTCGGCATGGTCGCCCTCACCCCCTACCTGGTCGGCCTGTTCGGCCGGATCGGCCGCTGGCTGCCGCTCGGCCCCCGCCTCGCCCTGCGCGACTCCGTCCGCCACCGCGGCCGTACCGCCCCCGCCGTCGCCGCCGTCATGGCCGCCGTCGCCGGCAGCGTCGCCGTCGGTGTCTACGTCGCCAGCAGCGACGAGCAGCACCGCCGCGAGTACGTGGCCTCCGGACCGGCCAACGCCGTCATCCTGGCCAGCGGCTGGGGCGCCTCCGCGGACGGCTCGATGCTCGCCCAGCAGCGCGGCGCCGTGCAGAACTCCGTCCCCGGCCTCGGCGTCCGTGCCGACGTCCAGCGGGTCAACTACCTCGGCGACTGCCGGGCCGGCGGCAGCAGCTGCGGCCACGTCTCGCTGGCCCTGCCCGAGGAGCGGCAATGCCCGATCTGGGGCAAGAACCGGCGCAGCCTCACCTCGGAGGAGATCGACCGGCTCGGCCGTGAGGACCCGCGCTGCAAGGAGGACCGGATCAGCCGGGGCAACAGCTTCGGCGCCGTCCAGGTCGGCGATGCCAGCCTGCTGCGCAACCTCTACAGCGTCACCGACCCGGCCTTCGGACAGGCGGTCGCCGACGGCAGGGCCGTCGTCTTCGACGAGCGCTACCTCAAGGACGGCAAGGTCTCCCTCGACCTCACCGAGCCCTACCCGGACGGGCCGATGGACGCGAACTTCGAGCCCGCCGTGCGCACCGTCACCGTCGACGCCGTGCTCGCCGCCGGAGACACCGCCCTCGGCGGAACCGCCGTGGTCGGCGCCGACACCGTCCGCCGCCTCGGCCTGACCAGCAGCGACGCCGGCTCCGTCTGGCTGCCCGACACCGCGCCCACCGACGGCAGCGAGCAGCGGGCCCGCGCCGCCCTCGCCAAGCTGTCCGACGGCGTCGAGTTCGACGTCGAACGCGGCTACCGGTCCCCGGGCGACCTGATCAGCCTCGGGCTCACCGCGTTCGCCGGTCTCGTCGCCCTCGGCGCCGCCGGCATCGCCACCGGCCTCGCGGCCGCCGACTCCCAGCGCGACCTCACCACCCTCGCCGCCGTCGGCGCCGCGCCCCGGATCCGGCGCACCCTCTCCGGCTTCCAGTGCGGGGTCATCGCCGCCATGGGCGCCCTGCTCGGAGCGGTCGCGGGCGTCGTGCCCGCCGTCGCCCTGCGCAAGGTCGAGGCGGCCTCGGCGACCTATCCCGGGATGAGCCTCCAGGAGGAGGCGGCCAAGGGCGTCCTGGTGTTCCCCTGGCTCAACATCGGGGTCACCGTGATCGTGCTGCCGCTGCTCGCGGTCGGGCTGGCCGCGCTGCTCACCCGCTCGCGGATCTCGCTGCTGCGCCGCTCCGGCTGATCCGGGCGGGGGCGGCCCGCTCCCGCCGCACCGGTCGACCCGTCACCCCCGGCCACCGCCCCTCGGGCGGGCCCGGGGGTGACGGACGTTACAGGCCCCGCGGCGGCCACCCGGTGGGACCGGGGCCGTTGCGGGGTGCCCGGGCGAACTAAAGTCGTCCGTATGACGAAAACCCCGGACAGCGTCGTCCGCTCCTTCATCGACCAGCACCAGGCCGGCTTCCTCGCGGACCTCGCCGACTGGCTGCGCATCCCCTCGGTGTCCGCCGACCCCGACCGGGCCGCGGACGTGCGGCGCTCCGCCGAGTGGCTGGCCGCCAAGCTGCGCGACACCGGCTTCCCGGTGGCCGAGGTGTGGGAGACGGACGGCCTGCCGGCGGTCTTCGCCGAGTGGTCCTCCGGGGACCCGTCCGCGCCGACCGTGCTCGTCTACGGGCACCACGACGTGCAGCCCGCCGCCCGTGAGGACGGCTGGGCGACCGACCCGTTCGAGCCGACCGTGGTCGGCAACCGGCTGTACGCCCGCGGCGCCGCCGACGACAAGGGCCAGGTCTTCTTCCACACCCTCGGGGTGCGGGCCCACCTGGCCGCCACCGGCCGCACCGCGCCGGCCGTCAACCTCAAGCTGCTGGTCGAGGGCGAGGAGGAGTCCGGTTCGCCGCACTTCGCCGAGCTGGTCCGCCGCGAGGCCGACCGGCTGGCCGCCGACGTCGTCGTCATCTCGGACACCGGCATGTGGTCCGAGACCACGCCGACCGTCTGCACCGGCATGCGCGGCCTCGCGGACGCCCAGATCGACCTGTTCGGGCCGGACACCGACATCCACTCCGGCTCCTTCGGCGGTGCCGTGCCCAACCCGGCCGCCGTCGCCGCCGAGCTGGCCGCCGGTCTGCACGACGCCGACCACCGGGTCGCCGTGCCCGGCTTCTACGACGGCGTGGTCGAGCTGACCGACCGCGAGCGGGAGCTCTTCGCCGAGCTGCCCTTCGACGAGGCCGCCTGGCTGAAGGTCGCGAAGTCGTACGGCACCCGCGGCGAGGCCGGCTACTCCACCCTGGAGCGGATCTGGGCCCGCCCGACCGCCGAGGTCAACGGCATCTGGGGCGGCTACACCGGCCCCGGCGGCAAGACCATCGTGCCCTCCTCGGCCCATCTGAAGCTGTCCTTCCGGCTGGTCGCCGGGCAGGAGGTCGAGAAGGTCCGCGAGGCCGTCCGCACCTGGGTGGCCGACCGGGTGCCCGAGGGCATCAGGTACGAGCTGGTCTTCCCGGGCGCGACCAGGCCCTGTCTGACCCCGCTCGACCACCCGGCCCTGCAGTCCACCGTCCGGGCCATGGGCCGGGCCTTCGAGCAGCGGATCCTGTTCACCCGCGAGGGTGGTTCCGGCCCCGCCGCCGACCTCCAGGACGTGCTCGGCGCGCCGGTGCTGTTCCTCGGCATCTCGGTGCCCTCGGACGGCTGGCACTCGGTCGACGAGAAGGTGGAGCTGGACCTGCTGGCCAAGGGCGTCGAGACCGCCGCCTACCTGTGGGCCGACCTCGCCGAGACCTGGCGGCCCGGCGGCGGGCAGGAGTGAATCGGCAGCGCGCGGCCGGGGCGGCGGGACCCGCCCGCCGCCCCGCCCGCGCGGCGCACCCGACCCGTCCGGAAGACTCATCACGTGGGGATGGAACAGTTGAGCACCGTGCCTGAGACCGAACACCCGTTGCACCTGGCGCTGGCCCGGGCCGGGGTGGACCGGGCGGCCCAGCACCGGCTGGACGAGCCCTGGCTGGCGGCGGCGTGGAGCCACCCGTCCACCAAGGTGCTGCCGATCGCCGGCGGCGAGGCGTTCGTGGTGGACAGCGGGCAGGGGACCGAGCTGGTCCTGCTGCCCTCCTTCGAGGCACCGCAGACCGGCGACCGGTACTTCCTCGGCACCGACGAGGACGGCGTCTCCTACTTCGCGCTGGCGGGCGAGAGCCTGCCGGGCCGGCTGGACGGCGACGCCCGTCCGGCCGGACTGCGCGAGGTCGGCGCGCTGCTCTCGGACCGGGACGCCGGGCTGCTGGTGCACGCCGTCGCGCTGGAGCACTGGCACCGGCTGCACAGCTTCTGTTCGCGCTGCGGCCACCCGACCGAGAAGGCCGGCGCCGGGCACGTGCGGCGCTGCACCTCCTGCGCGGCCGAGCACTACCCGCGCACCGACCCGGCGGTGATCATGATGATCACCGACGAGCAGGACCGCTGCCTGCTCGGCCGCCAGGCGCTGTGGCCCGAGGGCCGCTGGTCGACGCTGGCCGGCTTCGTCGAGCCGGGGGAGTCGA
The DNA here is from genome assembly GCF_044764505.1 of Kitasatospora sp. NPDC094019. Lineage (NCBI taxonomy): Bacteria > Bacillati > Actinomycetota > Actinomycetes > Kitasatosporales > Streptomycetaceae > Kitasatospora > Kitasatospora sp. NPDC094019. The sequence continues at coordinate 233,243 of NZ_JBIWIF010000005.1, forward strand.
TCGAGCAGGCGGTGGTGCGGGAGGTGTACGAGGAGGCCGGGGTGAAGGTCGCCGAGGTCTCCTACGTGGCCAGCCAGCCGTGGCCGTTCCCGTCCAGCCTGATGCTGGGCTTCCTGGGCCGGGCGCACCCGGACGGCACCGCGATCACCGTGGACGGCGAGGAGCTGGCCGAGGCGCGCTGGTTCTCCCGGGAGGAGCTGCGGGCGGGCATGGAGGCGGGGGAGATCCTGCCGCCGTCCGGGATCTCGATCGCCCGGCACCTGGTCGAACTCTGGTACGGCTCGCCGCTGCCGACGGCGGCCCGCTGGTAATTCCGGCGGTCGCGCCGACGGGTGGGCGGTTCGGAGCGTTCCAAGGATTGGGGGCGCGCGGAGTTGATTCGCGCGCCCCCAATTTGCATTCCGAACCCGTCTCCCCAGGATGTTCGTAACCGGAGCGGCCCTGTTCGGAAGGGCCCCGGCCCACCGGGTGGACGGCGTCACCGATCCCGGGCGACTTTGCCGCAAACGCCTGAAAGCCGCTCACCCGTCTCGCTACATTCACTCGGGTGACAATCCCCCGGGGCACCGCCCAATCCCCCAAATACCAGCGCCTTGCCGCGGACCTGCGCCGCCGCATCGCCGAGGGCGAGTTCACCACCGCGGCCGCCCTCCCGGTCGAGAGCGAGCTGGAGCGCCAGTACGGCGTCGCCCGCAACACCGTCCGGTTGGCCGTGGACGTCCTCGTCAACGAGGGCCGGCTCGTCCGGCTCCAGGGCAAGGGCACCTACCTGCGCGAGCACCCCGTGCTCGACCACCGCGCCTACGGGCCCGCACCCCGCCTCGAACCGCAGGACCCCGCCCCGCTGGACTGCCTGGCCACCCCCAGCGCCGTCTACCGGGGCGAGGCCGACGACAGCGGACGCGAACTCACCGTCGACTTCGAGATGATGATCGTCCGGGCCCGGGTCGACATCGCCGAGCGCCTCGGACTGCGCCCCGGCGAGGCCATCGTCGTCCGCCGCCAGCTGCGCCTGCTCGACCGCGAGCCGTACTCCATCGAGGAGAGCCACTACCGGGCCGGCCTCGCCGCCGGCACCCCGCTGATGGAACCCGACCAGATCGACGGCGGCGACGAGGCCGTGCTCGCCGCCCTCGGCCGCACCGAGGTCGGGGCCGTCGACCACCTGGTCGCCCGGATGCCCGGACCCGAGGAGGCGCAGTGGTTCCAGGGCGGCCCCGGGGTGCCGCTGGTGGTCCAGACCCGGGTCACCTACGACCGGCGCGGGCCGGTCCGGGTGATCGAGACCCGCTACTCCGCCGACCGCAGCCGGCTGGTCTACGGGGTCGGCGACCTCGCCGCCCGGACCACGCTGCCCGCGCCCGCCGCACCCGTCGACCCGGCCCGGGCCGACGCGCCGTGACCCGCGGGGCGGGCGCGCGCCGGCCGGGGCGTCGGCCGGGACCGTCGGCCGGGGCGTCGGTCGGGACCGCCGGGCGTCAGGCCGCCAGGGCCTTCTTCACCTGGAGCAGGCTCGGGTTGGTCATCACGACCCGCTCGCCGCCGCCGGCCGGCGTCACCAGCACGGTCGGCACGGTCTGGTTGCCGCCGTTCACCGACTCGACGAAGGACGCCGAGGTCGGGTCCTCCTCGATGTTGATCTCGGTGTAGCCGATGCCCTCGCGCTCCAGCTGGCTCTTGAGCCGGTTGCAGTAGCCGCACCAGGTCGTGCTGTACATCGTCACGCTGCCGGACATCGAGGGGACTCCTTCGGATAGCGAATCGGGTGGAGAGGGGCGTGCGGACGCGAATGCGCGCGCGTACCGGTACCGCGTGCGTTTCACGGCTCCGGGGGGACAACGTCGACCGCCCGGCGGTCATTCCACGGCGTCGGTCCGGGGCATTCCACGGCGTCGGTCCTGGTCCGGTCCGGGCTTACCGGCGCGAGCCAGGGGCACACGCCCGGGGACACGCGCCCCGGGTGCGCCACCACCCGCCGTCCGCGCCGCGATCATCCGGTGATCGCACCGGGCTTGTGGACAACCCCGCCCGGGATGTCCGCCCGGGCTGAGAGGATGGAACGCATGCAGGAAGACCTCTTGAGCGGCAGCCCGTTCGACGGACACCAGGACGCCCACCGGGCCGGCCACCCCGCCGCCGGCGGCCCCGACGCCGTCCTCGCCGGACTCGACCCCGAACAGCGGGCCGTCGCCACCGCCCTGCACGGCCCCGTCTGCGTCCTCGCGGGCGCCGGCACCGGCAAGACCCGCGCCATCACCCACCGCATCGCCTACGGCGTGCGCAGCGGCGTCTACCAGCCCCAGCAGGTCCTCGCCGTCACCTTCACCGCCCGCGCCGCCGGCGAGATGCGCGGCCGCCTGCGCCAGCTCGGCGCCGAGGGCGTCCAGGCCCGTACCTTCCACGCCGCCGCGCTGCGCCAGCTCCACTACTTCTGGCCCCGCGCCATCGGCGGCGCCGTCCCCCAGCTGCTCGAACGCAAGGTCCAGCTGGTCGCGGAGGCCGCCGGCCGCTGCGGCCTGCGGGTCCAGCGCACCGAACTGCGCGACCTCACCGCCGAGATCGAATGGGCCAAGGTCACCCAGACCGGCCCCGACGACTACCCCGCGGCCGTCGCCAAGTCCGGCCGCGAGGCCCCCCGCGACCCGGCCGAGACCGCCCAGGTCTACCGCGTCTACGAGGAGACCAAGACCCGCCGCGGGAACATCGACTTCGAGGACGTCCTGCTGCTCACCGCCGCCATCCTGGAGGACCGCCCCGACATCGCCGACCAGGTCCGGGCCCAGTACCGGCACTTCACCGTCGACGAGTACCAGGACGTCTCCCCGCTCCAGCAGCGCCTCCTCGACCAGTGGACCGGGCCCGGCGGCGGCGCCAGCCTCTGCGTCGTCGGCGACGCCAGCCAGACCATCTACTCCTTCACCGGCGCCACCCCCGACTACCTGCTCGGCTTCCGCGCCCGTCACCCCGGGGCCACCGTCGTCAAACTGGTCCGCGACTACCGCTCCACCCCCCAGGTGGTCCACCTCGCCAACGGGCTGCTCGCCCAGGCCAGGGGCGAGGCCGCCCGCCACCGCCTCGAACTCGTCTCCCAGCGCGAGGCCGGCCCGGAGCCCCTCTACACCGAGTACGAGGACGAGCCCACCGAGGCCGAGACCACCGCCCGGCGGATCAAGGACCTCATCGCCGCCGGGGTGCGCGCCAGCGAGATCGCCGTCCTCTTCCGCACCAACGGCCAGTCCGAGGTCTACGAGCAGGCCCTCTCCGACCTCGCCGTCCCGTACCAGCTCAAGGGCGCCGAGCGGTTCTTCGAACGCCCCGAGGTCCGGGACGCCGGCGTCCTGCTCCGCGGCGCGGCCCGGGCCGGCTCCGACCCCGTCACCGACGGCGCCCCCGACCTCGCCGGACAGGTCCGCGCGGTGCTGGCCGCCCGCGGCTTCACCCCCGAGCCCCCGGCCGGCTCCGGCGCGGTCCGGGACCGCTGGGAATCCCTCGCCGCCCTGGTCCGGCTCGCCGAGGAATTCGAACGCGGCCGCACCGCCGAGGGGTTGACCACCGACCTCGCCGCCTACGTGGCCGAGCTGGACGCCCGCGCCGCCGCCCAGCACGCCCCCGCCGTCGAGGGCGTCACCCTCGCCTCCCTGCACGCCGCCAAGGGCCTCGAATGGGACGCCGTCTTCCTCGTCGGCCTCACCGAGGGCACGATGCCGATCATCTACGCCAAGACGGACGAGCAGGTCGAGGAGGAGCGCCGCCTCCTCTACGTGGGAGTCACCCGCGCCCGCAAGCACCTCTCCCTCTCCTGGGCGCTCTCCCGCTCCCCGGGCGGCCGGGCCTCGCGCAAGCCCACCCGCTTCCTGGACGGGCTGCGCCCCGGCTCCAGCGCCCCCGGCAGCCGCCCCGCCGGCCGCGGTGGCCGCGGTGGGGCCGAGGGCGGCGAGCGCTCCGCCGGGCGCCGGGTCCGCGGCCCGGTCGTCTGCCGGGTCTGCGAGCGGGTCCTCACCGAGGCCGTCGAGCGCAAGCTCCGCCGCTGCGAGACCTGTCCCTCCACCATGGACGAGGCGCTCTACGAGCGGCTGCGCGAATGGCGCGCCGCGCAGGCCCGGGAGCAGGGCGTGCCCGCCTACGTCGTCTTCACCGACGCCACCCTGATGGCCATCGCCGAGGACGTCCCCGCCAACCGCCAGGAGCTGGCGGGGATCTCCGGGGTCGGTGCCATGAAGCTGGACAAATACGGGGCGGCCGTGCTCTCGTTGTGTGCGGGGGAGGAGCCCGAGGGGGATCCGGCGGACGTCACGGACGGTCGGTCGGACGAACCGGCCTGAGCCGGTCCGGGGCGATCACAGCCGGCGCCGGGAAGCGCCGAGGAGACCGTCGGGAAACTCGCCGGAAAAATAGTTTGCGCGCCGTACCGGGAGCGCAATAGCCTGCCGGAGCGGTCAAGGGGACGCGATCGCACAGGGTCACGCCTGTCGCGGTGCTCCCCTGCCCCACCAGCTTCACCGAGACAGACATCCGAACAGTTCGGAGCCAGGGAAACCAGGCTCCGCGAGACGCCGAGAGGAGGCGAAGACAGTGGACATCATGATCACCAAAATGACTGGCCAGACCGTCGACGCTGCCTCCCTGCGTGCCGCCAGCCTGCGGATCACCGCCGAGCTGTGCGGAGTCGGTCTGGGTCTCGACGCCACCCGTGTCGCGGTTGCTCCCGTCGCCGTCGTCTCCGTTGTCAGTGGTCTTGGACACACTGGCCTCGGCGGCAATGGCAGCGAGGGCGGCAGCTTCGACAGCACCGGTGTCGAGACTGGTCTCTCCCGTGACTGGGCCTCGGTCGACGCGTCCCGCTCCCCGCGTGACGAGCGACCGACCCAGGCACCGAAGGCGGCCGTAGCCGCCGCCATGCATGGCGGCTATGCGCAGGTCATCGGTGCCGGAAACGCCCAGAAGCAGAACGAGCAGCAGATCAAGCAGGCCATGGCCGTCTTTACGGACGCCACGGCCATCCGGATGCGGGCCTTCCGCGGGCCTGAACCCTGGAGAGAACGAACCTGAGCAACCTCAGGTCGGCGCCTCCAGGGCCGCGGAACCCCGTCACACCGGGATCCGCGGCCCTTCTGTTTTGTCCGGTACGCAAGACCAACCAGGCCCTCCGGGGCCTCCGGCCCAGCCCCACCAGTCAGCTGAGCCGGACCCACTGAAAAGACGAGGAAGACGCAACCAGTGTCCACGGTCATCACACCGCCCACCCCGTCCGTACCGCCGACAAGCCAGATCAAGGCCGACCAGGCCGACCCCCCGGAGGTTCTCCCCATGCAGTTCACCTCGATCGACCAGGCCGAGCAGCTCGGTCTCCCCATCCCGTGCCGCGCCTTCGACCCTGAGGTCTTCTTCGCCGAGACGCCCGCCGACGTCGAGTACGCGAAGTCCCTCTGCGGCACCTGCCCGGTCAAGGACCTCTGCCTCACCGGTGCGGTCGAGCGCCGCGAGCCCTGGGGCGTCTGGGGTGGCGAGCTCTTCGTCCAGGGTGTTGTCGTGGCCCGCAAGCGGCCGCGCGGCCGCCCGCGCAAGACCGAGGTCGCGGCGTGAACCCCGCGTCCGGGGCCGAGGCCGTCCACCGGGGAGAGCAGCCCCTGCCGGACGACTCCCTTCGCCGCTCCGTACGCCTCGCCGCCGCCAAGGCCGACGCCGCCCGCATCCCCTTTCCGTCGACACACCCCGAGCAGGACCACCACATGACCGCCGCCGCCATCGATCCGACCGTCCGCGCTGAGCAGACCACCGAACTTCAGATCCAGAACAGGACCCTCGAAATGCAACTCCTCCACGAATCCCTGGCCCGGGCCCATATGCAAGAGCGCCTCCAGGAGGCCGAGCACCAACGGCTCGTCGGCCGGGTCGCCCGGGCACACCGGCTCAAGCAGAAGGCCGAGCGCGCCTCGATGCGGGCCCGCAAGGCCCTGGCCGTCGCCCTGATGTGATCTCGCCCCGAGGTCGGACCACCGAGAGGTGGCGCCGACCCGAGGCGATATCGCCATGTTCCGGCAACGCCGCCGGGTGACCGGGACGCCGGTACCCGTCCGGTTCCCCGGAACGACCCCCGTCGCGCCGCAGGCCGCCCCCCGACCCCGGGGGGCGGCCTGCGGCCGTTGCCGCCCCGAGGCCGGGGACGGCGGGGAGGTCGACGCGGGGCGGTCAGTCCCCGGCGGCCGGGCCCCGGCGCCGCGGCGGCGCGGACCGCTTCGCCGCCGGGGTCTTGCCGGCCTTCGGGTCGCCGGCCGGCTGCGACGTGCTCTTCCGCGGGCTGCTCTTCCGGGTGGCGCCCTTCGGAGCCGTCGGCCTCGCCGTCGGCCGGCCGCCCGCCGATCCCGGTCCCTCGAACTCCGGCAGCCACTCCAGCATCTCGGCCCGGAACGGCGCCTGCGCGCCCAACTGGCACAGCACCCCGATCGTGCTCAGCGTCACCCGGTGGATCAGCAGGTACGACGGCGGCAGGTTCAACTGCTTGCCCAGGTTGTACGCGGGGGAGCGCGGGTCCGCGATCCGGGCCGCCTGGGCCCGCATCCACGCCCGGGTGAAGTGGAACGACTCCACCGCGGCCGGCTCGATGATCGGCACCAGGTAGTCCAGCACCGCGTCCGGATCCAGCTCGATCGAGGGCTTCACGAAGCCCTCCTCGCGCAGCATCGCCAGCACACCCGCCGCGTCCCCGGCCAGCGCCATCCGCAGCGACGCCCCGATCGGCGCCGGCAAACCGCCCGGCACGCGGTCCACCGTCCCGAAGTCCAGCACCCCCAGTCGCCAGCCCTCCACCGGGCCGTCGTCCTTCAGCAGCCGGAAGTTGCCCGGATGCGGATCCGCGTGCAGCAACCCCGTGCGCGACGGACCGGCGAACAGGAACCGCGCCAGCAGCTTCCCCGCCCGGTCCCGCTCCTCCTGCGACCCCGAGGTGATCACCTCGGAGAGGGGTGTGCCGTCCATCCATTCCGACACCAGGACCTGGTCCGCCTGGGCGACCACCCCGGGCACCGCGATCTCCGGATCGTCCGCGAACTCCTCGGCGTGACGGCGCTGGGCCTGGGCCTCCAGCTCGTAGTCGAGCTCCTCGGCGACCCGCTCCCGCAGCTCCGTGATCAAGGGCTTGATGTCCAGGCCCGGAATCAGCGGACCCAGCAGCCAGGCCACCCGGCTCAGCTGCGACAGGTCCGCCAGCAGCGCGTCACCCGCTCCCGGGTACTGGACCTTGACCGCGACGGTGCGGCCGTCGTGCCACACCGCCCGGTGCACCTGGCCGATCGACGCGGCCGCCGACGGCCGGTCCTCGAACTCCAGGAACAGGCCCCGCCAGTCCGCGCCCAGCCGCTCCGCCAGCGCCGCGTGCACCTTCGCGGCCGGCATCGGCGGCGCGGCGTCCTGCAGCTTGGTCAGCGCGGCCCGGTAGGGGCCGGCCACCTCCTCGGGCAGCGCGGCCTCGAAGACGGACAGGACCTGTCCGAACTTCATCGCCCCGCCCTTGAGCTCGCCCAGGACCTTGAACAGCTGGTCGGCGGTCGCCTGTTGCAGCTCGGCCGTCACCACCTCGGCCGACCGGCCGCCGATCCGCTTCCCCAGCCCGAGGGTGGCCCGGCCGGCTATCCCCAGCGGCAGGGCGGCGAGTCTTGCCGTGCGGGTCATTGCCTTGCGCGGAAGATCGCTCACCCGGGCCTCCAAGTCGACACGCCCCAGGCCCCCGCGGCGGGGGCCGACCGTCATACGCCATTGTGCCCGCTCGACGGTGCGGCCCCGGCCGGAATCGGTCGCCCCGCCGGAGCGGTGCCGGCCGCCGTCGGGCCCGGTTGTCCGGGCCCGACGACCGCCCGGGACCGCCCGGGGCGGTCTCAGGCGCCGACGGCCTGGGCGAAGGAGAACAGCCGGTGCGGGTCGTACCGGCGCTTCACCGAAACCAGCCGGGGATAGTTCTCCCCGTAGTAGGCGCGCCGCCAGTCCGGCAGTCCGGGGTCGACGAAGTTCTGGTACGTCTCGCCGGAGGAGTGCGGGTCGAGCACCGCGAAACCGGCGTCCGCCCAGCTCCGGGCCGCCGCGACCGCCGTCTCGTCCACCGGTCCGGAGGCGATCACCGCGCCGAGGCTCGCGTTGAACAGCGCGTTCCGGTGGACGTACGCGGTGGCCGTGCGCGCCGGATCGTTGGCGGCGCCGCCGAGCGCGCTCAACTGCACCATCCGCTGCTGCCCGGCCAGCCGGTCCCGGTCCAGCAGGCCGACCGCGGCGTCCCAGACCGAGCGCGGCGGCGGGGCGTCGAAGAGTCGGCCCCGGTCCACGGCGGCGGTCGGCCGGGGCAGCAGGGCCGCCGGCCCGGTACCGGTCCGGTGACACTGGTCCTGGGTGTAGGCGCCGCAGCCGTAGAAGCCCATCATGACGGACAGGTACGGGGCGGTGTAGCCGCTCCTGCTGGCCGGCACCGCGCCCACCAGGTCGACCAACCGGCCGATCTGGGTGTTGAGTTCGGCCTCGGTGCCGACCGATCCGATCAGGACCGAGACGAACGGGGTGGCACCGGGCGCGGCGTCCCGCAGACCGACCACCGCCCCGCCGCCGAGGGTCCGCGGGGCGTCGGGCAGCCAGTGCGACCAGGCGTCCAGCACATCCACCGCGCGGTCGAAGGACCAGGTGAGGCTGGCCATGGTCAGCGCCGTCACCGGGACCGGGGTCACCGTGTAGGAGGTGACGACGCCGAAGTTGCCGCCCCCGCCGCCGCGCAGCGCCCAGTACAGGTCGTCGTGCTCCTGGGGCGAGGCGGTGACGGTCCGGCCGCTCGCCAGCACCACCCGGGCCGAGGTCACCTTGTCGCTGGAGATGCCGACGTGGCGGGTCAACAGGCCGATGCCGCCGCCCTGGAGGAAACCGCCGAGGGAGACGGTGGGGCAGAAGCCGCCGGAGACGGCGAGGCCGTGCGGGGCGACGGCGTTGGTGACGTCGACCAGCTGGGTGCCGCCGCCGAAGGTCGCCGCCCCGGGAGTCACCGCGGCGCCGTTCAGCCGGGAGACGTCGACCACCAGGCCGGTGCCGGTGGACCAACCGCCGCCGCTGTGGCCGCCGGCGCGGACGGCGATCGGCAGGTCCTGGTCCTGGGCGTAGCGGAGGCAGAGGGCGACATCGGCCTCGTCGGCGCAGTAGGCGACGGCGGCCGGTTCGATCGCGTCGAAGCGGGCCTGGCCGATCTGCTTGGCGACGCCGTAGGCCGGGTCGCCGGGAAGGACGAGCGTGCCGTGCAGATGGTCGGAGAGCCTGGACCATCGTCGTCGTCGGGCCCCGGCCGCCGTGGCGACGGCGGGCAGGGCCGGTACGGCGGCCAGCGGGACGGCCAGGGCCCCGGCGCCGATGAGCGATCTGCGAGTGATCATGTCGATACCTCTCGGTGAGGTCGTGCACGAGCGTTGCGATCGTTGCGCGGGCCACCGTCGGCATCGGCCGGGCGGCCGACGCCACAGTAGTAGTTCCAGGGCCCTGTGGTGCCCTCTTTTCCCGCTTCGGAGGCCCTCTCCTCGTCCACGCCGGCCGTCGGGGTCCCGGTGCGCCCTCCCGTGACTGACGGTTGATCAATACGTCCTCCTCCCTCGGGTGTTGGTGGTCCGGCGGCGCGATTCCGGCCGCCGGTCTCAGTGCGGTGCGGTCGGCTGCCAGAGGCACCCGCAGTCCGGGTGGCCCTTGAGCCGGAGGCGGCGGGGCATCCCGTCGACCGCCGAGAGTTCGCACCAGCCGTCCAGGCTGGGCGGACGCCCGCCGTCCAGGTACACCTGGACGTGCAGCGCGGCCAGCGCGGCGACCGAGGTGGCGAGCGCGAGGTCGCAGGCCGGGGTCGGCGCCTGCCCGGGGCCGCCCTCGGCGAGTTGGGCGAGGATCCTGGGCCAGGCGGCGTCCTGGTCCTCCCGGGCCAGTACCAGGCAGTGGCCACAGGCCGACGCTCCGGGCACGACCAGGGGGCCGACCACCCCGAACTCCTCGACCACGCCGACGTAGAGGTGCGGGACGCCGGCCCGCAGCAGCTCCCGGGCGAGGGGTGTGCCGCCGGCGAAGGCCGCGCTGCCGTCGCGGGGCGCCAGCACCACCAGGTCGGGCGGCCCCGGTCGGGGGCGCCGGTCGCGCCGGGCCGGGCTCCGGGCCGCGGCCCGGTCGACGACCTCGCGGGCGGCGGTGGCGCGGACCCGGCCGACATCGGTCGGCGGGAGCCCGGCGGGGGAGCAGTCGCCCGGCGCGACCCGGCCGGAGTCGACCACGGTGACCGTGCCGATGCCGCCCGCGGCGAGGAGCGCGCCCACGGCCGCCCCGATCCGGCCGGCGCCCCGGACCTCGACGGCGCGCCCGGGCCGCCGGGCCAGGACGGCGGGAGCGGCTCCGGGGCCCGGATGGATCAGCGACAGCGAGGCGAGGTCCGGGCCGAGCAGGTCGCGGTGCGGCTGCGGGAACAGGGCGAGGGCGCCGGCCGAGGCTTCGGCGTCGTCGAGCACCCCGGCCTCCTCCAGGAGGTCGAGCAGCGAGTCGGCCGGGTCGCGGCCGAAGCCGATCCGCTCGCTCTCGGCCAGGAGCGCGGGCCGGTCGCGAGTCCCGTCGACGAGGTCGAGGAACTCGCGCAGCACCGTGCCGGAGGCGTGGGCGAGCACCCCCGCGTGCTGGGGGACGGTGCCGAACTGCAGGGTGTCCGAGTCCCGCCAGCTGCGGGAGAGGGCGGGCTTGAGGGCGAGGCGCACGGTGGTCTTCCTCCCGATCGTTTCCGGACGGCTGACGGCAGCATGCCCGACCGGGGCGACGGGGTGCGTCCGGTTGTCCACAGGCGGGGGGCGATGAGCGGATGATCCGTTCGCATGCCCTGTGGATAACTTGGCGTGCGGTCCGGCGTCGGATTCCGGACACCTTCCGTCGGCCTTTCGTTCCCGATCGCTCCACGAAAGATTTCGGCCAAGGCAGCGGACTTCTGTCAGGGGTAACGGGTAACGTCGTGTGCCATGGCAGCCGAACGGGACTCCCATCCCCCGGCGTCGCCTCGGCGTGCCCGTGCAGCGTCCGGGTCGCAAGTGGCGGCGCCGAGTACGCGTGGGCGTCCGGAGCAGCAGCGTCAGGAGCAGCAGCCGTCACCCGCGCGGGAGCCCTTCGACCGCTCCCGGGTGGAGGTGCGGCGCAGTGCCCGCCGCAGCCGGACGGTGTCCGCGTACCGCGAGGGCGATCGCACGATCGTGCTGATCCCGGCCCGGATGTCGCACGCGGAGGAGCAGCGCTGGGTCGCGCAGATGCTGGACAAGCTGGCGGCGCAGGAGAGCCGCCGGGTGCTCGGCGACGATGCGCTGGTGGCCCGGGCGCGGGAGCTCTCGGTGGCCTATCTGGGCGGTCGCGCCCGGCCGGCCCAGGTGCGCTGGGTGACCAATCAGAACTCGCGCTGGGGTTCGTGCACCCCCAGTGAGCGGACGATCCGGCTCTCGCACCGGCTGCAGGGGATGCCGGAGTACGTGGTCGACTACGTGCTGCTGCACGAGCTGGCACATCTGCTGGTGCCGGACCACGGTCCGGACTTCTGGGCGTTGCTGGAGGCGTATCCGCGGACGGAGCGGGCGCGGGGCTATCTGGAGGGTGTGGTGTCGGCGGCCCGGCTGCCGCACATCCCGGGGGCCCGGCACGCGGATCCGGAGGAGCCCGGTCCGGCCGAGTCCTGCGGCTGAGTCCCGCGGCTGCGCGCCCGGGATTCCCGGAAGGCGGAAGCCGGACGGAGGCCGGAGAGAAGACGATCCGAGGGGCGCGGGCCAATGCGGCCCGCGCCCCTCGGATCGTGCTTGCGCCTCTGAACGCCTCAGCCGGTGAGCTCGCGCGCGCGGGCGACGAGGTCGCGCACCGACTGGTCGGTGAGCTCCGGCAGGCGGTCGTAGTCGAACCAGCGCAGGTCGAGCGACTCCTCGCTGATCAGCGCCCGGGCGCCGGGCGGGGCCACCGCGATGTACTGGACGTCGAGGTGGGTGTTCTCCGGCCGGTCCTTGCCGGTGCAGCGGACCTGGTGCCGGTCCAGCTTGACCGGGACGGGCGCGCCGTCGCGGGTGAGCAGCGCGAGGCCGGGGATGCCGGACTCCTCGGTGGCCTCGCGCAGGGCGGCCGCGGCGAGGTCGGCGTCACCGGGTTCGCAGTGGCCGCCCATCTGCAGCCAGCGGCCGACCTTGGGGTGCAGGGTGAGCAGGACGCGCCCGGCGGCGGGGTCGACGACGGCGGCGCTGGCGGTGATGTGGGCGGGCAGGCAGGAGCGGTACATGCCCCCGGGCTGCTCGGCGAGGTGGTTCAGGTAGTCGAGGCGCAGCCGGTCCTGTGCGGGTTCGGCGGGCCGCCAGTCGGTCAGGGCGCGGACCGCGTCGGCGTGCAGGGCGCCGCCCCCGGGGGCCTCGCCCCCGTGGAGGCCGGCGCGGTCCGTCTCGGTGGCCGTCATGCGGTGGGCTCGCCCTTCCCGTGCTCGTCGTCGGTGCCGTTGTTCTTCACCGGACCGGGGTCGGTGGTGCCGGTTCCGGCAGCGCCGGTCCCACCGGTGCCGGACCCGCCCGCGGCGGCCTCGCCGAGCAGCTTGTCGATGGCGTCGAAGTCGATGCCGCCCTCCAGGCCGTCGGCGCTGCCGCGGTGCACGAAGGCGTCCGGGTCGTCGAGGTCGGCGGCGGTGGGGAGCATGTCGGGGTGCTGCCAGAGGTCGTCGCGGCCCTCGGTGCCGCGGGCGTCGGCGAGCAGCGCCCAGAGCCGGGCGGCGTCGCGCAGCCGGCGGGGGCGCAGTTCGAGGCCGACCAGGGTGGCGAAGGTCTGCTCGGCGGGCCCGCCCGCGGCGCGGCGGCGCCGGACGGTCTCGCGCAGGGCGCCGGCCTGCGGCAGGTGGGGCTCGGCGGCGGCGTGCACCACGGCGTCGACCCAGCCCTCGACGAGCGCGAGGGCGGTCTCCAGGCGGGCGAGGGCGGCCTTCTGCTCGGGGGTGTCCTCGGGCTGGAGCAGGCCGCCGGCGAGGGCCTCCTGCAGGGCCTCGGGGTTGCCCGGGTCGATCTGGCCGACCAGCTCCTCCATCCGGGAGCTGTCGACCTTGATGCCGCGGGCGTACGCCTCGACGGCGCCGAGGAGGTGGGCGCGCAGCCACGGCACGTGGGCGAACAGCCGCTGGTGGGCGGCCTCGCGCAGGGCCAGGTAGAGGCGGACCTCCTCGGCGGGCACGCTGAGGCCCTCGCCGAACTCGGCGACGTTCTGGGGCAGCAGCGCGGCCTTGCCGGCCGGGGCGAGCGGCAGGCCGACGTCGGCGGAACCGACCACCTCGCCGGCGAGGGCACCGAGGGCCTGGCCGATCTGGGTGCCGAACATGGCGCCGCCCATGGACCGCATCATGCCCATCAGCGGGCCGGCCATGGCCTGCATCTCCTCGGGGAGGACGCCGCCCATGGCGTTGCCGACCCGTTCGGCGACGGGGTCGACGAGGTCCTTCCAGACCGGGAGGGTGGCCTCGATCCACTCGGCGCGGCTCCAGGCGACGGCGGTGCCGGCGCCGGAGGGGAAGGTGGTGACGCCGTCGAGCCACAGGTCGGCGAGGCGGACGGCCTCGACCACGGCGGAGCGCTCGGCGTCGCCGACGGAGCGGTCCTTGCTCTTGCCCTCGACGGGCTCGGCGACGACGGTCTGCCGGGCGATGTCCTTGGCGAGGTCCCAGTTCACCGGGCCGCCCTCGAAGGAGAGCATCTGGCCGAGCTGCTGGAAGGCGGCGCCGAGGTCGTTGGGGTTGAGGCCGCCGAACATCGCGGCGAAGGGGTTGTCGCCCGCGCCGGGGGCGCCGGGTCCGCCCGCGCCGGGTCCGCCGGGCATGCCGGGCAGGCCCATGCCGAACAGGGCGCCCAGCGGGTTGTTCCCGCTGAAGCCGAAGGACTGCGGACCGGTGGGCTCCTCGCCCCGGTCCTTCTTCTTCGCGTCGTCGTCGGGCTTGGCCTTGCCGTCCTCGGGCTCCTCGGGCGGAACGCCGAATCCGAAGGGAAGGTCGCTCACGGGGTCCTCGATCCGGTCGGCCGTCATACGGGTGGTGGCGGTGATTCTGCGTGCCCGGGGCGGTCGGCGGAGCTGGGGGACTCCCGGCCGGTGGGCGGCTCCCGGGCGGCTGGCCCGCGCCGGGTGCACCGCCGGGCCTCAGCCTCGGGCAGGATGGACGTACTGACACACGTACGTACGCACATAAGCTAACCGTGGAGGATGGCCGGTGAGTTCCCCGCCTTCGGACGTTCGCTCTGGGCTGACCGGAGGAGAGGACGCCCCGGACATCACGGCGTCGCCGCCTCCAGCCTATGCCGGAAGACCGCTGACCGTGGCCGTCACGGGCGCCGCCGGGGTGCTCGGTGAACGGGTCGCGGCCCGCCTGGTGGCCTCGCCCGGGGTCCGCAAGGTCCTGGCCGTCGACGACCGGCGCGGTGACGTGCCCGGGGTGCAGTGGCGGATCCTGGACGTCCGGGACCCGGCCGTGGCCGAACGGCTGGCCGGAGTGGACGTGGTGGTCCACCTGGCGATGGACCTGGGCATGGAGTCCGACCCGAGGGCGCGCAGCGCCTACAACGTGCGGGGCGCGCAGACGGTGCTGACGGCGGCCGCGGCCGCCGGGGTGCACCGGGTGGTGCTGTGCACGTCGGCGATGGTCTACGGCGCGCTGCCGGACAACGAGGTGCCGCTGGCGGAGGACTCCGAGCTGCGGGCGACCGAGGAGGCGTCGCTGGTCGGCGACCTGCTGGAGATCGAGCGGCTGGCGCGGCGCGCGCCGAGGGCGCACCCCGGGCTGCAGGTGACGGTGCTCCGGCCCGCCGTGGTGGTGGGCCCCGGCGTGGACACGGTGCTGACCCGGCACTTCGAGGCGCCGAGGCTGCTGGTGGTGGCGGGTTCCCGGCCGTGCTGGCAGTTCTGCCACGTGGACGACCTGGCGGCGGCGCTGGAGTACGCGGCGCTCGGCCTGGTCGAGGGCGAGGTGACGGTCGGCTGCGACGGCTGGCTGGAGCAGGAGGACGTGGAGCGGCTGTCGGGGATCCGGCGGATGGAGCTCCCGGCCTCGCTGGCGCTGGGGACGGCGGCACGGCTGCACCGGCTGGGCCTGACGCCGGCGCCGGCCGGGGACCTGGCGTACACGATGTACCCGTGGGTGGTGTCGGGGAGCCGGCTGCACGAGGCGGGCTGGCGTCCGACGCACGGCAACGAAGAGGTGCTGGCGGAGCTGCTGGCCCAGGTGGCGGGCAAGCACGCGGTGGCGGGCCGGCGCCTGGGCGGCAAGGAGGCCGCGACGAGTCTGGGCGCGGCGGGCGCGACGGTGGCACTGGTCGGTACGGCGGCGCTGGTCCGGCGGGCGCGCAAGCGGCGCCGGTTCTGACCCCGGTCGGCCCCGACCCGGGCGGGCCCCGGTCCCGCGTCGGGCGACCCCGGGGCCGCCCGGCGCGTTCTCACGATGCGAAATTTCGCAATCGTGATGCGGAAGGGACTTGCCCAGGGCCGCCCGGGATGGGCAATCATGGGGGCATGCCCGAGAACCACGACCCGATCCGACTGCTCGCGATCCGCGAGACCCCGCTCTCGCTCGACGAGGTGTACGAGGCGGTGGGGGACGACGGCGCCGGCGGGACGACCGTCTTCGTCGGGACGGTCCGCGACCACGACGGCGGCAAGCACGTCACGGCGCTGGAATACAGCTGCCACCCGACGGCGGAGCAGGAGATGCGCCGGGTCGCCGAGAAGGTCGTCGCCGACTTCCCGGTCCGCGCGCTGGCCGCGGTGCACCGGGTGGGCCGGCTGGGGATCACCGACAAGGCCGTCATCGTGGCCGTCTCCTGCGCCCACCGGGGCGAGGCGTTCGCCGCCGCCCGGCGGCTGATCGACGACCTCAAGCACGAGGTGCCGATCTGGAAGCACCAGGTCTTCGCCGACGGCGAGGAGGAGTGGGTGGGCGCCGGGAGCTGCTGAGCGGCCGCCCGCGCACCCGCCCGCACCGCCGATCGCACAGTCTTTCGTACGGCCACCTCGACACCCTCCGGACCCCCGTGACGCGCAGGCGCGCCGGTCGCTCACTCGAACGGGTGTGGGTCGCTGCGCCGGATACTCCCTGGCAGTGAGCCGATCGGCCGTGCCGTAACCCGGACGGCGCCCGCGGCGTTGTCCGTCGGGATGGTTAATCTGCTCATAGACACGACGAGCTGGGAGTACTGAGATGGCTGTGCTCGCCTGGTTGATCATTCCCTGCGTCGCCGCGGTGCTCGCCGCCCTGTGGGCGGGTTGGGCCCAGCGGGCCCCGAGAGCGACGGGGGACCCGGCCTCGCTGGCCGAACACCAGCGGTTCATGGCCGCGATGGAACGCACCACCGCCGGCGGCCCCGAGGAACGCTCCGGCCGCTGAGGCCGGGGCCCCGGCCCGTCGGGAGCCGGGACGGCGCCGCCCGGCGGGTGGCCCGCCGGGCGCGCGGTCACCCGCGTCCCGTACTGTCGAGGCATGCCACGCCGCTCTGCGACGATGCTCGCCGCCACTCTGCTGCTCATAGCGCTGCTCTGTGCCTCGGTGCTGATGAAGGTGCCGTACACCGAGATGAGCCCGGGCCCGACGTACAACACGCTCGGGGTGCAGGAGAGCAAGGGCACGCCGGTGATCACCATCACCGGCCACGAGTCGTACCCGGCGAGCGGCCACCTCAACATGACCACCGTCCAGGTCACCGGCGCCAAGTACGAGCCGAGCCTGGTCAACGCGGTGATCGGCT
The DNA here is from genome assembly GCF_044764505.1 of Kitasatospora sp. NPDC094019. Lineage (NCBI taxonomy): Bacteria > Bacillati > Actinomycetota > Actinomycetes > Kitasatosporales > Streptomycetaceae > Kitasatospora > Kitasatospora sp. NPDC094019. The sequence continues at coordinate 250,000 of NZ_JBIWIF010000005.1, forward strand.
GGCTGCGGGACGACGTGCTGGTGGTGCCGCACGACAACGTCTACCCGAAGGGCCAGTCCGACGCCGACGCCAAGCGGCAGAACGCCGAGGAGTTCGCGCTCTCCGAGGACCACGCCCGGACCGCCGCGCTGGCCCAGCTCGGCATCCCGATGGGCAGCGAGCTGATCGTCCAGGCCGTCACCGCCGGGGCCCCGGCGGAGGGCCGGCTGCACGCCGGGGACCAGATCGTCGCGGTCGACGGCACCCCGGTGGCGGACGCGGACGCGGTCGCCAAGGCGGTCACCAGGCACCAGCCCGGAGAGCCGGCGGTCTTCACCGTGGTGCCCCGGGTCAAGGAGGGCTCGACCGAGCCGGGAACGCGCACCGACATCAGCGTGCCGACCGTGAAGTCCCCGGACACCGGCGCCGCGATGGTCGGCATCCGCCCGGGCCTGAAGCACACCTACCCGTTCCGGATCGACATCGGGCTCCAGGACGTCGGCGGGCCCAGCGCGGGCCTGATGTTCTCGCTCGGCATCATCGACAAGCTGACCCCCGAGGACCTGACCGCCGGGCGGTTCGTGGCCGGTACCGGCACCATCGACGACACGGGCCAGGTCGGACCGATCGGCGGCATCTCGATGAAGCTGATCGCCGCCCGGGAGGCCGGCGCCGAGTTCTTCCTCACCCCCGGCGCGAACTGCGCCGAGGCCGCCAAGAACACCCCGTCCGGGCTGCGCCTGGTCAAGGTGGAGACGCTGGACGGCGCGCTGAAGGCGCTGGAGCAGGTCCGGTCCGGGCAGACCGCGGCACTGCCCTCCTGCGCCTCCTAGTACCGTGCACGCCCACCGGGTCCGGCGATGACCGGACCCGGCCGGGAGTCCGTCAGGAGAAGGTCGCCAGCAGTGCTTCGGTGAGGCCCGGCACCAGGTCGGGGCCGGTGAGCACCTCGCGCGCGATGTCCTTGGAGCGCAGCCGCAGCGCGACCTCCTTGGCGCCGCCGCGCAGCACCGCGGCGGTGATCCGCACCTCCTCGCGCTTGGGGTGGTTGGCCACCCACTCGGCGAGCTGGGCGTCGTTCGCGTTGCGCGGGCGGGACTGCTCGGCGCCCGGCGGCAGCATCAGGCGCTCGACGACCAGCGCGCAGCCGACCACGGCGGCGGGCCAGGCGATGGTGCCGAGGAACTTGTCGAGCTCCATGCCGGCGGGCAGCTCGTCCTGCTCGACCGGGGTGAGGCCGGGCTGGTCGCTGTCGGCGAGGCCGAGCTGCTCGGCGATACGGGGGTCGGCCTTGCGCAGCGCGGCGCTGTCGACCAGGGCGAAGAGGCGGGCCGGGAGGTCCCAGCCGAGGGTGGCGGCGTACTCGTCGATCTCCAGCGCGGCCCGGGTCAGCGGGCTGCCGGCCGGGAGGGTGGAGACGTCGTCGGGGAGGTTGGATCCATCGGACATGCCTCAATCCTCACACGCCGGAGGGCGCGCGCGGCCCGGCGCCGGGCCGGGACCGGGGCCCGGACGGAGCCCCGGGGGAGGGGCCGGGCCGGGCGGGGTTGTCGTAACCGTCTGCTAACGGTGGGAACTCGACCAAAGACTGGTTAAGTTGCACTGACGACCGACCGACCGACTCCAGACAACACAACTGAGGTGCCACCGTGGTCTTCCAGATGCCGGAACGCTCAGGGCCGGGGTTCCGGCGCAGAGTAGGCCCGCCCTCCCGGCGGGCGCGGGTGCTCCTGCTGACCCTGGGCGTACTCGCGGTGCTCTTCCTGCTGTTCGTCATGTTCGCCGGATTCTGGACCGACTGGCTCTGGTTCAAGTCCGTCCACTACTCCTCGGTGTTCACCACCCAGCTGTGGACGAAGATCGGGCTGTTCGCGGTGTTCGGTCTGCTGATGGCGGTGATCGTCGGCTTCAACGTATGGCTGGCGCACCGGCTGCGGCCGCCGCTGTCGGCGATGTCGGTCGAGCAGCAGAGCCTGGACCGGTACCGCTCGGGGCTGGCGCCGTTCAAGCGCTGGGCGCTGCTCGGGGTGTCGCTGGTGATCGGGCTGGTGGCGGGTGCCGCGGCCTCGGGCCAGTGGCGGACCTGGCTGCTGTGGACGAACGGGACCTCCTTCGGGGAGAAGGACGCCCAGTTCGGCAAGGACGTCTCCTTCTACGCCTTCGACCTTCCGTTCTACGAGTTCCTGCTCGGCTTCGCGTTCAGCGCGGTGATCGTCTCGCTGCTGACCTCGGCGCTGGTGCACTACCTCTACGGGGGGCTGCGGCTGCAGGGCCCCGGCCGGCGGGCGAGCACGGGCGCGCAGGGGCACCTGGCGGTGCTGCTGGGCGTCTTCGTGCTGCTGAAGGCGGTGGCGTACTGGCTGGACCGGTACGCGCTGGCGGTGAAGACCGGCGCCTACCGGGAGGTCTCCGGCTGGACCGGCCTGCGGTACGTGGACGCCAACGCGTTCCTCCCGGCGAAGACGATCCTGTTCTTCGTCGCGATCATCTGCGCGGTGCTGTTCTTCCTGACCCCGGTGCGGCGCACCTGGGCGCCGGCCCTGATCGGGCTGGGCCTGATGGTGCTGTCGGCGGTGCTGATCGGCGGGGTGTACCCGGCGATCGTGCAGCAGTTCCAGGTCAGGCCGAACGAGCAGGCCAAGGAGACGCCCTACATCCAGAAGAACATCGACGCGACGCGCCGGGCGTACGGGATCGCGGACAGTCAGACGACCCCGTACACCCCGAAGGGCTCGACCGACGCGGAGGCGCTGAAGCCGGACGCGCAGACCATCGCGGACATCCGGCTGATCGACCCGAACGTCGTCTCGCCGACCTTCCAGTCGATCGAGCAGCAGCGGTCGTACTACGCGTTCCCGCAGACTCTGGACGTGGACCGGTACGGCAAGGGCGCGAACGCCCAGGACACCGTGATCGGCCTGCGCGAGCTGGACCTCAACGGTGTGCAGCGGAACTGGATCAACGACCACTTCAAGTACACCCACGGCTACGGCGCGGTCGTGGCCAAGGGCAACCAGGTCAACGACAAGGGCCAGCCGGTCTTCACCGAGTCCGGCCTGCCGGCGACCGGCTCGCTGGGCGACTACCAGCAGCGGATCTACTACGGCGAGAAGACCTCCACGTACTCGATCGTGGGCGGCTCCAACCAGGAGATCGACTACACCACCGACTCCGGTGAGAACAAGCAGTACAAGTACACCGGCGGCAGCGGCGTCTCGCTGGACAACCCGCTGACCCGGGCCGCGTACGCGGTCAAGTTCGCCGAGCCGCAGATCCTGTACGCGGGGGCGATCACCGACGGCGCCAAGGTCATCTACGACCGGACGCCCAAGGAGCGGGTGGAGAAGGTCGCGCCGTGGCTGTCGATCGACGCCGACCCGTACCCGGTGGTGGAGAACGGCCGGGTGGTCTGGGTGCTGGACGGCTACACCACCTCGGACGGCTACCCCTTCTCGTCGAAGACGACGCTGGGGACGGCCACCAAGGACTCGCTGACCAACCAGCGCGGTGAGCTGCTGACCGTCGCCAACCAGGTCAACTACATCCGCAACTCGGTCAAGGCCACCGTGGACGCGTACACCGGCGAGGTGACGTTGTACCAGTGGGACGAGAACGACCCGGTGCTGAAGACCTGGATGAAGGCGTTCCCGGACACCGTCAAGGCCAAGACGGAGATCCCGGGCACGCTGCTGTCGCACCTGCGGTACCCGCAGGACATGTTCAAGGTGCAGCGCGACCTGCTGGGCCAGTACCACGTGACGGACGCCGACTCGTTCTTCAACGGCGGTGACATCTGGCAGGTCCCGGTGGACCCGACCAGTGACACCAAGCAGTTCCAGCCGCCGTACTACCTGACGGTCCGGATGCCGGACCCGGCGGTCACGTCGGCGAGCTTCTCGCTGACCACCACCTTCGTGCCGCGCGGCCGGGACAACCTGGCGGCCTTCATGGCCGTCAGCGCCGACCCGGGGCCGGACTACGGCAAGATCCGGATCCTCAAGGTGCCGGGGGACTCCAAGACGCTCGGCCCCAACCTGGTGCAGTCGCAGTTCAACTCGCGGCAGGAGGTCGCGCAGCAGATCACCCTCCTTAAGAGCGGCGGCGACTCGGAACTGGAGTACGGCAACCTGCTGACGCTGCCCGTCGGCGGCGGACTGCTGAACGTGGAGCCCGTCTACGTCCGCGGGCGGGGCGCCAAGTACCCGACGCTGCAGAAGGTGCTCGCGGTCTACGGCAACGACAACGTGGCGTTCGAGAACACCCTGGAGGAGGCGCTGCGGAAGGTGTTCGCGGGCGCGGCCCCGGCGACCACGCCGACCGCACCCACGTCGCCGACCACACCGACGTCGCCGACCGCACCGACGACGCCCACCACCCCGACACCGGGCGGCACGGTGACACCGGAGCTGCACAAGGCGATCGCGGACGTGCTGAAGGCGCAGACCGATGTGGACGCCGCGGCCAAGGCCGGCGACTGGGTGGCCCTGGGACAGGCGCAGAAGGCGCAGAGCGAGGCCGCCAAGGCGCTGGCGGCGGCCGAGCAGCAGGCCGGGATCACCCCGGCCCCGACGCCGTCGGGCACGGCGCCGGCCTCGCCGCCGGCGACCCCGCCGGCCTCACCCGCGCCGACCGGCAGCCCCTGAGCTGCGCTGATCCCGCGGTAACCGATTTCGGCTCCACCCCGCGCCCGTGCTATGGTTCAACTACCGACGCGGGGTGGAGCAGCTCGGTAGCTCGCTGGGCTCATAACCCAGAGGTCGCAGGTTCAAATCCTGTCCCCGCTACTCAGTAGCAACCGAAGGCCCGGAGGATTCGTCCTCCGGGCCTTCGGCGTTTGCCCGCACGGGGGTCCGGGAACGCTCCGGTACCATCGAGCGTCGCCAAGGACGACGGCAGCGGGGTTTGTGAGGGGCGAGTGTCGGGAAATCGACAAAGCGCCGAAGCAATCTCGTCGGCTCAGGTCCGCCCCGCCGAAATCGGCCGGGGCAGGTGTACGCGGGTTGCGGGTGATGCGACGATGGGACACATGGGGGACGTTGCACGGCCGCTGACCGGCCGTCGGGTCGATGCGGCCCCCGTGGAGCGCCCCCGGCCCAGGGCCGGAGGACGACGCCGCGACACTCAGGGGGAGCGGGAGTCGGCATGAGGCTGATCGGCAGGAACGGCGGAACGGGAACGGAACCGGCGGCGACCACCGAGGCGGACACCGAAGCCTGGGCGGAGAGCCCCGAACGACGGCCCGGCGCCCTGCCCGCGCAGCGCACCAGCGGCCTGGCCGAGCGCCGGTCCACGGGCGGCTACGGCCCGGACTCCCTGGTGCACGTCCCGGCCGGCGGCCTCGCCGCCGCGCTCGGCGCCGCCGACGTTCCGGCCGGCCCGGACGTGGAGGGCGACCCCGGCTTCGACTCGGCGAGCTTCGAGACCGCGCTCGCCGCCCGCGAACAGGCCGCCCTGGAGGCCCGGCACCGGCGCGCCGCCGACGACGGCGACCCCGACTCGGCCGCCCGGCTCGGCACCCTGCTGCTGCGCCGCGGTGACCTCGCGGACGCCGAGCCCTATCTCCGGGCCGCCGCCGCGGCGGGCCTGCGCGCGGCCGCCAACAACCTGGGCGTGCTGCTGCACCAGCGCGGCCACCGGGCCGAGGCGGCCCAGTGGTGGCGCCAGGCGGCGGTGGCCGGCAGCGCGCCGGCCGCGCACGCGCTCGGCCTGCAGCTGCGCGACCAGGGCGAGGAAGAGGCGGCCGAGTACTGGCTGCACTTCGCCGCCGACCACGGCCACCCGCTCGGCGCCTACGCGCTGGGCGACCTCATGGAGCACCGCCGGGACGTCCGCGCCGAGCGCTGGTTCAAGGTGTCCGCGGACGCCGGGCACCGGGAGGGCGCCTACCGGCTGGCCCGGATGCGCGAGGCGGCGGGCGACAAGGAGACCGCCGAAGCCTGGTACCGGATCGCCGCGGCCCGCAGTCACGCCCGCGCCGCGCTGCGGCTTGGCGTGCTGCTGGAGGACCGCTCCGGCGGGGAGCCGCCGCTGCTGGACGAGGCCGCCCGCTGGTACCGGCAGTCGGCGCAGAACGGCGAGCCGCGGGCCGCGTGCGCGCTGGGCTACCTGCTGCGCGACTCCGGGGACCTGGGCGCGGCCGCCGAGTGGTGGCAGGAGGCCGCCGAGGCGGGCGACGGCAACGCCGCGAACGCGCTGGGCGCGCTGCACGCCTCGCGCGGCGCGGCCGCCGAGGCGGAGCGCTGGTACCGCAGCGCGCTGGAGGCGGGGGACCACAACGGCGCGTTCAACCTGGGGCTGCTGTGCGCCGGGGCGGGCCGTGACCAGCAGGCCGAGCAGTGGTACCGGCGGGCCGCGTACGCCGGGCACCGGGAGGCGTGCAACGCGCTGGCCGTGGTGCTGCTGCAGCGCGGCGACGAGTCGGGCGCCGAGCCGTGGTTCTCCCGGGCCGCCGAGGCCGGCAGCGTGGACGGCGCGTTCAACCTGGGCGTGTTGTACGCCGGGCGCGGCGAGCAGCGGCAGGCGCAGGAGTGGTACGCGCGGGCCGCCGCGGAGGGGCACGGCGAGGCGGCGCTGCAGCTGGCGGTCGTGCAGGAGCAGCGGGGCAACGCGGCGGGCGCGCTGGAGCGTTACCGGCAGGCGGCGGCGGGCGGTTCGGCGGAGGGCGCGTTCCGGCTGGCGTCGGTGCTGGACCGGCGCGGGGACGCCGACGCGGAGGCCGAGCACTGGTACGCGCTGGCGGCGGACGCGGGGCACCGCCGGGCGCAGGTCCGGATGGGGGTGCGGGCGGCCGAGCGGGGGGCGCTGGAGATCGCGGAGAGCTGGTACCGGCGGGCGGCGGAGGCGGGCAGCCGCAGCGCCGCGTTCAACCTGGGTCTGCTGCTGGCGCGGCAGGACAGCGAGGCCGAGGCGATGCTCTGGTACACCCGCGCGGCGGACGCCGGACACGGGCGGGCGGCGCTGCGGCTCGCCCTGCTGGCGCTGCGCCGGGGGGAGCCGGTGCAGGCGGAGGGCTGGTGCCGGCGGGCCGCGGACTACGGTCCGGCGGAGGTCGCCGAGCGGGCGGGCCGGCTGCTGGGCGCGCTGCACGCGGAACTCAGCGCGTAGCCGTTCCGCTCAGGGGCCGTGCGGTTCGGACTGCGCGCGGTTCGGGGTCCGCGCGGATCAGGGTCTGTTCACGCACTGCGGACACAGGCCGCGGTAGGTGATCTCGGCGCCGGAGACGGTGAAGCCGAACCGTTCGGCCTCGGGCAGCGCGGCCAGCGGGTCCCCCAGCGGGTGGACGTCGCGGATGGCGCCGCAGCCCGAGCAGATCAGGTGCTGGTGGGCGTGGTGCGCGTTGGGGTCGTAGCGCTTGGCGCGGCCGTCGGTGGCGACCTCCAGCACCTCGCCGATGCAGACGAGTTCGCCGAGCGTGTTGTACACGGTGGCGCGGCTGATCTCGGGCAGCCGTTCCACCGCGCGGGCGTGCACCTCGTCGGCGGTCAGGTGCACGTGCTCGCCGTCGAGGACCTCGGCCACGACCCGGCGCTGCGCGGTCAGCCGCCATCCACGTCCACGAAGTCGTTCCAGCAGGTCACTCATGGACCAAGGGTAAGTGAGACTCCGAGTTTGGTTCCAGTGTTGACTTGGACAAAGTCCAAGTTAGGATCGGTTCGTCACGACCGGATCACGCGGAGGCCCCTCACATGACTACCCAGGACGAGCTGCGCCCCACCCTCACGACGGAGGCGGGTGCCCCCGTCGCCGACAACCAGAACACCGAGACCGCCGGTGTCGGCGGTCCGGCGCTGATCCAGGACCAGCTGCTGTTCGAGAAGCTCGCGCACTTCAACCGCGAGCGCATCCCGGAGCGCGTGGTGCACGCCCGCGGCGCCGCCGCCTACGGCACCTTCACGCTGACGGCCGACGTCTCCCGCTGGACCCGGGCCGCCTTCCTCTCCGAGGTCGGCAAGCAGACCGAGACCTTCCTGCGGTTCTCCACCGTGGCGGGCAACCTCGGCTCGGCGGACGCGGTGCGCGACCCGCGCGGCTTCGCGCTGAAGTTCTACACCGAGGAGGGGAACTACGACCTCGTCGGCAACAACACCCCGGTGTTCTTCATCAAGGACGCCATCAAGTTCCCGGACTTCATCCACACCCAGAAGCGGGACCCGTACACCGGCTCGCAGGAGGCGGACAACGTCTGGGACTTCTGGGGCCTGTCGCCCGAGTCCACCCACCAGGTGACCTGGCTGTTCGGCGACCGCGGCATCCCCGCCTCCTACCGCCACCTGAACGGCTACGGCTCGCACACCTACCAGTGGCAGAACGAGGCCGGCGAGTACTTCTGGGTGAAGTACCACTTCAAGACGGACCAGGGGATCAAGAACCTCTCCGCGGACGAGGCCAACCGGCTCGCCGGCGAGGACCCGGACAGCCACCAGCGCGACCTGCGCGAGGCCATCGAGCGCGGCGAGTTCCCGACCTGGACGGTGCAGGTCCAGATCATGCCGGCCGAGGACGCGGCGAACTACCGCTTCAACCCGTTCGACCTGACCAAGGTCTGGCCGCACGAGGACTACCCGCCGATCGAGATCGGCAAGCTGGAGCTCAACCGCAACCCCGACAACGTCTTCGCCGAGGTCGAGCAGTCGATCTTCTCCCCGGGGCACTTCGTGCCCGGCATCGGCCCGTCCCCGGACAAGATGCTGCAGGGCCGCCTGTTCGCCTACGCGGACGCCCACCGCTACCGCGTCGGCATCAACGCCGACCACCTGCCGGTGAACCGTCCGCACGCCACCGAGGCGCTCACCAACAGCCGGGACGGCCACCTCTACGACGGCCGCCACGGCCGCCGCAAGAACTACGAGCCGAACAGCTTCGGCGGCCCGGTGCAGACCGGCCGCCCGCTGTGGGCGGCGACCCCGGTCACCGGGGCGACCGGCAACCACGAGGCGCCCTCGCACGCCGAGGACGACGACTTCGTGCAGGCGGGCAACCTCTACCGGCTGTTCTCCGAGGAGGAGAAGCAGCGGCTGGTCGCCAACCTGGCCGGCTTCATCGCCAAGGTCTCGGCCGACCGCGACGACATCGTCGAGCGGGCGGTCGAGAACTTCCGCAAGGCCGACGCCGACTACGGCCGGCGTCTTGAGACGGCGGTGCGGGAACTGCGCAAGCAGGGCTGACGCACCGCGCGGCGGGGCCCGGTGAGGGGCCCCGTCGAGCAGCGGGCCCCGGGTGCCGAGGAGAACCGGCATCCGGGGCCGTGTTGTCGCCCGCTCGCCTCCGGGGCGCTTCTGTCCGGTGCCGACGGTCGGCGCTCCGAGGCCGCTCGTACCTCGCGGCCTCCTCGCCGCTCCCTTTCGGCACCGGCGCGCCCCTTCGGCTCGGGGCGGTGTTGTCGCCCGCTCGCGGGGCGGAGGCTGTCAGACGCTCAGCCGGTCCAGGGCCTCCTGGTGGAGCAGGCCGTTGGAGGCGACCGCGTCGGCGCCGCCCGGGCCCGGGACGCCGTCCAGGCCGGTGAAGCGGCCGCCGGCCTCCTCGACGATGACGCTGTTCGCCGCCATGTCCCACAGCGAGAGTTCCGGCTCGGCGGCGATGTCCACCGCGCCCTCGGCGACCATCATGTAGGACCAGAAGTCGCCGTAGGCGCGGGTGCGCCAGCAGGCCCGGGTGAGGTCCAGGAACGGCTCCAGCCGGCCGCGCTCCTCCCAGCCGGACAGCGAGGAGTAGGAGAACGAGGCGTCCTCGATCCGGGAGACGCCGGACACGTGGATCCGGGAAGCCTTGGCCAGGCTGCGCCCCGCGTACGCGCCGAGGCCCTTGGCAGCCCACCAGCGGCGGTGCAGCGCGGGGGCGGAGACGATGCCGACGACGGGGCGCTCCACCCCGTCCGGGCCGTCCTCCAGCAGCGCGATCAGGGTGGCCCAGACCGGGACGCCGCGGATGTAGTTCTTGGTGCCGTCGATCGGGTCGATCACCCACCGGCGCGGGCCCGAGCCCTGGAGGCCGAACTCCTCGCCGAGCACCGCGTCGCGCGGGCGGGCCCGCTGCAGGATGCTGCGGACCAGTTCCTCGGTGGCCTTGTCGGCGTCGCTGACGGGCGTGAGGTCGGGCTTGGTCTCGACCTTCAGGTCGAGTGCGCGGAAGCGCTCCAGGGTGACCGAGTCGGCCGAGTCGGCGAGGACGTGGGCGAGTCGGAGATCGTCGTGGTAGTCGGCCATGCCGGAAACCCTAGCGCGGACCGGCCCCCGGGCCCGGGCACCGGTCCCGGCGGGTGTCCGTCGACGGGTGTCCGTCAGTGGGCGGAGCCACTGAGCTGGAGACCGATCACCCCGGCGATGACCAGGGAGATCGAGACCAGTTTGAGCACCGAGGTGGTCTCGTCCAGGAAGAGCATGCCGTAGATCGCGGTGCCGGCGGCCCCGATGCCCGTCCACACCGCGTAGGCGGGGCCGACCGGGAGCGTCTTCAGCGAGATGGTCAGCAGACCGAAGCTGCCCAGCGCGAAGACGCAGAAGCTGACGGTGGGCCAGAGCTTGGTGAAGCCCTCGCTGAGCTTGAGGTTGATCGCGAAGCCGGTCTCCAGCAGTCCGGCCAGGATCACCAGGGCCCATGCCATCGCGTGCTCTCCCTGTCGCTCGGGGATCGGTCGGGATCGGTCGGGAACCCGTCGGCGGGACCGGGTGCCGGGCGGACCGTGATCCGGCCCGACTTTCCTATGATCACCACGAGCGGGCGCTCCGACACCTCGAACGCCGGAACCGGAGCGCCGCACCGGCCGTCAGTCGCCCTCCCGGGCCTCCTTGCTGGCGAGCAGCCGGCGCAGCGAGTACAGCCGGGCCTGGTCGGCGTGGCCGTCGGCGACCCAGGCGTCCAGCGCGCAGTCCGGCTCGTCGTGGCTGCACGCGCGCGGGCATTCGGCGGTGCCGGGCTCCAGGTCGGGGAAGGCCAGGATGACCCGGGACGGGTCGATGTGGGAGAGCCCGAACGACCGGAAGCCGGGGGTGTCGATCACCCAGCCGGTGTCCAGCGCCTTCCTCGAACCGGGCTTGGCGCCGGGCGGCGGCGGCAGCCGCAGCGCGAGCGCCGACACCGTGGTGTGCCGGCCCCGGCCGGTGACGGCGTTGACGTGGCCGGTGACCCGCTGCCGCTCCGGGACGAGCGCGTTGACGAGGGTGGTCTTGCCGACGCCGGAGTGGCCGATGAACACCGTGCTCAGCCCGCGCAGGTGTTCCCGCACGGCCTCGGCGCCGGCGCCCTCCAGTTCGTCCCTGCGGGTGACCACGTACTGGATGCCGAGCGGGGCGTAGGACTCCAGCAGCGGTTCGGCCGGGGCCAGGTCGGCCTTGGTCAGCACGAGCAGCGGCTCCATGCCGGCGTCGTAGGCGGCGACCAGGCAGCGGTCGATCAGCCGGGGCCGGGGCTCCGGGTCGGCCAGCGCGGTGACGATGGCGAGCTGATCGGCGTTGGCGACCACGATCCGCTCGTACGGGTCGTCGTCGTCCGCGGTGCGCCGCAGCACCGAGGTGCGCTCCTCGACCCGGACGATCCGGGCCAGGGTGTCGGCGTCCCCGGAGAGGTCCCCGACCAGGGAGACGATGTCGCCGACGACCACGCCCTTGCGTCCCAGCTCACGGGCCTTCATGGCCGTGACCTGGCGCTCCTGCTTGCTGCCCGGGTCGACCAGACAGGTCACCCGGCCGCGGTCGACGGTGAGCACCATCGCCTCGTCGGCGTCCTCGTGCTTGGGCCGGATCCGGGTCCGCGGCCGGGAGCCCCGGCGGGCGGGGCGGTTGCGGATGTCGTCCTCGTCGGCGTCCTTGCCGTAGCGGCGCATGTCCCCAGTCCCCGCTCAGCCGCCCGCCACCGGTCCGGCGAGCAGTTCGTCCCACATGGCGGGGAAGTCCGGCAGCGTCTTGGCGGTGGTGGCCACGTTCTCGACCTGGACGCCGGGCACGGCGAGGCCGACCACGGCGGCGGCGGTCGCCAGCCGGTGGTCCTCGTAGGTGTGGAAGACGCCGCCGGTCAGCTTGCGCGGGCGGATCCGCAGGCCGTCCTCGGTCTCGCTGACGTCGCCGCCGAGGCCGTTGATCTCCTTGGCGAGCGCCGCGAGCCGGTCGGTCTCGTGCAGCCGCAGGTGGGCGATGCCGTAGAGGTGCGACTCGGAGTCGGCGAGGGCGGCGACGGCCGCGATCACCGGGGTGAGCTCGCCGACGTCGTGCAGATCGGCCTCGATGCCGTGGATCCGGTCGCCGCCGGTGAAGCGCAGGCCCTCGTCGGTGAACTCGCAGCTGCCGCCCATCCGGGTGTACAGCTCGCGCAGCTGGTCGCCGGGCTGGGTGGTGTGCCGGGGCCAGTCGCGGACGGTGACCCGGCCGCCGGTGACCAGGGCGGCGGCGAAGAACGGCGCGGCGTTGGAGAGGTCGGGCTCGACCACCAGGTCACGGCCGAGCAGGGCGCCGGGGGTGACCCGCCAGACGTCCTTCTCACCGCCGTCCTCGGGGGCGTCCACCTGGACGCCGGCCAGGCGCAGCATGTCGACGGTCATCCGGATGTGCGGCAGCGAGGGCACCGGCCCGCCGACGTGCCGGACCTCGACGCCGTTGTTGTAGCGCGCGCCCGAGAGCAGCAGGGCGGAGACGAACTGGGAGGAGGCGGAGGCGTCCAGCTGGACGGTGCCGCCGTCGAGGGCGCCGGTGCCGTGCACGGTGAGCGGGAAGGTGCCGCGGCCGCCGTCCTCGATCCGGGCGCCGAGCACGCGCAGGGCGTCGATCACACCGTGCTGGGGGCGCTCGTGGCTGCGCGGGTCGCCGTCGAAGTGGACCGGGCCGTCGGCGAGGACGGCGAGCGGGGGCAGGAAGCGCATGACCGTGCCGGCGTTGCCGACGTCGACCGAGGCCGGGCCGCGCAGCGCGGGAGCGGGGATGACCCGCCACGCCTCGCCGCCGCCGGTGCCGCCGGTGTCGTTGTTGACCTGCTCCTCGATGGTGACGCCGAGGGCGCGCAGGCCGTCCGCCATCAGCTGGGAGTCACGGCTGCGCAGCGGGCGGCGCACCCAGCCCGGCCCGTCGGCGAGCGCGGCCAGCACCAGGGCCCGGTTGGTGACCGACTTGGAGCCGGGAATGGTGACGGTGGCGTCCACGGGGGTGGTCGCGACGGGGGCGGGCCACAGGGTCTCGGTCATGCGGCCAGTCTAGGGGCCGTGGTGGGGCTCGCCCGTTCGCCTCCGATGCGCGGGCCGGGGCGGACGGCGCGGGTCGGCGGGCGGGCGTCGGGGCTGGACCGGGGCGGACCGGGGGCGGGGCTCAGAGCGGGCGCAGCAGCCAGTCGGCGCCGAGGCCGAGGGCGGCGAGGGCGGTGACGAGGAAGAGCGTGACCCAGGCGAGGCCGGGGACGCCGGTGAGCCGGGCGAGCTGGTCGGCGTCGGAGTCGCCGGCCTGGCCGTGCCGGCGCTGCCGCTGGAGTTCGAGCACCGGGCGGACGGCGCCGAACAGCAGGAACCAGGTGCCGAGGTAGGCGAAGCCGGCCTGGACCTGGGCCGAACCGAACCAGGTGACCAGGAAGAAGGCGCCGCCGGTGAGCAGCACGCTGAGGAAGCCGAAGGCGTTGCGGATCCGCACCAGCAGGGCCAGCAGCAGGACGATGGCCAGCCACAGCAGCAGGGTGATCCGGTCGGCGGCGAGCAGGGCGGCGCAGCCGAGGCCGAGCAGGGCGGGGGTGAGGTAGCCGGCCGCGGCGGTCAGGACCATGCCGGGGCCGGTGGGGCGCCCGTAGGACAGGGTGAGGCCGGAGGTGTCGGAGTGCAGCCGGATGCCGGCCAGCTTGCGCCTGGTGGCGAGGGCGGCGAGGCCGTGGCCGCCCTCGTGGGCGATGGTGACGGCGTTGCGGGCGATCCGCCACAGCGGGCGGGTGAGCACGGTGAGCAGCGCGACGGCGCCGGCGGCGAGGACGAGCCAGCCGGGCGGGTCGGGCTGGGTGCCGGTGACGGCGGTCCACAGCTCGTCGAGGGTCCTGGCGTCCATGGGTCTCCTCCGCCTCGGTTCGGCCGCTCCTTCGGTACGGCAGCCTGTCATGGAGGGGACGGCGGTCCCGGGGCGGGTGGTTCTGGGGGGCGGCCGGGGCCGTGGCAAGCTGACGGCATGTGTGGTCGCTTCGCCGCGAGTAACCGGCCCGAGGACATCGTCGAGCTGTTCGGTGTGCAGCAGTGGGATCCGGCCGAGACCCTGGACCCGAGCTGGAACGTCGCCCCCACCCAGAGCGCGCTGGTGGTGCTGGAGCGGCTGCCGAAGGGCGCGGCACGGCCGGTGCGGCAGCTGCGGGCGCTGCGCTGGGGGCTGGTGCCGCAGTGGGCGAAGTCGCCGGAGACGGCGGTGAAGATGATCAACGCCCGGTCGGACACGGTGCACGAGAAGCCCTCCTACCGGCAGGCGTTCGCGTCCCGCCGGTGCATCCTGCCGGTGGACGGTTACTACGAGTGGCAGACCGTCCCGGCGGAGCGGGGCAAGCCGAAGAAGAAGCCGTTCTTCGTGTCCCGGGCGGACGGCGCGCCGCTGGCGCTGGCGGGGCTGTACGAGTTCTGGCGCAACCGGACGGTGCCCTCGGACCATCCGGAGGGCTGGCTGGTGACGTTCACGGTGGTGACGACGGAGGCGGAGGAACTGTTGGCGCCGGTCCACGAGCGGATGCCGCTGTTCCTGGACCCGGGATCGTTCGACGACTGGCTGGACCCGGGGCTCGACGAGCCGGAGGAGGCGCGGCGGCTGCTGATACCCCCGCCGCCGGGGGCACTGCGGCTGACCGCGGTGTCGCCGGACGTCGGCAGCATCCGCAACAACCACGCCGGGCTGACCGAGCCCTGGGTCGAGGTCGAGCACGGGACCACGTTGTTCTGAGTTGTTCCGAGTCGACGTTCTGAGCCGAGGTCGTTCCCGCCCCGCCGTTCCGAGCCCTTCCGTTCCGACCCCTCCGGCGCGCGCCCCGTGCGCGCCGCCGCCCCGAGAGGACCGCAGCCGCCGTGACCGCCGACACCGCCCCCGTGACCCGGGAGCTCGTACCCACCCCCGCCGGGGACGCCCGGATCACCCTCCATCCGGCGGCCGCGCCGCGGGCGGTGCTGGCGCTGGGCCACGGCGCCGGCGGCGGGACCGAGGCGCGGGACCTCGCGGCGCTGGCCGCCGCGCTGCCGGCCCGGGGGGTGTCGGTGGCGCTGGTGGAGCAGCCGTGGCGGGTGGCCGGGAAGAAGGTGGCGCCCGCGCCGCGCACCCTGGACACCGGGTGGACGCCGGTGGCCGAGCGGCTGGCGGAGGCCGGTCCGCCGCTGGTGGCGGGCGGGCGCAGCGCGGGCGCGAGGGTGGCCTGCCGGACCGGTGCGGCGACCGGGGCGGTGGGCGTGCTGGCGCTGGCGTTCCCGCTGCACCCGCCGGGGAAGCCGGAGCGCAGCCGGGCCGGGGAACTGCTGGGCACGGGGCTGCCGACGCTGGTGGTGCAGGGGGCGGCGGACCCGTTCGGCGGACCGGCCGAGTTCCCGGAGCTGCCGGCCTCGCACGAACTGTTGGCGCTGGAGTACGGCAACCACGGCTTCGAGGTGCCGAAGCGGGCGCCGCTGGAGCGGGAGGAGCTGCTGGAGCTGATCGTCGCCGCGGTGGGGGACTGGGTGCTGCGGCTGGTGTGAGCGGGTGCGGCGGGCCCGGCGGGCCGGGTGCGGCGGGCCGCGCGCGGGTGGCGCGGATCAGCCCGCGGGGGCCGGGAATGCGGGCGGGGCCGCCGTGGTTGACGCCCTTGTCAGCATGAGTCCCGGTGGAAGGCAGGGCAGATGGGTTCGATCGCGTGCCCCGAGCGGCCCGAGCAGCGCGAGGCCGACTCGGCCTTCGTGCCGTCGTGGTCGGACTGGATCGGCGCGGGCGAGAAGCCCGTCGGCCCGATATCCTCGCTTCCGGGGCGGCCCGCGGTGGGCCGTGTCCGTCATGCCGAGGAGGTGGGTCCGGTCGTCGGGACCGAGCACGAGGCCGAGCCGGGCCGTGGCCCGGAGGAGAGCCTGCCCACGGGCGAGGCGCTCACCGGTGAGGAGCTGGCCGAGGCGATCGGCGAGGACACCTTCCGGGTGTCGGCCGAGGAGACCGAGGAGGCCCGGCGGGAGCGCTTCGAGCGCGACGCCCTGGGCTACCTGGACCCGATGTACTCGGCGGCGCTGCGGATGACCCGCAACCCCGCTGACGCGGAGGACCTCCTCCAGGAGGCGTTCGCCAAGGCGTACGCGTCCTTCCACCAGTTCCGCGAGGGCACCAACCTCAAGGCGTGGCTGTACCGCATCCTCACCAACACGTTCATCAACTCGTACCGCAAGAAGCAGCGGGAGCCCCAGCGCACCGCCGCCGAGGAGATCGAGGACTGGCAGCTGGCCCGGGCCGAGTCGCACATGTCGACCGGTCTGCGCTCGGCGGAGACCCAGGCCCTGGACCACCTTCCGGACAGTGATGTGAAGGACGCCCTCCAGGCGATTCCGGAGGAGTTCCGCATCGCCGTCTATCTCGCGGACGTCGAGGGCTTTGCGTACAAGGAGATCGCGGACATCATGGGTACTCCCATCGGTACGGTGATGTCCCGACTGCACCGCGGTCGCCGTCAGTTGCGCGGCATGCTGGAGGACTACGCCCGTGAGCGCGGGCTGGTCCCGGCCGGTAGCGGGGCAGGGCAGGAAGCGAAGGGCTCGGGTTCATGAGCTGCGGCGATCCGCACGACACCGAGTGTGGCGAGGTCCTCGACCACCTCTACGAATTCCTCGACAACGAGATGGCCGAGGGCGACTGCGCCAAGCTGCGCGTGCACTTCGACGAGTGCTCGCCGTGCCTGAAGCAGTACGGGCTGGAGCAGGCGATCAAGGCGCTGATCAAGCGTTCCTGCGGCTGCGACGACACCCCGGCCGATCTGCGCGGCAAGGTCCTGGCCAGGATCGACTCGATCCGGGCCGGGCAGCGGACGGGTGAGCCACTGGTGGTCTCGGTCGAGACGACAGTGGAGGTGACGGTCGAGGCGGCGGTCGAGGTGCGCCCCGAACCGGCCGCCGACCCGGACCGCGCCGCTCAGGCGGCGGCGGGCACCTAGGACCTGGTCGCGCGGCGAACGGCCTACACCGGACGGCCCCGGGAGCGGACGCTCTCGGGGCCGCTCCGTGTCCGCGCCCCTTCCACCCGGATGCGCCGTCACTCGTTCGAGTGAGTTGGTGGGGTGCCAGCAGCGGCATTGCGCGATCATGCGTCCCCGCGCCGGAGTGGCGCCCTATCCTCCTGACGGACGCTCACCGTCGCCCGTCCGCCGCCCCTCCGGCGTGCGACCGGCCGACGGGCCAGGACGGCGCGGGCCAGGACGTGGGGAGGTCGGGATCGCTACCGACAGCGGGGACACGGACCTGCCGCGGGGAGCCGTGCGCTACCTCGTGGCGGTGCCGGTGGCCGCGCTCTGCTGCCTGCTGCCGCTGCTGCCGCTCCCCGTCCCGGTGGCCGGGGCGCACTGGCTCGGCGCCCCGGTGGACTGGCCGAAGGTCGGGCTGCTGGCCTTCCTCCACGGCTGCTGGGAGTCGCTCGCCCAGGGGCTGCCCAGCCCCTGCCTGCGCCTGGTCCGGCTGCTGCTGCGCCGCCCGCAGCCGCACGGCCGTGCACCGGCCCGGCCCGATGTCAACGCCTTCTTCCCGGTGCTGTTCGCCGGGGTGCTGATGCTTCCTCCGGCCGCCGCCGCGCTGGTCGCGGCCCCGGCCGCGCTGCTCGGCGCCGCCGAGCCGACCTGCCGCCGCCGCCAGGTGTGGAACGGCTCCCAGCTCGCGCTGTCCGCCTTCGCGGCCTCGGTGGTGTTCCACCGGCTGGCCGGCCCGCAGCTGCTGCTCGGCTCCCGTTTCCCCGCCGCGCTGCTGCCCGGGTGCGCCGCGCTGGCCGCGTTCTGCCTGGTCAACGGGGTGCTGGTGGGTGCCATGCGGCTGCTGGCGGAGAGCCCCCGGCGCCCGCCGGCGCACCGCTCGTCGGGACACCGATCCCCGGCGCACCGCCGCGCGGCCGCCGTACCCGGCCTGCCGGTGCTGGTGCACGCGGCCGGCGGGCTGATGGTGGCGGTGCTGTGGCAGGGCCCGTACGGCGCGTTCGCGGCGCTGCTGGCCCTGCTGCCGCTGTCCATCTCGGCCTGGGTGTTCGCCCAGGGGCACCGGGAGCGCGACGCCCACCAGGCCACCGTCCAGGCACTGGTCCAGGCGGTGGAGATCAAGGACGCCTACACCCGAGGGCACAGCGAACGGGTCGGCCGGGCCTCGGTGCTGATCGCCGGCCAGCTCGGCATGGAGGCCGAGCGACTGCGCACCCTGCGGTACGCGGGCGTCCTGCACGACGTCGGCAAGCTCGGCGTCGCCACCGAGCTGCTCCGCAGAAACGGTCCCCTCACCGAGGCCGAGCGGCGGGCCGTCGAGGTGCACCCGGTGCACGGCTACGAGCTGGTGCGCGGCATCTCCTTCCTCGGCGAGGCGCACTCGGGGATCCTGCACCACCACGAACGGATGGACGGGCGCGGCTACCCGAGCGGACTGGCGGGGGAGCAGATCCCCGAGTTCGCCCGGATCATCTCGGTCGCCGACGCCTTCGACTCGATGACCTCCACCCGCTCCTACCGGCGCGGGCGGCCGGTCACCGAGGCGGTGGCCGAGCTGGAACGCTGCTCGGGCAGCCAGTTCGACCCGGTGATGGTGCGGGCGCTGGTCGACGCCCTGGCCGTGCACGACTGGCAGCCGGTGCTGCCGCCGCCCGACACGATCAGGGCGGTGCCGGACATCCCGCTGGGCGTACCCGAGCCGGTCCGGGCCGCGCCGCGCGGGGTGCCAGCCCAGGGCGGCGGCTCGGTGCCGACGGCCGGGCCGTCGTGAGCGCCGGGCGGGGCGCGGGCCCGACGGTGGGCGCCGGGCGCGGCGGGGACTCCGAGGGGTGCGCCGGAGTGGTGTGCGCGGTGCACGGCGCCGCGCTGGCGCTGCTGGCCGCGTCCCTCGGGGCGGTCGCGGTGCGGGGCGTGTCCGCGCCCGGGGTGGCGCTGGCGTTCGTGCTGCTGATCGCGCTCGGCGAGTGCGTCCGGATCACCCTTCCGGGCGATCGCGAGCAGGCGCCGATCGGCGCGGCGGGCGCGCTGGCGTACGCGCTGCTCGGTCCGCTGCGCGGACTGCCGACCGGGCACGGGGTGCTCCAGGTGGTGGCGGTGACCGGCGCGGGCCTGCTGCTGGCGCTGCTGCCCGGGGCGCTGGCACCGGCCCTGCGGCCGAGGCACGGGGGGCGCCGACGGGTGCGGGCGCCCTGGCGGGAGCGGGCCCGCCGGGACGGGGCGGCGCGGCGGCTGCTCGGGGCGGCGTTCGCGGCCGCCGTGTTCCAGCCGCTCTACAACAGCGGGGTGGTGGACCGGTTCTCCGCCGACGGCCCCGCGTACGGGGCGTTCCTGACCGCCGTGGCCGCGTTGGCCGCCCTGTGCGACGCGGTGCTGGCGGCGGTGCTGCGGCGGGCCCGCAGCGGGCTGCGGTTCCCGGCCGGTCTGGAGGACGAGCTGCGCTCGCTGTTCGGGATCGGCTCGGCGATCGCCGCCACCGGGATGCTGGTCAGTCTCGCCGCCGGGGAGGTGGGCCTCTGGGCGCTGCCGCTGTTCTGCGCGCCGCTGCTGCTGGCGCAGGTGTCGTTCCGGCGGGCGGCGGCCGTGCGGGCCACCACCGGGCAGACCATCGCCAGCCTGGCCAAGGCGACCGAGGTGGCGGGCTACACGCCGCCGGGACACGCCCGCCGGGTGGCCGACACCGCCTGCGCGGTCGGCCGTGAGCTGGGCCTCGGCACCCGGGAGCTGGCCCTGCTGGAGTACGCGGCGCTGATGCACGACGTGGGTCAGCTGTCGCTGGTGGAGCCGGTGCCCGGTGGGGCGACGGCACTGCTGCCGGACGAGGAGCAGCAGCGGATCGCCCGGCTCGGCAGCGAGGTGATCCGGCGTACCGGGGTGCCGCGGCAGGTGGCCGAACAGGTCGCCCGGCTGGCCGATCCGCATCCCGGGTCGGACGGCGGCGGGCGGGCGGTGCCGCTGGCGGCGCGGATCATCCGGGTGGCGAACGCGCACGACGACCTGCTGACGGCGGCCCGGGGGCGCGGGCTGGGGGAGGCGGTGGGCCGGTTGGAGGTACTGGAGGCGCTGCGGCTGGGGCGGGGGCGGGTGTACGACGCCCGGGTGGTGGACGCGCTGGTCCGGGTCCGCGGCTGAGCGCCGGGGCGCTCGCGGGGGCTCGCCGGGCGGCGTGGCGGGGTGCGCGGGGCGGGCGTGGAGCGGGCGCGAGCCGGGGCCGGACCGCCCCGGCCCGGGGTTGAGGCGCCGGGCCGGGGCGGGCAGGCTGGGGGGAGGGGCCGGATACGGGCAACCTCGGCGGTGGGGAGCGCGGGCGGTGGCCGTCGTGGTTGGATGCGGTCGTAGCGTGGAAAACCGACCCGGGACACCGGGCCCGTGGCGCGGGAGCGGACACGGGACTTGAGAGCGGACGACGACGGCAGGGACCAACGTGAGGATCTTCCACCGGGCACGGCACCGGCCGTCTGCCACCTGGCGGCAGACGACCGACCGGGCATTCACGCTGATCGGCGACGGACGCTACGAGGACGCCGGCGCGCTGCTGGTCATGGCGGCCGACCTGGAGCCGTGGCTCTCGGACTCGTGGTTCAACCTGGCGCTGCTGCACAAGTTCCGCCGCGACTGGGAGCAGGCGCGGGCGGCCGGCCTGCGGGCGGTGGCGCTGCTCGACCGCGAGCAGGGCGCACCCGACTGGTGGAACCTCGGGATCACCGCGACCGCGCTCCAGGACTGGCCGCTGGCCCGCCGGTCCTGGCAGGCGTACGGGCTGAAGCTGCCCGGCGGCCCCGGAGCGCACGGGGACGGTCCGGTCAGTCTGGACCTGGGCACCACCCCGGTGCGGCTCTCCCCCGAGGGCGAGTCCGAGGTGGTGTGGGGCCGGCGGCTCGACCCGGCCCGGATCGAGGTGCTGTCGATCCCGTTGCCGTCCTCCGGCAGACGCTGGGGCGAGGTGGTGCTGCACGACGGCGCCCCGCACGGGGAACGGGTCACCGACGGGGTCGCGTACCCGGTGTTCGACGAGATCGAGTTGTGGGCGCCGTCGCCGGTGCCCACCTACGTGGTGCTGCTCCAGGCGGCGACCGAGGCGGACCGGGACGCGCTGGAGCGGCTGGTCGCGGACGCCGGCTACGCGGCCGAGGACTGGACGTCCTCGGTGCGGCTGCTGTGCCGGGCGTGCTCGGAGAGCCGGATGGCCACGGACGACGGCCACACCGCCCACCACGACCCGCACGACGACGGGGACGCCGCGCACCCCGGGCACCTGAGCCACCTCAGCCCCGGCGCGGGCGGGATGTCCTGGCTGGCCGAACGCGAGTGCGGGATCGCCGCACCCGCCCACCTGGTGCGGACCCTGCTGGACCGGTGGGCGGCGGCCGCCCCCGGGACCCGGGCGTACCGGGATCTCGAAGAGGTGTGCTGAGTACCCTGGAGAGGTACGCGTAGACCTATGGAAGCGGAAGACATGGCCGAGCAGCACGACCACGAGCACGAGCACGACGTGGAGGGGGCGGCGCCCGAGGCGCCCGCGAAGGTGGTCGGAGCGGAGCCGGACCTGACCAGGGGCACCGCGCGCCCGATCACGGTCTTCGGCAACCCGGTGCTGCACCGCGAGGTCAAGGACGTGACGGCGTTCGACGCCGAGCTGTCCGCGCTGATCGACGACATGTTCCAGTCGATGTACGCGGCGGAGGGCGTGGGCCTGGCCGCCAACCAGATCGGCGTCGACCTCAAGGTCTTCGTCTACGACTGCCCGGACGACGAGGGTGTGCGCCACATCGGGCACATGATCAACCCGGTGCTGGAGGAGTTCCCGAAGGACCGCCAGCGGGTCCTGGACGACGGCAACGAGGGCTGCTTGTCGGTGCCGACCGCCTACGCCGAGCTGCCGCGCCCCGAGTACGCCGCGGTGACCGGCCAGGACAAGGACGGCAACCCGATCCGGGTCGAGGGCACCGGCTTCTTCGCCCGCTGCCTCCAGCACGAGACCGACCACCTGTACGGCTTCCTCTACATCGACAAGCTGTCGAAGCGCGACCGCAAGGACGCGCTCAAGCAGATGGGCGAGGGCACGCCGCGCTACGCGACCGTCCCGAACAACTAGGGGCCGGAAGGTTGTTGGACGAAGGCCGGTGCGGGGAGCGATCCCGCACCGGCCTCCGTGTTGTCCGGGGCGCCTCGCTACTGCGGCGGCGCCCCGGTGCGCTCGGCGAACTCCCGTACGCCGGCCACCGTCACGGGCGCGTAGAGGAGTTCGGCCGTCAGCGCTCGCAGCGCCGGTCGGCGAAGCTCCTCCGGTGCCACCTGCTCGGTGAACCGCAGCGCTTCCAAGGTGCGTCGATGGTCGCCGAGGCGCTGCCACATACGGGCACAGTCCGTTCCGTACCTGGCTCGGCGTTCGACGGTCGGTAGTTGGCCCGGGACGATCCGCGCCGCGTACGGGACGGCCTCGTCGGGAGTGCCCAAGGCCGTGTGTACCCCGATCCAGTACAGATCTGCCTGTGCCGCAGTGGCATCGACTGTGAACAGTCGTTCTCGGGGCTGCGTGCTGGTTCCCGAGAGACGGGCCACGGCGTCCGCCGCACCAGTCATGAGGTCAAGGGCATCGCTGCGTCGCCGACCGCACGCGGCGGTGTATGCGGCTGTCATCAGGAGCGTCGCCCCTACGGCCCGGGACACGGTGTCCCTATTCTGCGCCAGCGAGCCGGCGGTGCGGCGCAGGAGATCGACTCCGGCGGCTGGTCTCCCTGCGCGCCGCATGGTGATTGCCAGCACCCGTGCTGCCTCACCCTCCACAACCGGGTCGCCGCTCGCCTGGGCCGCCGCCAGGGCGCGGTCTGCCGCAGGCCAGGCGACATCCGAATGCTGCTTGAGCGCCAACTCTGTCGCTAGGACCCACGCTCTGGCCACCTGTGCCTGGGCTTCCTCCCGGGACCGGCCGGACATGGCATCGCGCGTTGCCTGGGCCGTTCCCAGTAACCCGGGCAGGGCCTCGCCGAGGTCCTGGTACTGGGCTGCGGTGAACTGCGAATGGGCCTCGGCGAGGAACTGCCGGAGCTGTCGAAGCGAGATGGAAGCGCTGCTCTCGGGCTCGTACAGAGCCCGGACGATCTGGGTCGAGGAGTCTGGGCGGGTGGCAGCGGAAACAGATGATGGCATCATCGATGCTCCGGTCGCCGCCATGCCTGCCAGGAGCAACTGCCTGCGCCGCATCGCATCCTCCTGATCCAGAGTCATATCTGGCGCCAGGGTAGCGGGTCGGCCGACTCTGATCGCGTCGACGGGGATTCCGAGGGTGCGGGTCATCAGTAGGAGTGACTGCTCTGAGGGGCGAAGTGTTCCACCTTCGACCCGGCTGATCGCGGATGCCGAGTAACCGCAGGTTCGGCCGAGTTGGGCCTGGGTCATTCGTTGGGCACATCGGGCCGCCCTGATGATCGCCCCGATGTCGCGTGGGTTCATTGACACAGTGCTGCCCTTCGACTGCACGGAGTAGCCACGGTATCGGTCGATTCGCCGGTGACAGCAGGGGCGTGCATGGCGTGTGCGGGGCACGCACAGGGCGTGCGGGAACGCCGCGAAGCTCTCCACGGCCAGGGCCGTGCGGGGTTTCCTGGCACTGCCCCGGCCGGGCGCATCCCAGTATTGATCCTCACTCGGAGGAGTGCGTCATGAGCGAGATCCTGCTCGATCGGCCTGCTATCTCGATCCTGCCTCACCCCGGCCGGTTGCCCGGTAACCTGCTGGAGCGCGACTCGGAGGCGGGGGCCCGCGTTTGCCCGGTCTGCGGGTCGAGCGCCACCTACCAGACTTTGGAGGGCCGTTGGGGCTGCACGTCGTGCGGCTCCACCTGGTCCTGAGACGGCGAGGAGGGCCGGCGTTATGCCGATCTGCGCGGAGTGCCGGACAGCTGAAGCGGTCATCGAGGACCTGGATGCGGACCCGCCCCGGCCGTGGTGCGGTGAATGTGCGACCGCCCTGGTGACGGCGGGCGACCCCGTGCTCAACTACCGCGCTCTGGGTAGCGAAGCGCTTGCATACTCGCGCGCCCTGGCCGGGCGCAGCACGGCGGTCCTTCCGTTTGGGTGATTGAACCGATGTGCCCCGCCCGGCGGTCCGGGCGGGGCACATCAGGCTGGCTGTGTAATCGGGCAGGGCGACGACGGCAACGTCTCAGATGATTCGGTAGCTCACTCGCGCTCCAGGCCCAGGATGGAGCGGACATCCTCGTGCGGCACCTCGATCGCAGTTCCGGCAGCCTGGCGGGCCCGATAGCGGGCGAGCGCGACTTCGTCCTCCAGCTCGGGCAGTTCCTCACTCATGACAGAAGTGTGCACTTCACGGTGGTTCGGGGAGCGTGGTGACGCCGAACGTGGTGGCCGCTCCGCCCGGCGGGGCGCCGGGCGGAGCGGCGGTTCAGGGCAGGTGGGTGGTGGTGATGGTGATCGGGTGGGCGGTCCAGGTGGTCATCCCGCCGATGTAGAGGGTGGTGCGCCAGAGACCGCCCCGGGCCAGGCAGCGGGCGACGCCCTCGCCGCTGCCCGGGCCGATGCAGATCCTGATGAAGTCCCGGTGGGCCTCACGTACGGGGAGTACGCGGACGCGCTCCCAGAGGACGGGCAGCGCGTGGTCGAGGCTCGGGAAGTCGGCGGTCAGCATGACACCCGAGATCCCGGCCCGGACGGGACTCACGCCGCGGCCGCGTCGGGGGAGAGGTGGCACCAGACGAACTTCCCGATGCCGCCGACGCGGGGGCAGCAGCCCCACTGGGTCGCCAACTCCTGGATGAGGAGCAGTCCTCGGCCGCTCTCGTCGGTGCTGGTGGCGGCGCGGAGCGAGGGCTTCTCGCTGTCGGCGTCGTGGACCTCGATGCGGAGGGTGTCGTCCGGGTTGAGGAGGAAGCGGACGAAGATCAGGCGCCCGCGCGGGGCGCGGGCGTGCTGGACGGCGTTGGTGACGAGTTCGCTGACGAGCAACTCGCCGATGGGGAGCAGGGGTTCGCCGGCGGGGTGGGGGAGGAGGAACTCGCGGAGCTCCCGGCGGGCGGCCCGGGGGGACTTCTGGTGCCGGGGCAGCCAGCAGGTCTGCTCGCTGGGGGAGGGGGAGTGGGATTCAGGCATGGCGGAGCCACCTCCGGAGGGTGCGGGGTGAAGACGGCTGAAGAAGGCATGGGGATGCCCGGGTGGCAAGCTCGCCATGATCACTCTGTGTGGCGCAGCTCACTACTGCAGGTAGCATGCACCTGTGCTGATGCAACCTGCAAGCAGAATGGCTGCAACGATGCAGATCTCGCTACGCTGGATTGACGAATCGTCACAAGGCAGACTGGTGCCCGCCAGTGAGAGGACTTGCGCATGGCTGACGAAATGAGGCCGACGGTCCGCGCCCGCCGACTCGGATCGGAGCTTCGCCGTCTGCGCGAAGCTGTCGGCAAGGGAACTGACGACGCGGCGCAGGCCCTTGCCTGTTCCCGCGCCAAGATCAGCCGCATAGAGACAGGGGCATCCGGCGTTCGCCGACTGGACCTCGGGATCCTGCTGGACCTGTACGGGGTGGCGGGGCGAGAGCGCGAGGCGCTTGAGAAGTTGTCCCGCGAGAGCAAGAAGCGTGGCTGGTGGCACGATTACGGCGATAC
This sequence comes from Kitasatospora sp. NPDC094019, assembly GCF_044764505.1. Taxonomy (NCBI): domain Bacteria; kingdom Bacillati; phylum Actinomycetota; class Actinomycetes; order Kitasatosporales; family Streptomycetaceae; genus Kitasatospora; species Kitasatospora sp. NPDC094019. The sequence goes on from NZ_JBIWIF010000005.1 coordinate 275,708, forward strand.
GGTCCCGCCGGCCTATGCGGACTTCTTGGGGCTCGAAGGGGACGCCCGGTACATTCGCACCTGGCAGTCCATGGTCGTGCCAGGCTTGTTGCAGACCGAGCACTACGCCCGCGCAGTGCTGGAGGCCAATCCGGCCGCCGTCCGTCCGGAGCGCATCGAGCAGCTTGTCGAGATTCGGATGGAGCGGAAGGACGTTCTCTCCAGGGCGGACCCGGCCAGATTCTCGGCGATCATCTGGGAACCGGCGCTCAGGTGTCCCGTCGGAGGCAGGGATGTCCAACGAACACAGTTGGAACACCTCGCTGCGGTTGCCCAGCTTCCGAACATCACCTTGCAGGTTGTTCCGATGGAGGTCGGCGCCACGGCCGGCGCGTGCGGCGCATTCGTGATGTTCGGGTTCACCGACTCCCCGAATCCGGGGGCAGTTTTCCTGGAGACGTTGACGAGCAGCCACTACATGGAGCAGCAGGCAGAGCTGGACGGCTATGGACTGGTCTTCGAGTACCTCCGGTCATCAGCCCTGAACCCCGCGAACTCGCTGGATATGATCTCCGCAATCGCGACGGAGATGTGAGCACGAGACCAGACAGAGGTGTGAGCGCAATGACCGTACCGGAAGCCGCTGTTCACAATTGGTACAAGAGCAGCTACAGCGCCCAGGCGAACGATTGCGTGGAGGTTCAGCATCCAGCACTCAGCGGAATGGCAGTCCGTGACTCGAAGGACCCGGGCGGGCCGGCGCTGATGTTCGGGGCCGACGCCTGGTCCTCGTTCCTCGCTGGGGTCAAGGGCGGGGAGTTTCCGACCGGCTGACACAACAGAGGTGCCCCGCCCGGCTTCGCGCCGGGCGGGGCACCTCTCTGTCTGTCTCTCTTCTTCTACTTCTAGAAGTCGTCGTCGAAGGCGACCGAGCCTTCAACTGCGACCTGGTACGCCGACACCCGGCGCTCGAAGAAGTTGGTCAGCTCCTGGACGTTCTGGAGCTCCATGAAGCCGAACGGGTTGGTCGATCCGTACCGGATCGGCATCCCCAGTCGCGCGAGACGCTGGTCGGCCACGGCCTCCAGGTACTCCCGCATCGACGCGGTGTTCATGCCGGGCAGACCCTCGCCGCACAGGTCCTGGGCGAACTGGAGCTCGGCCTCGACGGCCTCCTCCAGCATCTCCGTGACCTGCTGCGCCATCTTCTCGTCGAAGAGGTCCGGCTCCTCCTCGCGCACGGTGTCGACCACCGACATCGCGAAGTCCATGTGCATGGACTCGTCGCGGAACACCCAGTTGGTGCCGGTCGCGAGACCGTGCAGCAGGCCCCGGCTCCGGAACCAGTACACGTACGCGAACGCGCCGTAGAAGAACAGACCCTCCACGCACGCCGCGAAGCAGATCAGGTTCAGCAGGAAGGCCCGCCGGTCGTCCTTGGTCTGCAGCGAGTCGATGTGGTCGACCGCGTTCATGTACTTGAAGCAGAACTGCGCCTTCTGGTGGATGGAGGGGATGTTCTCCACCGCGGCGAAGGCCGCGTTGCGGTCCTCCGGGTCCGGAAGGTAGGTGTCCAGCAGCGTCAGGTAGAACTGGACGTGCACGGCCTCCTCGAACAGCTGACGGCTCAGGTAGAGCCGCGCCTCCGGGGAGTTGATGTGCTTGTACAGGCTCAGCACCACGTTGTTGGAGACGATCGAGTCACCGGTCGCGAAGAACGCCACCAGCCGGCCGATCATGTGCCGCTCGCCCTCACTCAGCTTCGCCAGGTCGGCGACGTCCGAGTGCAGGTCCACCTCCTCCACCGTCCAGGTGTTCTTGATGGCGTCGCGGTACCGGTCGTAGAACGACGGGTAGCGCATCGGGCGCAGGGTCAGCTCGAACCCGGGGTCGAGCAGCATCTTCTCGCGGTCGTCGGACATTACTGGCACGCCTCGCAGGACTCGGGGTTCTCCAGGGAGCAGGCCAGCGCGGCCTCCTCCTCCGGGGTGAGGGTCGGGGTACCGACCGGGATGGTGTCGGCCGGCACCGGCGCGGCGGCGCGGGCGGCACCCGACGCGGCCTGGGCGATCCGGGTGGCCGGGCGCGAGCGCAGGTAGTAGGTGGTCTTCAGACCGACCTTCCACGCGTAGGCGTACATCGAGCTGAGCTTGCCGATGGTCGGCGCGGCCATGAACAGGTTCAGCGACTGGCTCTGGTCGATGTACGGCATCCGGGCGGCGGCCAGGTCGATCAGGGCGCGCTGCGGCAGCTCCCAGGCGGTGCGGTACAGCGAACGCACCTCGGCCGGCAGCCAGCCGAGCTCCTGCACCGAGCCGTTGGCGTCGCGCAGCGAGTCGCGGGTCTGCTGGTCCCAGACGCCGAGCTCCTTGAGGTCACGCACCAGGTACGGGTTGACCTGGAGGAACTCACCGCTCAGGGTCTCGCGCTTGAACAGGTTGGACACCTGCGGCTCGATGCACTCGTAGACGCCGGCGATGGACGCGATGGTCGCGGTCGGCGCGATGGCGAGCAGCAGCGAGTTGCGCAGACCGGTGGTGGCGACGCGGGTGCGCAGCGCGGCCCAGCGGTCGGCCCACTCGGGCGCGGCGGTCGGGAAGTGGTCGATGTGCAGCTCGCCGCGGGCGGCGCGGGTCTCCTCGTACGCCTCGTGCCGGCCCAGCTGCTCGGCCAGGTCGGCGGAGCGCTCGTAGGCGGTGAGCATGATGCGCTCGGAGATGAGGGTGGACAGGGTCTTCGCCTCGGCGGAGTCGAAGTCGATCCGCAGCTGGAAGAAGACGTCCTGGAGGCCCATCACGCCGAGGCCGACCGGGCGCCAGCGGTTGTTGGAGGCGCCGGCCTCGGGGGTCGGGTAGAAGTTGATGTCCACCACGCGGTCGAGGAAGGTGACGGCGGTGCGGACGGTCGCGTCCAGCCGGTCCCAGTCCATCGCGTTCAGCAGGTCGGCGGCGGTGGCACCGGCGGCGACGTGGGCGCCGAGGTTGACCGAGCCGAGGTTGCAGACCGCGGTCTCGGAGTCGTCGGTGACCTCCAGGATCTCGGTGCAGAGGTTGGAGCTGTGCACCGTGCGGCCCGGCAGCGCGGTCTGGTTGGCGGCGCGGTTGGAGGCGTCCTTGAAGGTCATCCAGCCGTTGCCGGTCTGCGCGAGGGTGCGCATCATCCGGGCGTAGAGGGTCTGCGCGGGGATGGTGCGGACGGCCTTGCCGGCCAGCTCGGCCTTCAGGTACGCCTCGTCGAACTCGGCGCCCCACAGGTCGACCAGCTCGGGGACGTCGGCGGGGGAGAAGAGCGACCAGTCGGCGTTGGCGTTGACCCGGCGCATGAACTCGTCCGGGATCCAGTGCGCCAGGTTCAGGTTGTGGGTCCGGCGCGCCTCCTCGCCGGTGTTGTCGCGCAGCTCCAGGAACTCCTCGATGTCCGCGTGCCAGGTCTCCAGGTAGACGCAGGCCGCGCCCTTGCGGCGACCGCCCTGGTTGACGGCGGCGACCGAGGAGTCGAGGGTGCGCAGGAACGGCACGATGCCGTTGGACTTGCCGTTGGTGCCGCGGATCAGCGAGCCGCGGGAGCGGATCCGGGAGTAGGACAGGCCGATGCCGCCGGCGTGCTTGGACAGCCGGGCGATCTGCGCGTAGCGGGAGTAGATCGAGTCCAGGTTGTCCAGCGGCGAGTCCAGCAGGTAGCAGCTGGACATCTGCGGGTGCCGGGTGCCGGAGTTGAAGAGGGTCGGCGAGGAGGTCAGGTACTCCAGCCGGCTCATCAGGCGGTACAGCTCGGCGACCTCGCGGACCGACTGCTCGGTGTCACCGACCGCCAGGCCACAGGCGACGCGGAGCAGGAAGTGCTGGGGGGTCTCGACGACCTTGCGGGTGATCGGGTGGCGCAGCAGGTAGCGGCTCTGGACGGTGCGCAGGCCGAAGTACTCGAACCGGTCGTCGCCCTTGGCGTCGATCAGCGCGTCCAGGGTGGCGGTGTGCTTGGCGACGAAGGCGGCGGTGGTGTCACCGATCAGGCCCTCGGCGTGGCCGACGGCGATCGAGGTGGAGAACGAGACCACGCCCTGGGTCGCCGCCTCGTCGACGATCTCCAGCGCGAGCAGCCGGGCCGCGAGCTTGGAGTACTGGGGGTCCTCGGCGATCATCGACGCGGCGGCGTCGACGGCGAGTCCGCGCAGCTCGGCGAAGTCGGAGCCGGCGTGGCGGCCGCGGAGCGCGGCGGCGGCGACATGACCGGGGTCCACCTGGGGGAGGTCGGCGCTGCGGTCGGTGAGAAGCCGCAGGAGCGAACCGCCGGGGTCGGCGACCGTCGGGTCGACGGGGACGGAGCTGGAACCCTGGGCGGGCAGGACGACTGAGGCAGCGGTGGTCAAGGCGCTTCTCTCCTGGCGGCGGTCGAAGTCGGTGGATCGGGGACCGGGCCGTCCGGGGCAGGGGAGTACGCCGCGCGGACCCGTGGGCGCCGCGCGCGATTCGTCCCCGGCCCGCCCGCGAGGCCCGGAAATGGTGCTGGTGCGCATGGCCTCTGCGGGGAGGCGCCGGCACGCCGTCGGCAGGTACTCGGACTCGCGGGCCTCCTGGGGAGGCGGCCGCACACCGCTGCGGGGCAGTCCCGGATTCACACCGGGTTCCCCTGCTTCGACAGCAGGAGTGAGCATACATCTAGTGGCGCTCGTCCGACGAAGCCCCACATGTAGTGTCGCGAGGCTGCGTGTCGCGGGTCGGGTGCGATAGGCTGCGGGGGCTTTCGGCGCCCCTCAGACCGGCTCGTGCCACTCCTGGGCGGGCTTGGCGGCGCACAGCCGCATCCGCACCTGCGAGCCGGTTCCGGTGCCCGTGGGGCCGGTCGCCGGGTTCTCCAGGCACTTCCCGGAGTCCTCGTTCTGCAGCTGCCCGCCGTCGGTGGCGCGCCATTTCTGGTCGGGTCTGCGGGAGCAGCCGGTGAGGACCGGGAACCCGATGTCCGGGTCCTCCAGACAGCGTCCGGACTGGCCGACCGAGCCGTCCTCGCCCATGGTCCAGCTCTGCGCCGGGGAGCCGTCGCAGGTCGCGGCGCCGACCGCGGCCGGGTCGCCGGCCACCCGGCTGTCCAGGCAGTAGCCGGGCACCGCGGAGGTGACCGCGCCGCTGGGGCGGCCCGCGGCGACCTCGAACGAGAACGTGTCGGTGCCGAGGCCCGCGCCGCCCTCCCAGATCTCGAAGCCGGCCTGGACGGCGCACAGGAACGAGCCGGCCGGGACGTAGCCGCGCTGGACCGCGTCGCGGGTGAAGGCGCGCAGGTCGAGGCCGGTGACGACGTTGGTGGCGGAGGCCGCCTCGTAGGTGATCAGGGTGTGGCTGCTCTTCTTCGGCGCCTCGTACACCCGGTAGGACTGGCCGCCGCTGCGCAGCTCGCCGGACTGCTTGCCGAACGGCGAGGTGCCGTTGCCGCGCAGCCAGATCATCACTTCGGCGCTCTCGGTGAACGAGCAGCTGCCTCGGGCGGTGCTGTACCAGAGGTCGTAGGAGGCGTTCCAGACGCCGCCGTCCACCTGGGTGGTGCGCCAGGTGCTGGTCGCGTACCGCAGGTTGTCGACGGCGATCGGCAGCGGGCTGACGCCGTCGCCGCCGAGCGGGGTGCTGATGTGGGGGTAGGCGCCGGGGCCGCGGGCCGGGTCGGTGAGGTTGCCGCGGGCGACGGCGCTGCGGGTGACGGTGAAGGCGGTGCTGTCGTTGCCGCCGCGTACGCACAGGCCGCCGGTGGCGTTCCACTCGTTGGGGTTGATGACGTAGTGCCCGGAGTCCACCGGCTGCGAGGGGTAGCGGTTCTGCGCGCTGGAGCACAGCTCGCCCGGTTCGGCCGAGCTCAGCGGCGGCGGGGGCGGGGCGACGGCGGCGGTCGAGGGGGCGCTCTCGCGCGGGATCAGCACGGCGCACAGGCAGAGCACCAGGAGGGCGGTGGGCGCGATCCACCACCAGGCGCGCGGCCGGGGACGCCCGGGGCCGGGCAGGAACGGGCGGACCATGCTCTTCGCCTCCCATCGGGGTACTGGTGTTCGGTGTGCGGGCCTGCCGGTGACCCGGCGGCCTCCTGCGGCCTCCCGCGGGCGGGCGGTCCCGCGGTCCCGGCGTGGGCCGGCGGCCGGTCGGTCGGGCTATCCGGCCGACGGCGAACTGCGCGGCTTGGTGCTGGTCGGCTTCCGGGTCGGGGCGGTCGTCCCGGTCGGCCGGGTGCCGGTCGGCCTGGCGCTCGGCGGGGGCGTCGCCGGGGCCGAGGGCGTGGCGGCGGGCGGTGTGGCCGGTGGGACGGGCGGCGGCACGGTGAGCAGCGGCTGCGAGCGCACGGTCCACTGCCCGGCGTACCGGGGCGCGGAGACCCCGGCGGCGTACGCGGCGGCGGAGGCGGCGGAGGCGGTGACCCGCCAGTCGACCTCCTTGACGGCCTCGTACCAGATCAGGCCGATGATGTCCGGGTGCCGGGGCAGCTGCTCGAACATCTCGGTGATCCAGCGGGCCTTCTGGCCGGAACTGTCGGTGGCGGCGGTCTCGGTGATCACCACGGGCTTGGGGCTGAACGTCCGCAGCTTCTTCAGCGTCGGTTCGAAGATCTGCTCGAAGGAGGCGTACTTCTCCAGGCCGACGGTGCCGTAGTAACCGGACAGGCCGATCCAGTCGACGTAGTCGTCACCGGGGTAGAGCGAGTCCAGCGGGGTGGCGTTCTCGTAGTCGATGTTCGGGCTCCACACCCAGACCACCTTGTCGGCGCCGGCCTGCCGGAAGAGGTCGTGGACGTGCTTCCACGCCTGCACGTACTGGCCGCGGCGGTTGCCGTTGGCCTGCTCGGCCCACGGGTACCAGTAGCCGTTCATCTCGTGGGCGAAGCGCAGGGCGACCGGGTAGCCGAGGCTCTTGACGCCCTCCGCCCACTGCTTGATGTAGGAGTCGAACTCCCCGCCGATGATCCGGCTCAGCGCGTAGTCGGGCTGTTCGCCGCGGAGCTTGTCGACCTTGGACTCCTTGTGGAAGTCCCAGGGCTCCCAGGCCACCATCGGCATGATGCCGCGCTCGGCCACGGTGTCGAAGACCCGGCGGTCGAACCGCTTGTCCCACCAGCCGACGGAGAACTCCAGCACGTTCGGCCGGTGCTTCACGGCGGTGGCGAACTCCTCGACCGGGTCGAGGTCGTAGGGGCCGGCCTTGGTCATGAGGCCCATGAAGGCGCCGCCGGGCGCCGGGAACGGGGCCGGGGCCGCTTCGGCGGGGGCCGGAGCGGGGCTGCCCGTGGTCTCGCCGCCGGTCGGGGCGGGCGTCGGGGCGGGAGTGTCACCGGGTGCGTCGGCGGGGGTGGTGGCGCCGGCGGGAGTGGTGGCGGCCGGGGCCGGCGCGGCCAGGGCGGCGACCAGCCAGTCCGGCATCGCGGTCGGCGCCGTGCCGGCGAAGACGTACGGCGCGGGCGCGTTGCGGGCGTTGTACTGGGGTGCCAGTACGAAGGCGTAGGTGGCCAGCAGCGCGAGCGCGAGCAGGCCGACGATCCGGGGCACGGTGATCCGCAGCATCAGCGGCCGCCCTTCCGGCCGCCGCCGGCCGGGGCCGGCTCCAGCAGTTCCGCGAGTTCCCGCTCGGGGCCCGTCCCGGGACCGCCCGCGGCTGTGCCGTCCTGGTCCGGGCCGGTGGCCCCGGGCTCGCTCCGGTCCAGGTCCTCGGCTTCGTCGGCGCCCTCGTCGTCGTCCGGACGGCGTTGGGCGGGCAGTCCGATGCCGGCCCGGCGCTCGGCCCGGGCGATCCGGCGCGCGCTGACGAAGGAGATGACCGGCGGCGCGATGCCGGTGAACATGCTGAGGCCGGCCCAGAACCGCAGCAGCCAGATGCCGTGGTGCAGGGTGAAACTCGCGGCCAGCAGCCCGGCCGCGACGGTGGCCCAGAGCAGGTGCAGCCGGAAGGTCGACAGCTTCTCGGCGCTGCGCAGGTCGCCCTTGGCGGTCACCGCGTAGGCCAGCGGGCGGCGCAGCAGCGCGGCGATCGCGGCCGCGAGGTACACCGGTCCGGCGAACAGGGCCAGGCCCATGCCGGCCATGCCGATCTCGCGCCGCTCGTGGGCGGCCAGGTTGAAGCGCCGCAGCCAGAGCCAGAGCAGGAACCAGCTGCCCATGCTGGCGCCCCAGAGCGAGCTCCAGAGCACGGTGTCGAGCTGGATCGAGGTGATCCCGCAGGCCAGGTAGACGGCGGTGGCGAGGCTGCCGAGGACGGTGGTCACGGCCACGCTCGGGTAGTAGAACTGGACCAGCCCGTAGAGCACCCGCTGCCGCGTCCGCAGCCGGATGCCCTTGCGCAGCCGGGTCTTGAGCAGGATCTCCCAGATGCCGAACGCCCAGCGCTTCTGCTGGTTGAAGTAGTCGGTCCAGGAGGTCGGGCCCTCGCCCACGGCCAGGACGTCGGGGGTGTAGACGCCCTTCCAGCGGCGTCCGGTGGCCGGGTTCTCGGTGGCCTGCACCCGCATGCTGGTCAGGTGGTCCTCGATGATCGAGTCCTGGTAGCCGCCGATCTGCTGCCAGGCGGCGGGTCGGTACAGGTGGTTGGTGCCGATCAGCAGCGGGGCGTCCATGCCGTTGCCGCCGCGCTCGACCAGGCCGGAGAAGAGGTACTGCTGCACGGAGGCGCCGTGCGCGACCCAGTTGTCGTACATGTTCCCGTACACCTGGGGGGCGACCACGAAGGCGGTGTCGGGGTCGCGGAAGTAACCGAGGGTGCGTTCCAGGAAGCAGGTCAGCGGCACGTGGTCCGGGTCCATCTGGGCCACCACGTCGTACTTGTGCTCGTGCTCGGCCCGCCAGGAGTTGTGGTTGCCGGACTTGGTTCTCGCCCGGAACTCGCCCTCGGTCCGGTTGTACTCGGGGCGGCCCTTGCGGCTGAAGTGGTGCACGCCGAGCCGGGCGGCCATCGCCTTCACCCGGTCGTCGTCGCCCTCGTCGAGGATCCAGACGTCGACCTCGCCGTCGTACTCGATCTCCAGCATCGCCGCGAGGGTCTGCTCGACGATCTCGATCGGCTCCTTGGACGGCACGATCGTGGTGAGGACGGCGACCTTGAGGCCGGGCCGGGCGGTGACGGGTATCGGGTCCTTGGCGCGGAAGGCGAACACCCAGACCGCGAGGTTCTGGACGAGCCGCACCAGTTCGACGGTGACCACGGCGCAGAAGCAGATCCGGGCGAGGTTGATCCGCCAGTCCGGGGACCAGCCGACGCCCGGCCCGGGTATGTGCGAGGGCAGCAGCAGCCAGCCGACGAACACCAGGCCGGCCACCGCGTTCAGGGCGACCAGCAGGGTCAGGACGACCTTGACGCCGAGTGAGGAGACGGCGCGGTAGCGGACGGTGTCGACGCCCTCGCCGTCCCGCAGGGGGCCGGTGGCCTCGGCGCAGGCCAGGTAGTTCCGCCGCGCCGAGGCGTTGCGGGACTGGCTGCGGGTCGCGCGCCGCTCGTGCGGGGCCTCGGGGAGGAGTCTGCTGTGGCGTCCTCTTCCGCGCCGGCCGCCGGTGGGCGTCGTCCGTTCGTCGGTGGCGTCCACCAGCCCAATCCCCCGTTGTGGGCCGCCTCGTGACTCCGGGGCGGCTGTGGTTGTCCTCGTCCTGGCCGGTGCTTCGTGGTGCCCGCCGTGTGGGCGGCGGGCTCCGGTGGCCGCTAGTGAGCATAAGGGCACCCCCCGGTGACGGGTCACCGGGGGGCGGGGAGAACGTACGGAATCTGTTCGTCCGGATGATTCCGGATCAGGGGGTGATCTTCACCGAGTTGGCTATCTGGTCCATCAGCGTCAGCGCCGGGGCCTCGGTGGCCTGGTCGAGGCAGATCTGCAGCACCGGCACGGTGGTGGCGCCGGCGGCCGGGGTGACCTCCAGGACGCCGCAGTAGGCGTCGGGGGTCGAGGAGCCGCTGGACATCGGCACGTGCCAGAGCGCCAAGTAGCCGTCCATGCCCTGGATCTTGACGGCGGACTGCTTCAGCGGCTCGGGCGGCGTGGGCGCGTCGGAGCCGAAGCGGGTGTTGTACAGCAGCTGTCCCATGCCGAGGACCATGGACTTCGGGTCGGCCCAGCCGCCGTTGAAGACCCGGAGGTTCTGGACCACCAGACCCCGGGTGCAGGCGCCGGTGCCGTGGCCGACGCAGGCGTACGGGGAGACCGCGTAGCGCACGTCGGTGGGGTTCTTGGCGTCGCTCTGGACCTGCCAGTCGGCCGGCAGCTGGAAGTTCATCCTCGACTCCTGGCCGGTCACCGGCTTCCCGCCGGGGAAGTCCTGGCCGCCGGTCAGGGTGGCGCCCATGAAGCCGTTGGGGCTCTTGGGGTCGGCGGTGGTGGTCGCGGTGCCGCCGGCCTTCGGGGTGGCGGTGGTCGCCTTGTCGGCGCTCCGGTTGCCGACGACGTAGCCGGCACCGGCCATGACCACGGAGAGCAGGACGGCGCCGATGGCCAGCAGCACCTTGCGGCGGCCGGTGTTGGGCTCGACGGTCTCGAACACGACGGAGGTCGGCGTGAACGGCGGCTTCGGCGCGGCCGGTCCGGCGGCGGGCGCGATCACCGTGGGCGTCGCGGCGACGGAGGGAGCGGGACCGAACGCGCCCGGCGTGCCCTGACCGGCGGCGCCGCCGGTCCCGGAACCCACCGTCGCGGCGTCGGCCGCCGACTTCGGGCGGGTGCGGCCGCTCCACGCGGAACCGTCCCACCAGCGTTCCGTACTGGGCTGGCCGGAAGGATCGTCGTACCAGCCAGCCGGCGTGTTCCCCGTCGTCATGCGGCGGATCCTAGCAGCGCCCAAATCCGATCGTCATACCCGATGGTGGATCGCAACCCCGGCCGCGGAAGTCGGCCGGTCGGCGCCGGACGGCCACTCAGAAGACCATGCTGTAGACCATCAGATCGACACCCGGCACCGGGGACCAGTCCCGCTCCGGGGCGCGGCCGAAGCCGACCCGCTCGTAGATCCGGTGGGCGGTGGTCATCTCCCGCTGGGTGGAGAACGCCATGCCGGCCAGACCGAGTTCGCGGCTGCGGGCGAGCGCGGCACGCACCAGGGCCTCGCCGACGCCGCGCCCGCGGGCGGCCGCCGCGGTGGCCAGCATCCGGATCTCGCCCTCCTCGGGGGTGGCGATGTCCGCCCAGGTCGTGCCGCCGACGGCGAAGGTGACGCAGCCGAGCACGGTGCCGGCGGCCGTGTCGACCGCGACCAGGAGTTCGGCCTCCGCCGCCCGCCGGGCCGTGTCGCGCAGCCGGTGGACGTAGTCGCTGCCGGGGGCGGTGAAGCCGCCGTCGACGAAGGCGTCGACGGTTATGCGGCCGGCTTCCTCGAACTCCTCGGATCGGGCCGGGCGGATGACGATGTCCATCCGACCAGTCTGCCGGAGCCGCCGGGGAGGGCGGTGAGCGGGGGTCCGGCTTCGGCGCCGGTGGGGGAGGTGACGGCGACGGGAGCGGTGGCGGTGGCGGGGTCGGCGGACGGGCGGAGCGAGGCGGCGGGCATGGTGCCGTGGAGCCGGTCGGGCAGGGCGGGGTCGACGGGATAGCCGCCCTGACGGTGCCAGTTGTCGCGTCCGGTGGCCTTCTGCGCGGCCACCTCGCGTCCGATCAGGGCGCCGAGCAGGCCGAATCCGCCGACCGTCCCGAGCAGGGCGAGTGCGCTGGCGAGCGTGTCGGAATCCATGTCTCCACTCTGCCGTCGGCGTCGGCGCCGGACGAGTGGCAGGAATGCCCGAATGCATCGAAAAACTGCCACCCCGGGGCTACCCTGGCGGCATGCTCAGCAACGTGGTCGCGGTCGTGATGGAAGAGGTCCACCCCTTCGAACTCGGAGTGGCCTGCGAAGTGTTCGGCCTCGACCGGACCGGGGACGGGCTGCCCGGCTACGACTTCGCGATCGCCGGCGCCCGCCCCGGCCCGCACCGCACCCACGCCGGCTTCACCATCGACGTCCCGCACGGCCCCGAGCGGCTCGCCACCGCCGACCTGGTGGTGGTCACGGCCACCACCATCAGCCGGGAGTACCCGGAGCCGCTGCTGGAGGCGCTGCGGGCGGCCCACGCCCGCGGCGCCCGGGTGCTGTCCATCTGCAGCGGCGCGTTCGTGCTCGGCGCCGCCGGACTGCTGGACGGCCGCCGCTCCACCACGCACTGGCGGTACAGCGCCGAACTGGCCGCCCGGTACCCGCGGACCACGGTCGAGCCGGACGTCCTGTACGTGGACGACGATCCGGTGATCACCTCGGCCGGCACGGCGGCCGGCATCGACGCCTGTCTGCACCTGGTCCGCCGGCTGCAGGGCGCCGAGGTGGCCCGGGGCATCGCCCGCCGGATGGTGGTGGCGCCGCACCGGGAGGGCGGGCAGGCGCAGTTCGTCTGCCGCCCGCTGCCGGAGGGGGACGGTGACTCGCTGGCCCCGCTGCTCGACTGGATGCGCCACCACCTGGACGAGGAGTCGACCGTCGAGCAGCTGGCCGCCCGGGTCCACATGTCGCCGCGCACCTTCGCCCGGCGCTTCCACCAGGAGACCGGCACCACCCCGCACCGGTGGCTGACCGGGCAGCGGCTGCTGTTCGCCCAGCGGCTGCTGGAGTCGACCAGCGAGCCGGTGGACGCGATCGCCGCCCGCTGCGGCTTCGGCAACGCGGCCACCCTGCGGCACCACTTCGGCCGTCGGCTGGGCACCACGCCGCTGGCCTACCGGCGCTGTTTCGCCGAGCCCGCCACCAGGGTCGCCGTCCGGGTCTGAGGACTCCGCGGGAGTCCGGCGGCCCGGTGCTCCCGGGAGCACCGGGCCGCCGTGCCCGTCTCAGTCCGTCGGCTCCAGGTGCCCGGTGTCGTTCCAGTGCTCCGGCCGCAGCCGCCCGGTCTCGGCGCGCCAGAGGCTGGTGGAGCAGTTGCGCACCGGCTCCAGCGCGGTCAGCTGCTCCTCGGAGAGCCGGTCCAGCGCGTAACGGAGCATGAGCACCGTGCAGTCGTGCGCGATCAGCAGCACCGGCCGCCCGGCGTCCTCGGCGCAGATGTCCCGCAGCACGCTGCGCACGCGCAGGGCCACGTCGGCCCAGGACTCGCCGCCGGGCGGGCGGTAGTACAGCTCGCCCATCTTCCGCCGCCGGGCCGCCTCCCCGGGGTGCTCGGCCTCGATGGCGGCCCGGGGGAGCATCTCCAGGACGCCGAGCTCGCGGTCGCGCAGCCGCTCGTCGTAGCGGACGGCCAGCGCGACCGGGACGGCGCCGAGGCCGGCCGCCTGGGCGAGCGCGATCCGGGCGGTCTCGGCGGTGCGCACGTACGGCGAGCACCAGACGCTGCGCGGCCGGTCGGCGCTGGGCAGCCCGGCCCACCAGCGGCCGAGGGCCTGGGCCTGCTGCTGGCCGCGCATCGAGAGCGGGATGTCCGCGTCCCGGCAGCTGATCGGGACGCTGAGCGCGCCGGCCGCCTCGGCGTGCTGGAACTCGACGTTGGCGGTGGACTCGCCGTGGCGGGTGGCGATCAGGACGGAGGGGACGGAGGAGAGGCCGGGGGCCGCGGTGGCGCCGGCGGGCCGGTGCGGGGCGGCCGTCCGGTGCCGTCCGTCGGTGTGGTGGTGCTGGCCGTTGAGGGTGGTGCCGAGTTCTGCCATTGCCGCCGCTCCCCGTGGGTCGATCAGTTGCCGGCCTGCTGTCGGTCCGGTCTGGTTGCTGCCCTGGTGTGGTGCCCAAATCCTGCGGCCGTTCATACATATGATCGCGCCGTCCCCTCCAGGTTGACGGAGGGGACGGCGCGAACACAGGGCGCGCACGGCACGGATCAGTGCGCTGTCACGGGCTCCGGCGCGTTCTTCGGCTCCCGGTCGCCGCTCTCGGCGCTGTAGTCGCCCGGCCGGGTCTCGTCCGGCCCGTCGGGCGCCTTGACGGCGCGCAGGACCAGCGTCAGCACCACCGCGACCAGCAGGTTGAGGACGAAGGCGGTGAGTCCGATGTAGCCGAACTCGCCGATGCCGGGGATCTCGGCCGCGTTCCCGCCGAAGTGCTTGGTCTTCGGGCTGGCGATCCCGTACGCCTGCCAGGTGCCGTAGACCATGCCGGCCGCCCAGCCGGCGAGCAGCGCCCAGTGGTGGAACCAGCGGGTGAACAGGCCGCCGACGATGGAGACGAAGGTCTGCAGGATCCACAGGCCGCCGAGCAGCTGGAGGTTGATCGCGGCCTGCTTGTCCATGCCGAGCACGAAGACCAGCGCGCCGACCTTGACCAGCAGCGAGACCAGCTTGGCGACCCGGGTCTCGTCGGCGGGGGTGGCGGTCGGCTTCAGGAACTCCTTGTAGACGTTGCGGGTGAACAGGTTCGCGGCCGCGATGGACATGATCGCGGCCGGCACCAGCGCGCCGATCCCGATCGCGGCGAAGGCGACGCCGGTGAACCAGTCGGGGAACATGTTCTCGAACAGCTGCGGCACCGAGAGCTGGGTGTTGAAGCCCTTGTCGCCCTTGCCGACGCCGGCCGCGATCGCCATGAAGCCGAGCAGCGCCAGCAGGCCGAGCATCAGCGAGTACGCGGGCATGATCGCCATGTTCCGGCGCACGGTGTTGCGGGACTTGCTGGCCAGCACGCCGGTGACCGAGTGCGGGTACATGAACAGGGCCATCGCCGAGCCGAGCGCCAGCGTCGCGTACGTCCACTGTTTGTTCTCGGGCACGGTGAGCGAGCCGCCGGACTTGGGCGCGGCGAACTTCTCCCCGACGGTGTCGAAGATGTGGCCGTAGCCGCCGAGCCGGATCGGGATGTAGATCACCGCGACGATGATCACCACATAGATGAGGGCGTCCTTGACGAAGGCGATCAGCGCCGGCGCGCGCAGCCCGGAGGAGTAGGTGTACGCGGCGAGCACCCCGAAGGCGATGAACAGCGGCAGGTCCTTGACGAACCAGCTCGCGTTCTCGCCGCCGCCGACGCCCAGTACGTCCAGCACCGCCTGGATGCCGACCAGCTGGAGCGCGATGTACGGCATGGTGGCGAGGATGCCGGTCAGCGCGACCATCAGCGACAGCGGCCGGGAGCCGTAGCGCCCGCGCACGAAGTCGGCGGGGGTCACGTAGCCGTGCACCCGGGAGACCGACCAGAGCCGGGGGAGGAAGAGGAAGACCAGCGGGTAGGCGATGATCGTGTAGGGGACGGCGAAGAAGCCGGCCGCGCCGGTGGCGTAGACCGCGGCGGGCACGGCCACGAAGGTGTAGGCGGTGTAGAGGTCCCCGCCGAGCAGGAACCAGGTGACCCAGGTCCCGAAGCTGCGTCCGCCCAGGCCCCATTCGTCCAGGTGGTGGGCGTTGTCGGCCCGCCGCCACCGGGAGGCCAGGAAGCCCATCACGGTGACCAGCAGGAAGAAGAGGACGAAGACCGTCAGCGCGGGCACGTTGACCCCGTTCACCGGACCTCACCCGCCGTCCCGGCGCGGGCGGCCCGGCGGGCCTTCTCGTCCCGGTTGATCAGCAGGTAGGCCGCGACCGTGAAGACGGCCGAGGCCGGCACCCAGAGCAACTGGTACCAGTAGAAGAAGGGGACACCGCCCACCTCGGGGTCGGCCTTGTCGTACGAGCCCACCCAGAGCATCGCGACGATCGGCACCAGCAGGGCGAGCGCGGCCAGCACCCGCTCGGGGGTCACCGCCGGCAGGGCGTGGCCCGGGGGTTCTTCTGGCTCGGGCATGACAGGTCGGTCGGTGTCGAGATCTGACGACATGGTTCGGCTCCGCTCCGGAGGGTCTCACCTCGCCGGCGCCGCAGCCCCGGGGAACCGCACGGCCCCGTGGCCCGCCGAGCAGCACCACTGGTGATCGGCAGTCAGTATGGATGCGGAATCTAGAGCATCGGGTGATCCATGTCACCGGATCGGCGCATATTCCCGCCATCCGGACCTGTCCGCGCGCCCCGGACGCACCACGGGCCCCGGCGCGTGCGCCGGGGCCCGGAAGCGGTGGAGGGTGGTGCGGGAGCCGCGGGGGTGGTGCTGCCGGGCGTTCGCTACGCCGGCTCGGGCCGCTGGAGGCGGGTGATGAACTTGTAGCGGTCGCCCCGGTAGATCGAGCGGACCCACTCGACCGGGTCGCCCTCGGCGTCGAAGGAGTGCCGGGACAGCTGGAGCATCGGCAGGCCGAGGTCGGAGCCGAGCAGCCCCGCCTCGCGCGGGTCGGCCAGCGTGGTCTCGATGGTCTCCTCGGCCTCGGCCACGGTCACCCCGTAGACCTCGCGCAGGGCCGTGTAGAGGGAGTTGTGCTTGGCCAGATTGCGGCGCAGGGCCGGGAAGCGCTTGGCGGACAGGTGGGCCACCTCGATCGCCATCGGGTCGCCGTTGGCCAGCCGCAGGCGCTCGATCCGCAGCACCCGGCCGCCGGGCTTGATGTCCAGCAGCGGGGCCAGTCGGTCGTCGGCCGAGATGTAGCCGATCTCGATCAGCCGGGAGGTGGGTTCCAGACCCTGGGCCCGCATGTCCTCGGTGTAGGAGGTCAGCTGGAGGGCCTGGGCCACCTTGGGCTTGGCGACGAAGGTGCCCTTGCCCTGGATGCGCTCCAGCCGTCCCTCCACGACGAGCTCCTGGAGGGCCTGCCGGACGGTGGTGCGCGAGGTGTCGAACTGCGCCGCCAGTGCCCGTTCGGGCGGTACCGGGGTGCCGGCGGGCTGGGTCTCGGTGAGCTGCAGCAGGTGGCGCTTGAGGCCGTAGTACTTCGGCACCCTGGCGGCCGGGTCCGTGCCGCCCTGGGCGGCGAGATTCTTCACCTGGGGGTCGTTGACCTGGGCCGTGCTGCCCCCGTCGCTGCTCATCGGACCTGTCTCCCGCTTCTCGCGGGGCTCCTGGGGAGCCTCGCCACTTCATTAACGGCTCACATCGTTGCATGTATGGCTACGGAACGAATACCTCATCACGCGATGAACGATGTGCGGTGTCGGCTTGATAACGGGTGGTCCTGATCGGTCGAACAGCCGTTGACAGGCCCATTGGTCTAGGCCAAGCTCCAGGCATCTGGTCTACACCACTAGGCCGGTAACTATGAATCCCCCCACCCGTTCGCTGGGGTCCGCGGCACCATTCCTCCCACCTCGTGTGGGTATGCCGCTGCCACCCGACGGGGGTAACCAGGCATCCCTCAGGAGGATGGCGTGAAGCGTCAGCTCATCGCGGCGGTCGGCGTCGCGGCCATGGTTGTTGGTCTCGCGGCCTGTGGCTCGGACGCCAAGAAGGACGACAGCGGCAGCAACTCCGCGTCCGGCTCGTCCACCGCGGCCAGCGGCAAGAAGGACTACAACGGCAAGACGCTCAAGGTGTGGCTGATGACCGGCTCGGCCCCCAAGGGCTGGGAGGACTCGGTGAAGACCGAGTTCGAGTCCACCTACCCGGGCTCCAAGGTCGACTTCCAGACCCAGGAGTGGACCGGCATCGGCCCGAAGGTCACCGCCGCTCTCTCCGAGGGCTCCGTCGACGTCCTCGAGGTCGGCAACACCCAGACGGCGGGCTACGCCGCCACCGGTGGTCTGCTGGACATCACCAAGGACAAGGCCGCGATCGGCGGTGCCGACTGGGCCGCCAACCAGAGCGAGTCGGCGATCCTGGACGGCAAGCAGTACGCCGCCCCGTGGTACGTCACCAACCGCGTCGTCTCCTACAACAAGGACCTCTGGACCAAGGCCGGTCTGAGCATCCCGAAGACGCTGGACGAGTTCTACACCTCGCTGGAGAAGCTCAAGACCACCGAGGGCGTCGCCGACCCGATCTACATGCCGGGCCAGGAGTGGTACGTCTACTTCGGTCTCCTCACCAGCGAGGGCGGCAAGCTGGCGAAGAAGGACGGCGACAAGTGGACCGGCGGTCTGTCGACCCCCGAGGCGCAGAAGGCTTTCGACGTCTACAAGAAGCTCCAGGGCTACTCGGTCACGGGTGCCAAGGACAAGGACGAGGCCAAGCCGCAGCAGAAGGACGTCTTCGGCAAGGGTGACGTCGGCGCGATGATCGGCCTCGGCTGGGAGCTCCCGGACGAGAAGGCCATGGCCAAGGACAAGATCGGCTTCTTCCCGCTCCCGGGCAAGACCGCCGACAAGCCCTCCGGCGCCTTCCTCGGCGGCTCGAACCTGGCCGTCGCCTCGGCCAGCAAGAACACCGACATGGCCAAGGACTTCCTGAAGGTCGCCCTCAACGACAAGAACGAGGGCATCGTCGCCGCCTCGGGTCTCATCCCGAACAAGACGGCGCTGAACGACAAGGTCGTCGGCGACTTCGCGTCCGCCGCCAAGCTGGCCGCGGTCGTCGGTGGCATCACCCCGACCACGCCGAACTGGGCGAGCGTCGAGAACGACCCGAACCCGATCAAGGAGTTCCTGACCGCTGCCCTGACCGGCGACTACGCCGCCGCGGCCAAGAAGGCGGACGACGAGATCGCCAAGCGTCTCAACGCCAAGCAGTAGCAGTCGAGCGGCGTCGCTCACCGGCCCCCGGCGGGGGGCCGGTGGGCGGCGCCTGTCCGTCGTGGTCGGGAAGTCAGGAAGAGAGAACGATGGCTGTGCATTCGGAGCGGGTGCAGACACAGTCCCCGGAGTCAGGGAAGGCTGCTGTGGCCAGTATTGAGAAGAGCGCCGTCCGCGGTGGCGGCGCCGGCACCGCGAAGAAGAGTGCCAGACCATCGGACGGCCCGGGGATCGGTTCCCGGTTCGCGCCCTATCTGCTGCTCCTGCCGGCCACCGTGGCCACCCTGGCGCTGCTGGGCTGGCCCCTGCTGAAGACCGTCCTGGTCTCGTTCCAGAACCTGAACGCGCGCCAGCTCGTCCAGCACCTGACCGAGTGGAACGGCTTCGAGAACTACACCGAGCAGCTGGGTGACGCCCAGTTCTGGGCCGTCACCGGCCGCTCGGTCGCCTTCACCGCGCTGAACGTCTTCCTGATCATGGTCGGCGGCGCGCTGGTCGGCCTGCTGCTCAACCGGCTCGGCAAGAAGATGCGGCTGCTGCTGTCGATCGGCCTGCTGTTCGCCTGGGCGATGCCGGTGGTCGCCTCGACCACCGTCTACACCTGGCTGTTCGAGACCAGGTTCGGTGTCGTCAACTGGGTCCTGGACTCGCTGGGCTGGCACTCGATGGCCACCTACAACTGGACCGGCAGCCAGTACTCGACCTTCTTCGTGATCCTCCTGCTGCTGGTCTGGGGCTCGATCCCGTTCGTGGCGTTCAACATGTACGCGGCGCTGACCACCATCCCCAAGGAGCTCTACGAGGCGGCCCGGATGGACGGGGCGGGGCCGGTGAAGATCTTCACCGCGGTGATGTTCCCCAACCTCAAGCCGTTCTTCCTGGCCACGACCTTCCTTGAGGTCATCTGGATCTTCAAGGCGTTCACCCAGATCTACGCGATCAAGGCCGGTGGCCCCGACGGGCTCACCCGCACCCTGCCGATCCACGCCTTCCTGGAGGGCTCCGGCCGCCAGCACTACGGCACCGGTGCCGCGATCGCGGTGCTCACCATCCTGATCCTGGGCGTCCTGATGGCGTACTACTTCCGGATCATTCTGAAGCAGGAGGACGAGCTGTGAGGCGCTCGCTCATCGGACGCACCTGGCCCAACGTCGTCGCGGCGGTCCTCTTCGTCTTCTTCGCGTTCCCCGTCTACTGGATGATCAGCACGGCCTTCAAGCCGTCCAAGGACATCGTCAGCAAGACGCCGGTGTTCGTGCCGTTCAACGCGACCCTGGAGCACTTCAGGACCGCGGTCAACGTGCCGAAGTTCTGGACGTACACCGCCAACAGCTTCATCGTCACCGTGCTCGCGGTGGCCATCTCGCTGGTGATCGCCACCCTGGCGGCCTTCGCCATCGCCCGGATGCGCTTCCGCGGCCGCAAGACCTTCGTCCTGGTCATCATGGCGGCGCAGATGGCGCCCTGGGAGGTCATGACCATCGCGGTCTACCTGATCTCCCGCGACAACGAGATGCTGAACAGCCTCGTCCCGCTCACCGCCTTCTACATGATGATGGTGCTGCCCTTCACCATCTGGACCCTGCGCGGCTTCATCGCGGCGGTCCCGAAGGAGCTGGAGGAGTCGGCCATGGTGGACGGCTGCACCCGCACCCAGGCGTTCGTGAAGGTGATCTTCCCGCTGCTGGCGCCGGGCCTGATGTCCACCTCGCTGTTCGGCTTCATCACGGCCTGGAACGAGTTCCCGCTGGTCCTGATCATCAACAAGACCGACGGCCAGACCCTGCCGCTGTGGCTGTCCTCGTTCCAGACCGCCTTCGGCAACGACTGGGGCGCCACCATGGCGGCGTCGACGCTGTTCGCCCTCCCGGTGCTGATCCTGTTCGTCTTCCTGCAGCGCAAGGCGGTCGGTGGCCTCACCGACGGCGCCGTGAAGGGCTGATCCCATCGTGAGCATCCTCGTACCCACCCTCCCGGCCTCCGACCAGTTGCACCGTGACGCGCTGACCGTCCTCCAGCCCGGCTTCGTCGGCACCGAGCCGCCGGAGTGGTTGCGTCGGCACCTCGCGGCCGGCCTGGGCTCGGTCGCCCTGTTCGACCGCAACGTGGCCGACCTCGGCCAGCTGGCCGCCCTCACCGCCGCGCTGCGGGCCGAGAACCCCGATCTGCTGATCGCCATCGACGAGGAGTCCGGCGACGTCACCCGGCTGGAGGCGGGCTCCGGCTCGTCCTGGCCGGGCAACCTCGCCCTCGGCGCCATCGACGACCCGGCGCTGACCCGCGACGTCGCCCGTGAGCTGGGCCGGGCCCTGGCCGCGGCCGGGGTGAACTACAACTGGGCGCCCACCGCCGACGTCAACTCCAATCCGCGCAACCCGGTGATCGGCGTCCGCTCCTTCGGCGCCGACCCGGAGCTCTGCGCCCGCCACACCGCCGCCTGGGTCGAGGGCCTGCAGTCGGCCGGCGTCGCGGCCTGCTCCAAGCACTTCCCGGGCCACGGCGACACCGCCGTCGACTCGCACCACGGTCTGCCGGTCATCGACGTCGACCTGGACGTGCTGCGCGCCCGCGACCTGGTGCCGTTCCAGGCCGCCATCGCCGCCGGGACCAAGGCCGTGATGACGGCCCACATCATGATCCCGGCGCTCGACCCGAAGCTGCCCGCCACGCTCAGCCCCACCGTGCTGCGCGACCTGCTGCGCGCGGCCCCGCAGGACGGCGGCCTGGGTTACCAGGGCCTGATCGTCAGCGACGCGATCGAGATGGGCGCCATCGCCGACACCTTCGGCATGGGCGACGGCACCGTGCTGGCCCTGGCGGCCGGCGCGGACGCCATCTGCGTGGGCGGCGGTCTGGCCGACGAGGCCACCGTGCTGATGCTGCGGGACGCCATCGTGGCGGGCGTGCAGTCCGGCCGGCTCCCGGAGGAGCGGCTCGCCGACGCGGCCGACCGGGTGCGCGCGCTGGGCAGCTGGGGCCGGATCGCGGCCCAGGGCGAGCGGCCGGAGGCCGACCTCGCGGTCGGCCTGCGCGCGGCCCGCCGGGCGCTGCGGGTGGTCCGGGCCCCGGGCCGGGAGGTCCTGCCGGTGACCGAGCGCCCGTTCGTGGCCTCGTTCTCCGCCGAGCCCAACATCGCCGTCGGTGACGTCACCCCGTGGGGCGTGGCCGGCATGCTGGCCGACCGCTTCCCGGGCACCCGGACCCGTGAGGTCGGCCCGGAGGCCGCCGCGGCGCAGGTACTGGACGCGGTGGTGGCCGAGGTGCTGGCCGACGCCGCCGGCCGCCGCCTGGTGCTGGTGGTCCGGGACGCCCACCGGCACGAGTGGATGTCGGCCGCGCTGGCCCGCCTGGTGGCGGCCCGGCCGGACGCCGCGGTGGTCGAGATGGGCCTGCCGCAGTCCGAGCCGGTCGGCGCGCTGCACATCGCCACCCACGGCGCGGCCCGGGTCTGCGGCCTGGCCGCCGTCGAGGTGCTCACCGGGCAGCCGGGGGCGGTCGGCTGACACCCCGCCGGACCGTGACACCGGGGGCCGGGAGGCACCCCGCGGACGGGCCCGCCATGCGCATGCCGCATGGCGGGCCGTCGGCGTTTTCCGGACCGCCGCGTACCGGTTGACCTGCCGGTTCGGTCGACCTGACGGTGTTCCCTCAAATCCTCCTTAAGGCACCCTTAAGTTCTACTTAGGGTGACTGTCGCGCA
This sequence comes from Kitasatospora sp. NPDC094019, assembly GCF_044764505.1. NCBI lineage: Bacteria > Bacillati > Actinomycetota > Actinomycetes > Kitasatosporales > Streptomycetaceae > Kitasatospora > Kitasatospora sp. NPDC094019. Next base: position 297,789 of record NZ_JBIWIF010000005.1, read on the forward strand.
ACTGATCGCCCACGGGGTACAACAGGTCTGCAACGGCCGTTCCTGCCAGGTCATTTGGCGTTGACACCAGCAGTGGTCTAGGCCAGGCTCCAGTCCATCCGGTTCGAATTTCAATTTCCCCGGATGTGGTATCGGCCCACCCCGAAGCTCTTCGCCGCCCTCCCCGGACACCGTCCCGTCGGGCAGCCAGCACGCTGCCGGCGGGCACAGCTCAAACACCTCGGAGGATGGCGTGGGAAAGCGTCGGTTCATGGCGTCGGTCGGCATCATGGCGCTGGCCGCGGGTCTGACGGCCTGTTCGTCGGGCGGTTCGGGCTCCAACGGCGCCAAGTCGGCCTCGGCCGACCCGCAGTCCGCCACCGGCACCGTCACGGTCTGGCTGATGGACGACGCCCAGAAGAGCTGGCCCGACCTCGTCCAGCGGGTCAACGACGAGTTCGCGGCCAAGTACCCGAAGGTCACCCTGCGGCTCGCCTACCAGGGCTGGGCCGACAAGGTCGCCAAGCTCGACAGGGCGATCGCCGACGGCACCGCCCCGGACGTGGTCGAGCTCGGCAACACCGAGACCATGAAGTACGTGCTCTCCGGCCAGCTGGCACCGGTCGAACGGAACACCTTCGACAACGCGGACAGCTGGATCAAGGCGCTCGCCAACACCTGCACCTACCAGGACAAGCTCTGGTGCGTGCCCTACTACGCGGGCGCCCGGGTCGCGATCTACAACGGGGCCGCGCTCCAGCAGGCCACCGGCAGCGCCGACTTCCCGAAGACCGAGGACGAGCTGCGCACGGCCCTGGACCGGATCGCCGACAAGAACAAGGCCGACAAGACGTACTCCCCGCTCTACCTGCCCGGCCCGTACTGGTACGCCGCGATGAGCTACGTCTCCGCGTACGGCGGCGCCATCGCCCGTTTCGACAGCAGCGGCAACTGGCACGGCACCCTCAGCGACCCCAAGTCGCAGCAGGGCATCACCCACTTCGTCGACCTGGTGCGCAAGTACAACAAGGGCGATCTGACGCTCAACGAGCAGAACCAGTACGAGGCGATGGCCCGCGGCCACGCGGCGGCCTTCTACGGCAACGGCTACGAGGCCGCCAGCGTCGCCGCGCCGGTCACCGGGGACCCGAGCCTCAAGGACGCGGTCAAGGTGGCCACGATGCCCGGCCCGGGCGGCAAGCCGCTGCCGACGTTCATCGGCGGCTCGGCGCTCGCCGTCACCGCCAAGTCGCCCGCCGCGGCCCTGGCCACCGACTGGGTCCGGATGTTCACCAGCACCAAGTCCGAGCAGGCGCTCGCCGACAAGGACATCCTGCCGAACAACCTCACCCAGCTGAACCCGCTGAAGAGCAAGCCCGCCACCGCCGCCGCGGCCAACGCGGTGCCGGACGCCTGGTTCACCCCGCTGGCCCCCGGCTGGGGGCTGGTGGAGAAGCAGAAGATCCTGCCGGACATGCTGACCGCGATCCTCAAGGGCAAGCCGGTGGACCAGGCCGCCAAGGAGGCGGACGCCGCCATCGACCAGCTGATCAACAAGGCCGGCTGAGCGGAGCCGTCCCGGATCCGGAGCCCCTCCCCGCACCGCCGGGAGGGGCTCCGCCCACGTCACGGCACCCCCGGCGGCCGCCGGACCCGGCGCGACCCCGTCCTCGGATGTGCCGCAGCCGGGCCGCCCCCGTAGGATTGCCGCAGCAAACACCGGAGCGAGTGTGCGGACTCGCCGCCGTAGAGGTCCCCGCCGGGCATTCCCGCCCGGGCGGGGTGGAACCATCTCATCGGAGGCACCCCACGATGTCCGACCCGCAGACCGTCCCTGGCCGGATCATGGCGGCGGAGATGGCCGAGCAGCCGGCCGTCCTGCAGCGCATCCTCGACGAGGGCGCCCCCAAGATCTTCGAGATCGCCGGGCAGATCGCCGCCCGCAAGCCGCGCTTCGTCCTGCTGACCGCGCGCGGCACCTCGGACAACGCGGCGCTGTACGCCAAGTACCTGATCGAGATCCTGCTGGGCAAGCCGGCCGGTCTCACCTCGATGTCCACCACCACCGCGTACGGGGCCCAGCCGGACCTCACCGACGTGCTGGTGATCACGGTCAGCCAGTCGGGCGGCTCGCCCGACCTGGTCGCCTCCACCAAGGCGGCCCGCGAGGCCGGGGCCATCACGCTCGCCGTCACCAACAACCCGGGCTCGCCGCTGGCCGAGGTGTCCGAGTTCCACATCGACGTGCTGGCGGGCCCGGAGAAGGCGCTGCCGGCCACCAAGACGTACACCGCCGAGCTGCTCGCCCTCTACCTGCTGATCGAGGGCCTGCGCGGCGGCGACGGCGCGGCCGCCAAGGACCTGCCGGAGCTGGCCACCGCGATCCTGGCCCGCCAGGACGAGGTCAAGGCCCTGGCCGAGCGCTACCGCTTCGCCCAGCGCCTGGTCATCACCTCGCGCGGCTACGGCTACCCGACCGCCCGCGAGGCGGCGCTGAAGCTCATGGAGACCACCTACATCCCGGCCTCCCCGTTCTCCGGCGCCGACCTGCTGCACGGCCCGCTGGCCATGGTCGACAACGTCTCCCCGGTGATCGCGATCGTCCCGGACGGCAAGGGCGGCGAGGCCCTGCAGCCGGTGCTGGACCGCCTGCGCGGCCGTGGCGCGGACCTGGTCGTGGTGGGCCAGCAGGCGCAGGTCGAGTCCGCCTCGGCGGGCTTCGCGCTGCCGGCCGGCGTGCCCGAGGAGGTGCAGCCGATCCTGGAGATCCTGCCGCTGCAGCTGCTCGCCTACGAGGTCACCATCGCCCGCGGTCAGGACCCGGACGCCCCGCGCGCCCTGGCCAAGGTCACCGAGACCCACTGACGCGACAACGCCGAGACCCCCGTCCACAGCCTGTGGACGGGGGTCTCGGCGTTTCGGCCTCCGCCCGCGGGGCGGAACGGGTCCGGAAAGCACTACGGGCCACGGCGCCGACACGGGACCCTCAACCCTCCCTCCTTGCCCGCCAGCGGGCTGGGGGCACCTCCCGACCGGAGGTTGGGGGCGAGGGGCCCATGGCACCGCAGCCCGGGCCTGGAAAGCACTACGGGCCACGGCGCCGACACGGGACCCTCAACCCATGCGGCACCGCAGCCCGGAGCTGTCGTCGGGCGCCGTGTAAGACCGAGAACTGTGCGGGGTCCTCGCTCGGCGGCGTCCGACCGAGAAGAGACCTCGCGCGGTCAGGGCAGTTGCGCGGTGGGTCTCTCCTTGGTGCCCTTTCATTGTGGACTAGACCAATCTGGCTTGTCCAGGCCGGTCCGAAAATTGGTCTGGACAACCTGGGGGAGAGCTCGCGGCACCCGCCGGCCGGGGGAGCGCCCGGGCCGTCCGCGCACCCCTCGGGCTACGCTCGCCCTGTGCCCTCGCTGAACGAACTCGTCCGCCGCCACACCACCCTGACCGGTGCCGATGTGGAGTGGCTGCACATGCTGGTCTCGGAGTGGCAGCTGCTCTCCGACCTGTCCTTCGCCGACCTGGTCCTGTGGATCCCCACCTGGGACGGCATCCGGTACGTCTCGGTCGCCCAGATGCGGCCCAACACCGGCCCGACCTCCTACCAGGACGACATGGTCGGCCACCTCGTCCCGCGCGGCCGCCGCCCGCTGCTGGACGCCGCCTACGACGAGGGCCGGATCGTGCGCGAGGGCGACCCGGAGTGGCGCGAGGAGGTGCCGGTCCGGGTCGAGTCCATCCCGGTGCGGCGCGAGGGCAAGGTGCTCGGGGTGATCGCCCGCAACACCAACCTGCTGACCGTCCGCACCCCCAGCCGGCTGGAACTCACCTATCTGCAGAGCGCCTCCGACCTGGCCCAGATGATCGCCGCCGGCACCTTCCCGTACCACGGGGTCGAACAGGCCGACATGGACGCCGCGCCCCGGGTCGGGGACGGCCTGATCCGCCTCGACGCGGACGGCATCGTCACCTACGCCAGCCCCAACGCGCTCTCCGCGTACCACCGGCTCGGCCTCACCGCCGACCTCGTCGGCAGCCACCTGGGCCGGGCGACCGCCGAGCTGGTGCCGCCCTCCCGGGCGGCCGTGCACGAGGCGCTGGTCAAACTGGCGAGCGGCTGGGCGCCCCGGCAGACCGAGGTGGAGGTCCAGGGCGGCGTGGTCACCCTGCGGGCCATCCCGCTCAAGCCCAAGGGCACCCTGACGGGCTCACTGGTGCTCTGCCGCGACGTCACCGAGCTGCGCCGCCGGGACCGCGAGCTGATGACCAAGGACGCCACCATCCGGGAGATCCACCACCGGGTGAAGAACAACCTGCAGACGGTCGCCGCGCTGCTGCGCCTGCAGTCCCGCCGGATGGACTCGGAGGCCGGCCGGGCCGCCCTGGACGAGGCGGTGCGCCGGGTCGGCTCGATCGCGATCGTGCACGAGACGCTCTCCCAGGCGCTGGACGAGAAGGTGGCCTTCGACGAGATCGCCGACCGGGTGCTGGCCATGGTGGTGGAGCTGTCCCAGGACGGCCGGGTGACGACCCGGCGCAGCGGCAGTTTCGGCATCCTGTCGGCCGAGGTGGCCACACCGCTCGCGATGGTGCTCACCGAGCTGTTGCAGAACGCGCTGGAGCACGCCTTCGGGCCGAGCGCCTCCGGCAGCCTGGAGGTCAGCGCGCTGCGCGGCCGGGCGCCGGCCACCGGGATGGGCTGGTCGGACAGTTGGAACGGCGGGGCGCGGCCGGAGGAGTACCTGCTGATCACCGTGCAGGACGACGGCAAGGGCATGCCGGAGGGCTTCGACCCGCAGCAGGCGGGCAATCTCGGGCTGCAGATCGTCCGGACGCTGGCCACCGGGGAGCTGGGCGGCACCTTCGACATGGTGGCGGGTCCGAACGGCGGTACCAAGGTGGTGCTGGAGATCCCGGTGCGCTGAGTCGCACCGAAGTGCGGGGGGAGCGTGCGGCCGGGGCGGGCGCCGGTGGCCCGCTCCTTCACCACCGTCCAGGCCGGCACCGTGCGCGGTGCGCGGGCGCCCAAGGCGGGCGACGGCAGGCGAGGGCAGAAGGCAGAAGGCAGAAGACAAAAACGAGGCCCTGTCGACCGGGGGGGGGTGGGTCGACAGGGCCTCTCAACCCGTTCCGGCCGTCGGGGGGAGTCGGCCGGAACGGGGGCTCTATTGGCGCGCCACTCGCCGGTGCGTTGCACACGGTGAGCGCCACAGCTCCACAATATTGCTCTAAGTGAACAGTATCAAGTGGCTGGGCGGGCAAGTGTCGCGGGACCTCTTCGGGCAAGGTCCTTTGTGCGGAAGGCTTCACCAGGAAGTGCAGGCGAAGCCTTTGATCATGTGTTGATCGGTGCGGTGGTTACTGCTGGTACTACGGCGTGTGATCAGGCGGTGCGGGTCAGGCAGTGCGGGCGCGGTTGCGGGCGGCGCGACGCTTCATCGCGCGACGCTCGTCCTCACTCATGCCGCCCCAGACGCCGGCGTCCTGGCCGGTCTCAAGGGCCCACTGGAGGCACTGCTCCATGACCGGACAGCGGCGGCACACGGCCTTGGCTTCCTCGATCTGCAGCAGAGCAGGACCGGTGTTCCCGATCGGGAAGAACAGCTCCGGGTCCTCTTCGCGGCAGACAGCGCGGTGGCGCCAGTCCATGGTCGTCCAACTCCTCCTGCCGACGGGGGTCACCCGCACGGCACATCGATGGTCTTTGTGAATGTGAACGCTTTCACGAATCCCGCGACAGCAAAAGAGACCAAAGGCCCATCGGGCCCGGGAGGTCTGTGCTGGGGAGGGATTCGGCGATTCGAGGGACACCCCGCGGTCGGCACCCAACAGGTTCTGAGGTTGCCGTCGCTGCGATGTGTCCCGATCGCCATGTAGAGGTTCGCAAACCTCGGGCCCGGATACAACCCCCTTCAGGGAGGAATTTTTGATTCTTCGGTGTCGCCTAGCTCACAGCCAGTACTTCTATGGAGTGAAGGGGGCTTGTGCGTTCGAGAAGAAGGGGGAAGGGCCCTTCTAGTCACACAATCACACGCAGTGCCCGCCGTACGCCTGTGAAACTGACGCGACTCCTGGACCCAAGGTGGTCCCCGTCGACCTGGAACGGGGCCGGTTCCTCCGAAACCAAGGTGAAGTGACGGACGTCGTGATAGGAGACGACATGCTTCCCGGAGGGCCCCGACGACGGGGCGCCATCGCTCGAAGGCCCGTGCGACCGCAGGATCTGACGGACCGTTCGAGCGGTGCCGAACGCTGTCATCCGGGTGATGCCGAAGACGTCGAGGTCCGCGTCGAAGGAGGCCAGCGGCGAGGGATAGACCGGGCGGTTACCCAGGAACGTCCAGGGAGAGGTGTTGCTGACTATGGCCAGCGCCAGGCCGGGCACCGGCCCCAGGCCCGCCATTTCCAGGGAGACGGGCCCCGATCTGCGCTGCTCACGCTGGGTGACGAAGTGGCGGAGCGCCTGCGTGACATAGAGCGCGTGGGTGGACTTGCGCCCCGCCCGGCGCTGTTCCTCGACCCGGCCGACCACGCCGGCGTCGAAGCCGAGACCGGCCGTGAAGGTGAACCAGCGGTCCGGCAGTCCCTCGGTCATCGCCTTGCCCAGACCGATCGGTCGCTCCCGCCGGCCCTCCAGGGCGTTCAGCAGCGCGCCGGTCGCCTCCACCGGGTCGTTCGGCAGTCCCAGCGCGCGGGCGAACACATTGGTCGAACCGCCCGGGACCACGGCCAGCCGGGGGACCTTCTCACCCGGGCCGTGCGAGAGCAGGCCGTTGACCGCCTCGTTGACGGTGCCGTCGCCGCCCAGGGCCACCACCAGGTCGACCGCGCCGTCCTCCACCGCCTCGCGGGCCAGGTCGCGCGCGTGGCCCCGGTACTGGGTCTGCGCCACCTCCAGCTTGAGGTCGCTGCGCAGGGCGTGGATCAGGACGTCCCTGGTGCGGCCGCTGGTGGTGGTCGCTTTCGGGTTGACGACCAGGAGAGCGCGCATGTGCTCAGCCTACGGGTCGGTACGGACCTCCCGGCGGCTACCCTGCTGGAGTGACCGCAGAATCCTCCGCACCCGTACCCGCGCCCGGTGCCGGCCGTCCCACCGCCCTCACCCTGGGCGCCGCCATCACGGCCGTCGCGGGTGCCGCGCTCGCCGTCGTCGGCGTCTGGGACATGGTCGCCGCGCTGTCCGGCCAGTCCAAGCAGCTCGCCCTGAACGAGTTCGGCGGCCTGGTGATCGTGCTGCTCGGCGTGCTGCCGCTGCTCGCCGCCCGGGCGCTGCTCCAGGGCCGCCGCTGGGGCCGCAGCCCGGCCGTGCTGACCAACTCGATCTGCCTGCCGGTGGCCTACTACATGTGGCAGAGCGGCGGCGCGATGACCGCCGTCGGGGCGGGTGTCGGCCTGCTCGGCCTGGTCGGCATCGGCGCGCTGCTCAGCCCGAAGTCGACGGCGGCCCTCTACGCTCCGCACGAGGGCTGAGCGCGGAGGACCGCCGCCGCTTCCGGTGCCGCACGACCGACGGCCGCCTCCCGGCGGCCGTCGGTCGTGCTTTCCCGGTCCTACTCCTCGACCAGCAGCTTCTCCCGCAGCTGCGCGAGCGTCCGGGCCAGCAGCCGCGAGACGTGCATCTGGGAAATGCCGACCTCGGCGGCGATCTGGGACTGCGTCATGTTCCGGAAGAACCGCAGGACCAGGATCTTCTGCTCCCGGGGCGGCAGTTGGGCGAGCAGCGGCTTGAGCGACTCGCGGTACTCGACGCCCTCCAGGGCCTCGTCGGTGGCGCCCAGGGTGTCCGCGACGGCCGGCGACTCGTCGTCGTTGTCCGGCACGTCCAGGGACAGCGTGGAGTACGCGTTGGCGGACTCCAGCCCCTCCAGCACGTCCTCCTCGGAGATCCCGAGGTGCTCGGCCAGTTCGTGCACCGTGGGGGAGCGGCCGTGCCGCTGGGAGAGCTCGCTGGTCGCCGTGGTGAGCGACAGCCGCAGTTCCTGGAGCCGGCGCGGCACCCGGACCGCCCAGCCCTTGTCGCGGAAGTGCCGCTTGATCTCGCCCACGATGGTCGGCGTCGCGTAGGTGGAGAACTCGACCCCGCGCTCGTGGTCGAAGCGGTCCACCGACTTGATCAGTCCGATGGTGGCGACCTGGGTGAGGTCGTCCAGCGGCTCGCCCCGGTTGCGGAACCGCCGGGCCAGGTGCTCGACCAGCGGGATGTGCATCCGCACCAGCTGGTTGCGCAGCTCGACGCGCTCCGGGGAGCCGTCGGGCAGCGCGGACAGCCGGACGAACAGGGCCCGGGCCGCCTCGCGGTCCGGGGCACCGCTGCGCTGCGGACCCTGGGCGGGTAGCGCGGCGCGCAGCGCCCGGGCCGCCTCGACGGCGGCCCCGTCCTCCGGGCCGTCGCTGTCCGGACCCGCGTCCGGGCGGTCGGCCGGCGGGAGGTCCGCGGCCGACGGCACGGGCGTGGGCGACTGATCGGGCGACGACTCGGGCGTCGGCTCGGTCGGCTGGCTCATCCGGTGGGCGTCCTTCGGGTGCGCTTCGTCGTTGGCGGCGAGGCCGGGGACGCTCGCCTGGGTCGGTACGGCAGGGCCCGCCGTCGCGAGGCCGGTACGGTCCAGATCACTCACGGCCATTCCCCCGTTCCGTTCCGGGAGCACCGGGACCGCCGGTCCCGGTTCGTCTCGATGGTCGTACCGCCGGGTGGGGGCGGTACCGGGAGCCGTCCGTCCGGCCCGGTGTTGCCGGGCGGACGGCCCTTGTCGGTTGCTGCTGCCGCGCTGCCGCGGCGGACCTAATGGGCGGTGGAGCCGCCGCGCTTCTTGTGCAGGCTGATCGACACCGTCTTGTCCTCGGCGACCGTGGACTCGACCTCGCCGGCCAGTGCGGAGAGCACGGTCCAGGCGAAGGTGTCGCGTTCGGGCGCCCGGCCGTCGGTGGTGGGTGCCGAGACGATCACCTTCAGGGAGTCGCCGACCAGGCGGAACTCGCAGGAGAGGACCGAGCCGGGGACGGCCTGCTGGAGGAGGATGGCGCATGCCTCGTCGACCGCGATCCGCAGGTCCTCGATCTCGTCCAGGGTGAAGTCCAGCCGGGCCGCGAGGCCCGCCGTGGCTGTACGCAGGACCGAGAGGTAGGCGCCGGCCGCGGGCAGCCGGACCTCCACGAAGTCCTGCACTCCGGGCTCGCCGTCGATCTGGGACACCCTCACCTCCTGGGTGACGCGCTGTGCTTCCGGGCCGGTGGCCGCGGCACTGTCTGTTGCTTGGCTCAACTGCTTCGCCCCAACTGTCCAGAGGGGTGGTGCGGTACGTACCGGTCATACCCCTCGGGGGTCGTCCGGACGCCGCCGTCCGTCCGAGACGTTACCGCGTTCCTGCCCCGGAGCGGGAGTCACTCATGGTAAGCCATCGCGACGCAGGGTGGCAGTGGTCCGACGGGGCCGGTGCGCGCCCTCCGCGCACGCCCTCCGCACCCCGCGCGCGGGCCCGGTTCAGCGGGTGCCGGCGGCGGTCAGCGCCTCGTCGGTCAGGCGGTAGACGGTCCACCCGTTCATCGGGACCGCGCCGAGTGCCTCGTAGAAGTCGATCGAGGGCCGGTTCCAGTCCAGCACCGACCACTCGACCCGGGCGTAACCGCGCTCGACGGCGATCCGGGCCAGTTCCAGCAGCAGGGCCTTGCCGTGGCCGCCGCCGCGGGCGGTCGGGCTGACGTACAGGTCCTCCAGGTAGATCCCGTGGCTGCCGCGCCAGGTCGAGAAGTTGAGGAACCAGAGCGCGAAGCCGACCGGTTCGCCGGTGGTGTCGTCCTCGGCGATCAGGCCGAACACGGCCGGCCGCTCGCCGAACAGGGCGGCCCGCAGCTGCTCCTCGGTGGCGACCGCCTCGTCCGGAGCCTTCTCGTACTCGGCCAGTTCGTGGATCATGCGGTGGACCACGGGGATGTCGGTGGGGACTGCGGCGCGGATCATGACTCCGAGCCTACTGGGGCCGCCCCGTTCCCGTCCCGGACCGGGCGGAGGCCCGGGACGGCCGGCGTCTCAGCGGGCCGGGACGGTCCGCAGGTAGGCCGCCAGCGCGGTGACCGCGGCCGGGTTGCGGGGGCTCTCGACCAGATCGACGTAGTCCAGGACGAAGATCCGGTCGTTGCGGACGGCCGAGACGCCGGCCAGCGGCGGGAAGGACTTCAGGAACTGCCGCTTCGCCTCGGCGTCGGGGGTGCCGTAGTTGTTGATCACGATCACCTCGGGGTCGCGCTCGACCACGGTCTCCCAGCCAACGGTGGTCCAGGAGTCGGCGAGGTCGCCGGTCACGTTCCGCCCGCCGGCCTTGGTGATGATCTCCTCCGGGGCGGCGAACCGGCCGGAGGTGAAGGGCTTGTCCTCGCCGCTGTCGTACAGGAAGACGCCCGGGCGGTACGCGGGCTCGGGGACGGCCGCGATCTCCGCCTTGAAGCCGGCCACCAGCCGGTCCGCCCGGTCCCGGACGTCGAAGATGTCGCCCAGGTTGGTGAGGTCCGTGTACAGCGCGTGCAGCGGGGACATCACCCCGCGCTCGGTGCCCTTGCCGCTGCGGCAGGACTCGGTGAGCACGTAGGAGCCGATGCCGACGCCGGCCAGGGCCTGCGGGGTGACGCCCCGGCTGTCGTCGAAGCCGTAGTTCCAGCCCGCGAACACCAGGTCGGCCCTGGCCTCCAGGGCGATCTCCTTGGTGATCTGCTGCTTGGAGAGCCACGGCGCGCGCTGGTAGGCGTCCTTCCAGGCGACCTTGTCGACCTGGCCCTTGTCGTCCGGCATCACGTAGCCGGCCATCCGGTCCTCCAGGCCGAGCGCGAACATCAGCTCGGTGATGCCGACGTCGTTCGTCACCACCCGGGCGGGCTTGCGGTCGAAGGTGACCTTGGCTCCGCAGTTCTCGACGGTCACCGGGTAGTGGGCGGAGGCGGCGGCGTCGCCGCGCGGGGCGATCTCGGCGCCGCAGCCGGTCAGGGCGAGGGCGAGCAGGGCGGCGGCGGCAACGGCCTTGGTGCGCATGGTGGGTCCTCGGGGCGGTGGTTGGCGGGTCGTACGGGGAGCGGGCGGGGCCGCTCAGGGCAGGCGGTCGAACAGCAGCTGGACGGCGCCGGTGACCGGGTGCCGGACCGGTGTCGCGCGGACCTTGAACACCTCGGCCAGCAGCTCCGGTTCGAGCACCTCGGCGGGCGGTCCGGAGGCGACGATCCGCCCCTGCGCGACCACGTACAGCAGATCGCAGTGCCCGGCGGCCAGATTGAGGTCGTGCAGTGCGGTGAGCACCGTCGGCCCGGCCTCCCGGACCAGCGCCAGCACCTCCAACTGATGGGTGATGTCCAGGTGGTTGGTGGGTTCGTCGAGCACCAGCACCCGGGGCTGCTGGACCAGCGCGCGGGCGATCAGCACCCGCTGCTTCTCGCCCCCGGAGAGGCTCAGGAAGCCCCGGCCGGCCAGGTGCCCGGCGCCGACCCGGCCCAGCGCGGTGGCGCAGTGCTCCTCGTCGGCCGCGGACGGGCCGGCCAGGGCGCCGCGCCGGTGCGGCAGCCGGCCCATGCCGACCACCTCGGCGACGGTGAAGTCGAACTCGGCGGTGTGTTCCTGCGGCAGCGCCGCCACCCGTCGGGCGGCCTCGCGCGGGGCGAGCCGGTGGACCTCCTCGCCGCCCAGCAGGACGGCTCCGGCGGCGGGCCGCAGCGCCCGGTAGACGCAGCGCAGCAGGGTGGACTTGCCGCTGCCGTTCGGGCCGACCAGGCCGACCACCTGGCCGGCGGCGGCGGTCAGGGTGACCTCGTGGACCAGCCGGACGCCGGCCAGGTCGACCGAGACCCGGTCGACCGCGAGGTCCAGGGCCCCGGTGTCGGCGGCGCTCACCGGCCGCCCCCGAAGGAGTAGCCGCGACGGCGCATCAGCAGCAGGAAGCAGGGCACCCCGACGGCCGCGGTGACCACGCCGACCGGCAGTTCGGCGGGAGCCAGCAGGGTGCGCGAGACGATGTCCACCCAGACCAGCAGCAGGGCCCCGGCGAGCGGCGCGACCAGCAGCAGCCGTCGGTGCCCGGCGCCGACCAGCATCCGGGCCAGGTGCGGGACCATCAGGCCGACGAAGCCGATCGCCCCGCTGACCGCGACCACGGTGCCGGTGACGGCCGCGGTCACCACGAACAGCGCGCGCCGCAGCCGGTCCGGGTCCATACCGAGCGAGGCGGCGGTCTCGTCGCCCATCGCCAGCGCGTCCAGTTGTCCGGCGGAGCGGGCCAGGTACGCCAGGCCGGCCAGCACGGTGACGGCGGCGATCGGCACCGAGCCCCAGGTGGCCCCGCCGAGGCTGCCGAGCAGCCACATCATGGCCGAGCGGGCGGCCTCGCCGCGGGCCGCGGCGAAGACCATCAGCGCGGTCACCGCGGAGAATCCGTAGGACATCGCGGTGCCGGTGAGCACCAGCCGCAGCGGGGTGAGCCCGTGGGCGGTCCGGGCCGTCAGATAGACCAGCACCATGGCCAGCAGGGCCGAGACGAAGGCGGAGGCGGAGAGCGCCCAGACGCCGAGCGAGGCGAAGGCGCCGAACATCAGCACGGCGTTGGCGCCGACCGAGGCCCCGGAGGAGATGCCGAGCACGAAGGGGTCGGCCAGCGCGTTGCGGACCATCGCCTGGACGGCGACGCCGGTGGCGGCGAGCCCGGCCCCGACGACGGCGGCCAGGACGGCGCGCGGCAGCCTGATCTCCCAGACGATGGCGTACGCGGCGGCCTCGTCGGCCTCCAGTCGACCGCCCGTCAGTCCGGCGCCCAGCAGCCGCAGGACCTGGCCCCAGCCGAGGCCGGCGGAGCCCACCGCGACGGCGCAGACCAGCGAGCCGAGCAGGGCCGCGGCGAGTCCGACGGCGAGCGGGAGGGCGGGAGCCCGGCGGGGGCCCGGTGGGGCCGCGGCGGTGGCCGGTGCGGCCGCGGTGCTGCTGCTCACTGGTGGCACGCCTTGCCTCGGGCCGGGTACGGCGAGGGGCGGCGCGGCCGGGCGGGGGTGTGCCGGGGCGCCATCCCCTCGCAGTCCGCGGCGAGTTGTCGGGAGGTCGGCGTCCCCGGGCGATCGGGCTCACGGCCGAGGGGGCCGTTTACCGTTGCGGGTCAGCGCCGGATTCGCACCGGCTTCCCCCGTGGGACGCCCTGGCAGCATAACAAGCGCTGACGGCCTACGACCCTTACCGGTCGAACGGTCGTGCCCGTCCGGATCCGAACGCGCGACCGCCCCCGTCCGGATCCGGACGGGGGCGGCCGAAAGGCGACCGGGCGGGGGATCAGCCCTGCTTGGTCTCCCAGAAGATCTTGTCGACCTCGGCGATGAGGTCGAGCAGCGCCTGGCCGGTGGCCGGGTCGGTGGACGCCTTGGCGGCCGAGGCGGCCTTCAGGGTGTCGTTGACGAGCTGGTGCAGCTGCGGGTACTTCTCGAAGTGCGGGGCCTTGAAGTAGTCGCTCCACAGCACCGAGATGTGGTGCTTGACCGCCTCGGCGCGCTGCTCCTTGATGATGACCGCGCGGGCGCGGAAGTGCGCGTCCTCGTTGGCCTGGTACTTCTCCTGAGTGGCCTTGACCGACTCGGCCTCGATCCGGGCCTGGGCCGGGTCGTAGACACCGCAGGGCAGGTCGCAGTGGGCGTGGGCGGTGGCGCGAGGTGCAAACAGACGAGAGAACATGGGAGTCCTTCCTTAGATCGTCTTCCCGCGCCCGAGATTACCTGCCGGACCGTCCGCTTTCCCGGTCGGGCGGCGTGACTGGGGCAAAAGACGGAGCCGGAACCGGATCAATCCGGACATCGGCCGACGGCGGCCGGTGCGGCAGACTGGTGCTCGACAGCTCGACAGCTCGACAGCAGGACGCGGGACACGGCGGGACGCGAGCCGGGAGGAGGAGCCGTGGCACGGAGCGCGGAACCGGAGGACGGTCCGCCGGGCGGCGGCGCGCCGTTCGGGCTGATCGACGTGGCGGGGGACTCGATGGTGCCGACCCTGCGCGACGGGGACCAGCTGCTGGTCCGCTACGGCGCCCGGATCCGGCCCGGCGCGGTGGTGGTGTTCCGTCACCCGTTCCAGCAGAACCTGCTGGTGGTCAAGCGGGCCGACGGCCGTCGTCCCAAGGGCTGGTGGCTGCTCTCCGACAACCGGCCGGTGGACAGCGACAGCCGCAGCTACGGAGCGGTGCCGGACGAGCTGGTGCTCGGCCGGGTACTGCTGCGGCTGCGCCCGCGCCCGGCCTGGCTGGCGCCCGGACGGCGGCTGGAGCGGCTGCTGCTGGCCGCCCCGCTGGCGCGGGTGCCCGGGCTCGCCCGCCGCCTCGGCGTCTGGATCCGGCCGGAGGAACTCCCGGTCCGCTGAGCCGGGGGGCCGAAAGGCCGGGGCCGGACCTAGCGCCCGGCGGCCGCGGCCTCCTGGGCCTCCAGGCGCTTGCGGGCCCGGTAGGCGGCGACATTGGCGCGGGTGGCGCAGCGGTCCGAGCAGTAGCGGCGGGACCGGTTGGTCGAGGTGTCCAGATAGGCGTTGCGGCAGGGCGCGGCCTGGCAGATCCCGAGCCGGTCGGCGCCCAGCTCGGTCAGGTGGACGGCCAGACCCATGCAGGCGACGGCGCTGTAGTGCGCGGTGGCGGTCGGCGAGTTGTCGGCGAGGTGCAGGTGCCAGCGCGGTCGGCCGGCCTCGTCGAGGTAGTCGTGCCCGGAGACCAGCGGGCTGACCGGGAACTCCATCAGCAGGCTGTTCAGCAGGTCGACGCTGCGCACCTCCTCGTCCTCGGCGGCGGCCTCGAAGACCCCGCGCAGCCGGGTACGGACGGCCCGCAGCCGGGGCAGGTCGGATTCGTCGGCGAGGTCACGGGCCCGGGAGGAGTCCGAGAACAGGGCGCGCACCGCGTCCACCGAGGTCAGCGAGTCGGTGCCGCGCCCGGGTTCCTCGGTGTTCACCAGCCGGACGGCCAGATCGGCGTACGAGGCGAGCTCCACGGTGGTCCTTCCAGAAAGCGGTAACGGGCTGATTGCCTCCAGCCTATTACCCGTGGGGCGAAAGCGGGAAAAGCGGCGGCGCCCGGCAGGACCGACCTGCCGGGCGCCGCCGAGGGTCGCGCTCAGAGCACCTTGGAGAGGAAGGCGCGGGTGCGCTCGTGCTGCGGGTTGCTGAGGACGTCGCGGGGGGTGCCGGACTCGACCACCACACCACCGTCCATGAACACCAGCGCGTCGCCGACCTCGCGGGCGAAGCCCATCTCGTGGGTCACCACGATCATGGTCATGCCCTCCTCGGCGAGCCCGCGCATGACGTCGAGGACCTCGCCGACCAGCTCGGGGTCGAGCGCCGAGGTCGGCTCGTCGAAGAGCATCAGCTTGGGCTTCATCGCGAGCGCCCGGGCGATCGCCACCCGCTGCTGCTGGCCGCCGGAGAGCTGGGAGGGGTAGTTCCCGCTCTTGTCGGACAGGCCGACCCGCTCCAGCAGGGCCATGGCGCGCTCCCTGGCCTCGGACCTGGACTCGCGCTTGACCTGGACCGGCGCCTCCATCACGTTCTCCACCGCGGTCATGTGCGGGAAGAGGTTGAAGCGCTGGAACACCATGCCGATGTCCCGCCGCTTGAGCGCGACCTCGCGGTCCTTCAGCTCGTGGAGCTTGTCGCCCCGCTGCCGGTAGCCGACCATCTCGCCGTCCACCCAGAGGCGGCCGCCGTTGATCTTCTCCAGGTGGTTGATGCAGCGCAGGAAGGTGGACTTGCCGGAGCCGGACGGGCCGACCAGGCAGAACACCTCGCTCTGCTTGACCTCCAGGTCGATGCCCTTGAGCACCTCGACCAGGCCGTACGACTTACGGACGCCCTCGGACTTCACCATCGGCCCGCCGATGGGGGCGTCGGCGGGGGTCTTGGTCAGGTCGGTCATACGTGACCGCCTCCCTCGAGTCCGGGGACCACGTCGTTCTTGGCCTTCGGGGTGGGCCTGCCGCCGAAGAGCAGCCGCAGCCGCTGGATCGGCGTGGGCGGCAGGGTCCGGTTCGCACCACGAGCGTAGTGCCGCTCGATGTAGTACTGCCCCACGGTGAGGATCGAGGTCATGAGCAGGTAGTAGATGCTGACCGCGACCAGGACCGGGATGGTCTGGAAGGTCCGCGAGTAGATGTCGTGACCGGCGGTGAACAGCTCGGCCAGCGAGATGACCTGGACCAGCGAGGTGGTCTTCAGCATCGAGATGGTCTCGTTGCCGGTCGGCGGGATGATCACCCGCATCGCCTGCGGGAGCACGATCCGGCGCAGCGTGGCCGCGCGGCTCATGCCCAGCGCGTGGGCGGCCTCGCTCTGTCCCTCGTCCACGGACTGGATGCCGCCGCGCACGATCTCCGCCATGTACGCGGCCTCGTTGAGACCGAGGCCCAGCAGCGCGGCGGTGAAGGTCGGGATCAGGGTGTTGGTCGACTCGGACCAGAACTCGGTTCCGAACGGGATGCCGATCGAGAGCCTCGGCCACAGGGCGCCCAGGAAGTTCCAGAACACCAGCTGCACCAGTACGGGGGTGCCGCGGAAGATCCAGATGTAGAACCAGGCGGTGCCCGACAGCAGCGGGTTCGGCGAGAGCCGCATGATCGCGAGGAGCACACCGCCGACCACGCCCATCAGCATGGACAGCGCGGTCAGCTCCAGCGTCACGCCGATGCCGTGGATGATCTGCTCGTTGGTGAGCGTGTCTCTGACGACGTCCCACTGGAACGCGGGGTTGAAGATCAGGGCGTGGAGCAGCATCGCCGCCAGGACGACGATGACTACTGCTCCGGCCCAGCGTCCGGGGTGGCGCACCGGGACGGCCTTGATGGTCTCAGGCCGTCCCGATTTCACCGCCCCCTGCTCGGAAGATTTCACCTTGGGGCCTCAGGGAGTGTGGTGGTGCGGAGGATCAGCTCTTGGCGGCGTTGATCTCGGACTTGTCGATCGCGCCGGCCTCGACGCCCCACTTCGCCAGGATCTGCTTGTAGGTGCCGTCGGCGATCAGCGACTGGACGGCGCCCTGGACGGCCTGGGCCAGCGGGGAGCCCTTGTCGACGACGACGCCGTAGGGTGCGCTGTCGTAGGTGTCGCCGAGCTTCTCCAGCTGGCCGTTGGTCTGCTTGATCGCGTAGTCGACGACCGGGGAGTCGGCCATCATCACCTGGTCGCGGCCGGAGACCAGCGCGGTGGTCACGTCCGTCTGGAGGGTGAACTTGTCGCCGTCGTTGGGGATCGTCGGCTTGCCGGCCTTGGTGCACTCCGGGTTGCGGACGTCGGTGATCTCCTGGGCCTGCGTGGTGCCGGTCTGGACGGCGACCTTCTTGCCGCAGAGGTCCTTGGGGTCGATCTTGTCCGGGTTGCCCTTCTTCACCGCGATGGCGCTGCCCGCGGTGAAGTAGCTGACCATGTCGACGGTCTGCTCGCGCTCCTTGGTGTCGGTGAAGGAGCTCATGCCGAGCTGGTACTTCTTCGCCGTGATGCCCGGGATGATCGAGGTGAAGTCGGCGTTCTGCACATCGGCGTTGAGGCCGAGCTTCTTGGCGATCGCGCCGGCCAGGTCGACGTCGAGGCCGACGATGTTGCCCTTGTCGTCCTTGAACTCGTTGGGCGCGTAGGAGGCGTCGGCGGCGACGATCAGCTTGCCGGAGGACTTGATGTCGGCGGGGACGAGCCCGGCGAGCGCGGGGTCGGCGGACACGGCGGCGACGCTGGCGCCGGGGTTGGCCGCGCTGCTCCCGCCGCTGGAGGAGGACTTGCTGCTGCCGCAGGCGGTCAGCACGAGCGACGCGGACGCGAGCACCGCCGCTGAGGCGAGGAGGCGGGTGCGCTGGGTACGGGCGATCATGGGGGATCTCCTCCTGAGGGAGAGGTCGGACGGGCGCGCCGCGAGGGAGCGGTACGCCGGAGCAGCAGGCCGTACGGCGCTGTACGGCCGGGCAGGGAGAACACGCAGGGTGGTACCGGGTACTGCTCTCCGCCACCGTCCGCCGAGGTGGGCGTTGACCGAACCGCCTCGACCAGTGGCCGGCTCGATCCGAGATGGGGGGAATCCTGCCATCTGATGACGCTCGGGTGGCCCTCATTCAGATCAAAATCGGATAACGGGGGGCCGCACTGTCCGCTATTCGGACGAATACCGTGTCCCTGTCACCCTGCGTATAAGTATGCAGATCTCCCTGCGGTCCGCCCGGAGGCCCGGCCGCGCACTCGCCCGATCGTGCGCCCGCTCCGCGGCGGTCCGAACCTCCGTCGGGACCCGGCTCAGATGCCTCCGTTGACCACCGCGTTCTGGGCCGCGCCGGCGGTGACGTTCCACTTGGCGAGGATCCTGTCGTACTCGCCGCTGCGGATCAGCTGGTCGATCGCCCTGGCCAGGACGTCGCGCAGCTCGCTGTCCTCCTTGCGCAGCGCGATCCCGTACGGGTTGGAGCGGGACTGCGAACCGGTCACCTCGAAGCGGTTGCCGCCGTCGGTGTTCTTCGCCGCGTAGGCGGCCACCGGGAAGTCGTTCAGGCCCGCCTGCGCCGTGCCGGCGGCGACCTCGGCCAGGGCCTTGGCGTCGCTGTCGAACTTGTGGACGGCCAGCGGCTTGTTGGCGCGGGTGCAGGCGGCCACCTGGCGGGCGACGATCTCGTCCTGGGTGGTGCCGTTCTGCACCGCGACAGTCCGGCCGCAGAGGTCGTCCAGGCCGTGGATGCCCTTGGGGTTGCCCTTCGGCACCACGATCGAGGTGCCGGCGATGAAGTAGTCGACGAAGTCCACGGCGAGGCCGGTCGGCTTGCCGGCCTCGTCCACGCCGTCCCGGCGCTGGCGGATGTCGCTGAGCGCAGACATCGCGACGTCGTACTGCTTGTGGTGGAGATTCGGCACGAGCTTGTCGAAGGGGGTGTCGACGTACTCGATCCGCAGGTCCAGGATCCGGCCGAGGGCGGCGGCGATGTCCGGGTCCAGTCCGTCGGGCTTGCCGTCGGCGCCCCGGAACTCCACCGGCGGGTAGTTGACGTCCATCCCTATCCGCAGCACCTTGCCCGACTGCTGGGCGCCCGGGATCTTCGCCCGGAGCTGCTGGAGCGGGTCCTCGGCGACCGCCTTGTCCCCGCCGCAGCCGGTCAGCAGCAGCGTTCCGGTGGTGGCGAGGGCGAGTGCGGCGGTGGCCCGGCGGCGGGACTGGGCACGGTGGTGCATCGGTTGCTCCTGAGGGAGGGAGGGGGAGGCGCCGCGGCATCCCGGAGGTGGACGCGAGATGGCGGAACAACGGATCCTCCCATCCCGACCTGCCGCGTCCGTGGGCGGGTGTGTCAGAATTCGGTACCGGGTGACCCCCGACGCTCGAACCGGACCGCCGGGCCGCAACAGGCCCGGGGTGCACAGGAACGGAAGTCCAGAACGTCGACTCCGTATCCGGCGGCACCGGCCTCCACACCGTGTCCGTGTTCACCCCCGCGGGTGTGCGTACGTGTGCGTCCTTGCCGCGGCCGGGGTCCGGTTCTCATGGTTCCTGGTGCCCACAGGTGGCCGTGAGGCGCATGACAACCATGTGACTTGGACGAAAAGGCATGGGTGCGATGCCCTCGTCCGACCTACGCTCGGCCCGGAAGCACAGCGCGGACCACACGCGGACAACTCCATAAACCCTCATTTCGAGGCGCTCGTCCGACGGCGGCGCCCCGACCCAGCCTTCCCCCGGGGGCGCTTCGGCGTTTCCGGGTTCCGCTGACCGGCCGCCGGTCACCGGATGCCGGGAACCGGCCGGGTCGTCCGCCCCGTCGGCCGCGTGTCCTCGCTCGATCAATGACGAAGAGGTCATCGTGGCAGCGGAGATCATCCACAGCAGTACTCAGGACACCGACGATCCGGTCGACGCCGTGTTCGCGCTCCACCGCGGCGGCAAGATGGAGATCCGGGCGACCGTCCCGGTGCGCGACGCGGACGACCTGTCCCTCGCCTACACCCCCGGTGTCGCCCGGGTCTGCACGGCCATCGCCGAGCAGCCCGAGCTCGTGAACGACTACACCTGGAAGGCCAACACGGTGGCCGTGGTCACCGACGGCACCGCCGTGCTCGGTCTCGGCGACATCGGCCCCGAGGCGTCGCTGCCCGTCATGGAGGGCAAGGCGATCCTGTTCAAGCAGTTCGGCGGCGTGGACGCGGTGCCGATCGCGCTCGCCTGCACCGACGTCGACGAGATCGTCGAGACCGTGGTCCGGCTGGCCCCGTCCTTCGGCGGCGTCAACCTGGAGGACATCTCCGCCCCGCGCTGCTTCGAGATCGAGCGCCGGCTCCAGGAGGCCCTGGACATCCCGATCTTCCACGACGACCAGCACGGCACCGCGATCGTCACCACCGCCGCGCTCTGGAACGCGGCCAAGGTGACCGGCCGCGAGATCGGCTCGCTGCGCGCCGTCATCTCCGGCGCCGGCGCGGCCGGCATCGCCATCGCCAAGATGCTGCTGGCGGCCGGCATCGGCGACGTGGCCGTGTGCGACCGCAAGGGCGTGGTGCACCAGGGCCGCGAGGACCTGACCGACGTCAAGGCGGAGATCGCCGGGCTGACCAACCGGACCGGCCGCAAGGGGACCCTGGCCGACGCGATGGCCGGCGCCGACGTCTTCATCGGCGTCTCCGGCGGCACCGTGCCGGAGGAGGTCGTCGCGACCATGGCCGAGGGCGCGTTCGTCTTCGCCATGGCCAACCCCAATCCGGAGATCCACCCCGAGGTCGCGCACAAGTACGCCGCCGTGGTGGCCACCGGGCGCAGCGACTTCCCGAACCAGATCAACAACGTGCTGGCGTTCCCGGGCATCTTCGCCGGCGCGCTGCAGGTCCGGGCCACCCGGATCACCGAGGGCATGAAGCTGGCCGCCGCCAAGGCGCTGGCCGGCGTGGTGGCCGACGAGCTGACGCCGCAGAAGGTCATCCCCTCGCCGTTCGACGAGCGGGTCGCCCCGGCCGTCACCAAGGCCGTCGCCGAGGCCGCCCGCGCCGAGGGCGTCGCCCGCCGCTGACCTGACGGACCCCCGGCCGGTCCGAGGGAACGAGCAACCCCGCCCGGGCCCGGGACACGCGTCACACTCACGCGTTGTTCCGGGCCCGGGGGCGTTCTGGCTATCGTCCGGTGCATGTTTGCTGCCTACGCCGCACGAATCGACGCCGACGACCCGCTGAGCGGGCTGGAGTTGGGCGAACGCCCCGAACCCGTGGCCCGGCCGGGCTGGAGCGTGGTCACGGTCCGGGCCGCCAGCCTGAACCACCACGACCTCTGGTCGCTGCGCGGGGTCGGGCTGCCCGCCGGGAAGCTCCCGATGATCCTCGGCTGCGACGCCGCCGGCGTCGACGAGCACGGCAACGAGGTGGTCCTGCACTCCGTGATCGGCCAGACCGGGCACGGGGTCGGTCCGGACGAGCCGCGCTCGATCCTGACCGAGCGCTACCAGGGCACCTTCGCCCGGCAGGTGGCCGTCCCGACCTGGAACCTGCTGCCCAAGCCCGCCGGGCTCTCCTTCGAGGAGGCCGCCTGCCTGCCCACGGCCTGGCTGACGGCCTATCGGATGCTCTTCACCAATGCCGGGGTGAAGCCCGGCGACACGGTGCTGGTGCAGGGCGCCGGCGGCGGGGTGTCGACCGCGCTGGTGGTGCTCGCCAAGGCGGCCGGCCTGCGGGTCTGGGTCACCGGCCGGGACGAGGCGAAGCGGGCCCGGGCGGTGGAGGAGCTCGGCGCCGACGCGGCGTTCCCGAGCGGGGCCAGGCTGCCCGAGCGGGTGGACGCGGTGATGGAGACGGTCGGCGCCGCGACCTGGTCGCACTCGGTGAAGGCGCTGCGCCCGGGCGGCACGATCGTCATCTCCGGGGCCACCTCGGGCCCCAGCCCGGCGGCGGCCGAACTGAACCGGATCTTCTTCCTGGAGCTGCGGGTGGTCGGCTCGACCATGGGGACCAAGGAGGAGCTGGCCGGGCTGCTGTCGTTCTGCGCCACCACCGGGATCCGGCCGGTGATCGACTCGGTGCTGCCGCTGGAGGCGGCGCCGGAGGCGCTCGCCCGGCTGGCCAAGGGCGAGGTCTTCGGCAAGCTCGTCCTGACGCCGTGACCCGGTGAACGCGTGTACCCCGTGAACCCGTGACGCGCCCGAGCCCGGCTCCCTGTGCGGGGAGCCGGGCGGTGGGGTTCGCGGGCGGGGTTCCGGGGCCGGGAGCCGGCGCCGGGGCTCAGCCCAGCAGGCGCTTCAGCCGCTCCCCGGCGGTGCCGAGGACGGCGCGGGCCTCGGCCAGCCGGGCGGGGCTCACCCCGCCGTCCCTGGCCGCGTCGCGGACCTGGTCGCGGAAGCGGTCGAGCAGCCGCTCCAGCTCCCGGGCCGGTTCGCCGGCCGGGTCGACGGCGGCCCACCCGGGCAGCTCGGCCGCGACCGCGTCGGCCGGCCCGTCCTTGTCCAGGTCGATCCGGGTGACGGTGACCCGCTCGGCGCCCGGGTCCTCCTTCGTCTCCCCGGGCTGGCCCCAGCGGGCCGCGTCGGCCAGCCCGGCCAGGCCCTTGGTCAGCTCGGAGAGCCCTTCGGCCAGCCCGGTCGGCCAGTCGCCGCGCGCCGCGTGCTCGCGGACCTGCTGCTCCACCCGGCGCTTGATCCGCAGCGCCTCCTGCTGGGCCGCGGTCCGGGCCGCCCGGGACTGCTCGCGCAGCCGGCGGGCCTCCTCCTCGGCGGCCTTCGCCTTGGCCTTGGCGGCCTTCTCCTGCTCCTTGGCGCGCTTCGCCTGCTCCTTGGCCTGCCGCTTGAAGGCGGCGAACTCCTCCTTGGCGCGCTGCCAGGCGGCCTGGTCGCCCCACGGGCCGGCCCACGGGTTCCCGGCGTTCTCCTGGCCCTCGCCCTGCTCGCCGGAGTCCGGGGTGCCGCGCCGCGCCTGTTCGGCCGCCGCGCCCCAGAGCTGCTCGCGCAAGTCCTGGGCGCTGTCCCGGACGTCCTCGCGGATCGCCCCGGCGAGCTGGGTCACCGAGTCGTGGATCTCCAGCTCCAGCTCGTCCAGCTCGCCCTGCCGGGTCGCGAGTTCGGCGCGCCCCGCGTCGGTGAGCCGGTAGACCTTGCGGCCGCCCTCGGTGCTGTGGGCGACCAGTCCCTCCTGCTCCAGCTTGGCGAGCCGGGGGTAGACGGTGCCGGCCGAGGGCGCGTACAGGCCCTGGAAGCGCTCCTCCAGCAGCCGGATGACCTCGTAGCCGTGGCGCGGGGCCTCGTCGAGCAGCTTGAGCAGGTAGAGCCGGAGCCGGCCGTGGCCGAAGACGGGGGTCATGTCAGACCTCCTTGGTGAGGTCGGGGCCGGTGCCGGGGGCCTCGGGGGCGGGCAGCTCACGGGCGGCCTTGGTGTCGTCCTCGGCCTCGGGCCGCTGGAGGACGGTGACCGCGCCGGAGACGGTGGTGACCGAGAGGCTGCCGCTGCCGTCGCCGAGCTGGCCGGAGAGGCGCTTGGTGCCCCAGGCGCCGGCCACGGTGAGCTCCTCGAAGCCGGAGGAGAGGTCGCCGCTGGTGGTGCCGGCTTCGACCTTGGTGTCGGTCAGCCGGGGCAGCCGGACGCCGACGGCGCCGCTGACCGTGTTGACCTTGACCTGCGCCGGGGTGGCGGCCGCGAGGTCCAGGGTGACCGCGCCGGTGACGGCGTTGGCGCTCACCTTCTCGGCGGTGCCGGCGAGCACGGTGAGCCGGCCGGAGACGGTGTTCAGCCGCAGCTGCCCGGCCACCGACTGGGCGTCGACGTCGCCGGTGACGGTACTGGCGTCGGTCCGCCCGGCCAGGCCGACCAGGGTGATGTCGGCGTTGGCGGTCTGGGTCGAGACGTGCTCGGTGAAGCCGGAGACCGTCGTCGCGGCGGAGACGGTGCCGACCTTGACCTCGGTGCCGGCCGGGACGGTCACGGTGACGGCGGCGGTCCGCTTGCGCTTGAAGGAGGAGAAGAAGCCCTTCACCGACTCGACCGACTTGAGCACGTCGCCGAACTCGTTCCAGCTGCTGAGGTCCTTGTAGGTGACGGTGAGGACGCCGTCGACCAGGGTGACGTGCAGCGGCTCGCCCTTGAGCGCGGTGACCTCCAGCAGGGCGGGGCCCTCGGCGGCGACCACGTTGACCGTGCCGTCGATGGTCCGCACCTGGAGCGTCCGGACCGTCTCCTCGATGGTGATCCTGTCGGGTCCTTCGACCGTCCACTGGCTCATCTCTGCCGCCTCCCGTTGGTGACTCGCGATGTATCGCGTCCTCTTCCAAAGACGATATATCGCGTGACGGCGAAGTCAAGGGAGTCCGACCCCGAGACCGACCCGGACCGGACCCGGAGCGGACCCCGGGATCCGCCCCTACGGGAGCATGCGTGAGGGCCCGGAGGCGGTTGCCTCCGGGCCCTCACGACCGGCGTTTCACCAGGTCACTCGTCGTCCTCGTCGTCGAGCCGGGCCAGCCAGGTGGCCAGCCGCTCGACCGGGACCTCGAAGTCCGGGTTGAGGTCGACGAACTCGCGCAGGCGCTCGGCCAGCCACTCGAAGGTGACCTCCTCGTCGCCGCGGCGGCTCGCCAGCTCCTCGATGCCTCGGTCGGTGAAGTACACGGTTCGCTCCGGTCCGGTGGGGATTCGACCTCGTCAGGATAGACGGGTCAGCTGGCGCGCCAGGTGCTCACGGTGAGCTTCACCGCGCCGGTGCTGACGTCGGCGACCTCGACCACCGCGACGGCGATGTTGCGGGTGATCCGGTCCCGGACGCAGAGCAGGCGGCCCGGCGAGACCCGGTTGAAGGAGAGGTCGGTGTCCGGCCGGGAGTCGATCGCGACGGCGCACTGGTCGGGCGTCACGGTGGACTCGGTGATCACCGCGAAGTCGGACTTGTTGTCGCCCGCGGTGACGAAGGAGTTGGCCTTGCTGCTGCTGCCGGTCGCGTTCAGGCCCAGGCCCCACTTGAGGTCGTTGCCGCGCGGCACCACCGTCCCGGCGTCCAGGTCGATCCGGTAGGAGTCGTAGTAGGCGTCGGTACCGGGGATCGACAGCGGCTTCTGCACCAGCAGCGGGGAGTACCCGGTCGGCCGGGCCGGCGCGGTCACACCGGGGCCGGACGTGGCGGAGGGCGCCGAGGTCACCGCCCCGGAGGAGGAGCCGGAGGACTTGGCCGAGGACGGGGTGGGCTCCGTCGAGGGGGTGGTCGCGGGGGTGGTCGCCGCCGCCGCGGCGCTGCCCGCCGGCGGTGCGGCCGGCTGGGAGCTCCCCGCGTCCGAGCTCGACCGGGGCGCGGAGTTGTTCCGGTTGTCGTCCTTGTTGAACTTGGCCATCAGCGCGACCCCGCCGGCCGTGCCGCCGACCGCCATCACCAGGGCGACCGTCAGCAGCACCTTCCAGGAGACACCGCCCTTGCTGCGGGCCTTCGCGGGCGCCGGCGCCGGGCTGTCGGTGACCACCGGGCCGGGCGGCGGGGTGTCGTAGGACGGCGGTTCCGGCCGCAGCTGGACGGTGGGCGGGGTGCCGGGCAGCGGTCCGGTGGGGCTCTCGGTGGGCGGCTGCGGGGCGCCGTACGCGCCGAGCGGCGGCGGGACGAAGCCGGGCGGCGCGGCGTCCGGCCGGACCGGGCCGAACCCGGGCGGCGGCGGGCCGAAGGACGGCGCGGTGGCCGCGTGGGTGGCGGGCGCCGCGGTGGGCGGCGGCGGGGTCAGCGGGGACGGCCCGGTCGGCGGCCCCGAGGGCGGCGGAGGCGCCGCCGGCAGCGGGGTGGGCGGGGTCCGGGGCAGGTCCGAGCGGCGGGTGATCTCGGTGTTGACCTGCCGGGGCAGCCAGTCGTCGGCGAAGCGCAGCTGGCCGCCGACGCTCGGGTGGTTCCGGGCGACCTCGATGATCTCGGCCGGCCGGGGCCGGTCCTCCGGGGACTTCGCGAGGCAGCGCAGCACCAGCTCGCGCAGGTCGGCCGGCACGGCCTCCAGATCGGGCTGCTCGTGCACCACCCGGTAGAGCACGGCGGTGTCCGGGCCGTCGCCGAACGGCGCGCTGCCGGCGGCCACGTACGCGGCCAGCGCGCCGAGCGCGAACACGTCGGTGGCGGGGGTGACCGGGCGGCCCTGGGCCTGCTCCGGGGACATGAAGGCGGGCGAGCCGATCCGGTAGCCGGTGCCGGTCAGCGCGGTGGCGTCGGCGGCCCGGGCGATACCGAAGTCGATCACCCGCGGGCCGTCGCCGGCCACCAGCACATTGGCCGGCTTGAGGTCGCGGTGGACCACCTCGACGCTGTGGATGGCCTGCAGCGCCTCGGCGATGCCGCCCATCAGCAGCAGCACGGTGCGCACCGGCAGCGCGCCGTTCTCGCGGACCACCTGCTGCAGCGACGGCCCGGGAACGTAGGCGGTGACCAGCCACGGCGCGTCCGAGTCCAGCCCGCCGGAGTCGATCACCTGGGCGGTGTAGAGGCCGTGGATGCGCTGGGCGTTGGAGACCTCCTGGGCGAACCGGCGGCGGAACTCGCCGTCCTCGGCGAACTCCGGGCGGACCACCTTGAGCGCCACCGGCCGGCCGCCGGGGGTGTAGGAGAGGTAGACCCGGCCCATGCCGCCGGCCCCGAGCCGGGCGAACAGCCGGTAGCCGCCCACCTCTCTGGGGTCGTCGGGAAGCAGCGGCTGGAAGACCGGCGGGAGGGGTGAGGCGGCGGCGTCCCGTGGCGTGTCGGCGGTCATGCGGTTCTGTCCCCCTGGGAGAGCGGTGAGGTCCACCGAGCTCCGGCGGCGGGTGCGACGACGGGCACCCGGCCGACGGTCCGGCGAGCACAACCTACCGACCCGTCAGCTGCTCGCGCAGGTCGGTGCCGCTTTGGTTG
Organism: Kitasatospora sp. NPDC094019; assembly: GCF_044764505.1. Lineage (NCBI taxonomy): Bacteria > Bacillati > Actinomycetota > Actinomycetes > Kitasatosporales > Streptomycetaceae > Kitasatospora > Kitasatospora sp. NPDC094019. The sequence goes on from NZ_JBIWIF010000005.1 coordinate 324,578, forward strand.
CAGAGCTGGGACCTTCGCACACGGCGCGGGGACGGCGCCGTGACGGCCCGGAAGGGCGGTGCGGGGGCGGTGCGGGGGCTGAGCGGGGCGATCCGGACCCCGGCCGGTGCCCGGCCCGGGTCCGGGAACGGCGGCGGGCCCCCGCCCCCCCGGGGGCGGGGGGGCGGGGGGGGCCCCCCGGGGCGCCGCCCCCCCGGGGGGGCCCGGGGGGCCGGGGGGGGGGCGCCGGGCCCCCCCCCCCCCCCCCCCCCCCGCGCC